>NZ_JBNJSN010000006.1:0-320876 GCF_050113845.1 Pantoea sp. FN0305 | reverse complement strand
GAATTTGCCTGGCGGCGAGAGCGCGGTGGTCCCACCTGACCCCATGCCGAACTCAGAAGTGAAACGCCGCAGCGCCGATGGTAGTGTGGGGCCTCCCCATGCGAGAGTAGGGAACTGCCAGGCATCAGATAACGACGGAGCCTCAGCGAAAGCTGAGGCTTTTTCGCGTCTGACGATCTCTTATTACCTACTGTTGTACCTCACCCATCCCTCCTGCGTTATAACCATTTTTTCTTTTTCCCTGTGCCCTCATAGCTTTTTTAATTTCCTGAATGAAACATTTTCAATTACTGGCTGAAGTCTCGACATTCTGGCTCTGGCAGGCTATCTTCGGGCATCTGGATGTCTAAACGTATAAACGTATATAGTGAGGAAGAAAGGCTATGCCAATTCGGGTACCTGATGAATTACCAGCCGTAAACTGTTTACGCCAGGAGAATGTCTTTGTTATGACGCATTCTCGCGCCAGCGTTCAGGAAATCCGACCGCTTAAAGTGCTGGTACTGAATCTGATGCCAAAAAAGATCGAGACGGAAAATCAGTTTTTGCGTCTGCTCTCGAACTCCCCGCTACAAATAGATATTCAGCTGTTACGTATTGATAGTCGTGAATCCCGTAACACGCCGATGGAGCATCTCAATAATTTTTACTGCAATTTTGAAGACATTGAGCATGATAACTACGATGGTTTGATTGTTACCGGTGCGCCGCTGGGGCTGGTCGATTTTCAGGATGTGGCTTACTGGCCGCAAATAGAGCGCGTATTGCACTGGGCGAAAGAGCATGTCACTTCTACCCTGTTTGTCTGTTGGGCGGTACAGGCGGCGCTTAATATTCTGTATGGCCTGCCAAAACAAACCCGCGCTACCAAACTGTCAGGCGTTTATGAACATCAAACGTTGCATCCGCATGCCTTATTAACGCGTGGTTTTGACGATACTTTCCTTGCGCCGCACTCCCGTTATGCGGACTTTCCCGCTCAGCTAATTCGTGACTATACCGATCTGGAGATCTTCGCAGAATCTGAGCAGGCTGGCCCCTATCTGCTGGGCAGTAAAGATAAGCGGCTGGCCTTTGTTACCGGCCACCCTGAATATGATGCGCTAACGCTGGCAGGAGAATTTCAACGCGATAGCGAAACGGGATTAAACCCGGTGATCCCTTATAACTATTTTCCGCACAACGACCCGACGCAGAAGCCACGCGCCAGCTGGCGCAGCCATGGAAACCTGCTGTTTTCCAACTGGCTCAACTATTACGTTTATCAAATAACACCTTACGACTTACGCCATATGAACCCTACCCTGGAGTAATGGATATCAACTGCCGTTGCATCAATTAAGAACGCGGCTGATCTGAATCCTGCTCCAGAGGCAGCTTTGAGTCGTACAAAAATTATGCCAGACTGTGCCGCAGACGGTACTAAAAATAACCAAAACAGGTGAAGCAAGAGTGACAGACAGAATCGACGCGCTGCATCGGCAGCTGGCACAGCGCATCATGGTGCTGGACGGCGGAATGGGCACCATGATCCAGAGCTACCGTCTGGAAGAGCAGGATTACCGGGGCGAGCGCTTCGCAGAGTGGCGTAGCGACCTGAAAGGCAACAACGATCTGTTGGTGCTGACGCAGCCGGAGATTATCCGAGCCATCCACAATGCCTACCTTGAAGCGGGCGCCGACATTCTGGAAACCAACACCTTTAACGCCACCACTATTGCGATGGCGGATTACCATATGGAAGCGCTGTCGGCAGAGATCAACTATGAAGCAGCCAGACTGGCTCGCGCCTGCGCCGATGAATGGAGTGCAAAAACGCCGGAGCGACCACGCTATGTTGCCGGCGTGTTGGGCCCGACCAACCGTACCTGCTCAATCTCTCCTGATGTAAACGATCCTGCGTTCCGTAATGTCACTTTCAATGAACTGGTTATTGCCTACCGCGAATCAACACGCGCGCTGATTGAAGGTGGCGTAGATATCATCATGATCGAAACCATTTTCGACACGTTGAACGCAAAAGCCGCCGTATTTGCTATCCAGAGCGAGTTTGACGCGCTGGGTGTTTCATTGCCGCTGATGATCTCCGGCACCATCACTGATGCCTCAGGCCGTACCCTTTCCGGACAGACAACCGAAGCGTTTTATAACTCGCTGCGCCATGCCGAACCGCTCTCTTTTGGGCTGAACTGCGCGTTGGGGCCGGACGAACTGCGTCAGTACGTAGCCGAAATGTCGCGTCTTGCCGAATGTTACGTCACCGCCCATCCGAATGCCGGTCTGCCTAACGCTTTTGGTGAATACGATCTGGATGCTGCGGTGATGGCGGAGCAGATTGCCGAGTGGGCGCATGCCGGTTTTTTAAATATCGTCGGCGGCTGCTGTGGAACCACGCCAGCGCATATCGCCGCGATGGCACAGGCGATCGAAGGCGTGACGCCGCGCAAGCTGCCGACGTTGCCGGTTGCCTGTCGCCTGTCCGGTCTGGAACCGCTGAACATTGGTGCCGATTCGCTGTTTGTTAACGTGGGTGAACGTACTAACGTTACCGGATCAGCAAAATTCAAGCGGTTAATTAAAGAAGAGAAATACAACGAGGCGCTGGATGTTGCACGTCAGCAGGTAGAGAGCGGTGCGCAAATCATCGATATCAATATGGATGAGGGAATGCTCGACGCTGAAGCGGCGATGGTGCGTTTCCTTAATCTGATTGCCGGTGAACCCGACATTGCGCGCGTGCCGATCATGATCGACTCCTCAAAATGGGATGTGATCGAAAAAGGGCTGCAATGCATCCAGGGCAAAGGCATCGTTAACTCTATTTCGATGAAAGAGGGTGAGGAAGCCTTTATCCATTATGCGCGACTGGTACGCCGTTACGGTGCGGCGGTGGTGGTAATGGCATTTGATGAGGTCGGGCAGGCGGATACGCGGGCGCGTAAGATCGAAATCTGTCGACGCGCTTATCGCATTCTGACGGAAGAGGTTGGCTTCCCGCCGGAAGATATCATCTTCGACCCAAATATTTTTGCCGTTGCGACCGGGATTGATGAACACAATAACTACGCGATGGACTTTATCGGTGCCTGTGAGGATATCAAACGGGAGTTGCCACATGCGCTAATCTCCGGCGGCGTCTCTAACGTTTCCTTCTCGTTTCGCGGCAACGATCCGGTACGTGAGGCGATTCACGCCGTATTCCTTTATTACGCTATCCGCAACGGCATGGATATGGGGATTGTTAACGCCGGCCAGCTGGCGATTTATGACGATCTGCCCGCCGAACTACGCGATGCGGTAGAAGATGTCGTTCTAAACCGCCGCGATGACGGTACCGAACGCCTGCTGGAGCTGGCGGAAAAATATCGCGGCAGCAAAGCGGCAAATGACAGCACCAAACCGCAGGCGGAATGGCGCAGCTGGGATGTGGCGAAGCGGCTGGAATATTCGCTGGTGAAGGGCATCACTGAATTTATCGAAGAGGATACCGAAGAGGCGCGTCTGCAGGCGGATCGTCCCATTGAGGTAATTGAAGGGCCGCTGATGGCCGGTATGAATGTGGTTGGCGATCTGTTTGGCGAAGGGAAGATGTTCCTGCCGCAGGTGGTGAAGTCGGCACGCGTTATGAAGCAGGCGGTGGCCTGGCTGGAACCCTATATTCAGGCCAGTAAGGCGGTCGGCAGCACCAACGGCAAAATTGTGTTGGCCACGGTAAAAGGCGATGTGCATGACATCGGTAAGAATATTGTTGGCGTAGTGCTGCAGTGCAATAACTACGAAATTATCGATCTTGGCGTCATGGTGCCGACGGAGAAAATCCTTAAAACCGCGCGTGAAGAACGGGCGGATATTATTGGCCTGTCAGGGCTGATTACTCCGTCGCTGGATGAGATGGTCAACGTGGCAAAAGAGATGGAGCGTCAGGGCTTTACCCTGCCGCTGTTGATTGGCGGAGCCACCACCTCTAAAGCGCATACCGCAGTAAAAATCGAACAGAACTACAGCGGCCCGACGGTTTACGTGCAGAACGCCTCGCGTACCGTTGGCGTGGTTTCTGCGCTGCTGTCGCCTGAGCAGTACGAGGGTTTTGTGGCCCGTACGCGTAAAGAGTATGAAACGGTGCGTATTCAGCACGGGCGTAAAAAGCCGCGCACGCCGCCGGTTACCTTACAGGCCGCGCGCGAAAATGATTTCGCCTTTGACTGGGAGCAGTACACGCCGCCCGGCGCACACCGGTTGGGCGTCAGCGACGTGCAAGCGTCAATTGAGACTCTGCGCCACTATATCGACTGGACGCCATTCTTTATGACCTGGTCGCTGGCGGGAAAATACCCGCGCATCCTTGAAGATGAGGTGGTTGGCGAAGAGGCTCAGCGCCTGTTTGCCGATGCGAATGCCATGCTCGATCGGCTGAGTGCTGACGGTAGCCTCACGCCACGGGGCGTGGTGGGGATTTTTCCGGCGAACCGCGTTGGCGACGACATTGAAATTTATCAGGATGAGTCGCGATCGCATGTGATTGCCGTCAGCCACCATTTACGCCAGCAAACGGAGAAGGTGGGTTTCGCGAACTATTGTCTGGCAGATTTTGTTGCGCCGAAGGCGAGCGGAAAAGCGGACTACCTGGGAGCGTTTGCCGTGACCGGTGGGCTGGAAGAGGATGCGCTGGCGGAAGCCTGGGATCGCAAACATGACGACTACAACAAGATAATGGTTAAAGCGCTGTCCGATCGTCTGGCCGAGGCCTTTGCTGAATATCTGCACGAACGGGTACGTAAGGTGATCTGGGGTTATGCCGCCAATGAAAACCTTAGCAATGAAGAGCTGATTCGTGAAAACTATCAGGGGATTCGACCTGCGCCTGGTTATCCGGCCTGCCCCGAGCATACCGAGAAAGCCACCATCTGGCAGCTGCTGGATGTGGAGCGTCATACCGGCATGAAGCTGACCGAGTCCTTCGCCATGTGGCCTGGTGCTTCCGTTTCCGGCTGGTACTTTAGCCATCCTGACAGTCGTTACTTTGCCGTGGCGCAGCTGCAGCGCGATCAGATTGAAGATTACGCTGCACGTAAAGGCATGACGATAAGCGAAGTAGAGCGCTGGCTGGCACCCCATCTTGGTTACGACGCCGACTGATAAACAGATCGCCGGCCCTGCTCTGGGCCGGCAACTTCTGCAACGTTGCCCAGCCAGGGCGTATACCCCTGCATAACGCCCATTAACTTTCCCCCGTGGCAGCCCCGTCTGGTCTACATTTAATAGATTAATCCCCGCGTGTGCCGCCTGAAAAATACCCTAAAAACAGGATCCTGCGGAGCGTGTAAGGAGAATTCTTTCATTTACTGCATTCCCGCCGGGCGGGCTGTAAATGCTGTTGTAGCCCGGCATAAAGGAGTCAGATAGCCGTGTTAACCCTGCTTAATTTACTTTCTGCGGTGGCGCTGCTGGTATGGGGAACCCATATTGTGCGCACCGGCATTATGCGCGTTTACGGTGCCGATCTGCGGCGCGTGCTCAGCCGCAGCGTAGAAAAGAAACCCATGGCCTTTGTTGCCGGGATTGGCGTGACGGCGCTGGTGCAGAGCAGCAATGCCACCACGCTGCTGGTGACCTCATTTGTGGCGCAAAACCTGGTCGGCCTGACGCCGGCACTGGTGATTATTCTTGGTGCTGATGTGGGTACGGCGATCATGGCGCGCGTGCTGACCTTTGATCTCTCCTGGCTGTCGCCGCTGTTTATCTTTTTTGGCGTGGTTTTCTTTCTTGGTCGTAAGCAAACGCGCGCAGGCCAACTGGGGCGAGCCAGTATCGGTCTTGGCTTGATTTTGCTGGCGCTGCAACTGGTGGTGGAGGCGGCCCGGCCAATCACGCAGGCTTCCGGCGTTAAGGTACTGTTCTCGTCGCTGACCGGCGATATTATGTTGGATGCGCTGATCGGCGCGGTGTTCGCTATTATCAGCTACTCCAGTCTGGCAGCGGTTCTGCTAACAGCAACGCTAACGGCGACCGGCGTTATCTCATTTCAGGTGGCTCTTTGCCTGGTGATCGGCGCTAACCTCGGCAGCGGGCTGTTGGCGATGCTGAATAACAGCGGCTCCAACGCAGCCGGTAAGCGGGTGGCGCTCGGCAGTCTGCTGTTTAAGGGCATTGGTTGTGTTTTAGTGCTGCCTTTTGTCCATGTGCTGTCGCCGTGGCTGGATAAATTGCCGGTGCCCGATGAAGAGCTGGTGATCTTCTTCCATGTTTTTTACAACCTGATCCGCTGTCTGGTTATGGTGCCTTTTGCCGATCCCATGGCGCGGCTCTGTAAGCGGCTGATCCGCGACGATCAGGAAAACGATGCGCGTCTGAAACCAAAACATCTCGATCGCAGCGCGCTGGATACGCCAGCGCTGGCGCTGGCTAACGCCGCGCGTGAAACCCTACGCATGGGCGATGTGCTGGAAATGATGATGGATAATTTCTATAAGGTTATGCACGGCGAGCCGCGCCAGGAGCGTGAAATCCGGCGACTCGATGATGATGTGGATGTGCTTTATACCGCCATCAAACTCTATCTGGCACGCATGCCGAAAGAGGATCTGCCAGAGGAAGATTCACGCCGCTGGGCCGAAATTATCGAAACGGCGCTGAACCTGGAGCAGGCGGGCGATATTATCGAACGCATGAGCGGCGACGTGGCTGATAAGTCGCTGGCCGCGCGCCGCGCTTTCTCGCCGGAAGGGTTAAGAGAGCTGGAGCAACTGCATGAACAGCTGCTGAATAATCTGCGGCTGGCGCTCTCGGTATTTCTGTCGCGTGATATCGCCAGCGCGAAGCGTCTGCGCCGGGCTAAACACCGTTTTCGCATTATGAACCGCCGCTTTTCACATGAGCATGTTGATCGCCTGCATCAGAAAAATGTGCAGAGCATTGAAACCAGCTCGCTGCATCTGGGATTGCTGGGTGATATGAAGCGGCTTAACTCGCTGTTTTGCGCGATAGCCTATAGCGTGCTGGAACAGCCGGACGACGAACGGGATAAAGAGTGAAGCTTTGCCAGCCTTTCAGGCTGGCAAATCTCCCGGGCTTATTTTTTATTAACCGATTTGCCAGACCAGTAACCCGCCAGCAGTGAACCGGAAAGGTTATGCCAGACGGAAAACAGCGCGCCGGGCAGGGCTGCCAGCGGCGAGAAATAAAGTTTGCCCAGTGTGGCCGCCAGTCCGGAGTTTTGCATTCCCACCTCCAGTGCCAGCGTACGGCAGGTTGACTCATCAAAGCCAAACAGCTTGCCGCCCCAGTAGCCGCCTAACAGCCCGATGGCATTGTGCAGAATCACTGCCGCAATCACTACCAGGCCCACCGAACCGATAAAGCCCTGGCTACCGGCCACTACCGCGCTGATGATCAACAAAATGCATACCATGGAAAACGCGGGCAACCAGGGTTCCACGCGCTTTACCACGCGATTCATGGTGTGATGAACCATCAGACCGAGGCCGATAGGGATCACCACGATTTTGATAATGCTCAACAGCATGCCGACCACATCCACTTCAATATGCGTGTCTACATAAAAACGCGTCAGCAAGGGTGTGGCAAACACGCCTACCAGCGCCGAAACGGAAGAGATAGTTACCGATAGCGCTACATCGCCTTTCGCCAGATAGATCATAACGTTAGATGCTGTGCCGCTGGCTACGCTGCCCACCAGAATCATGCCTGCGGCCAGATCGGGCGGCATCTGAAACAGCCTGGCCAGCAGCCAGGCAGCCAGCGGCATCACCAGATAATGCAAAAAGGTACCGGCGATAACCGGAGCCGGGCGCACCAGCACACGCTTAAAATCATCGATATGCAAGGTAACGCCCATCCCGAACATAATCAGCATCAGCAAATAAGAAACCCAGGGGCCGATGCCGGTAAAGGTGCCGGGGGAAAAATAGGCGGCCACTGAAAGCAAAATCGCCCACAGCGGAAACAGCCGGGTGATCCTGGTAAGCATAGCCAGATATCCTTATAAAAATGCCAGGCGTTTGCTGTCAGGTTACGTTTATTTTACATCTGTGCCGCTGACAGCGTTAAACATTAGCTCTTAAACAGATTGCGATGCAGGGTGCGCACTATCTGCTCGGCATCGTTGCCTGGCACCAGGAAACAGAGGTTATAGCTGCTGGCGCCATAGCAGATCATGCGCAGGTTAAAAGGCTCCAGTACGCCGAAGACCTCTTTGCCAACGCCGCATGCCTGCGACAGCTTGTTGCCGATCAGGGCGATCAGCGCCAGATTCTCTTCTACCTCTACGCGACAGAGCGAGGAGAGCTCGGTCAGCAGCGCCTGGGTTAACAGACTGTCGCCGGTAGAGGTTGAGCCAGTGGTATCCAGCGTCAGCGCCACGCTCACTTCGGAGGTGGTAATCAGATCAACAGAAATATGATGGCGCGCCAGAATAGCAAACACCTCCGCCAGGAAGCCGCGCGCATGTAGCATATTCAGGCTATGCAACGTCAGCAGCGTTTGCTTGCGACGCAACGCCAGCGCACGGAATAAAGGCGGGTTTTCGGTCTCATTGCAGACCAGCGTGCCGCCAGCGGCAGGATCTTTGCTGGAGCCGACAAAAACCGGGATATCGTTGCGCACTGCAGGCATCAGCGTTGCCGGATGCAGTACTTTAGCGCCGAAGGTGGCCATTTCGGCCGCCTCTTCAAAGGTGATTTTATCGATGCGCTGCGCCGTCGGAACGATGCGCGGATCGGTGGTATAGATGCCGGGAACATCGGTCCAGATATCGATGCGCTGCGCCTGCAATGCCTCGCCCAGCAGCGCAGCAGTATAATCGCTGCCGCCCCGGCCCAGCGTGGTAGTGCGACCTTTCGCTTCGCTGCCGATAAAGCCCTGGGTAATCACCAGCGCCTGTTCCAGCCTTGGGCGCAACAGCTGGTGGCTTAATTCGGCCAGCATACTGACATCCGGCTCGGCGCGGCCAAAGCGATCGTCGGTGCGCATGATCTTACGCACGTCGAACCATTCGGCATCCACTTCGCGCTCCCGCAGGATTTCCACAAACAGCAGAGTGGAGATCAGCTCGCCGTGGCTCACCAGCTCATCGGTCAGCGCCGCCGAAGAGGCAAGCGCCGCCGCATCGGCCAGCATGGCAATATTCTCCAGCATGCGGTCGATCTCCTCGCGGATCACTTCCGGCTGCTGCAGCCGATCGACAATAGCGTATTGAATGCGGCGAAGTTCATCCAGCAGCGCATAGCGCTGTGTGGGTTCATGGCCTTCGGCCAGGGCCACCAGCAGGTTGGTAACGCCGGCGGAAGCGGACAGCACCACCAGGCGCACATTAGCATCGCCCAGCACCACATCGGCGCTGCGGTTCATGGCGGTAAAATCCGCTACGCTGGTGCCGCCAAACTTGGCAACGATTAATTCAGATTGCAACATAGATACCCCGTGTCAGGTTCAATTCCATCAGCCTTGGCACAAGGGAAGAGCAGAAACGGGGCAGACGTAGAGGGGGAACAACTACGATCACCCAGAAGCGCCCCACCTTGCGGCGCGTCCGACTGTCGCACGCGCCTGGTGACAACCCAGAGGATTCAGCCTCTGCAGTCGACAATATCTCTGCCGTGGAGATATTGCCTCGGCGTCGCTCCCCCTGATGTGTCTTCACCGGATACGGCTCCTCTGACACACTGCCTGGGCGACGCGCCTCTTCTGGCTTGCGCATCGCTGCGCAACTAACCGTTTACAAATATCGGGTTCTGTCGCTGCTGTCAATCACTGCCATTTGAAGAATTCTCAACTTGTACCAGCGCAATCAGCGTAGAGGGCACTTCCGGCGGCGCAGCGTTGCTCATAATCACCAGCTGTCTGTTCTCTTGTAGCGCAAAGAGTGGGATCGCGCCCCGATGCGTTGCCAGGTAATCCTGCCAGCCGAAATTTTCCGTTAGCTGGGTTGCTTTGATGGTTGCGCCTTTCGCCAACAGTGCGCTGAGATGACTCCAGGTTTGCTCTGCGCCGAAAAGCGTCTCATGCCGACGGAAGCGCGGACTTTCAGTATCACCACGACCTGTCAGCGACGATCCGGAGCGAACCGAAGCCACCTTTGCTGCGCCGAAGATATGGCTAAAATGATAAACCGCCAGCGCGTTTTGATGCCGGTTGGGTGACAGCGCCAGTACCTGAGCAATATCACTAAGATCGAGGTAGTTTTCCGCATGTTCTGACCAGGCATTACCGTAATAGGCAGGGATGCCTTCCATTCTGGCCTGACGATAAGATTCCCAGCTGCTGTCGGTAAGCATCACCGGGATATCCAGCCGCTGAAGCGCCAGCGCTAACGCCCGCGCGACGGCGTTAGCGCCGATAATCAACACGCCGCGCGGACGCTGCTGCTGAACGCGCAGCCAGCGAGCAAGCGGGGCGCTGGTCAGGCTTTGCAAAACGACGGTGCCGATAATCACCGCAAACACCACTGTTACCAGCCGGTCGGCCTGCGCATACCCGCTGCGCGCCAGCGTCAGGGCAAAAAGCGCGCTGACCGCCGCTGCCACAATGCCGCGCGGCGCGATCCAGCTCAGCAGCACGCGATCGCGCCAGTGCAGGGAGGAGCCCCAGGTAGAGAGCGCGATACAGAGCGGTCGGGCGATAAACTGCACCACCAGCAGCACCGCTACCAGCGGCCAGCCCAGCGTCAGCAGCGCGCCAATATCCAGCCGGGCGGCAAGAATAATAAACAGGCCGGAAATCAGCAGCGCCGACAGTTCCTCTTTAAAGGCGATGATGTCACGCAGATCCACATCCCGCATATTGGCCAGCCAGATGCCCATTACGGTCACGGTTAGCAGGCCCGACTCATCGGCCAGCGCGTTGGATACGCCGAAGGCGGTTAACACAATCGCCAGTACGCCAAAGTTTTGCAGATAACCGGGTAGCCAGACGCGTTTCAGGGCGATACCCAGTAACCAGCCGGCCAGCGCGCCGATGCTCAGACCCACCGCTGCGGTAACGCCCAGCGTCCAGTACAGATGCGATAACGATTCAGCATGCTGACGCAGCACAATGAATTCAAAGACCAGCAGAGTAAAAATAGCGCCTACCGGATCGATAACGATGCCTTCCCAGCGCAGCACCTGATTGATCGCAGTATTGGGACGCACCACGCGCATCAGCGGCGCAATCACCGTTGGGCCGGTCACCACCGTGACCGCGCCGACCAGCGCCGCCAGTTCAGGTGGGAAGTTCAGCAGCAGCCAGCAGGCGAGGCTAATAACGGTAAACGTAACCGGCATACCGATGACAATCAGGTTACGCACTACGCCGCCGAGGCCGCGAATTTCATCGACGCGCAGCGTAAGCGCGCCTTCAAACAGAATGATGGCGACCGACAGTGAAACCAGCGGAAACAGCAGATCGCCAAACAGCGCATCAGGCTGCAAGACATGCGTTATCGGACCGAGTACGATTCCGAAAACCAACAGCGGTAAAATCGCTGGAAGCCGCAGTAACCAGGCGATCCACTGGGCCATCAGTGAACTGAAGCCAATGATCACCAGCAGTAATGGAGCAGAGAGCGGCATAAAAATTTTTCCTTTCAACGGTAAGAATCGTCATACTGAAATACCTTGCGGCTACGGTCACCGCAGCCTGAATTATAATGAGTCCCGGGCAAAGGGTGAGAAAAAGCTAGCGCGTGCTCACCGCTACAATAGTCGTAACCTGTTGCAGGAAAAGGAAAGTGAGTCACGGTCAACAGGTAAGATGACGTCCGGTCAGAATTACGGTTGTTAAAACATAAGAGTGTTGCCATGAAAAATATCAATCCGACGCAAACCGCTGCCTGGCAGGCCCTGCAGCAGCATTACCAACAGATGAAAGACGTACGTATTGCCGACCTGTTTGCCCAGGACAGCGATCGTTTTGCGAAATTCTCCGCTTCCTTTGATGACCAGATGCTGGTGGATTTCTCAAAAAACCGTATCACTACGGAAACCCTGGAAAAATTACAGGCGCTGGCAAAAGAGACCGATCTGGCAGGTGCAATTAAGTCGATGTTCTCGGGTGAGAAGATCAACCGCACTGAAGATCGCGCTGTGCTGCACGTTGCGCTACGCAACCGCAGCAATACGCCGATCCTGGTAGATGGCAAAGATGTCATGCCAGAAGTGAATGCGGTGCTGGAGAAGATGAAATCTTTTTCTGAGCGCATCATCAGCGGCGAATGGAAAGGTTATACCGGCAAGCCTATCACCGATGTGGTTAACATCGGTATCGGCGGCTCCGATCTTGGTCCCTATATGGTGACCGAGGCGCTGCGCCCTTATAAAAATCATCTTAACATGCACTTTGTTTCCAACGTGGACGGCACGCACATCGCTGAAACGCTGAAAAAAGTGAGCCCGGAAACCACGCTGTTCCTGGTCGCGTCAAAAACCTTTACCACGCAGGAAACCATGACCAACGCCCACAGTGCGCGTGACTGGTTCCTGAACGCAGCGGGCGACGAGCAGCAGGTAGCGAAACACTTTGCCGCGCTCTCCACCAATGCCAAAGAAGTCGCTAAGTTCGGTATCGATACCGCCAATATGTTTGAGTTCTGGGACTGGGTTGGCGGCCGTTACTCTCTGTGGTCAGCAATTGGTCTCTCTATCATCCTGTCTGTGGGCTTCGATAATTTCGAGCAGCTGCTGAGCGGCGCCCATGCGATGGATAAGCACTTTGCGGAAACCCCGGCGGAGCAGAACCTGCCGGTACTGCTGGCGCTGATCGGCATCTGGTACAACAATTTCTTCGGCGCTGAAACCGAAGCTATCCTGCCGTATGACCAGTATATGCATCGCTTTGCGGCTTACTTCCAGCAGGGCAATATGGAGTCCAACGGTAAGTATGTCGATCGCAACGGTAATCCGGTCTCTTATCAGACAGGCCCAATTATCTGGGGCGAACCGGGCACCAACGGACAGCACGCGTTCTATCAGCTGATCCATCAAGGCACCAAGCTGGTTCCTTGCGACTTTATCGCACCGGCTATTACCCATAATCCGCTGGGCGACCATCACGCAAAACTGCTTTCTAACTTCTTTGCTCAGACCGAAGCGTTAGCCTTTGGTAAGTCACGCGAAGTGGTGGAAAAAGAGTTTGCCGATGCGGGCAAAGATGCGAAATCCGTGGAGCATGTCGCGCCGTTTAAAGTGTTTGAGGGCAACCGTCCGACAAACTCTATTTTGCTGCGTGAGATTACGCCGTACAGCCTGGGCGCGTTGATTGCGCTCTATGAGCATAAAATCTTTACCCAGGGCGTTATCTTGAATATCTTCACTTTCGATCAGTGGGGCGTTGAGCTGGGCAAACAGCTGGCTAACCGTATTCTGCCTGAGCTGGAAAATGGCGAGCAAGTAACCAGCCATGACAGCTCTACCAATGGCCTGATCAATCTGTATAAAGCCTGGCGTTAATCGCTGGCCTGAATCGCAAAGGCGCCCTGTACGGCGCCTTTTTTATTCCTCCGCATGATTTCAGGCGTGAAAAAATGCATTTTTGCGATCGATATTTCATTTCCTGACAGCAAAGATGGCGAAATTGGTTTTTTTGCTCTAAGCATTTTCTTAAAATATCGATTAGAGCCGAAAATTAACGCAGGATTAGTCCTAAACCTCTCTGGTTAAAAGTGGCGCTAAACAGGCGCTGATATTTTTTTAATATTTTGAAATATAAAGATTAATGTATAAAAGTTCATTAAAAAATAAATGATTTTGATTAATTTTTAATCAAAACAAGGCCTTTATTTAAATATTCTGAAATTTTGTTTTCAATTGGTTTTAACTGCTAATTTTTATACATTTTACCAATGAAAAATATGAGATATGCCTTTTGTTCTGGATTTTAATGCTATCTCATCTTGCTGTTCTTCTCACCCCGCCACGCCCTAATTTCTGGTAATTTGTTGCCCTATACTGGAGCCGCCTGGAACCATCCAGGCAAATCATCCATTCATTTCATGAAGGGAAATTCAGTATGAAAAAAATAGTATGTGCCACGGCGGTTGCGCTGTATCTGGCATCCGGTTCGGCTGCCTTTGCCGCTCCGGTTGAAGCCGGTGCGGCAGCAGGCGCTGAAGCGGGAGCCATTTCCGCAGGCAGCACCACTGCAGTAGGTATTGGTGCCCTGGGCGCGCTGGTAGGCGTTGGCCTGGCGGCATCCGGCGGTGGGGATGGAACCAATACCGGAACCACCACCACAACCACGACCAGCACGACCCGCTAACGCGGTTTTTAATCATAACCACACGCCCGTGTGGTTATTTTCTGACTTTGCCGAACTCACACAGGGATAGACAGGTGCGCCATATTCCATTGCTGTTTCTTTGTCTTTTGTTACAAGCGTGTACACAAACGCAACAGGGGCTGGTTGATACCGCGAAGCTGGCGGTAATGGGCCCGGACGATGTCACCGTATCGGATGAAAAAATAGAATCACTGCCTTACGCCAGCATGTATTTGCGTATCAACGGCGGTCAGCGCATCTTCCTGGTGCTGGGCTATGCCGAACAAGGCCAACAGAAATGGGTAACGCAGGATCGGGCGATGCTGGTCACGCAGCAGGGCCGTCTGGTAAAAACCCTGGGCCTGAGCGACAACCTGCTGGAAGTGGATAATTTACAGCAGGATCCCTTAGCGCATTCACTGCAGATTCGTGAGGGTGAAAGCTGGACGCGCATCATGAGCTGGACCGAGAACGGCCAGCTGCGCGCGAGTAGCGCGACTTCACGTTTTATCCGCGGTCATGACGAAGTACTGACGCTGGCGGGTCAAAAGATCCCCTGCCGGGTCTGGCATGAAGAGGTGACCATCGCCGCGAACGGTACGGAATGGCAAAACACTTTCTGGATTGATGCCATCAGCGGCGAGGTGCGTCAGAGCGCACAGCAGGTGGGAGTGGATACGCTGCCGGTCGAGATCACCATTCTGAAGCCCGCAAAATCATGAAAAACATTCTTGCCTTAGCCAGCCTGCTTGGCGGCCTCGCATTTAACGCGCTGGCGGATAGCCAGGTGACAATTTATTACCCCAACGCATCGCAAACCGCCGTGGTCAGTGATGCACAAACGCTCTCTCAGCTACTTGCCAGTCCGGCGGTGAAGGATCGAAGCTGGTGGCCCGGTACGGTCATTGCGGAGTCGCTGGCAACGGCAGCGGCGCAGCAGCATTACCACCAGACGCTGGCAAAATTACAACGCTGGGCGGCAAGCGCAGAGGGCGCGCGCGCTGCGGCGATCAATGCTGTGTTGCAACAACTAAAAACGGTGCGGGTAACCGGCAGACAATTCACCTCGCTCGATCCTGACTGGATACGGCTACGTCCGGAGGCCAATCGGCGTCTGGAAGGAGAGTACAGCCTCTACACCCTGCAACGCCCCACCAGCATTACGCTGGCCGGCGCCATTGCCGACAGCGGCAAAGTGGTCTGGCAGCCGGGGCGCGATACGCGTGATTACCTTGTCGGTCATGCGCGCCTGAGTGGCGCAGAGCGCAATGTGGCAACGGTTATTGCGCCAGACGGCGCTATCCGGGAAGTGCCGGTAGCCTACTGGAATCATCGTCATGTGGAAGTCGCGCCGGGCAGCATCATCTATGTCGGCTTCTCTTCCTGGGCGCTGCCGGACGAATACCACGACCTTAACCAGCAAATCATCTCTGTTTTGACGCACCGGATCCCTGACTGATGAAAACAAACATGCTTCTCAGCCTGCTCGCTGTTTGCGTAGCGGCTGCCTGCCAGGCGCAGGCGGCAACGTGGGGCGAACCCATTGGCCCGTCACAGTCAGATTTCGGCGGGGTTGGCCTGATGCAGGTGCCAACGGCGCGAATGGCTAAAGAGGGCGAATTCAGCCTTAACTATCGGAATAACAATCAGTATCGATTCTATTCCGCTTCGCTGATGCTGTTTCCCTGGCTGGAAACCACCGTACGCTACACCGATGTGCGCACGCGGCTTTACAGTCGGGTGGACGGTTTTAGCGGCGATCAAAGTTATAAAGATAAGGCTTTTGATATCAAGCTGCGGCTATGGCAGGAAGGTTACTGGCTGCCTGAAGTGGCGCTGGGCATACGCGATTTAGGCGGCACCGGACTGTTCGACAGCGAATATCTGGTGGCGACCAAAGCCTGGGGACCGCTCGACTTTACTCTGGGCATTGGCTGGGGCTATCTCGGCAACAGCGGCAATATCAAAAACCCCTTCTGTTCCTATGACGATAAATTCTGCCATCGCCGTGGAGGCTTTGGCTCAGCAGGCTCGGTCAACGGTGACGAACTGTTTAAGGGACCGGCATCGATCTTCGGCGGCATTGAATATCAGACGCCATGGCAGCCGCTGCGTCTGAAGCTGGAGTATGAAGGCAACGACTATCAGGGCGACTACGCCGGTCGGCTGGAGCAGCGCAGCAAAGTCAACGTCGGCGCTGTCTATCGTCTGACGGACTGGGCCGATATCAACGCCAGCTATGAGCGCGGCAATACCTTCACTTTTGGCTTTACCCTGCGCAGCAATTTCAACGCGTTAAGTACGCGCCATCTCGACAGCAGCAAGCCGGGCTATCGTCCGCAGCCGCAGCCGGAAATCCTCCAGCATACGGCAGTAGCTAATCAGCTGACGCAGCTGAAATATAATGCCGGACTGGATGCGCCGAATCTGCAGGTGAAAGAGCGTACCCTCTATGTTACAGGCGAGCAGGTAAAATATCGGGATACGCAGCAGGGCGTCGATCGTGCCAACATTATTCTGATGAATAATTTGCCGGAAAATATCGATACGCTGCGCGTAACCCAAACGCGCTATAACCTGCCGCAGGTCACCACGGAAACCAACGTCAGTAGCCTGCGTCAGCAGCTGGAAGGCTACCCGCTGGGGCACGAGCAGCCGCTGGCGCAGCATCGTGTAGATCCGGTCGATCCGGGTAAAACCGAACAAGGGTACTATATTGAGAAAGGGCGTTTGAGCTACGGCCTTTCCCCGGTACTGAATCAGTCGGTTGGCGGCCCCGAGAGCTTTTATATGTATCAGGCGGGCGTTAATGCCAACGCCGATTACTGGCTGACGCAGCATCTGCTGGTAGGCGGCGGCCTCTTTGCCAACCTCGCCAACAACTACGACAAGTTCAACTACGATGGTCGGCCGATCGACTCCTCACTGCCGCGCGTGCGTACCCATATTCGCGATTATGTAAAAAATAACGTTTACGTTAACAATTTGCAGGCGAACTGGTTCCAGCACTTTGGCAACGGTTTTTATGGCCAGGTGTACGGCGGCTATCTGGAAACCATGTATGGCGGCGTAGGGGCAGAAGTGCTCTATCGTCCGCTCGATGCCAGCTGGGCTGTTGGCATAGATGCAAACTATGTTAAACAGCGCGACTGGGACAACATGATGAAATTCACTAACTACACGGCGCCGACCGGCCATCTCACCGCCTACTGGCAGCCGTGGTTTATGAATAACGTGCTGGTGAAAATGAGCGTGGGCGAATATCTGGCGAAAGATAAGGGCGGCACGATTGACGTCTCAAAACGCTTCGACAGCGGCGTGACCGTGGGCGCTTACGCTACCTTAACCAACGTCTCCGGTAACGAATATGGCGAGGGCAATTTCACCAAAGGGTTCTATATTTCCGTGCCGATGGATCTGTTTACCGTTACCCACAACCGTGGCCGCGCTCAGGTTAACTGGACGCCGCTGACGCGCGATGGCGGACAGATGCTGGGCCGTAAATATCAGCTGTATGATATGACCAGCGACCGTGATATTCACTTCCGCTGATTAGCACTGCCGTTCAGCAACACTGGAAACGCTCTGCCTTCGGTCAGGGCGTTTTTTTATGCGTAACATAATGTGATGTTGGTCACATTCTGTCATGATGTCAGCTCGGCAGATGCCGGTTACCACGTACGTAAAAGGGCATAACAATGAGTAGTGAAAAAATGATAGCCACCGTCCTGCAATGGATATTAAACATCGGCCTGCTGTTTCTGGGCCTTATTCTGATCGTCTTTCTGGGCAAAGAGACTATCCACCTGGCAAACGTCCTGCTGAATACTGGCGAAGCCGCCTCGGCTTATTTGCTGATCGAAGGCATTGTCATCTGGTTTCTTTATTTCGAGTTTATTGCGCTTATCGTTAAATACTTCCAGTCGGGTTACCATTTCCCGTTGCGCTATTTTATTTATATCGGCATCACGGCCATCATCCGGCTGATTGTGGTCGACCATAAAGATCCTTTCGACACGCTCTGCTATTCTGCCGCTATCTTGATTCTGGTTGTTACGCTGTGGCTGGCCAATAGCAACCGACTCAGGCGCGAATAAAAAAAAGGCGGCCAACAGGCCGCCTGAATATACACAGGACACAACTTAGCAGTGGCAATAACAACAAAGGCAACAATGGCAATAAAAATCATTAACCCTTCACGCCGCCAGCGGTTAAACCGCTAACCAGCCAGCGCTGCGCCAGCAGAAACACCAGCGTAATCGGCAGCGCAGATAACACCGCCGCCGCGGCAAAATCTCCCCACAGATAGTTCTGCGGATTCAGATACTGCTGCATACCCACCGCCAGCGTATAACTGTTAACATCACGCAACAGCAGCGAGGCGACGGGCACTTCCGTCACGGCAGCAATAAAAGACAAAATAAACACCACGGCAAGAATAGGCACAGAAAGCGGCAGTAAAATTAAGCGGAAAGCCTGCCATGGCGTTGCGCCGTCCAGCGCCGCTGCTTCTTCCAGCGAACCATCAATGGTTTCAAAATAGCCTTTAATCGTCCAGACGTGTAAGGCGATACCGCCGAGGTAGGCAAAAATTAGCCCGGCATGGGTATTCAGGCCGATAAAGGGAATGTACTGTCCCAAACGGTCGAACAGAGCATAAAGCGCTACCAGCGAAAGTACAGCGGGAAACATCTGAAATATAAGCATTCCTTTCAGCAGCGTCGTCTTACCGCGGAATCGCATACGGGCAAAAGCATAGGCGCAGGTTGTGGAAAGCGCAACAATCCCAACGGCAGTTATCGCGGCCACTTTTACTGAATTCCACAGCCACAACAGCACCGGAAAAGGGGGCGGGGTAACGCTGCCGTTTTCGTGCGTGACGGTGAAACCCAGCGCCAGCTTCCAGTGGTCCCAGGAGATATGCTCCGGCAGCAGACTGCCGATCGCATAGTTGCCGGGACGCAGAGAAATCGCCAGCACCATCATCAGCGGATACATAATCAGCACAATAAAGCCGAGCAGCAACAGATGCGTCAGCGCCAGCCGCAGCTTCTGTGATTTGGGTTGAACCATCGCCATCTCTCGCTCCTTAATCTGTCTTAATACGGGTGAACCGCAGGTTAAACAGCGCCAGCGCGCCGACCAGCAGGAAAATCAGCGTAGCGATAGCGGCTGCCAGGCCGAAATCCTGACCGCCGCCGCCTTCAAAGGCGATGCGCCAGGTGTAGCTCACCAGCAGGTCGGTATAGCCTGCTGGCGTGGTCGTGCCGAGCCGGTCAGGGCCGCCGTCGGTAAGCAACAAAATCAGCACGAAGTTATTAAAGTTAAAGGCGAAGCTGGCAATCATCAGCGGCGTAAGCGGCTTAACCAGCAGCGGCAGCGTAATGCGGAAAAAGTTTTGCATCGGCGTGGCGCCGTCCAGCGCTGAGGCTTCATACAGGTCGTCGGGAATCGCTTTGAGCAGCCCCATACACAGAATCATCATGTAGGGATAGCCAAGCCAGGTATTCACAATTACCAGCATGGTACGCGCCATAGCCGGATCGCTGAACCAGGCGGGTTTGATGCCGAACAGACCGTCAAGCATCATATTGATCTCGCCAAAGCTCTGGTTAAACAGCCCTTTGAAGATCAGAATGGAGATAAAGGCCGGAACCGCATAGGGCAGGATCAGCAGCAGGCGATACACCGCACGTCCTTTTAGCGCTTCCCACTGCATCAGGCAGGCCAGCACCATGCCTACCGCCACGGTCAGCAATACCGTGAGCGCGGCGAAAATGACCGTCCAGATAAAAATAGCGATAAAAGGCTGCTGAATTCCCTTATCGGTCAATACGCGCAGGAAGTTATCCCAGCCCACCGCCACCGTATAACCAGGGCTGAGTTTTTCACTGGTCCACTGCTGGTTGGCATCTTTGGTCTGCCAGAAGCCGGTTTCGTCATTGGCATACCAGACTTTGCCGGTCTGTTTGTCGGTCAGCGAGTTATCTTCGCCGAGGCGGTAGAGCGGCTGAGTGCCAGAGAACTGACGCAGCGAACTCATGCGCAGTTGCGTACCGTCCGGTAGACGTGCCGTTAGCTGTGAAAGCGCCTGACGATTTTGAGTGATATCACGCAGCATGGCGCGCTCACCTGCCGGTTCTTGCTGGGTTTCTGTAAGAGTAAGTGTTTGCTCACCTTTACCAGCGAGGGAAAAGGGCGGGGTAATAAACTGTTTGTTTTCCGGGCTTTTCAGCAGCAGGCGCCACTCTTTATCCGCCGTTGACCAGAGGGAAAATGCGTAGCTGTCACCCGCCTGAAATTGACGATCCAGCAGTACCTGACGCGCCCGCTCAAAAGAGAGCTGGTTAGTGCTGCTGTAGTTGGTAAACGCGATAGCGATGGTACAGGCCAGCGGAAACAGCACAAACAGCACCATGCCTGCCAGTCCGGGCCAAACGTAGCGCCACGCCTGAGCCCGGCGGCGGAAGAAAATAATCAGGCCGCTGCTGAGCAGAATCAACGTGACAATAGCGAACAGGTATTCGCCCTGGGCATACATCAGAACAACCAGATAGCCGGTTATCATCACACACAGGGCAAGAACCAGCCACTTCAGGGCGTCACGCTGCCACCACAATGCGGATTTTGCCATTTCAGGTTCCTTCTGCAACTGATGAAAAGAGGGGCGAGCCGCAGCATCGGGCCACCTGACGAACAGAGCCGCAGGTGGCCGGGAGCAAAGCGATAGCAAGCCCTTACTTGGTTAAGCGGTTTTCCGCATCTTTCAGCGCGGCTTCCACCGTCTGACGACCATTGATCGCATTCAGCACCGCGTTACGCTCGGCGTACCAGAAGGCGGACATTTGCGGCACGTTCGGCATGATCTCGCCTTTCTGCGAGTTCTCCATGGTGGCGGCAATCTTTTCATCCTTCGCCAGCTTCTCCTGATACGATTTCAGCGCCACGGCACCCAGCGGCTTGTCCGCATTCATTTTCGCCAGGCCGTCATCGGTCAGCAGATAGTTTTCCAGAAACTCCTTCGCCAGCTCTTTGTTGGGGCTGGCGGCGTTAATGCCCGCGCTCAGGACGCCAACGAATGGCTTCGACGGCTGACCTTTAAAGGTGGGAAGCAGGGTGACGCCATAATTGATTTTGGCGCTTTCGATATTATTCCATGCCCAGGGACCGTTAATGGTCATCGCGGTTTCGCCTTTATTAAAGGCCGCTTCAGCAATGGCGTAGTCGGTATCCGCATTCAGGTGTTTGTTTTTAATCAGGTCGATCAGGAATTGCAGACCCTGCTGTGAGCCCTGATTATTAACGCCAACCTTTTTCACGTTATAGCTGCCGTTCTCTTTCTCAAAGGCGTAACCGCCGTTTGCAGCAATAAGCGGCCAGGTGAAATAGGGTTCCTGCAGGTTAAACATCAGAGCGCTTTTGCCTTTGGCGCGCAGCGCTTTGTCCAGAGCCGGGATCTCTTCCCAGCTTTTAGGCGGGTTGGACAGCAGATCTTTGTTATAAATCAAAGACAGCGACTCCACCGCCACCGGATAACCGATCAGCTTGCCGTTAAAACGCACCGCGTCCCAGGTAAAGGGATAGATTTTGTCCTGCAGCGCTTTGTCTGGTGACACTTCTGCCAGCAGGCCCGATTGCGCATAGCCGCCAAAGCGATCGTGCGCCCAGAAAATAATGTCCGGGCCATCGCCAGTGGCCGCAACCTGCGGATATTTCTCTTCCAGCTTATCAGGATGCTCAACGGTGACTTTAATGCCGGTATCCTGCTCAAACTTTTTGCCGACTTCCGCCAGGCCGTTGTAGCCCTTATCGCCATTAATCCAGATCACCAGCTTGCCTTCTTCGATCTTCGCCAGCGCGGCGCCCGGTAACAGCGCGGCGCTCATGGCGCATAACAACAGCGTTTTGCTATTAAGTTTGAACTTTGACATTTCCCTTACCTCTAAACGTGAGTGGTTGTCGTTAGGCAGGAGTCTGCTGATAAGCGACGGCTGACTCATCCTCCCTGTTTCTACGCCCCACCGGCCAGAAGTGTGATCCCTATAGCTTTTTTGTCCCTTTCTGCGTGCCAGCACACAAAAAACAGCCCCTTTTCCTGCCGTTTCGATCACGAAAAAGCGTGACGGGTCAGTGAGATCCCCCTTTCCGCTACAAACTCATCCTCCTGCCTCCTCCCCCGTAAAAAAGCGGATGGTGGAGGATTTTTCCTCCCCCGCCTTCACGCACACTTCCTGCCATTCAAAGGAAGTCGTGGAGATGGGAGAGGCCAATGACGAATGTGGTGCTGAAAGAGGTCACCAAATCCTGGGGCGATGTGGTGGTATCAAAAGATATCAACCTGTGCATTGCCGAGGGGGAGTTCGTGGTGTTTGTCGGGCCATCAGGCTGCGGCAAGTCAACGCTGCTGCGCATGATTGCCGGACTGGAAGAGATCACTTCCGGCGAACTGACTATTGGCGGTAAACGCATGAACGAAGTGCCGCCAGCCGAGCGCGGCGTGGGAATGGTCTTTCAGTCTTATGCGCTTTATCCCCATCTGACGGTGGCGGATAACATGTCATTCGGCCTCAAACTGGCCGGTACCCATAAAAAAGAGATCCAACAGCGCGTTTCGCAGGTAGCGGAAGTGCTGCAGCTGGCGCATCTGCTGGATCGCCAGCCGAAGGCGCTCTCCGGCGGGCAGCGCCAGCGCGTGGCGATTGGCCGTACGCTGGTGGCGGAACCGCAGGTCTTCCTGCTGGATGAACCGCTCTCTAACCTGGATGCCGCACTGCGCGTGCAGATGCGCATTGAGATTTCCCGTCTGCATAAGCGCCTGAAGCGCACCATGATTTACGTCACTCATGACCAGGTTGAAGCGATGACGCTGGCAGACAAGATTGTGGTGCTGGAAGGTGGACGCATCGCCCAGGTCGGTAAACCGCTGGAGCTGTATCACTATCCCGCTAACCGTTTTGTCGCCGGTTTTATCGGCTCGCCCAAAATGAACTTCCTGCCGGTAAAAGTTACCGCGACCGCCATCGATCAGGTGCAGGTAGAGCTGCCTAATCGCCAGCAAATCTGGCTGCCGGTAGACAGCACCGATGTACCGGTCGGCGCCAATATGTCGCTGGGCATTCGCCCCGAACACTTGCTGCCCAGCGAGGTGGCGGACGTCACGCTGCAGGGCACCGTGCAGGTTGTCGAGCAGCTTGGCCAGGAAACGCAAATCCATATCCAAATCCCTGCGCTGCGTCAGAACCTGGTTTACCGCCAGAACGACGTGGTGCTGGTTGAAGAAGGTGCCCAATACGCCATCGGATTGCCGCCACAGCGTTGCCATCTTTTCCGTGAAGATGGACGCGCCTGCCGTCGGTTACACAGCGAACCCGGCGTAGAAGCACACATAACAGTAAAATCATAACAGGAGAACAGCGATGTTAACGCGCTCTAAGTACCCTCTGGCCGTGGCAGTGGCCCTCGCAGTGGTAGCACCGCACGCCAGCGCGGTGGATTTCAAAGGTTATGCCCGTTCCGGCATCGGCTGGACCGGCAGCGGCGGTGAGCAGCAGTGCTTCCAGGCAACCGGCGCTAACTCTAAGTACCGTCTTGGCAACGAATGTGATACCTATGCGGAAATCCAGCTGGGCCAGGAAGTGTGGAAAGAGGGTGAGAAAAGCTTCTATGTCGATACTATGATCGGCTATGGCGTATCGCAGGAGAATGATGTTGAAACCACGAATCCTGCGGTACGTCAGATGAACGTAGTGGGTAAAAACCTGTTTGATGCGCTGCCGGGTGCCAATATCTGGGCCGGTAAGCGTTACTACAAGCGTCATGATGTCCATATGATCGACTTCTACTACTGGGACATCTCCGGTCCTGGCGGTGGTATTGAAGATATCGATCTCGGCTTCGGTAAGCTGTCGCTGGCTGCCACGCGTAACTCAGAGGCTGGCGGATCGGAAGCCTTTATCAATGGCAATACACGAAGCAAAAACCGTGCAAACGATATTTTTGACGTGCGTTTAGGCGGTATGGAAGTGAACCCTGGCGGTTCGCTGGAGCTGGGCTTTGACTACGGCAGCGCGAACGATACCGACGGCTATGATGCAGCAGACGAAGATGCTTCTGATAATGGCTGGATGGGAACTCTGGAACATACCCAGACCTTCTACGGCACCAGCCTGAATAAATTCGTTGTGCAGTACGCCACTGATGCGATGACGCAATATACGCCTAATGGTCGTCCGGGCACCTCAGCCAATAACAACGGCTCGATGATCCGCGTGATCGACCACGGCGCGATTGACTTCAACGATACCTGGAGCCTGATGTATGTGGGTATGTACCAGGACGTGGATCGCGATAACGATAACGGCACCACCTGGTACACCGTGGGCGTGCGCCCGATGTACAAATGGACGCCGATCATGAGCACCCTGCTGGAAGCAGGCTACGACAACGTGAAGTCCCAGCGCACCGGCGACCGCAACAGCCAGTACAAAATTACCCTGGCTCAGCAGTGGCAGGCAGGCAACAGCATTTGGTCACGTCCGGCGATTCGCGTATTCGCTACCTACGCCAAGTGGGATGAGAAATGGGGCTACGCTTCCTCTGAGACAAATAATCAGAACTACGTTGGCAACCTGCCGGGCACTACCGCTGGCGTTGCCTACAGCGATAACGCTGCGCATACCTTTAGCCGTGGCGACAATGATGAAGTTTCCTTCGGTATTCAGATGGAAGCCTGGTGGTAATAAGACAATCTGACAGGGCATAGTCCGCCCTGAGTCCTGCCTTAGCCCGCCTCCCTATTGCCTGAGAGAGGCGGGTTTCTCTTGAGGATAACAAAATGAAAAAACATCTACTCGCGCTCTGCCTGTTTCCGGCCCTGAGTTTTACCGTGCTGCCAGTTGTCGCCGCCAGCACCAGCCTTAATCCGCAGAATGTGGCTACCGCGCCGTCGATCGCCCCGGAAAAACTACAGCGCCTCTCCTGGCTGCCGTTGGCACCGCCGGTGGGTCAGGACATTGCGCTGAATACCGCCTCGGCCAGCCTGAATGAAGGCGATATCAGCGGGCCGGTTGCCGCCGTTGCGCTGCCCGCCGATCAGGGATCGCTGGAAGTCACACTGGCCAGCATCATGAAAGATCAACGTGTTTATGCGCCGAACGTACTGGTGCTGGATAGCCAGCTGCAGCCTGCGGCCTTTTTCCCCAGCAGCTATTTCACTTACCAGAAGCCAGGCATTGTTGCCACTAACCGGCTGGAAGGCACCATGAAGCTGACGCCGGTGCTGGGACAAAAACAGATTTACCTGTTGATCTACACCACCACGCGCGATCTGGCGCAAACCTCTACTATGATCAACCCGGCAAAACTTTATGCGGAAGGGGCAAGCAATGCCATTCCTGACGTGCCGGATCCGGTGGTACGGCACGTTAATACCGGTACGCTGTCGCTAAAAGTGAAAAGCGAGCAGAACAGCGGCAATATTATGATCGGCAAGCTGTTCGGCTCTGGTGAGTCGAAACCCGTGGTGGTGGGCAGTGCCAATGCCTCTACGGGATCGGCTCAGCCAAACATCAGTACGCCAAACTCGATGCCAACCGCCGCGCCTGCGCCAGCCGCCAAATCTGAGCCGATGCTGAACGATACCGAGAAATATTTTAACGATGGTATTCGCAAAGCCGCGAAAGCGGGTGATATCGATAAAGCGCTGAAGCTGATGAACGAGGCGGAACGTCTTGGCTCCACATCAGCACGCGCAACATTTATCAGTAGTGTGAAAGGCAAGGGATAACATCCCCATATTGCTGATCTTGCTGGATGATTGGTGCGCCGTTGGCGCACCCTTTTTCGGCGGTTCAAAACTTATCGCGGCGCGGCTCCTCTGCGAATAATCAACGTTATTATCTTACTTCTATCTACATCGGTTTTCGCAAAGCGTTAGGAAATCATGCCAGTGACAAAGTCCGCTTCTGGATTATACAGGTTCCATATGCTGCCGCTAAAATTGCCTGTGCTATTTTTTTCTTTCTATAAATTATTCAAATAAACATATTTTATTAATGCCATTACAAGCGTAAAAACTATACAAGCCAGAGTGAATAAAGTTACTCTGTAATAAGTTTTCATCCATCCCAAAAAGCTATCGGGAACCGTATCAAAAAAATTATAAACGTCACGGTTGTTGTAAAACATGAATAGAGGCTTCCTGTTTCTTTTAATGCATATAAAGTAGTAGACCAGTGTGAAAGACCCAAAGAACCCCATCAGTGAATGGAAATGATAAGGCACAGGGAATGTAAAACCTTTTTTATAGTAAATTTCAATGATTTTTTCGTATTTATTTCGGTTTGCACAATAGTAAAAAAACAAAAAGATAAGAGATAAGAAGCCTGCCCATATGCCCGCTATCCCCATGTAAGAAAATAAATTATTCACGCATTAACCCCTGAAAAAATAATCTATAATTGACTCGCCGGCAGTACCGGCGGCATATCCTCCAGCAACCGAACCGATAGCTGCACATGCCAGCCCTCCCGCTCCACCTGCGGGCGCTGTTATAATTCCAAGCCCAACACAGATGGTGCCTCCTGCAGTGGCCCCAATGGCACCGCCAGAGACACCTAATAAAGTACCTGCGGCAAATTTCGTATATTCTTTAAATGCACTTCTTCCGCATTCGTTTTCTCTTCCTGTCGAGCAGGCCTTCATCACATCGTTGGTGGTGCCCGCAAAAGAAAAACCGATGCCAATATATCCACCCAGCTTTAAGAATCTTGCAGCTTTGGCTGCATTACCGACATACGTTGAATATCCTGGGATACCTACCACGCCTGCCGTTGACCATTCATGAACAATTGCGCGACTGGAAAGATTTAACGCCTTGCGCATATCTTCATAGGGACTGAATTTTACGGTATGACGAGCCAGTGACTTAACCAGAGGTTTATTTACCAGCGTTTTTAGCTCATTTAGTAACTGGTTGCGTTCAGCAAAAAATTGCTGCCCAATGGGCGTACCCTGCGTTCGGTACTGGTTTTGATAGGTTTTTTCAATTTTTTTAACGTGCTTTCTATTGCCAGAAAGTACTTTTCTCCTGAGTCACCCGCCGTACTGAATATTTGATCTCCTGCTTTGGTTAGGCCGGCAATCATACCGTAATGCTTATGGAAAAAATCCGCTTCCTCTGCGCTGACGCTGGTAAAGGCTATATTTGTTTGCTGCTTTGCCTGCCTCAGCGTTTGCAGCATCTGTGTTGTTGCAGGTGTATCTGGATCGGCAACAATCAGCATCTGTCCGGGTTTTAGCCACTGCGTAACAGCGTTGAGATCCATAAAAAGGATTACTGCCGGAGAGCGGATATTCCGGAAAAGTTGCCGGGCCTGAAAATCCAGCGTACCGGGTTGTTCAACGACACAATATCCTGGCGCAACATTACGTTTCATGCCTCCATCCTCCGTTGATGTTATGTGGTTTTACCGCGCTAATAATAGGTATGCGGAAAGAATATAAAACAATATCCGGGTAATCATGGCTGGCGTTGCAGACATAGTATCGATTTTGCCATAAAGGCTCACGCCATTAACA
This sequence comes from Pantoea sp. FN0305, assembly GCF_050113845.1. Lineage (NCBI taxonomy): Bacteria > Pseudomonadati > Pseudomonadota > Gammaproteobacteria > Enterobacterales > Erwiniaceae > Pantoea > Pantoea sp. FN0305. Next base: position 293,048 of record NZ_JBNJSN010000006.1, on the reverse strand, counting down.
CCAGACCGGAAGCCAGGCTGAAAGGCACGCAACCCATGCGGTAAAGAGCAGATTGCCCGCTGATTTCCCATGCTATTTTTCTGCTGTGTGGCGTGTTACGCGTAAGGCTCTGCGCTACACTATGGCACCTGTTTTTTACCGGAGATGCCGAATGTCCGATAACGCGCTTTCCCTGCTGCGCGCCATTGCCTGGCTTCCCACCTCATCGCCTGCGCTGTCAGCACCGCTGCTCGACTGGCTGCTGGAAGAAGATTCGATGACGAAGCGCTTTGAACGCCACTGCGGGAAAGTTACCGTAGAGCCGCAGTTTGAAGGCTTCGTCACTGCTGATGATATCGCTGAGGAGCTGCCGTTTCTGCCGCTGGAGCCGCGCTACTGGCTGCGTGAAATCATCTTGTCGGGTGACGGTGTGCCCTGGCTGGCTGGCCGCACGGTGGTGCCGGAATCGACCCTGGACGGACCAGAAATGATGCTCAGCCAGCTGGGCACGCGTCCGCTGGGCCGCTATCTCTTCTCTTCCTCCACGCTAACGCGTGATTTTATCGATCCCGGTATCTCTGCTGCGCTGTGGGGGCGTCGCTCGCGTCTGCGTTTATCGGGCAAGCCGCTGTTATTAACCGAGCTGTTTTTGCCCGCTGCACCGCTTTATCAAAGCCTGTCTGGAGAACCAAGTGAGTAATATAGAAAAAGGGCTGACGCGCAATAAGCTGCAGGCTTACAGCCGACTGATGCGCATTGATAAACCGATTGGTTCGCTGCTGCTGCTGTGGCCGACATTATGGGCGCTGTGGCTGGCGGGCGAAGCCGTGCCGCCGCTGCAGGTGTTGATCGTGTTTGTGCTGGGCGTCTTTTTTATGCGAGCGGCGGGTTGCGTGGTGAATGATTTTGCCGATCGCAAAATTGATGGTCACGTAAAGCGTACTCAGACGAGGCCGCTGGCCAGCGGCATGGTCAGTGAGAAAGAGGCAAAAGTGCTGTTTGTAGCGCTGGCGCTGGTCTCTTTTGCGCTGGTACTGACGATGAACGCCATTACCATCTGGCTGTCGTTCGCCGGGCTGGCGCTGGCTTGGATCTATCCTTTTATGAAGCGTTATACCCATCTGCCGCAGGTGGTATTGGGTGCCGCCTTCGGCTGGGCCATCCCAATGGGCTGGGCGGCAGTCAGCGGCCACGTGCCGCTGAACGGCTGGTTACTGTTTTTCGCCAACATTTGCTGGACGGTGGCCTATGACACACAGTACGCCATGGTAGACAGGGATGATGATGTAAAAATTGGCGTAAAATCAACGGCTATTCTGTTTGGGCGTTTTGATAAGCTGATCATTGGCCTGTTGCAGCTGGCGACCCTGCTGTTGCTGATAATTGTTGGTCAGCGCATGGAGCTGGATGGTGCTTTTTACTGGTCGCTGCTGTTGGCCGCCGCGCTGTTTGCACATCAGCAGAAACTGATTGCCGAACGCCAGCGGGAGCGCTGTTTTCAGGCTTTTTTAAATAATAACTATGTGGGTCTGGTGATATTTATCGGCATTGCGCTGAATATGCCGCCGTTCAGCCAGTGGTAAATGATCAATTAAACAGAAGCGAATAAAAAAGCGGGCGCCACTGGCGCCCGCTCTGTTTTACGCTTTAGTCAGCCTTTAGCTGGGCGTAACGGCATTTTCAATCGTCTGACGTACGTCGCTGGTGATCAGCTCCGCCAGCATATGATAAGTGTTCTGCGTCTGCTCCAGCGCGGCATCGCCGGTATCGCTGATATAGCCTTCGTCGCGTAGCGTCAGCACCAGCGTTGAGAACACCGCCTTATCGAAAAACTCCGGCGCGTTGATGCCATGCAGCACCGACAAACGCTGCGCCAGCGTACGGCTCTCTTTCTCCAGTGAACCGCGGTTAATTGCCGGATTAGCGCTGAGGATAGAGAAGGTGATGGCGTAGCGCTGCAGCGTTTCACGCATACCTGCAGCCAGCAGCTGCAAGGTACGGAAACGCACCGCGTTCAGACGCATCACATCGTTTTCAATGATGATCAACTGCTGACGAGCCAGTTCGGCAACCAGCTGTTGCAGCAGCTGTGGCAGTTCTTCTTTATCCCAACGCAGGAACAGCTCGCTTTTCAACAACGGATAAAGCACCGAGACCTGACGCAGCAACTCGGCGGCGGAGATTTCACGATGCTGCTGCACAATCGCGGCAATCAGCGACGGCATCACCAGCATATGGTGCACATTATTGCGATAGTAGGTCATCAGCACTGCCTGTTCGCGCGGCAGGATAATGATATCGCCAATATTGTCTTTTTCCGTCTCGAACTTATTCATGTTCAGCGCATGTTCCAGCAGCGCTTCCGGCGTCATATCCGGCACGGTGGCATCCGGCGAATAGGGAACATGACGCAGCAGATTGAGGTAGCACTCCAGCTGCTCGATAAGCTGTTCACGGGTGAGCGAGCGCTGACGTGAGGCGAGCAGTGCGGTAACGCACAGGTTCATGGCATTGGCGGCGCTGGCGTTGTTAATACGCACCATAATCTGCTGGGCGATATCGTTTACCGCTGGCGTCAGCCATTGTGGACGCTGCGCGACAATGGGATCGATCGAATCACGCCACTCCGGCACCTGCTTGTTAAGATAATTGACCAGCGGCAGCGGCTCGCCAAAGTTGACATAACCCTGGCCCAGATTACGCAGCTTGCTCAGGCCGCGCAGCATTTGCATAAAGCCTTCTTTCTCTTTAGCCGCGCCGCGCAGTTCCTTAGCGTAAGTGCCTACTTCCATTACATGCTCATAGCCGATATACACCGGCACCACGGTAATAGGTCGGTTGCCGCCACGTAGCATTGCCTGAATCGTCATTGACAGCGTACCGGTTTTCGGATCGAGCAGACGTCCGGTGCGTGAGCGTCCACCTTCAACAAAATATTCAACCGAATAGCCGCGGCTGAACAGCTCGCCCAGATATTCGCGGAACACCGTGGAGTAGAGCTTGTTGCCCTTAAAGGTTCGACGAATAAAGAACGCGCCGAGACGACGGAAAATTGGCCCGGCCGGCCAGAAGTTAAGGTTGATGCCGGCAGCAATGTGCGGCGGCACCAGCCCCTGATGATAAAGCACGTAGGAGAGCAGCAAATAATCCATATGGCTGCGGTGGCAGGGCACATAAACCAGTCCGTGACCATCCAGCGCCAGCTGACGAATACGTTCGCCGCCGCTGACGTTGATGCCCTGGTAGATTTTGCTCCATGTCCAGCCAATCACGCGGTCGCTCAGACGGATCATTTCATAGGAAAAGTCAGCCGCGATCTCTTCCATCAGCTCGATGGCGTTCTGCTGCGCTTTCTCCTGCGAGATTTTTTTGCTGCGCGCTTCGTCCTCTACCGCTTTGGCAATGGCCTTCGACTGCAGCAGCTTATTAAACAGATCGTGGCGTACCGGCAGGCGCGGCCCAACGGCGGCCAGACGCTGACGGGCAAAATGAATGCGCGCCACGCGCGCCAGCTTCTGGGCAATGGTTTTATCGGTGCCGTGTTCTGTCGCCATACGACGCAGAGAAACCATCGGTGAGAAACGCACAAAGCTATCGCGTCCCAGCCACAGCACAGCAATAAATTTCTGTACGCCATTCAGCTCACGCAGGTGAGGGGTTTGCTCGCCCAGCACCTCACGTCCCGGCGCACGGCCAAACATCACCGAAACCGGTACCATCTGCACGTCGAGGTTCGGGTTATTGCGGTGCAAATCAAGATAGTCATGAAACAGTTTCACTGATTCCTGATTCGGCACAAAATAGGGGAACACGCGTGGGCCGTCATGAATAAAGACGTAACGCGGCAACAGCGCGCCGTCTATCTCCAGCGGATCAAGCGGATCGGGCAGATCGTGCAGGCGACACTGGGTGCGCAACGCAAGGAGATCGGCCTTTGAATCATAAGGCAGCACATACATAATGGGGCGCGACGTATCGATTCCCAGTTCTGCTACCGGCTCACCCGGAATTGCCTTACTCTTAACTAAAAATGTTAGTGGTAAATTCAGTAACTTATAATAAAGTTTACGCCAACCTGACATAGACAACATGAAGCCTCTTGTTAGCAAAGCGCCGCAAGCATACCAGAAAGCGCATTGAAGATCTGTGGTGTTGCAATTAGTGCTGCATCCTGACATTGACGTTAAACATTGCAAAGGGTTCCCTGAAGATGGCAAATAACGTAACGGGCCTTACCCGCATCATTAAGGCGGCCGGATATTCCTGGAAAGGCCTGCGGGCAGCCTGGCAGCATGAAGCGGCGTTTCGCCAGGAAACACTGTTGGCGCTGGCGGCGGTGCTCATCGCTTGCTGGCTTGATGTTGATGCCATCACGCGCGTTTTGCTGATTGGCTCTGTGTTTCTCATTATTATCGTCGAAATCCTTAACAGCGCTATCGAAGCGGTGGTGGACCGCATCGGCAGTGAGCTTCATCCGCTGTCCGGACGGGCTAAAGATATGGGCTCAGCGGCGGTACTGCTCAGCATCATACTGGCCCTTTTTGTTTGGGTAACCCTGCTGTGGTCATATATTCGATAGGGTTTCCATAATGGATAAAGAGTTGTTTTTTACACAGCTTTCGGTTTCCATTCCACCAATACCTGTATATACTCACAGCGACTGTATAAACAACCAGGGGGCGGGATGAAAACCTTAACGGCTCGGCAGCAACAGGTTTATGACCTGATTCGCGATCACATTAATCAGACAGGTATGCCGCCAACACGTGCGGAAATCGCCGCCCAGTTAGGCTTTCGCTCCCCTAACGCAGCAGAGGAACATCTCAAAGCGCTGGCGCGTAAAGGCGTGATTGAGATGGTGTCTGGCGCTTCGCGCGGTATCCGTCTGATGGCAGAAGAAGAAAATGGCCTGCCGCTGATTGGCCGCGTTGCCGCCGGCGAACCGCTGCTGGCGCAGGAGCATATCGAAAGCCGCTTCCAGGTTGACCCTAATCTGTTTAAGCCTCACGCAGACTTTCTGCTGCGTGTCAGCGGTATGTCGATGAAAGATATCGGTATCGTGGATGGCGATCTGCTGGCAGTGCATAAAACGCAGGATGTCCGTAACGGCCAGGTGGTCGTGGCGCGCATTGATGATGAAGTCACTGTGAAACGTCTGAAGCGTCAGGGCAATACTGTGCAGCTGCTGCCAGAAAACAATGATTTCCAGCCGATTGTGGTCGATCTGCAACAGCAGACGCTGACGATCGAAGGTCTGGCCGTTGGCGTTATTCGTAACGGCGACTGGCTGTAATGACTCAGTGGCGGCCTGCTGGCTGCCACTTACTTCCCCTGTAGTCCTGATTCCGGCGATAACCGCTGTGGCTTGTCGCCATATTTTTACTGCGGATTGCCATGCACTTCTTTTCTGCGACCGATAAACACCTCTGGCGGCTGGCGCTGCCGATGATCCTCTCAAACATTACCGTACCCCTGCTGGGCCTGGTGGATACCGCCGTTATTGGTCATCTCGACAGCCCCATTTATCTTGGCGGCGTTGCCGTAGGCACTACGGCTACCAGCTTTGTTTTTATGTTGCTGCTTTTCTTACGGATGAGTACCACCGGACTGACCGCACAGGCGTTTGGCGCCGGCGATAAGCAGGCACTGGCTCGCGCCCTGATACAACCCTTATTCATCGCCATTATCGCCGGAATAATATTTATCCTGCTGCGCGGGCCGCTAAGCGCTCTGGCGGCACAGCTGGTTGGCGGCAGTCCGGCGGTGCTGGAGCAGGCGCAGCGCTTTATTCATATTCGCTGGCTCAGCGCCCCTGCAACGCTGGCAAACCTGGTCATACTTGGCTGGCTGCTTGGCGTCCAGTATGCGCGCGCGCCTGTTATTCTGCTGATTGTCGGCAATCTGGTTAATATTTTGCTGGATTTGTGGTTTGTTATCGGCCTTGGCTGGGGCGTGACCGGAGCGGCGGCGGCTACCGCAATTGCAGAAGCGATAACGCTGTTGGTGGGGCTGGGCTTGGTATGGCATGTGCTGCGCCTGCGTCAGATCACCTTTGTGCACCTAAAAAATGCACTGAAAGGCGATGTGCGTCGGTTACTGCGGCTGAACCGCGACATTATGCTGCGTTCGCTATTGCTGCAGCTGTGCTTTGCCTCGGTGACGATTCTGGGTGCGCGCATGGGCAGCGAGGTAGTGGCGGTCAATGCGGTGCTGCTGATGTTTCTCTCCTTTACCGCCTACGCGCTGGATGGCTTTGCCTATGCGGTTGAGGCAGTTTCAGGCGAGGCTTTTGGCGCACGCGATAGCGCTAAGTTACGTCAGGTATGGATTGCAGCCTGTCGTCAGGCGGGGCTGGTAGCGCTGTTATTTGCCGTGGGATATGCCCTTTGGGGCAGGGACATTGTTTCGCTGCTCACCTCTCTGCCACAGCTGCAGGCGCTGGCGGATCGCTATTTACCGTGGCAAATGCTGTTACCCGTTGTGGGCGTCTGGTGCTATCTGCTGGATGGCATGTTTATTGGCGCAACGCGCGGGCGAGAAATGCGCAACAGCATGGCGCTGGCGGCATTGGGGTTTGGTCTGACGCTGTTAACCGTTCCGCAACTGGGCAATCATGGTCTCTGGCTGGCTCTCACGGTTTTCTTACTGCTACGTGGGTTAACGCTGGGGTGGGTATGGCATCGTTACCAGCGACGGGGAGACTGGTTCACCCTTTGAAACATTTCTTACGGTTACGCTTATTAACTGAATTCGCTGGCTTTTCAGCATAATTGATGGCTTTTAAAGCATTTTTAAAGCGCATGTTCCGCTGTTTAACAGCAAAATCGTGAGGTTCTACTATTATTAAAAGTGTCAAACACAGGGAATCAGCGTTTTTACCGAAGATAATTTCGCTGATAGCTAAAAGCTGTTAACACCCAAGGTAGAGGACAAAACGATGAACAGAGACGAAGCCGGCGGTAACTGGAAACAGTTTAAAGGTAAAATGAAGGAAAAATGGGGCAAGCTGACCGATGATGACATGACCGTCATTGAAGGTAAACGCGATCAGCTGGTCGGTAAAATTCAGGAACGCTACGGCTATGCAAAAGACGAAGCGGAAAAAGAAGTAAGCGATTGGGAAACCAATAACCGCGACCATCGCTGGTAAGCGCTTTTTTCAGGATGATGCTCCCACCCGCAGGCACATGGAATGTGCCACCCATTCTACTTTCCCGCCATCAGTTTGTACCGCGTTATCGCCCGCGTTTTTTCTCGGTTACGCTGTGATCGTGCGTACAGTTTTCCGGATGCTGACAGTTTTCCACATCTTTACAGCCAGCGCACAGCCCGTGAGCTTCAATCACGCTATTACGTAATGAAAAGCCGCTCTGCTGAGAGAGCAACTGGAGAACGGTTTCCACTCCCTGCGCATGTTGTTCGCTGACGGTACCGCAGCGGTCGCAAATCAACATCGCTGAAGTATGTCGCGGTTCCTCAAAATGATGACAAACCACGTAGCTGTTATTGGATTCAACGCGGTGAATAAACCCCTGCTCCAGTAAAAAGTCGAGCGCACGATAAATAGTAGGCGGTTTGGCCTGTGGCTCAGAGGCACGTAGCAGATCGAGCAGGTCATAGGCGCTGATAGCTGTGTTTTGTTCAGCCATCAGACGCAACACCTCCAGACGCTGCGGCGTCAGGCGCACGTTGCGTTGCAGACAAATTTTTTCAGCCTGCGACAGAATCTGTTGTGAAGGTGTTACGCTCATAATCTTTCTCCGGGCGATTGAAATGTTATTTTATCACACGGGTGTTAACAGACAAAATGATTGCCTAATCGACAACAACGTCATTTATCGGCTGCTTACCAGGCAAAGGTTAGCTGGATAAAGGGCTATCCTTTTAGGTCGGTATAATGAGGCCGCCGCTTAAAACTTGCTTTAGCCCACTTTATTCTTTCTTTAGCTGTAAACAGATAGCTACCTTTCTGATTTAGCGTTTGAAAAGCATCTAAAAGCGCCAAAAAAATCATAAACCTCCGCTGCATCAGGCTAACAACAGCCTGATAATCCTGCCGACTGCATTAGCTTTTTTGGTTGCATCTAAAAAATCGCCGTTTCCAGTTTGCAGTAGAAAAAAGATCCAGCTAATGTTCAGTCAGGCTTAATAACTGCAGAAAAGCTAAACTGCTAACAATTCTAAAAGACACGTTAAGCCACCGATTGCTTAAAAAAGCAGCAATCCTCTGATAAGCCGGGGAAAAAGGCCTGAGTTCAGGTTAATAAAACAGGCAATTACTGGTCATCATTCATCCAGTGATTTCCTTCTTACTTTCAGCTTATTTGGGTGGCGTCTGATAATGACAAAGAAAAACATGCATTCCTTGAAGCTTTCTCCTGCGGCGGTATTAATGCCGTTAATCTTTACCTCTTTTTCTTCTCTGGCTGCTGGCAGTTACTTCGATGCCCGTAATGATGCGATGGGCGGCACCGGCGTGGCCTCATCCAACTACACCACTGCACCGCTAACTAACCCGGCGCTGCTGACCAAAGGCCGCGCGGAAGATAACGTAAGCGTTATCCTGCCATCTGTTGGGGTGCAGATCAGCGATAAAGATAAGATGGTCGATAAGATCGATGATGTGACCGATACCGTTGATCGCTACCAAAATGTCTTTGATGATTTTGACCTTGAAGATCTGTTGACCAATCCTGCTGGCGTGCTTGGCAATGTGCGCTCCGCCTCTGGTGATTTGGCCAATCAGCTGCGCGGCCTGCGCGGAAATAAAGCTGACGGCTCAGCCGGTGCCGCCATTGTGGTTGCAGTGCCTAATGAAACGTTGCCGTTTGCCTTTGTGGCGAAAGCTTATGGCTCCGTGCATCTGCATACCGACGTGGCGCAAAGTGATATCGACTACCTTGACGCTGTCGCCAATGGTTCACGCCTTCCTTTGCCAGGCGATCAATATTTACTGCGCTCCAGCGCTACCGGCGTGGCGGCGATTGTCGCGGATTACGGTATTGCGGTCGCGCATGAGTTTAAAATCGGTGAACAGGCCGTTTCGGTAGGTATTACGCCAAAACTGCAACAGACTCGCCTGTATAACTATCGCGCCTCGGTTTACAACTTCGATAAAAATAAAGTTACCAATAGCGAGTATCGCACCAACGATACCGGCTTTAACCTGGATGCCGGTCTCTCTACCGATGTAGGTAAGAACTGGACCTTTGGCCTGAGCGCGCAAAACCTCATTTCACGTGATATTGAAACCAAAGAAGTTAATGGCTATCAAGATACCTACCAGATTCGTCCGCTGGTCACCATAGGTGCAGCCTGGCACAACGAAAAGCTGACTGCCAGCCTGGACGTGGATGCAACCCGTACCAAGCGTTTTAAATCGCAGGCTGACAGTCAGTACGCCGGAGTTGGTGTGGAATATCGCGTTCTTGACTGGCTGCAACTGCGCGGCGGCTACCATGCGGATATGAAGTCTAACGACGTCAATGTCGTCAGTGCAGGTTTTGGTATTTCGCCGTTTAATAACCGCGTTCACCTCGATCTGGCCGGTTCCGTGGGGGAAGACGATACCTGGGGTGCAATGGCACAGCTGGGCTTCTCTTTCTGATAAACCTGAACAGGTAGCATCAGGGAAGGCAGAGCAGGACCGCGATTGTTTATTGCGGTCCTGTTTTCATTTAAAGGGTGAGAAAAGCAAGATTCCCGGCTTTACAAGGTTCTGTAACTCCCATCATGGCAAAAGGGCTGGATGTGGCGTCAACTGGAGCGATGAGATACCGATGAAAGATGAATCATTTGCCGATCTGCTGGCAAGTGCAGAAGAGATGGTAAAAATTGAAAAGGGTGAACAAACGCCAGAGCCGGAGCATGTTCATACTTTTAGCGAGATTGATGTTGAAGCGATACGTGAAGCAACCGGGCTAAAACAACAAGATTTTGCCGTGGCCGTCGGTGTTAGTTATGACCTTGTAAAAAGCTGGGAAACCAAACGGCGTCAGCCAACCGGAGCCTCAAGAAAACTTCTGCTATTGCTGCAGAGTAACCCTTTTATTATTAACCAGCTTAAAGCCATTTGATTCTTTGATGCGTCTGTTTGGACGCCTCGGTCTTGTTTATCGCCGCCACTCCGCCAGCAAACACCGTAATACACGCTCTACGCGCCAGGCATCACGCTATGTTATAATCGAGCATCTTTTATTCTGCCTTTTCCTTTGTTCCCGTTGCAGAATAACGGTGAACGGAAACATCAAAAAGTTAAAAAATGCCTCAAAACTCAGAGATATCAACGGCACTGCCCGACAGCGTCGCTAAAAACAGCGCTCTTTTCTCCTCCCAGCGTTTTTCCATCGCGCCGATGCTCGACTGGACCGATCGTCACTGCCGTTATTTTCATCGGCAGCTGACGCGTAATACGCTGCTCTATACCGAAATGGTTACTACCGGTGCCATTATTCATGGCAAAGGCGACTATCTGGCCTATAACGAGGCGGAACATCCGGTTGCCCTGCAGCTGGGCGGCAGCGATCCGGCGGCGCTGGCGCAGTGCGCGCAGCTGGCGCAGGCGCGCGGCTACGACGAGATCAACCTGAACGTGGGCTGTCCTTCCGATCGCGTGCAGAACGGACGCTTCGGTGCCTGTTTGATGGGGGAGGCGGCGCTGGTTGCAGATTGTATTAAGGCGATGCGTGACGTGGTTTCTATTCCGGTCACGGTTAAAACCCGCATCGGTATTGACGATCGGGATTGCTATGAATTTCTGTGCGATTTTATCGGCACGGTAGCCCAGCAGGGCGGCTGCGATACTTTTATTATCCATGCGCGCAAAGCCTGGCTCTCCGGCCTTAGCCCGAAAGAGAACCGTGAAATTCCTCCGCTTGATTACCCGCGCGTGTACCAGCTCAAGCGTGACTTCCCCGGGCTGACAATGGCGATTAACGGCGGCGTGAAAACGCTGGAGGAAGCGCAGGAGCATTTACGTCATCTGGATGGCGTTATGATGGGGCGCGAAGCCTATCAAAACCCTGGCCTGCTGGCGCAGGTCGATCGCGTACTGTTTGGCAGCACTGCGCCGGATGCCGATCCGGTTGCCGTGGTCCGCGCTATGTATCCTTATATTGAGCGCGAACTGGCGCAGGGAACGTATCTGGGTCATGTTACGCGCCATATGCTGGGTCTGTTTCAGGGAATTCCCGGCGCACGACAGTGGCGTCGTTATTTAAGCGAGAATGCGCATAAGGCCGGAGCAGGGATAGAGGTCGTTGAAAAAGCGCTGTCGCTGGTCGCAGATAAGATGACCACCGAAGTCTGACTTGTTTCGCTTATGTTAAAACCCGTGCGGCTGCCGTACGGTTTTTTTTATTTCCACGCTTATGAGCGCCGGCAAAAACCAGACCTTTAGTTTGCTAATTATCAATAAGTTAGCTATCTGAAAGCGGCCAATATGAGGCGTAGATCACAGAGTGACATTTTGCTTCGTTATTTTTCGCAATTAAACATATTTTTTACTTATGAATTCTGCGAGACTATTTCTCGTTGAGTCGAAACACATTATCGTCGCTGTACCCTACAACAGTGCGAATTAAAAAAAGCAAAAGGGCTTCCTTCGGGAAGCCCTTATTGTTTGTACATCCGGCGGCTCAGGGGATCAGCAGGCTGGAACCCTGCGTTGCGCGATTTTCCAGCTGCGTATGCGCACGCTGCGCCTCGCGCAAGGGGAAGCGCTGGCTATCCGGAACTTCTACTTTAATCGCGCCGCTGGCAAGCATCGAAAACAGATCGTTACTGGCGCGCTGCAGCTCGTCCCGCGTGGTGATATAACCGTTAAGTGAAGGGCGCGTCAGGTAAAGCGAGCCTTTCTGGTTCAGAATCGCCAGGTTAACGCCGGTCACCGGACCGGAGGCGTTACCGAAACTCACCATCAGGCCACGTCGCTGCAGGCAGTTAAGCGAGGCTTCCCAGGTTGCCTTGCCTACCGAATCGTAAACCACGCGTACCTTTTTACCGTCGGTCAGCTCGCTGACGCGCTGTGCGATATCTTCTTCACGATAGTTGATTGTGGCCCAGGCCCCGCGATCTTTAGCCAGCCGCGCTTTTTCCTCTGAGCCAACCGTCCCAATCAAATGCGCACCCAGCGCCTTTGCCCACTGACAGGCGATCAGTCCTACGCCGCCAGCCGCTGCGTGAAACAGAAAGATCTCATCTGCCTGCACTTCATACGTTTGCCGTAGCAGATAGTGTACGGTAAGCCCCTTCAGAAACGAGGCCGCCGCCTGTTCAAAAGAGAGGGCATCAGGCAGCAGCGCAATCTTATCCTGATGCACATTATGGATTTCACTGTAGGCGCCCAGCGCAGACTGCGCGTAAACCACGCGATCGCCGGGCTTGATCGCTGTAACCCGGTTGCCAACTTTTGTTACCACGCCTGCGGCTTCGGTGCCGATACCGGAAGGCAGCTCAGGCACAGGATAAAGCCCGGAGCGTACGTAGGTATCGATATAATTGATGCCGATAGCTTTGTTCTCTACCTGCACTTCATCGTCAGCGGGGTCGGAAGGATTGAAGTCGATCCATTGCAGCGTTTCCGGGCCGCCATACTGGGCGATTTGAATACGTTTTGCCATTGTCCCTCCTGCTGGTTTCCAGTTACGACATGACGTCAAGCTGGCGAAAAACGGGTATACTTGCGCGTCACTCACACATTCGGTATTGCATTCACTATGGCAGGAAATAAACCCACCAACAAATCCAACGAGGTTCGCGATCGCCAGGTAGAAGGGCTGAAATTGCCGCCCCATTCGCTGGAAGCGGAGCAGTCGGTGCTGGGCGGGTTGATGCTGGACAACGAGCGCTGGGATAACGTCTCAGAGCGCGTGGTGGCCGAAGACTTCTACAGTCGCCCTCATCGTCTGATATTCAGTGAAATGCAGCGGCTGCTGGAAGCCAGCCAGCCCATCGACCTGATTACGCTTTCTGATTCACTGGAGCAGCGCGGCGAGCTGGATATGGTCGGCGGCTTCGCCTATCTGGCGGAGCTGTCAAAAAATACCCCCAGCGCGGCAAACATCAACGCCTACGCCGATATCGTTCGCGAGCGAGCGGTGGTGCGCGAAATGATCGCGGTAGCGAACCAGATCGCCGATGCCGGTTATGATCCGCAGGGGCGCAGCAGCGAGGATCTGCTGGATTTCGCTGAGTCGAACGTCTTTAAAATCGCTGAACAGCGCGCGAATAAAGATGAAGGCCCGAAAAACATTGAGCAGATTCTTGAGGCGACCGTTTCGCGCATCGAGTCGCTGTATCAGAAGCCGCATGACGGCGTAACCGGCGTAGATACCGGTTATCAGGATCTCAACAAAAAAACCGCCGGTTTGCAGGGTTCCGACCTGATTATCGTGGCGGCGCGTCCGTCAATGGGTAAAACCACCTTCGCCATGAACCTGTGCGAAAACGCCGCGATGCTGCATGAAAAACCGGTGTTGATCTTCAGCCTGGAGATGCCCAGCGAGCAGATTATGATGCGTATGCTGGCGTCGCTGTCACGCGTTGACCAGACACGCATACGTACTGGCCAGCTGGATGATGAGGACTGGGCGCGTATTTCCGGCACCATGGGCATCCTGCTGGAGAAAAAGAACATCTATATTGATGACTCCTCTGGCCTGACGCCAACGGAAGTACGCTCGCGTGCACGCCGCATATTCCGTGAGAATAACGGCTTAAGCCTGATTATGATCGACTACCTGCAGCTGATGCGCGTACCGTCGCTTTCTGACAACCGTACGCTGGAGATCGCTGAGATTTCCCGCTCGCTAAAGGCGCTGGCAAAGGAGCTGAACGTGCCGGTGGTGGCGCTGTCGCAGCTTAACCGCTCGCTGGAACAGCGCGCCGATAAACGTCCGGTAAACTCCGATCTGCGTGAATCTGGCTCGATCGAGCAGGATGCCGACCTGATCATGTTTATCTATCGTGATGAGGTTTACCACGAGAACAGCGATCTGAAAGGGATCGCCGAGATCATTATCGGTAAACAGCGTAACGGTCCGATCGGGACAGTACGTCTGACCTTTAATGGGCAATGGTCGCGTTTTGACAACTATGCCGGGCCGCAATACGACGACGAATAGTATGCACGCTTTGTGCATCTCTTTGGGTCATCAAAAAATTGTGTTGGACATTTGCCGCTTAATTGCGTTTATCTGTAACGATTTAAGCGCTAAGAGCGGCAAATCAAGATGGCACAGCTTGACGATTACGATCTGAAAATTCTGACCTTACTCCAGGCCAATGGGCGCTTAACCAATCAGGAACTGAGCGACCTGGTCGGCCTGTCCGCCTCGCAGTGTTCCCGCCGCCGCATCACCCTTGAGCAGGGAAATCTTATACTGGGCTACCATGCGCGCGTCTCACCTGACGCCGTTGGGCTGGGTATGATTGGCCTGATTGAGGTGCGCCTGATTAATCACACCTCCGATTATGTAGAGAGCTTTCACCACATGGTGGCAGAGCAGAGCGCTATTGTGGACGCTTATAAAACCACCGGTGATGCGGATTATCTCCTGAAGGTAGCCGTTAACAGCCTGGCTGAGCTAAGCGCATTAATCAGCGTGCTGGTGGCGGGGCATCGCAGCGTATCGCACGTTAAAACCTCTGTGGTGCTAAACCGGCTGAAAGAGAACGGTCTGACCATCGCGGCGCCCGCGCTGCTGCACCAAAAAAGTGCCTGACGCACAGTTAGAGTGCATTCAGCGGAGTTAAGCGCACAGTTTGTGCATAAATAGCGCTCAGGGTGCGCAGCTTAAGCGTCATCAGGCTAAACAGAGCAGGTAACGTGCGGTTAATTATTTATTTAATCAGGCGGTTACTGGCAAAGCATCAATTTATGCCGCTAAAGCCTGCCGTTATGGTGCGATTCTTGCTGGCCGTTATCTTTTTCTTCGGTAAACAGCCCTATGGATAATATCGTTCAACCCGCCCGCGTTCCGCACACGCTGCTGGAAGATGCGCTGGCGCTGCTGTTTGGCACGCTGATGGTATCGTTCGGTGTGGTCATGTTAAAGCAGGCTGGCGCACTGACCGGCAGCACGGCAGGCATCGCTTTCCTGATCAGCTATCTGACCTCTTTTTCCTTTGGCACGCTGTTTTTTGTTATTAACCTGCCGTTCTACTGGCTGGCGGTAAAGCGAATGGGGTGGGCATTTACCACCAAAACTTTCTGCGCCGTCGCGCTGGTTTCACTCTTTACCCGGCTGCATCCACTTTTCATTCATTTTGACGCGCTTAACCCGTTTTATGCGACAGTGTTCGGTAACATTATTATGGGCGTTGGGTTTATTGTGTTGTTTCGTCATAAGGCCAGCCTGGGCGGCATCAATATTCTTGCCCTGTGGTTGCAGGATCGGTTTGGCATTCGTGCCGGCAAGCTGCAAATGGCGGTAGACAGCTGCGTGGTTTTGGCCTCATTGTTTGTGGTTTCGCTGCCAATGCTGGCGGCGTCAATCGCTGGCGCGCTGATGCTGAATTTGATTATCGCGATGAACCATCGGCCCGGGCGTTATGAAGTTTGAGCTGATAAAAGAGACTATCACTAGGGAGATTTACCGTGTTTCAAAAAGTTGATGCCTACGCTGGCGATCCGATTCTTACGTTAATGGAGACCTTCAGGCAGGATCTGCGCCCGCATAAGGTTAACCTGAGTATTGGCCTCTTTTACAACGAGCAGGGCATTGTTCCGCAACTGCAGGCGGTAGCCGAAGCGGAAGCGCGTCTGAATGCTCAGCCGCAACAGGCATCACTCTACCTGCCGATGGATGGGCTGGCCAGCTATCGCCAGGCGATTGCACCGTTGCTGTTTGGCGCGCAGCACGCGGCGCTACAGGAAAAACGCATTGCAACGATTCAAACCGTGGGCGGTTCCGGCGCGCTGAAAGTGGGTGCGGATTTTCTGAAGCGCTATTTCCCGCAGTCGCAGGTTTGGGTCAGCGATCCGACATGGGAAAACCATGTGGCGATCTTCGCGGGTGCTGGTTTTGATGTGCATACCTATCCCTGGTATGACGCACAAACCCACGGCGTTAAGTTTGATGATTTTCTTGCCACGCTGAAGTCGCTTCCCGCTCAGAGCGTGGTGCTGCTGCATCCCTGCTGCCATAACCCGACCGGTGCCGATCTGACTAATGGGCAGTGGGATCGCGTTGTTGAAGTGCTACAGGCGCAGCAGCTGATCCCTTTCCTGGATATTGCCTATCAGGGCTTCGGGGCCGGTATGGAAGAGGATGCCTATGCTATTCGCGCCATCGCCGCTGCGGGGATTTCGGCGCTGGTCAGCAACTCCTTCTCAAAAATCTTCTCGCTATACGGTGAACGCGTCGGCGGCCTGTCGGTGGTCTGTGCGGATACGGAAGAGGCGACGCGGGTTCAGGGACAGCTGAAGGCCACGGTGCGCCGCAACTACTCTTCACCACCAAACTTTGGCGCTCAGGTCGTGGCCTGTGTGTTGAATGACGAAGCGCTGAAGACCCACTGGCTGGCGGAAGTAGAAGCGATGCGTCTGCGTATTCTGGATATGCGCCAGGCGCTGGTAACGGCACTGAGCGCCGCGCTGCCCGGCAAAAACTTCGATTATCTGCTGAAGCAGCGCGGCATGTTCAGCTATACCGGACTGAGCGCTCAGCAGGTCAATCGTCTGCGTGAAGAATTTGGCATTTACCTGATCCACAGCGGACGCATGTGCGTAGCGGGCCTGAATCGTAACAATGTTCATCAGGTCGCAGAAGCTTTCGCGGCAGTGATGTAAGCGCAGTCGTTAAAGGCGGTGCCAGCCGCCTTTAACCATTATTCCATTGCCAGACTCCCCGTTTGCCCGGCCACCGGGAAATGTAGCCTCTTCAGTGCAGCATCTTCCTCTTAAACGCATGCAATAACGAAGCGGCCAAAGCGAACCGCAACGTCCAGGCCGTTAATAATTTTTATCTTTTGCAGGTTTACCTTTGCGCCACATGCTGCACACTTAACGGAGTCTTTTAAAAAGGAGTATGGCGTAATGTGGCACCAACAGACCCTGTCGCTAAGCGCGAAAGCGCGCGGCTTTCACCTGATTACCGATGAAATTCTCGGGCAATTGCCGGTAATGCGTGAAATCAATACTGGGCTATTGCATCTGCTGCTACAGCACACTTCCGCCTCACTAACGTTAAATGAGAATTGCGACCCCACAGTACGCAGCGATATGGAGCAGCATTTTATGCGGCAGGTGCCGGAAAATGCGCCTTACCAGCATGATTATGAGGGCGTGGATGATATGCCTGCGCACATTAAATCATCGCTGCTTGGCGTTTCGCTATTGCTGCCGGTTAACCGTGGGCGCCTGGTGTTAGGTACGTGGCAGGGCATCTGGCTGGGGGAACATCGCATACAGGGCGGTTCACGCCGCATTATCGCCACGCTGCAAGGAGAGTAAAAATGAATACGTCAGATCTGCTGTCATATTGTATGAGTAAAGCGGGCGCGGAACAGCGTGTCCACAGCGACTGGAAGGCAACGCAAATCCTGGCGGACGGCGTGTTATTTGCCATGGTGCATGAGCCAGAAGGGCGGCCGGCCGTCTCGCTAAAAACCTCTCCGGCGCTGGCCGATCTGCTGCGGCAGCAGCATGCCGACGTTTTTCCCAGTGCGCATTTGAACAAATCTCACTGGAGCACGCTTTATCTGGATGGCGGTTTAAAAGATTCGCAGATTTACTATCTGGTGGATGCGTCGCTACAGCAGGCGCTGGCGACGAAAGCGGCGGGCAATCATTAAACTGTCGCTGCGGACTGGCCGCAGCGACAAGATTTTTAGGCGGCAGATTCCTGACGCAGCGTATCAATATCGATAACAAAGCGGTATTTCACATCGCTTTTCAGCATACGCTCATAGGCTTCGTTAATCTGGTTCATGGCGATCAGCTCAATATCGGAGGTGATATTGTGCTTGCCGCAGAAATCGAGCATCTCCTGCGTTTCAGCGATGCCGCCAATCAGCGAACCCGCCACGCTGCGACGTTTTAAAATCAGATCAAACACATGTGGTGCCGGATGATCGTTTTCCGGTGCGCCAACCAGCGTCATATTACCATCGCGCTTCAGCAGGTTGATAAACGGATTAAGGTCGTGCTGCGCCGCAACGGTATTCAGAATAAAGTCGAAGCTGTTAGCGTGCTGCGCCATCTGCTGGGGATCTTTAGAAATCACTACCTCATCAGCGCCCAGACGCTTGCCGTCTTCGATTTTAGACGGTGAAGTGGTAAACAGCACCACATGCGCGCCCAGGGCATGTGCCAGCTTCACACCCATATGACCCAGACCGCCCAGGCCAACGATACCGACTTTTTTGCCCGGACCCACGTTCCAGTGGCGCAGCGGGGACCAGGTGGTAATGCCAGCGCACAGCAGCGGCGCTACGCCTGCCGGATCGAGGTTTTCCGGTACGCGCAGCACGAAATCTTCATGCACAACGAGGCTGGTGGAGTAACCGCCGTAGGTGACTTCCTGCGTTTCGCGGTCCTGGCCGTTGTAGGTAGGCACCATACCGTTTTCGCAATACTGTTCCAGACCTTCCTGGCAGCTGGGACAGGTACGGCAGGAGTCAACCATGCAGCCCACGCCAACCAGATCGCCTACGCGATATTTTTGCGTATGAGCGCCTGTTGCGGTAACGCGGCCGACAATTTCATGACCCGGCACGACGGGGAAAATGGTGTTATGCCATTCATCGCGCGCCTGATGCAGGTCTGAATGGCAAACGCCGCAAAATAACACTTCAATTTGTACATCATGCGCGCGCAGTTCACGCGGCTTATAGTCAAAAGGCGCGAGTCTGGATTTCGCATCCTGGGCAGCATAAGCGTGCGTAATATTCATGGTGTCTCCTGTTATTGAAGCCGTTGTAAAGCTAAGGAAAAGCATTGCGCTCCGGTTAAACCGGGCGTTTCGCAGCACGTGCGATAAGAGCTAATAAGGATAACAGCGTGGAGAAGAGCAGCCAGACCTGAAAGTGTCTAAATCTTGCCTGATTCTGCATGAATGCCCAGGAAAGAGGCAAGGCGGGTGAAAAGCCCCTGAGGCAGAGCGCATCAGGGGCGGAGAACAGCCGTTTAGCGCTGTTCCAACAGCGGCTTCAGGAAGCGGGCGGTATGTGATTCTTCACATTTGGCGACGGTTTCCGGCGTACCGGCTACCAGAATCTGCCCGCCTCCGCTGCCGCCTTCCGGGCCAAGATCCACAATCCAGTCGGCGGTTTTCACCACGTCAAGGTTATGTTCAATCACCACGATGGTATTGCCCTGATCGCGCAACTGATGCAGCACCGTCAGCAACAGCTGAATATCAGCAAAGTGCAGGCCGGTAGTCGGCTCATCAAGAATATAGAGCGTCTGGCCGGTGCCGCGTTTCGACAGCTCGCGCGCCAGCTTCACGCGTTGCGCCTCGCCGCCTGACAGCGTTGTCGCAGACTGACCCAGACGAATATAGGAGAGGCCCACATCCATCAGCGTTTGCAGCTTACGCGCCAGCGCAGGCACGGCATCAAAAAATTCACGTGCCTCTTCGATGGTCATATCCAGCACTTCGTGAATGTTTTTGCCTTTGTATTTAATCTCCAGCGTCTCGCGGTTATAGCGCTTGCCTTTACACTGATCGCACGGCACATAAATATCGGGCAGGAAGTGCATCTCTACGCGCAGCACGCCGTCGCCCTGACAGGCTTCGCAGCGTCCACCACGCACGTTGAAGCTGAAGCGGCCTGGATTATATCCGCGTGAACGCGACTCCGGCACGCCAGCAAACAGCTCACGAATCGGCGTAAAAATGCCGGTGTAGGTGGCCGGGTTAGAGCGCGGCGTACGACCAATTGGACTTTGATCGATATCGATAACCTTATCGAAGTTCTCCATGCCGGTAACTTCACGATAGGGCGCAGGCTCGGCAATGGTCGCTCCGTTCAGCTGACGCTGAGCGATAGGAAACAGCGTATCGTTGATCAGCGTGGATTTACCGGAGCCGGACACGCCAGTGATGCAGGTAAACAGCCCGACCGGCAACGTTAACGTCACATCTTTCAGGTTATTGCCACGCGCGCCGCTCAGCTTCAGCACTTTAGTGGGATCGGCCGGTACGCGCTGCTCCGGCACGGCAATCTTTCGCTTGCCGCTCAGATACTGACCGGTCAGCGAGGCTTCTACCTGCATAATCTCTTCGGCGGTGCCTTCCGCCACTATCTGACCACCATGCACGCCTGCGCCTGGACCGATATCGATGATATGGTCAGCGGCGCGGATGGCATCCTCATCGTGCTCGACCACAATCACCGTATTGCCAAGGTCGCGCAGATGAATCAGCGTGTCCAGCAGGCGTTCGTTATCACGCTGATGCAGACCGATAGAAGGCTCATCCAGCACATACATCACGCCAACCAGCCCTGCACCGATCTGACTGGCCAGACGAATACGCTGCGCCTCGCCGCCGGAGAGGGTCTCCGCCGAGCGCGACATAGAAAGATAGTTCAGGCCGACGTTAACCAGGAAGCTCAGGCGATCGCCAATCTCTTTCAGCACTTTTTCAGCAATTTTTGCCCGCTGACCGCTTAACTTCAGGTTGCGGAAGAAATCCATCGCATGGCCGATGCTCATATCAGAAATGGTCGGCAGCGTGGTGTTTTCTACATAAACGTGGCGCGCTTCGCGACGCAGACGCGTGCCTTCACAGGTGGCGCAGGCGCGGTTACTGATAAATTTCGCCAAATCTTCACGTACCGCGCTCGACTCCGTCTCTTTATAGCGACGCTCCATATTGTGCAGCACGCCTTCAAACGGATGACGGCGCACCGAAGTATCGCCACGATCGTTAATATATTTAAATTCGATGCTTTCTTTGCCTGAGCCATACAGGATCACCTGCTGCGCTTTCTCGTTCAGGGTATTGAACGGCGCTTCGACATCGAAATTCAGGTGTTCCGCCAGTGACCGGAGCATCTGGAAATAGTAAAAATTACGGCGATCCCAGCCGCGGATCGCACCGCCAGCCAGCGACAGCTCCGCATTTTGCACCACGCGATCCGGATCGAAATATTGCTGTACGCCGAGGCCGTCGCAGGTAGGGCATGCGCCCGCCGGATTGTTAAATGAGAACAGGCGTGGCTCCAGCTCGCTCATGCTGTAGCCGCAAACCGGACAGGCGAAGTTGGCAGAGAACAGCAGCTCTTCTGCATCGGGATCATCCATATCGGCCACGATTGCCGTACCGCCGGAAAGCTCCAGCGCGGTCTCAAACGATTCCGCCAGCCGCGTCGCCAGATCTTCACGTACCTTAAAGCGATCGATAACCACTTCAATGGTATGTTTCTTTTGCAGTTCCAGCTTTGGCGGATCGGAGAGATCGCACACTTCGCCGTCGATACGGGCGCGGATATAACCCTGCGTCGCCAGATTCTCCAGCGTTTTAGTGTGCTCGCCTTTACGATCTTTCACCACCGGCGCCAGCAGCATCAGGCGCGTGCCTTCCGGCTGCGCCAGCACGTTATCGACCATCTGGCTAACGGTTTGCGCCGCCAGCGTAACGTCATGATCGGGACAGCGCGGCTCGCCAACGCGTGCAAACAGCAGGCGCAGGTAGTCATGAATTTCGGTGATGGTGCCCACGGTGGATCGCGGGTTATGGGAGGTTGATTTCTGCTCGATCGAAATCGCTGGCGACAGCCCTTCGATATGATCGACATCCGGTTTTTCCATCAGCGAAAGAAACTGACGTGCGTAAGCGGAAAGCGATTCCACATAGCGGCGTTGACCCTCAGCATAGAGCGTATCGAACGCCAGTGAGGATTTACCGGAACCTGACAGGCCGGTGACAACGATCAGTTTGTCGCGAGGGATGATCAGGTTGATGTTTTTCAGGTTGTGGGTGCGAGCACCCCGGACTTCAATCTTATCCATTCACATTTCCCGGATTAGCGCAGACTCACCATGCCCGTAACGATACGGCAGGACTAAACAGGTCATTATGGCACAAAAAATAACTGAATGTATATCCAGTAGTCAGTTGCAACCCTGCAAAAAGATCTTCATTATTGGAAGCTTGCTCGGAAGTATGATCGGGCAGCCTGGCGTGATAGAATTTACCGTTTAGACTTAATGAATACTCATCGGGAGACGCGAACATGGCCAGCAGAGGCGTTAACAAAGTGATTCTTGTCGGGAATCTGGGTCAGGATCCGGAAGTGCGTTATATGCCTAATGGTGGAGCCGTAGCGAATATTACGCTGGCTACCTCCGAAAGCTGGCGTGACAAGCAGACCGGAGAGACCAAAGAGAAAACGGAATGGCACCGTGTCGTGCTGTTCGGCAAACTGGCGGAAGTGGCGGGCGAATACCTGCGTAAAGGTTCTCAGGTTTATATCGAAGGTTCTCTGCAAACGCGTAAATGGCAGGACCAGGGCGGCCAGGAACGTTATACCACGGAAGTGGTGGTTAACGTTGGTGGCACCATGCAGATGCTGGGCGGCCGTCAGGGCGGCGGTGCAGGCGCGCCGGCAGGCGGCGCTATGGGCGGCGGCAACAGCAACAACAATAATGGTTGGGGCCAGCCTCAGCAGCCGCAGGGCGGCAGCCAGTTCAGCGGCGGCGGTCAGGCACCTGCTCGTCCGCAGCAGCAGAGCGCACCGGCTAACAATGAACCGCCGATGGATTTCGACGACGACATTCCGTTCTGATCGGCTTGTTTCTGTGAAAATTCGGTGTTTGAAAGCCCTGCTACGGCAGGGTTTTTTTTGAGCTAATTTAGCAGGCAATTAATAAAACCTATCTAAAATCACTCTTTATTTATACCGCTACATATCCAGTGCGGTTTAATTTCACCTGTTCCTTACTTTAAAAAACTGGGTTAGGGTAAACGGCTGTTGGTTTTTTATCCTTTTATCCAGCTTTCGCTTATCTCATGGAATCAGAAGATGCATCGCTTGCCTTGCATAGGGTGGCGTCAAAAAAGCCGATATTTCGATGGCGGCGCGCTAATATAGCGCCGGTTTTACTAAATTAACTTTTCTCGCTCATTCTCTCTGCCTGCTCAGGCTCACAAACCAGCGTCAATAAACACGCCCGGCATATGGCCCATCAGCTTGCAAAATAATAATGCGTTTGAAGAAATTATAATGTGAAAGCTGGATATAAAGCTTTGGCGACTGCTGCCGATAAAAGCAGGTTAATCATTATTTTGCAGATAAAAAAACAGCAGAAGTGAGCGCAAGCTTAGCTGCCACAGCTTTATTTTTATGTTAGATTACGCCGAAATTTCGAAAGGCATGGTGCTGCTTTCTGGCGGCGCGAAGCCTTATTAGCTGAAATGCTGAATTCACTATTTAAAATCTATGTGTGTGAATAGAAATATAACGAAATAGTCACCTTGAGCAAATAATATTTCGCGATTTCTGTTTCGCTTTTTATTTCACGCATTATCAAACTGTGGTTTCACCATAGCGATTATTTGTTTGCATTTTATTGGTAGCAAATAACAACTTTACTCAAATTCGGAGCATTTTGCTCTTTCCATTAAGGACAGGAAAATGGAATATAAAAAACACGCGGTAGTTGCCCTGGCTCTTTCAGCCGTTCTGCTTTCCGGCTGTAGCGCAATGAGCACGGCAATTAAAAAGCGTAACCTTGAAGTAAAAACGCAGATGAGTCAGACCATCTGGCTGGAGCCTTCCTCTGAGAAAACCGTTTATATCCAGGTCAAGAACACCTCTGACAAGGATATGAGCGATCTTCCCGAGCTGCTGGCGCAGGACCTGCGTGCTAAAGGTTATAACGTAGTGAATTCTCCGGATAATGCTTATTACTGGATTCAGGCTAACGTCCTGAAAGCCGACAAGATGGATCTGCGTGAAGCTCAGGGCCTGTTAGGCAGCGGCTATGAAGGCGCGGTTGCAGGCGCGGCGCTGGGCAGCGGTATTACTGCTTATAACAGTAATTCAGGCGGTGCGGTGTTGGGTGCGGGTCTGGCGCTGGGCCTGGCCGGTATGGCAGCGGATGCGCTGGTGGAGGATATTAACTACACCATGGTTACCGATCTGCAGATTTCCGAGCGCAGTAAAGAGAATGTCACCACCGATAATATTGCCGCGCTGCGTCAGGGAACCTCTGGCGTTAAGCTGCAGTCCAGCAAAGCTGATGGCAATCGCATGAAATACCAAACCCGCGTGGTTTCCAATGCCAACAAGGTCAACCTTAAGTTTGAAGAGGCGAAACCGGTACTGGAAGCGCAGCTGGCGAAGTCCGTTGCGGCTATTCTGTAATGCAGCAGGGCGACCTCTGGTCGCCCTGTTTTGCTCTGTCAGCGGTTAACGATTTTCTTGATAGTGTTGTTCACAGCGCTCTTTTGCCTCCTGGCGTAAATCACGCAGGTCCGGCATGCTGTCGCCAGACCCATAACCCATCGTGCCGCTTGTAGCTTCTTGCTTCTCTTCCGCTACGGCAAACTCAAGTTTGCCATCCTGTTGCCAGTCATCGCTATCGCTCTGACGGATAAAGATAAGCGCATATTCCGGCGTCGATTCATCAGCGCCATAAATTTCATATTTATAGGCCGCAGCATCTTCATCGCCCAGTTCCAGCGTATCAATCAGTTGTAAGTCCGCCATCGGTGCCTCCTGTTAACTAAAAGCAAAGTATAGATAATTTATCGTTATCTGAAGGCAAGGAACCGGACTGACGATCCATTGACCTGCCGGGACCGTACGCTAAAGGCGTATAAACAGCATAAACAACAGGGCGGAAATCATAATCGAGACCGGCAGCGTCAGCACCCAGGCGATCAGCAGATTGCGTAACGTCGCCATTTGCAGACCGGAGCGGTTAGCCGCCATGGTGCCTGCCACGCCGGACGACAGAACATGCGTGGTAGAGACCGGCAGACCAAAGGCGTCAGCGGCACCAATGGTGGCGACCGTGACCAGCTCTGCGCTGGCGCCCTGTGCATAGCTTAAATGCGTTTTGCCGATCCGCTCGCCGACGGTAATCACAATGCGTCGCCAGCCCACCATGGTGCCCAGGCCAAGCGCCAGCGCCACCACGATTTTTACCCAAAGTGGAATAAAGCGGGTTGCATTATCCAGCTCGCTTTTCATCGCGTTAAGGTTGTTCTGCATCTCTGCCGGGAACGGCGCTTTTGCCGCCTTTAGCTGCTTAATGCTTTCCGCTGCCAGATACATATCATTACGGGTATTGGCCACCAGCTGTGCCGGAATATTCTCCATCGAACCATACTGCTTGATCTGTCGGCCAGTTTTATCCAGCAGCGCGCCCAGCGCTGGCGCAACCTGCGGATTGTTTTCGCCGCTGCGCATAAACTCCATCAGCACGTCACGCGGCACATACTGCGGCGGCAGCGTATGCTCTGCTGTCAGCTGCTGACTGGTAATCTGCGCCAGTGCCGCCACGCGCGGGATCTGATCGGGCGGGACAGAGCGGTTAAGAGCATAGGCAATCGGCATTGCGCCCACCAGAATCAACATAATCAGTCCCATGCCTTTTTGTCCGTCGTTAGATCCATGGGCAAAAGAGACGCCGGTGCAGGTGAGGATCAACAACGCACGGATCCAGCCCGGCGGCGGCTGTGGTCCTTCTGGCGCGCTATAGAGCTGGCGATTGCGCAGCCATTTTTTCATCACCAGCAACAGCAGCGCAGCGCTGGCAAAGCCAACAAGCGGCGAAAACAGCAGCGCGTAAGCAACATTAAGCGCCTGATCCCAGTTAACGCCTTCCATGCCGCTACGCCCGTTATTGATAGCGTTCGCCACCCCGACGCCAATAATTGAGCCAATCAGCGTATGGGAAGAAGAGGAGGGCAAACCCAGATACCAGGTGCCGAGATTCCAGGTTATCGCAGAAAAGAGCAGGGCATAGATCATGGCGAAGCCATTACCGCTGCTGGCCTGTAGCATTAACTCCATGGGTAGCAATGAAATAATGCCGAAGGCCACCGCGCCGCTGGAAAGCAGCACGCCGCTGAAGTTACATAAGCCGGACCAGAGGATCGCCGCACCGGGCGGCAGTGAATGGGTATAAATCACCGTGGCTACCGCATTGGCGGTATCATGAAAGCCGTTAACAAACTCGAACGCCAGCGCAATCACCAGCGCCAGGCCTAACAGCACAAAAGGAAAGTAGCTGGTAACGACTTGCCCGGACTCTTCCACATCGGCAAACAGGTTCACCCCGGCAAAAACGAGTCCGGCGACGATCAGCACGATCACGGCCAGTGCGGTTTTTTTACTGTGTTTACTGCTCAGATCGGGACGCGCCGACGCAGGCGATGACGCGGCGTGCCAGGTTTGATTCTCGCTCATGACGGGCCTCGCTAAAGAAGTAATATCGCAGCTCTGGAGTGTTACTTGCGCGATATGACAGTGCGATGACCCTAACGGTAAAAAAGCCTCAATTACAGATAATGCCTGGCGACGCGCGATCAGGCGCTGCGCCATTTCAGCCGTGCCGGCAAGTAACGCTGCAGATTTTCCGGCGTTTCGCCTTCCATTAAGGCTGTGACGATTTCGAAGCAGTTCCACGCCAGCATTCGCTCATCCTGTACCACCGTATCGATTTTCACCGACAACGCATCATACAGATAGTGATCGTCAAAGCTGCACAGGCGGATCGGCTGATCCAGCAGGCCATGTTGGCTAAGATAGCGCAGCACGCCCTCTTGCAGACCGCAGGCGGCACAGAACAGCGCCTGCGGTACGCGGCCCAGACGCATATAAAGCTCGGCAAACATCTCATAACCGGAGCTGGCATGGTAATGACCGTGAATAACCCACTCCGGCTTTAACGCCATGCCAGCCCGCGCCAGCCCCTGACGGAAACCTTCCAGCCGATCGCGGGTTGGTGAAATGCGCGGCTGGCCACCGAAGAAATAGAATTCGTCAAAGCCTTCCCGGGCAACGCTTTCAACCAGGCTGGCAGTGGGCTCCACCGCCTCGGTGATCACCAGCGGCAGCGAAGATTCGCCCAGATGACGATCGAACAGCACCACCGGGATCTGCTGATTAATCTTCTGGTATTCCGCATCGTTCAGCATGCTGGATGCCACGATTAACCCATCGACCTGGCGCTGGATCAGGTTATTCACCGCCAGCGTTTCCTGACTGGCGTTCTCATCCGTACAGGCGATCAGCAGCTGTAGTCCGGCATCGCGGCACAGGGTTTCCAGCGCATGGGAAAAGGTGGCAAAGCCCTGATTGGTCATTTCCGGCACTACCAGACCCACGGTATGGCTGCGGGAAGAGTTTAATGCGCGGGCATGAATGCTGGGCTGATAATGTGCCTGGCGAGCAATATCCATTACCCGCTCGCGCGTCGCTTCCGACACGCGCAGTTCCTTGCCTCTTCCGCTGAGAACCAGGCTGGCGGTAGACTTGGAGACGCCCGCCAGCTGGGCGATATCTTTAATCGTGACGCGTTTTGGTTTATTCACTGTCGGCTACATCAGGGTGATTTGATGGCGGTTATACTATCACGCCCGCTTCCAGTCGCCAGTAATGCAGCCTGACATTCGTCTCGCCTTCCAGCCGCAACTGCGGCGTCACCGTGGGAAAATAGCGGCTGGACATCACCGCCTCACCATCGTTGATAAAAATCTCAATGCTGGAACGGTCGCAAAAAATATGCAGACGGGCAAGGCTGCCGTGCCAGTAACGATGCTCTTCAACGCCGCTACGCGGGTTGCGCCGCGACAGTTGTAGTTCTTCTCCATTCCAGCTCAAGCGGAGCGCATCAGCGAAATGCAGCATTAGCGCGCCCTCTGGCTGCATCAGCAATTCGGCGCTGCTGATATCAAGCGGCTCCAGCTGTTGCGCTGCGCCCTGTAATGTCAGCGGTGAATGGCGCAGCTGCTGCAGCTCACGCGCCGGGCGTTGCCGCAGGCTGCCCTGTTCCAGCGTCAGCTCGCGTGGGCAGGTCATTTGATGGATCCAGCCGTAAGCGATGGTGGGCTGATAAAACTCATCGCCATCGGGAATACCCATCCAGCCAAACAGCAGCCTTCTTCCGTCGCTGCTGGCGGTGGTTTGCGGAGCATAAAACTCAAAGCCAAGGTCGAGTTCATGGAAGTCGCCATGCGGGAAACGGGCGTGCTGATAATCCAGTTCACCAATAAAATAGCCGCTCTGAAAGGTATTGAGCCAGCGTTTCTGCTGAGGTGCCAGTCCCTGCGGGCAGGTAATCAGGATATCGCGCTCGCCCAGACGGAAGAGATCCGGGCACTCCCACATATAGCCAAAATCGCCCAGCCCATTAAGCTGGCTGCCGGCGATTTCGCCCAGCAGTTGCCAGCTATGCAGATCTTCACTGCGCAGCAGCAGCACTTTGCCTTCGCCTGCCAGGTTTTGCGCGCCCAGTACCATGTACCACTGCCCGTCGTCATGCCGCCACACTTTCGGGTCACGCACATGGCCGCTGTAACCCTCAGGCAGAGCCAGAACCGGGCCCAGCTTACGACAACTGCCGTCTTCTTCCAGCGTGGCCAGGCACTGCCAGGCGGTGCGGCCTTCCGCAAACTTGACGTTGCCGGTATAGATCAGCGTCAGCACGCCATCATTATCTACCGCAGAACCCGAGTAACAGCCGTGGCTTTCATACTCTTCTGACGGCACCAGCGCGATCGGCTCATGTTGCCAGTGGACCAAATCGGCGGAACGCCAGTGGCCCCAAAATTTTGCGCCGTGTGCGCAGGCCAGCGGATTCCATTGATAAAAAAGATGAAAATCGCCATCAAACTGAATAAAGCCGTTTGGGTCATTCAGCAGGCCCACCGATGGCGCCAGATGCCAGGCCGGGCGATGAGGATCCTGAGCGGCGCGGAGCTGTCCCTGCATCAGCGCCTTTACGGTTTGTTTCAGAAGTGCTGCCTCTTTCATGCGCTGGCCTCAACTTTATATTTCAGCATCAGGGAGAGCAGGAAGCCGATGCCAAAGGCGATCGCCATACCGATAATGTAGTTCACCAGCGAGCTGGCCTGCACAATGGCCATGCCCGGCAGCGCCGTCAGCCCAACCGCCGTCATATTAACGTGACTAATTACCACCCAGGCTCCTGCCGCCGCACCGCCAACGATACCGGCAATAAAGGGTTTCATATAACGCAGATTCACGCCGAAAATGGCCGCTTCAGTAATGCCAAGCATGCCGGAAAAAGCGGAAGGCAGCACAATACTGCGCACCTTAACATCGCGGGTTTTAAACCAGACTGCCAGACAGGCGCCCGCCTGTGCCACATTGGCCATCGACCAGATCGGCAAAAGGAAGTTAACGCCGATTGAGGGATTGCCCAACAGGCCCGCTTCAATGGCATGGAAGCTGTGATGAATACCGGTGACCACAATCACGGAATAGAGACCGCCGAACAGCAACCCTGCCAGCCAGCCCGCATGAGCGATCAGCGTACTCAGCACCAGAGATATGCCATCGCCCAGCGCCCGTCCCGCCGGACCAATGATCAGCATGGCGACAAAACCGGAAATGATTACCGTCAGGAACGGCGTCAGAATAATATCCAGCGCGTCCGGAATAACCCGACGCAGACGCTTCTCCAGCAGGCTCATAAACCAGACGGCCAGCAGCACCGGGAATACCGTGCCCTGATAGCCGATCATTGCCACATCCAGACCGAAAAAATCCATGGTTTTAAAACCGCCCGCCACGCCCCAGGCGTTGGTCAGCGCCGGATGGGTAAGAATCCCGCCCAGCGTTGCGCCAAGATAAGGGTTGCCGCCAAATTCGCGTGCGGCGGTAAAGCCAATCAGGATCGGTAGAATGATAAAGGCCGCCGAACTGAACATATCCAGCATGACAAACAGTGCGCTGTCAGGATTGACCCAGCCGTAGGTCTTCATCATGCCGAGCAGGCCCATCAGCACGCCCGATGCGACAATCGCCGGGATAATCGGCACAAAAATGTTCGACAGCAGTCGGGCGACGCGCTGCGCCGGATTCAGTTTTTGCGTTGCTGCCTGCGCCGTTTCGCCTTTGCTGGCTTCGCTGATGCCTGCCGCCTGAATAAAGGCGGCATAAACCTTATTCACCACGCCGGTGCCGAAAATAATCTGCATTTGTCCAGCATTACGAAAACAGCCCTTTACGCCATCCAGTTTATCGATAGCATCTTTATCTGCCTTAGCGTCATCCACCAGTACCAGACGCAGACGCGTAGCGCAGTGCGCGGCCGATGCAATATTTTCCCTGCCGCCCAATAGCGGTAAAAGCTGCTGCGCAACCTTATTAAAATCCATACTGCCCCCTGTCAGGTTATTTTTGTCTGGTGTCAGAACCAGGTTTCCATCTGCACGCCAATATTCCACTCGCCGCCGGAAGAGAAGCCGCTGCTGCCAAAGGCGTCGTCGCTGGCATAGTTATCCAGCGAGCTATCCCAGTTCATCCAGCTGGCGAAAAAACGAATTTCCGGTCGGGTAAAGAAGTCGCCGATATCGCCGACCTTGAACGTTGGTGCCAGCGTCAGCTTGTAAAAGCTACCGCTAACGCTCTGACGGTTTTTAAAGCCCTGCGGATCAAGATCCATATATTGATAGCTGCCCTCCCAGGCCAGCGCGAAGTTCTGGTTAATTTCCTGGATAAAGCGGGCATTGAACGTCAGCCATCGATAGTCATCGCCCCGCACATAGCGATCGCGGCTTTGCTGCGCCAGCAGCGCCGGAGCAAAGCTCCAGGTGTTATTAATCGCGGTGGTACCGTAGCTGGCCAGACGCCAGGTGTTGGCGTTTTGCGTCAGGTTGCCATCCGAACCAATGCCTTTTACCTCCGCGCCCAGACCGTGGCCGTACAGCAGAGCGCTTTTAGCCTGACCGGCGCGCAGCCCGTAAAAGCTATCGTTGTGCAACGCCGCCATGACATGAAAACCGCTATCACCGGCATTGTCATTGCGAACGCCATTATTGACGCGCTCTTCATTGTCTTTGGCGCGCAGCCCGCTGAGCATAAACTGGAACGGTCCGACAAAGTTATTGGCGGTTACGATATAGTTTTGGATGGTGTTATCCACCGTTTCAATATCGCCAAAGTTGCGGCCGTAAAGAGAAAAGTTGCTGCGTACCCGATCGTTCCAGCGCACGTCATAAATTCCGCCGCCGGTTCCGGCAAGAAACACCACATCCGAGTCCAGCCAGTGAATATCAAAGTTATCGCGATCGAAGCGCTTGCCTGCCCATAGCGTGCTGTTATGGAACGCGCCGGTAAAGGTCGGCAGGCTGCCTAACTCAACGAAAGCCTGACGCAGATTCAGGCTGCTGGTATCTGCCGTCCAGTCGTTGTAGCTCTGCTGACCATCTGCCAGCATCGCTTTAAAGCGGGTTGTAGCACCGTTAGCCAGGCGGGTTTTATGTTCCAGGTTAAGTTCGACATAGGTGTTATTTTCATTGCCGAGTCTCCCTATCGCACCGCCGGTTTCGCCTGCTGGCGTCAGATAGGGACCGCTCTGCGTGCTGGTAGCCGCATCATTCATGATCAGGCCGGATCGTGCATAGCCGTGAAATTCAAACCCTTCGGCGATCTCTGGCGTTTGCGTCGGCGCGTCTGGCACGGCAGCAGTGGTCATTGGCGATGAAGAAGGCGATGGTACGGCAGCTGAAGACGCAGAAGCGGCGTGCACAGGGTTCGCTGCGGCTGGCGGCGCAGTGTTCGTCAATGCTACCGGCTGAGACTTGTCACGCTGCTGTTCAATTCCGGCAACGCGCATTTCTGCCTGGCGGGCGCGTTTTTCCGCGTCGGCCGCGCGCTGCTCAGCCGCCTGTAGGCGAGCCTCCATAGCAGCAAGTCGGGCGGCAAGCTGATCTACGCTGGTATCGGCAAAGGCGAACGGCGTGGTGACCAGGGTAAAAGCAGCAACACCAGCCAAAGGGGTCAAGATGTTCAATTAGGCTATTCTCCAGAGGATTAACAACTTTGCTAAACCGGTTCGACAGGAGGATATTGAAATTGGATCCAGTAGATCAATAAAACTTGCTAACCCGGTTTAGTAATTGTGACCGGGCCAGCAATTTTCTGTTTTTAGTGGGGATCCTGATAAGGCAGGGCGGTCATTGCACCGCGTGCCGTTGTTGCCAGTGCGCCACAGCGTTGGGCGCTGGCGATCGCCTGCTGAAGCTCAACAGGTGAAAGGGGATTGGGATCGCGGATCAGAGCGGCCAGCAGACCGGCAACAAACGCATCGCCTGCACCGGTGGTATCAACTACTTTAACCTGCGGGGCTGAATAGTGGCTCAGTTCGCCGTTCTGCCAGAGCGTCACGCCTGCCTTGCCCTGGGTAACCAACAGCAGAGCGGGACGATAATGCGCGCTGAAGCGGGCAATGCCGTCATGCAGCTCGTTGCTGTCGGTGAGAAAATAAAGCTCTTCCAGCGAAAGCTTTATCACATCTGCTTTCAGCAGCGCCTGAGCGACAACGTCGCGCATTTCCTGTGGATCTGACCAGAGGTCTTCCCGTAGGTTAGGATCGAAACTCACCCAGCCGCCAGCCTGCTGGATACCATCGATGGCACTGAAAGCTGCGCTGCGTGATGGCTCGGCGCTGAGGGCAATCGAACAAAGATGCAGACCTTCGCCTTTCTGAAACACAGGGAGATCCGCCGGGGTCAAAAACAGATCGGCGCTCGGGCGTACCATAAAGGTAAAAGTGCGTTCGCCTTCTTCGTCCAGGCCGACCAGCACCGTTGAGGTGCGTTGGTCCGGCAGCGCACGCATATAACCCGTATCCACATTTTCCTGCTGAAGCGTTTTCCGCAGTAGCTGGCCAAAGGGATCCTCTCCTGTGCAGCCAATAAAGGCGCTGTTTCCGCCCAGTCGGGCGATGCCGACCGCCACATTTGCCGGCGCGCCGCCAGGACAGACTATCAAACGCTGCTCGCCTTCCGGCAGCAGATCCACTACGGCGTCACCCAATACCCAGATACGTTTTGTCATCGCTTCCTCTTAGCTAATCATGCTAAACCGATTTAGCTAATCATGGCACATTTTTCAATGCGGGTGATAGCCCTGCGTAAACGAGCTTTAAAGGAAAAGAATTGCGGAGCGCCAGCCAGCACGGCCTGCATACGGGTAATTCTGGCTGCCTGCGCATCACCGGGCAGAGCTGTTGCGAATGATGCCTGCGGGAACAGGCGCGCGGCGGATAGCGCCCGGCACGCCGTATAAGTTACGTTTAAGGTTTTCGTGCGAAGGATCAATGAAAAGCTCAATAAAAAGTGAAAAACAGTGCTTTGCGCGCATGAACATATAAGAAATTTCTGACTATGGCCGATAAAGAGGGCACCGGTTTTATTCAGAGATCCCTTTAATGACCATCAAACGCTCTTCACTTATTATTCTGATCGCCTTACTGGCAATTTTTCTGTTCAGTTCCGTGACTAACGCTTTCCTGTTTGTGCGCAGCAATAACTCGCTCGACAGTGTGAACAAGGAAATCCGCGTGGTGTTGTCCATCATCGATCCTATCAACCACAGCCGTAACCTCCGTGTGCATCTGATGGAGTATATGAAGCAGCTGGAGAAAGGCGATATTGAGAGTGCCAACGCCAGAATGGCGGGTGTGGAAACGCTGGTGCAAAAAATGGATGATGCCTTTGCCGCCTATGTAAAAGCGCCGCGTCTGAAAGATGAAGATGTGCTGCTGGCTGAGTATCAGCGTGCCTGGCTGGCCTATAAGCAACAGGGAATCGAACCGCTGATCGCCGCAGCGCATAGCGGCGACCAGGCCGGATTCACCAGTCAGCTCACCCAGGTGGCTAAACTGGACCGCCAGTATGAAATTGCGCTGGATCAGGTGCTGGCGTTGCACGAAGCCTACGCGAAACAGCTCAACGCTACCGCTCAGCAGAACTTTAACTTCTCGGTGATCATGCTGGTGCTGTTTGCCGTGGTGTTTGTTTTCATTATTGGCCTGATCTATTTCCTGTTGAAAAAATACCTGCTTGATTCACTGCTGGCAGCGAAAGAGCAGTGCAGCAAAATTGCCGAGGGGCAGTTACAGCATACCGTGCCGGTTAGCGCGACCTCACGCACTGAAATTTCTGAAGTGATGCGCTCTATTGAGCAGATGCGTCTGGCATTGATTCAGATCATTAGCCAGGTACGTGACTCTTGTCACTCCGTAGCCAACGCGTCGCAGGAAATTGCCGTTGGTAATATCGATCTCTCTTCGCGTACTGAGCAACAGGCGTCAGCGCTGACACAAACCGCAGCCAGCATGGAAGAGCTGAGTGCAACGGTAAAACAGAATACCGATAACGTTTATCAGGCAACGCGCCTGACGCAGGAAGCGGTAAAAGCGGCTCAAAGCGGTAACGAAGTCTCGAAAGCGGTGATCACTACCATGAGCGGCATCACACAGAGCTCACGGAAAATCGAAGAGATCACCACCGTGATTAACAGCA
Organism: Pantoea sp. FN0305; assembly: GCF_050113845.1. Taxonomy (NCBI): domain Bacteria; kingdom Pseudomonadati; phylum Pseudomonadota; class Gammaproteobacteria; order Enterobacterales; family Erwiniaceae; genus Pantoea; species Pantoea sp. FN0305. The sequence continues at coordinate 258,609 of NZ_JBNJSN010000006.1, read as the reverse complement.
TCGCCTTCCAAACCAACATTTTGGCATTGAACGCTGCGGTAGAAGCGGCGCGAGCCGGGGAGCAGGGACGGGGCTTCGCGGTAGTGGCCGGTGAAGTGCGCAATCTGGCAAGCCGTAGCGCCGCCGCCGCGCGCGAAATCGAAGAGTTGATTAAAGATTCCGTTACCAGTATCAGCCAGGGATCGCAGCAGGTTACCAAAACCGGCGAAGCGATCGCGAATATCATCGATTCCGTTACGCGCGTTAACGCACTGATGCAGGAGGTTTCTACCGCGTCCGACGAGCAGAGCCGTGGCATTATGCAGATTGAACAGGCGGTAACAGAGATGGATGGCGTGACGCAGCAAAACGCCGCGCTAGTGCAGGAATCTGCTTCTGCGGCTTCTTCACTGGAAGAACAGGTTAACTACCTGAAAAATACCGTTTCGGCGTTCCAGCTACCCGCGCATTAATCAGGCCAACAAGGGCGATAACGTCGCGTCGCCCTTTTCCAACCTGTTTCACAGAAATTGCTGGCAGAGCATAGCCATCTTTTGCGTTATTCACACGCAACTGCCATGCTCTGCTTTCTCTCTTTTTTCTCTCAGGAGTTTAGTGTGCAGGGTGTGCCGCAACAGTTTCCCAGTGAAAAGGATCGCGCCCAGTTTCTTCAGCTTAGCGAGCTGCCCGGCGTTGAACTTTATCAGGCGCATATATCACGCTATGCCTTTGAGCCTCATACCCATGAAGCGTTTGGGATCGGCGCGATTGATTTCGGCGCGGAGCGCTTTCGTTATCGCGGCGCCAGCCATATTGCGGCGGCGCAATCGCTGGTAATGATGAATCCGGACGAACTCCATACCGGCGAATCGCTGGGAGAAGAGGGCTGGCGTTACCGTATGATCTATATCGATCCTGAAACGCTGGAGACGCTGACGGGCGAGCGCGGCTGGTGGTTTACCGAGGTAGTAAAAGAGGAGCCTTTGATTGCTTGCCAGCTTTCGCAGGCGATAGCCGCATTGTGGCGGGCGCCTGATGCACTGACCGCTCACGGTCAGATGCTACAGATTGTGGATCTGTTCCGGCCTTACGCCCGTATTGCGGATAAAGCACCGCAGGAGAAAATGCACCGTTTTGATAAGGTGCGCGACTATTTGCGTGCCAGCTATGCCCAGTCGGTCACCCTGGCGGAACTGGCTGAACTGGTTTCGCTCAGTCCTTATCATTTTTTGCGTCAGTTTAAATATCACTTTCATGTTACGCCGCACCAGATGCTGATGGCCTTTCGTCTGTTTGAGGCCAAGCGCCTGTTGGCGCAGGGTTACAGCGCCGCCGATGTTGCTCTTGGCGTGGGGTTAACCGATCAGGCGCATCTGACACGCGCGTTTGCTCATCGCTATGGCATAACCCCCGTTCGCTACCAGAAGCAGATAGCTGGCCGTTAAAAGCCGTCGACCAGCGCCAGTGATCCTCTCCTGCGCCGATCGCAATCTCCTACAATATTTTCCGCTCAACCTGCGTCACAATGGCCGCTCATATAATTGTTAATGAGACCGCTATGCTTGCAGGAGTACTTTTTGCGCTGGCCGCTGGCCTGCTATGGGGCCTGATTTTTGTTAGCCCGCTACTGGTGCCGGAATATCCCGCCACAATGCTTTCCGCCGGCCGCTATCTGGCCTTTGGAATGATCGCTCTGGCGTTAGCCTGGCACGACCGGCACCGTTTGAAACGGTTATCACGCGGCGACTGGGCAGAAGCTTTCCGTCTGACGCTGATAGGCAATCTTCTTTATTACAGCTGTCTCGCCGCCGCTATTCAGCGTACCGGCGCACCCGTATCAACCATGCTGATCGGAACACTGCCGGTAGTAATAACCATCACTTCAAACCTGTTATATGGTGGTCAGGAGGGGCGCTTAGCCTGGGGTAAGCTAATGCCTGCACTGCTACTGATCGTTGTCGGTTTAGTCTGCGTGAATGTGGCTGAGTTACGCGGCGCGGCGCAACACATTGAATGGGCCAGTTATCTGAGCGGTATTGCCCTGGCGGTTATGGCGGTGATCTGTTGGACCTGGTATCCGCTGCGCAACGCCCGTTGGCTACGCGCTAACCCCGATAAAAAACCGGGGACCTGGGCTACGGCACAGGGCGTGGCAACGCTGCCGCTGGCACTACTGGCCTGGCTGCTGGTAGCCCTGATGATGAACTGGACTATGCCAGGTTTTGCTCTGCCTTTCGGCCCCCGGCCAGAGGTCTTTATTCCTCTGATGCTGGCGATTGGGCTGTTTTGCTCATGGATTGGGGCGCTGTGCTGGAATGAAGCCTGTCAGCGTTTGCCGACGGTGCTGGTAGGGCCGCTTATCGTTTTCGAAACGCTGGCGGGGCTGGCCTATACTTTCATGCTGCGCCAGAGCTGGCCACCGCTGCTCACGCTAATGGGAATTGCCTGTTTAATTATTGGCGTATTGATTGCTATTCGCATTAAACCTGAGCCAATAGTCGCACCGTTGGATATTTCCCCATAATTTACTTAGAAAAAGCGTCCGGTTTAAATAGCTGACCAGGCGCTTTTAAGAAAACCCTCAACGGCTTTTCACCGTTTTTGTTTTGATTTGCGTTAAGTGGCAACGTTTACGTAAAAAAAGCCCGTCCGGGAAATAAAATTTTTGCTGAAAGGGAGCTAATATTGCAGTAGATAAAAATTGGCCCTGATATTAAGATAATACTTAACCTGATAACGGCGGTAACCTGGGTCATTTCTCAACTAACTATCTGATTGTCTTGCCATAAGTGCCCCCTCCTGCGCTATCGGATTTTTCGCTAAAACGTTTCAACCCAGACGCATAAATGTCAAAGTTTACTACTGTATCGCTAATGTGTTGCACATCACATTATGGTAAAAATCGCGATCCAAACATTGCTTGAGTTGCCCTCAACAAGCAGAGCGGTAAACAAAGATCCTCTTACAAAAATCATTAGAAACCTGAAAGTGAAAACGGTTAAGACCATCTTTTGAACGCATTGCAACGTGATAATCATTAACTGTGCTTAATGACTTTACGGCGATCCTATTGTGAGTAGGGTACGGCAAGCAGATAAATCAGACCCCGATTTGCCATAAAAGGCATGGACAAACCGATACAGATTTATCTGGAAAGTATAAGGCAGATTGAAGCGAAATGGACCGTTACAGAGAAGACTATTAAAAGGGCTGAAGTGCTTCCCGGCCGCCTTTCCTGCATAAGTAAAGAAAGGTAAGCCGGGAAATACCTGAAATAAAGGGTTTTAATGTGAGTGTGATAAAAGAAAGCCTAAAAAACAATCGTGCCCAAACTGAAATAGTTCAGGAAAAAATGGTACGAATGGCTTGTTCTTAAAATTTTAATTAATTTCACACATCTTTGCTTATCAGATTTATCCTGAGCGTAGGCATTATTATTTAATCAGTGATTATCACACTGCCCGGAAGGATAGTGATAAACGCTACGGCTAATATCAAGCAGGCGGCAGCTACGGCGTGTACCTATCTCGAAAGTATCCTGTAAATAATTAACTGCTTGCCGCTTATCATTAGTCGTAAAGAAGTTTTTGACCACGCTTTGCAGCATCGCTTTATCAGAACTCAGAATTTGCAGTTCCCGGTTTAGTGCCTGCAGTCTCTCCTCTAACTCTTTGATTTTTCTACCTTCCTCGGAAGATAACCCAGCGTACTTCTTCTTCCAGCTATAAAAGGTCGCTTCAGAAATCCCCAAATCTTCACAGATATCTTTGACCTTAACGCCACACTCAGAAGCTTTAATCGCGTTGGTGATTTGCTCTTCGGTGTATCGTGACTTTCTCATAAATGCTGTTACCTTTCTAATCAATTAATGGATGAGAAAAGCTGCAATAATAAATGGATCTAATCCCCTGGAATATTAAAGCAGCGTTTTAAAGTGCGCGATTTGAATGGCAAGCAATAAGTTAAGTTATCCTGTAGAAATATCATCATGGGATTTCTCTTATTTTATCTTTGGCTTAAACCCATACCTTTCTCAGCACCCAGTTTTGTTATAAATTCACTTCCCGTCAGGTGAACGATTTTGACAATGCTGGCACTCCACCGGAAACTTGCGTAACGGTAAATTTGTGCCAGGGTAGCTTTCAAAAAATAATTTTTATGAAATCGTTTACACAAAATTGAAAAGACCATTTTTTACCAGATAGCCTATGAGAAAAATCTCATGAAAAGGCAAGTAACCGTTATTTAGATAACCGGTAGTGGAATGTGGTTTTTAATCTTGTGCCGCCAGAGTTCACTGTGCGTAATTGTACGTTTAAAACACGGACGTCTTTTTCATATGTGAGAAGTGAGAAATACAAAGGATGCGTCGATGAAATACAGTGTGATGTCCAACGCCGCCTGGATGATATCTGAAAAATTTGTTTCCATATTTGGCGTAATTTTTGTCACGTCTTATGTAGCAAAATCTTTTGGACCCACGGTATTTGGTCAGATGTCTTTTTCAACATCGCTGTTCTCAGTGGTGCAAACTATTGCAATTTTTGGTACTGAAACCCTTCTGTTCAAGCGCATCAGTAAAAGCGCACAGAAAGGGATGCGTCTGATGACCATCGCCAAAAAGCTGCGTTTGGCTTTACTGTTGCTGCTTTCCTTGCCGCTTTTGGTTTGGATGTACTACCACATGCGCGAGAACTATCTCGCCTTTGCGTTGGCTTCGTTTGTAGCGGCGCTGTTTGTTACGCAGGACACCTTTAGCGTTTTTAACAATGCCCAGCTGGCGTCGCGCTTTAATACGATTGCCAACACCGTGGGCATGTTGCTGGGCTTTGCTATTAGCTTTAGCGTTGCCTGGCTAAAGTTGAGCCCGCTGTGGTTGACCTTGTCTATTGTCGCCGTCACGCTGGTACCATACATGATTAAACGGTATAGCTTTTATCAGCGTTACAGTGATGAAGAACCGCCGCCAGGTAAAAGCGGCAGTTATCTGCGTTACTTAATATATGCCGGACTGCCTTTAGCGATTTCGAGCATATTTATTTCAATTCAGATAAAAATGGCGCAATTCTTCCTGGTCAGCGTAGGGACTGCAAGGGATGTTGGGTTATTTAACGCAGCGAATATCATTTCTGCATCATGGATATTTATTCCTGCGGCAATTATTACCTCAAGCTTTACTGAAATATTCAGAGAGCAGTCAGAGAAGGCGTTAAAGCTGACTGCACGGTTGAATGGCTATGTCATGGTTATTTCACTATTGATGCTGCTTATCGTATCCCTTTACGGTGAGAAGATCATTATTACCCTGTATGGGGAAGATTACACACAATCAGGAAGTATCGTTACGTTGTTGTCATTAGCAACTTGCTTTTCGTCAATGGGGACGGTCGCATATCGTTATATGGTCAAAGAAGGAGGTTTTAATTATCTGTTGAAGAAAATTCTCTGTCTGATGTTAATCAGCATACCGCTGGCATGGTTATTAATTACCTGTTTTGGTTTGGTTGGCGCAGCCTGGAGCGTTTTAATCACAGAAATTCTGTCCCTGACCGTAATGAATTACTTCTTTAAGCATGGCGTCATTCGCAAGATCCACGTTTCCTCACTCAACTACAAAACTTACAAATGAGGTTAAAATGTCTAAGTTTAAAGATGAATTAAGAAGAAGCGTTCTTTATTTTGTTAAGAAAATGCCGTGGGCATATCAGGACCGCATTCACTATTTTCGTAAATTTAAAAGACTACCCAACATCCGTGAACCCAAGCTGTTTAATGAGAAGGTTCTGTATCGTAAGTTTGTCAACGGCGACTATGCCCGTTACGGCAAACTCTCCGATAAGTTCACGGTACGCGATTATATTGCTGAAGCGATTGGCGAAGAGTATTTGATCCCACTGGTGCATGAAACCAGCGATCCGACGACGCTGCTGAGCTTGCCTGGCCTGAAGAACACGGTGGTTAAGCCTAACCATGGTTCTAACATGGTAGAAATTTTGTTAGAAGAGCCTGATAGCCTGCAAAAGCAGCTGATCATTAATCGTTGCCAGGAATGGCTGCGTAAAGACTTTTCTGAAGAAGCGCGCGAAATTCATTACCGTTATATTAAGCCGCGCATTCTGGTTGAGCAGTATATCGGCGATGGGAAAAGTGCGCCGATCGATTATAAGTTCCACATGTTCAATAAAAAGGACGGTAATTTTGAATATGTGCTGCAGGTGATCTACAACCGCAGCAATCCGGCGTTGTCGATGAACTTTTACGTTAACAACCTAAAAGAAGCCTGGTACAAAATTCGCGATACGGGTCTTGACCTTAATGGAGTGATGCCGAAGCTGGAGCACGCATTAGCGTTAAGTAAAACCCTGGCGAAAGATTTCGATTATGTTCGTGTGGACTGGTATATCCATGAAGAGCAGGTGTGGTTTGGCGAATTAACCTTTACGCCAGGCGCAGGATTGGTTACCGGCCTCGACCGTGGACTGAATCGGATGATGGGTGAAATGTGGTTGCAGGATCATATCACGCAGCCAACGCCAGGCGCTTCGCCGGATGTGACCGACGTAACGCTGCCGGCGATACTAAAAAAAGTATAGTGGTATTCGGCTGGGTGAATAATAAAAAAAGCGAGCCAGCAAGCTCGCTTTTTTTATCAGGCAATTAATCAGGGCATCGGCCATGCAGGTGGCGTCTGGCTCATGATATTAATAAATGCCTCTTTGGTGATGTTCAGGAAATTATTGAAATTTTCCATACTGAACGTCATCCCCAATAGACCAGCAACAAACCAGCAGGTCAGGCCCACGCCAATGCCGCTAAAAACAAAGGCCATTACCGGATGGCTTGTCTGACGACATTTTGTTTTAAAAGTGCTGGCGAAAAACATTAGTACGGCGCTCAGCAATTCCCAACGCATTACAACAAGGCTGGCGGTAAGCGTAGCCATAATATGCAACCCCTGTGTCTTATCAACCCTGACGCCTGGAAGGAAAAGACAGCGATAAAGATGTCAGGAAGTCTTTATCGGTCATAAACGTAGAGTACTAAAGTGTGATTTGGGTCACATTATAACACTAGATTTTAAAATTTGAACAAAATTTACACCGGCAAAAACGGCTGTTAGCCGTTTAAAAATTAATCGCAGACCAGCACAAAGCGGCGCTCCAGGATGAGTCCTAATCAGACACATTATCGACGAGCAAAAAGAATATAACTAATTGTTTTATCGGCGAATTACAGAGCGATCACCTGCTTTGAGATGAATCTGACCGTCCGTCTTATTGTACCGGGCATGGCATTCAGTCAGTCTTTTTCGAAGTTGCGGGCGCAACCGCTTCGCCCTTTTTATGCACGCCGCTAGCGCTGCGTCTGCCCCTATTATTCAGGACCTATTTATGACCAGGTTGCTTTCTGCTGCTGACATCGGTCTCAGGCATCGCCCACAGCCCAGCACATCGTTTCCCGGCCTCTGTTACGGAGGACGATGTGATTAAATCTCACCCTCACTTTTCTGAAACCGCTCCGGCGATCGCGCGTCCCACACTGCGCAAATCGCTGCAGCGTATTCATCTGATCATTATCGTTGTTTCCATGACGATTTCCTGCATCTCTTTGTCCACGCTTTCCCTGATTGCGTTACGTAACTATGCAGAAAATAACCTGGAGCTATTGGCCTCAACGCTGAGCTATACGGTGCAGTCGGCAGTAATAAAAGGCGACGGACAGATTATCCGCGAAGCGCTGGCGGAAATTGGCGGGCGTGGCTGTCTGGCCGACGGACGGGTGTATGACGGACAGGGGCGGTTATTAGCCAGCTGGCATGAGGCCTCGCATCAGAGCAAAAACGGCCTGGAACGCCTGATTGCGCGCTGGTTTTTTCCGCAGCCGATGAGTATACCGGTGATGCATGGTGGGGAAGAGATTGGAAAGATCTGGCTTATCGGTAACGCCAGTCAGGTTATCCAATATATCTATAAAACGCTTGCCTGGCTGGCTGCCAGCCTGCTGACCACGGCAACGCTGGCTTCACTGCTGTCGCGGCGGATGCATGCCGGGATTATACAGGCGCTGCAAAGTATTACCCTGGTAACCCAGGATGTACGGCAGCGTCGCGCTTTTGGTCGCCGGGTTCCTGCTGCTGAAATCGCTGAGCTACAGGCGCTCAGCCATGATTTTAATTGCCTGCTGGCGGAGCTGGACGAATGGCAAAGCCATATGAAGCGTGAACATGACTATCTGACGCATCAGGCCAGTCATGACAGCCTGACCGGCTTAATGAACCGTATCGCATTTGAACAGGCGCTGACTCAGGCTTTTGCTGATAACGCGCAGCGACAAAGGCTGGCAGTGCTGTTTATTGATGGCGATCGCTTTAAGCAGATCAATGATACATGGGGACATGCGGCAGGCGATGCCATTATTACCGCCACCGCACAGCGGCTGCGCGCGCAGGTAAGAAAAACAGATATCGTGGCGCGCCTCGGCGGCGATGAATTTGCGGTTCTGCTGCGTAATATCACTGAGCCGGAGGAGATAGCCACGGTAGTCGAGCATCTGATGATCAGCATGGAAAGTCCGCTGCTTTTGCCGGACGGCGAGCCAATTATCTGGTCGGTGAGCATTGGCGCAGCGATGGGAAAAAATGCGCGATCCACAGAAGGGTTACTGGCTCAGGCAGATGCTGCTATGTATCACATCAAATCGCTGGGCGGCGGATGGTACTTATCGCCGCTGCTACAAAGCCATCCACAGGCTGAAATAGCCTGAAAGCGGCCCGGCAAACGCGCCGGGCCTGGCTTACGCTTTTAACCGCTGACCGGGCAGCAGATGCCGGTGGTACGCTGGGCGTAACTGCCAATAACATCGTTACGATTATAATTAACGGAACGCTGACGCAGCGCGCTTTGACGACGCATGCTGTGGCGATAGGCCGTGGGCGTTTGTGAAAACTGACGGCGGAATACGCGCGAAAAAGTTTGCTGCGAGTCAAAACCATACTGCATCGCAATATCAAATACCGGACGCTGGGTCAGAGTAAGAGCTTCCGCCGCCAGCGTCAGCCGACGCTCGCGAATATAGCTGCCCAACGTCTGTTTCGTTACGGTACGGAACATACGTTGCAAGTGCCATTTTGAGTAGCCTGCTTTGGCGGCGACTTCATCGATGGACAAGTTTTTATCTAAGTTCTGATCAATCCAGTCAGTCAGAGAATGAATAATGTCGTTATGCATCATGACTACGTCCTTCTGATGAGATTTTAAGCGTTGCGGGTTAATGGGGTGGGAGTATAATTCCTCAAGTTAACTTGAGGTAAAGCGCAAAATGAAAAAAAACAGTTCTCCCAAACCGGTACTGACGCCAGGCGAAGTGGCGAAACGTAGTGGGGTAGCGGTTTCCGCGCTGCATTTTTATGAGGCGAAAGGGCTGATCGCCAGCACGCGCAATGGTGGAAATCAACGGCGCTACAGCCGTGATGTGCTGCGCCGCGTGGCAATCATTAAAATTGCCCAGCGCATCGGCATTCCCCTGGCGACGGTTAGCGAAAGTCTGGCGCATATGCCGGTCGAAAAGCGTATTTCGCCTAAAGCCTGGGAAGAACTCACAGAGCAGTGGCGCGCCGAGCTAACGAAACGGATCGAGACCCTCACGCACCTGCGTGACGATCTTGACGGCTGCATCGGCTGCGGCTGTTTATCGATGCGCGACTGTCCGTTGCGCAACCCCGGCGACCGGCTGGCGGAGAAGGGCACCGGCGCGATCCTGCTCGATCCACAGCGCGAAGAGGAGTAGCCGCTATACTGGAGGCTGGCGCTTAACCACAGGAATCGGTCATGATCGTTGTCCATCATCTCAACAACTCCCGTTCTCAGCGCATCCTCTGGCTACTGGAAGAGCTGGAGCTGCCCTATGAAATCCGGCGCTATCCGCGTCAGGCAAATATGCTGGCGCCGGAGGCGCTGAAACAGGTGCATCCGTTGGGGAAAGCGCCGGTTATCAGCGACGGCAATCGCGTAGTGGCTGAATCGGGCGCGATTCTGGAATATCTGGCGGACCGCTACGATGCCCAACAGCGGTTGACGCCGCAGAATGAAGAGGAAGCGTTGCAGAGTCGTTACTGGCTGCACTATGCGGAAGGGTCGCTGATGCCGCTGGTGGTTATGCGCCTGATCTTCAGCAGAATGGGCAAGCCGCCGGTGCCCTGGCTGTTGCGTCCCATCGGCGCAGCCTTCGGTAACGGCGTGCGCAAAGGCTTTATTGATAAGCAGCTGGCCACGCATCGTGAGTTTATCGAGCGACATCTGACTACCCATAGCTGGTTCGCTGGCGAACGGCTTACGCTGGCGGATTTTCAAATGAGCTTTCCTGTTCAGGGGCTGGCGGCGCGCGGCGGGTTGAATAATATGCCGGCAACGCAGGACTGGCTTGCTAACATTATGCGTCGTCCCGCCTGGCAGCGCGCCATTCAGCAGGGCGGCGAACTCGATCTGGCGGCGGAGTAGCCAGATAAAGAGGACGTAACGGCTCTTCCTTGCGAATTATCCTGGTTCAGGCGTAAACAGCAGTTGAAAATATGCCCGTAAAGGCAGGATAATCGTTTGCCTTTTTACAGGCCACTATTGCGGCCTAATTCGCGCGGCGAAGTAATCGTTTGCTTTTTTTACTGGCGTCTTCTGTTCATTTCACGCCAGCATCTATCCAGGGATATAAAAACGGTGCGTTCTGTCGCCGCGCAGGCTGTCATCCAAAAATAATGAGGTTTTTCATGTCGACTCCAACACAACCCGCGCGTCGCTCGCTTGATAGCTGGTTCCAAATTTCTGCGCGCGGCAGCAGCGTGCGTCAGGAGATCCTGGCGGGTTTAACCACCTTCCTGGCGATGGTCTATTCGGTGATCGTAGTACCGGGAATGCTGGGTAAGGCGGGCTTTCCGCCCGCTGCGGTGTTCGTTTCCACCTGTCTGGTGGCCAGTTTTGGTTCCATTATTATGGGGCTGTGGGCAAACCTGCCGATGGCAATCGGCTGCGCCATCTCACTGACCGCGTTTACCGCGTTTAGCCTGGTACTGGGGCAGCAAATCACCATTCCGGTGGCGCTGGGCGCTGTTTTCCTGATGGGCGTACTGTTTACCCTGATCTCCGCCACCGGCATTCGCGCCTGGATTTTGCGTAACCTGCCGATGGGCGTGGCGCATGGTACCGGCGTTGGTATTGGCCTGTTTTTACTGTTAATCGCTGCAGACGGCGTTGGCCTGGTGGTAAAAAATCCTGCTCCCGGTCTGCCGGTGGCGCTGGGGGATTTTACCTCTTTCCCGGTTATGATGAGCCTGCTGGGTCTGGCGGTGATTTTCGGTCTGGAAAAACGCCGTGTGCCGGGCGGCATCCTGCTGACAATCATTGCTATCTCTTTGATTGGTCTGGCGGTGGATCCGGCGGTCAGCTTTAAAGGGTTGTTTGCCATGCCCAGCCTGCGCGACGCAAATGGTCAGTCGCTGCTGTTCAGCCTGGATATTGGCGGCGCGTTGCAGGCGGCGGTACTGCCAAGCGTACTGGCGCTGGTGATGACGGCGGTATTTGATGCCACCGGCACGATCCGCGCCGTGGCCGGACAGGCTAACCTGCTGGATAAAGACGGGCAGATCATCAGCGGCGGCAAAGCGCTTACCACCGATTCGGTTAGCAGTATTTTTGCCGGCCTGGTCGGGGCATCACCGGCGGCGGTCTATATCGAATCGGCAGCCGGAACCGCAGCGGGCGGTAAAACCGGCCTGACGGCGATTGTAGTCGGTCTGCTGTTTTTGTTGATCCTGTTTATGTCGCCGCTGGCCTATCTGGTTCCGGCCTACGCCACCGCTCCCGCGCTGATGTATGTCGGGCTGTTGATGTTGAGCAACGTTGCGAAAATCGACTTTAATGATTTTGTCGATGCGATGTCCGGCCTGCTGACGGCAGTGTTTATCGTGCTGACCTGTAACATTGTTACCGGCATTATGCTGGGCTTCGGCGCGTTGGTGATTGGTCGTATATTTGCTGGCGAATGGCGTCGGCTGAATATTGGCACCGTGATTATCGCTATCGCTCTGGTGATCTTCTATGCCGGAGGTTGGGCGCTTTGATCGTCCAGGCGCGGCCGCAGTGCCGCGCTTTCCTTTATCTTTCCGTCACTTTCCTCTGATTTCTTTCATCTACAAAGAAATATCCTGAAGCGTAAACGATCGCACGCCATGTTTTTAACAGCTCGATCGTTTTGTTTTACACTGCTACGGGGTAACCCCAGGGTAATCGATTCACATATGCCTGTTGGAAGAGGCTATAAGGAAAGCATGGAAATCTTTTTTACTATTCTCATTATGACGCTGGTGGTGTCACTGTCCGGCGTTGCCGCCCGTATTATCCCGTTCCAGATCCCTCTGCCGCTGGTGCAAATCGCCGCCGGTGCGCTATTGGCATGGCCAACCTTTGGCCTGCATGTGGATTTCGATCCGGAACTGTTCCTGGTACTGTTTATTCCGCCGCTGCTGTTTGCCGACGGCTGGAAAACGCCGGTCAATGAGTTCCTGCATCATGGTCGGGAAATCATGGGACTGGCCTTAATGCTGGTACTGATTACGGTTGTGGGTATTGGCTATCTGATCTACTGGATGGTGCCAGGCATTCCGTTAGTGCCCGCCTTTGCGCTGGCAGCGGTGCTGTCGCCGACCGATGCCGTGGCCCTTTCCGGTATTGTTGGCGAAGGCCGTATTCCCAAGAAGATTATGTCGATACTACAGGGTGAAGCGCTAATGAATGACGCTTCCGGCCTGGTATCACTGAAATTTGCCGTCGCGGTGGCGATGGGAACCATGGTCTTTACCGTCTCCGGCGCGACGGTGGAATTTTTTAAAGTCGCGATCGGCGGTCTGCTGGCGGGCGCTGCGGTCTGCTGGATATTTGGTAAATCGCTGCGTCTGTTCAGCCGCCTGAGCGGTGACGATCCCGCAACACAAACCGTACTGCTGCTGCTGCTGCCGTTTGCCTCTTATCTGATTGCGGAGCATCTGGGCGTATCGGGTATTCTGGCGGCCGTGGCGGCCGGTATGATGATCACCCGTTCCGGTATTATGCGTCGTGCGCCGCTGGCGATGCGTCTGCGCGCCAACAGTGTCTGGCAGATGCTGGAATTTGTGTTTAACGGCATGGTGTTTTTGATGCTGGGCCTGCAGTTGCCGGGCATTCTGGAAACCTCCATTACCGAAGCCAATGCTGATCCTAACGTTGAGCTGTGGATGCTGTTTACCGACATCCTGCTGGTTTACGCCGCCTTGATGCTGGTGCGTTACGGCTGGCTGTGGGTCATGCAGCGCATCAGCAAGCGTTTCCTGAGCAAAAAACCCATGGAGTTCAGCAATTACAGTTCGCGTGAATTGCTGATCGCCTCCGTAGCGGGTGTTCGCGGTGCGATTACGCTGGCTGGCGTGCTGTCGATTCCGCTGTTTCTGCCTAACGGCGAGGCGTTTCCGGGGCGTTATGAACTGGTATTCCTCGCAACCGGCGTTATTCTGTTCTCGCTGTTCGTGGGCGTGATTGTTCTGCCATTACTGCTGCGCGGGATTGATGGCATCGACAAGTCCGTACATCGCCGTGAGCTACAGCAGGCGCGGGCGATCATGGCGGGCGTGGCGATTGACAGCCTGTATAAGATGGAAGAGCGGCTGGCGCATGACACGGAAGAGAATGTGGATAACGAGCTGCTTAAAGAGGTGAGCTCGCGCGTGATCGGTAATCTGCGTCGTCGTGCTGACGGGCAGGGCGATCTGGATAATGCCCATATCGCCGAAGAGCTGGAACGCCGCTTCCGACTTACTGCGCTGCGCGCCGAACGTGCCGAACTTTATCATCTGCGCGCCACGCAGCAGATCAGCAATGAAACCATGCAACAACTGTTGCGCGATCTCGATCTGCTGGAAGCGCTGCTGGTAGAGAAAGATCATTAAAAGCGGCAGGCGGGCACCTTTGCCCGCCTATACCCACAGGGTCGGCGCATCGCCCGGCCAGTATTCACGGCAGCAGTCAATCCACGCCTGCGCGCTGCGGGAAAGATAGCTGCCTTCTCGCCAGATCAATCCCAGCGTCCACGCCAGTTCCGATTCCAGCGGCAGCCACAGCAGCGATTGCTTATCCAGCCGCTGACAGATCGGCTCTGGTAAAATCGCCACTCCCATCCCCGCCTGCACCATCGACGCCAGAAAATCCCATTGTCCACTGCGTACCGCGATCCGCGGCGTCAGGCCTTCACGCTGGAAAGCCTGCTTTAGCTGCCGGTTAAGCGAAAACTCTTCGTTAAAAATCAGCAGCGGGTGCCGGGTGACCTCCGCCAGCGAGACGCTGGTACGCTCCAGCCAGGGCGCGGCGTGCGGCACCAGCACGCACAGCGGATGGCGCATTAGCGTCAGCGTGTTGAGCGGTAGCTGTTCATCTATTGGCAGGGCGGTAAGCGCTAAATCCAGGCTGCCGGAGAGAACCGCTTCCTGCACCGTCAGCCCGCCGGACTCAACGATTTTTAACGTAATGCCGGGATAACGCTGGCGAAATGCAGAGACAGAACCGGCAATTTGCATACCGACCATAGGCGGCACGCCCAGCCGCAGCTCACCGGTTTTCAGCTGATTGATATCGCCAATTTCCTGCTGCAGCTGTTTGAACTCCTGCAAAATCATCAGGCCGCGTTGATAAACCACCTGACCGCTGTCGGTCAGGTGTAGCCGACGGCCTTCACGCAGCAGCAGCTTGCAATTCAGTTCATCCTCCAGCTGACGCAACATTTTGCTGATGGTTGGCTGCGTCACGAATAGCGCTTCAGCCGCGCGGGTAAAGCTTTGCTGACGCACCACCTCAACAAAGTAGCGTAACGCCCGAACATCCATCAACTATTCCTTTTATGCATACTTTGGATAATTTTAATTCATTTTTTTCACCCTTTGCCAGCGCCGTATACTGACAGTCATCACAGAAACAGGGGGAGAAAATCAAAATGGCTCTGGCCTTAAGCCCGCAGAAAACGGGATGGTTGCAACGTTTGCAGGTGCCTGTACAGGTCGCTATTTATGTCGGCCTGTTTATCTGCGCGCAACAGCTGGTGAGTTGGCTGCATCTGCCGCTACCCGCCAATATTGTTGGTATGCTGCTGCTGCTGGCGCTGTTGGCGTTGCGCATCATGCCACTGAAATGGGTCAAGGCGGGCGGCAACTGGCTGCTGGCAGAGATGCTGCTGTTCTTTGTTCCGGCGGTAGTCGCGGTGGTCAACTATGGCGATCTGCTAAAAACTGAGGGCTGGCGTATCTGCGTAGTGATTGCGCTAAGCACCCTGATGGTGCTGGCGGCAACGGCGCTGGTGGTGGACAGAGTTTACCGGCTGGAGATCTGGCTGGCGCAACGTAAGCAGGCGCGCCATGAATAATCTCATTATTAGCCTGCTCTGTTTTATCGCCACGCTATGCATCTACTTTCTTAATAAACGACTCTACCGCCGCTGGCGCAAACTGCTGCTGATGCCGCTGGTGCTGACGCCGCTGCTGCTGGTGGGCATGCTGCTGGTGATGCATATCTCCTGGCAGAACTATATCAGCGAGAGCCGCTGGCTGCTGTGGTTACTTGGCCCGGCGACCCTGGCGTTTGCGGTGCCGGTCTATGAAAACCAGAGCATTATCCGCCAGCACTGGCTTTCGCTGTCGGTTGGCGTGGTCACCGCCACGCTGGTGGCCGTATGCAGTTCGGTCTGGCTGGCGCGTCTGCTGGCGCTGCCGGAAATTATCCAGCGCAGCCTGGCGATACGCTCCATCACTACCCCTTTTGCGCTGGCGGCGGCAAAGCAGGTAGGCGGACAGCCCGATCTGGTGGCGCTGTTTGTGGTGCTGACTGGCGTATTCGGTATGGCGGTCGGCGACGTACTATTTCTGCGGCTGGCGGTAAAACAGGGCATGGCCAAAGGTGCAGGTTTTGGTGCCGCATCACACGGTGCCGGTACCGCGCGCGCTTATGAACTGGGGCAGCAGGAAGGCGTGGTCTCCAGCCTGGTCATGATGCTCTCTGGCGTGGTAACGGTGATCATCGCGCCGCTAATTGGTCAACTGATGTGGGCCGCAGCCCGGTAGCAGGCGCCTTAACGGCGAGGCTAAATAAAAACAGGGCCCGTAGGCCCTGTTGTAAAGGATGATAAAGTTGGAGCGTGACGATCAGTGCGTCTTGCCCTGATCGATACCCAGCCCGGTTTGTGAACGAACAAACTGCGAGTGGAACAGCTGACGCTCCTGGGCGCCTTGCGCCGAATGGTCGGTGACAGAGAACAGCCAGGTGCCGATAAAGGCTGCCAGCATCGAGAACAGCGCCGGATACTCATACGGGAACACCGGAGATTCATGTCCCATCACCTGAACCCACACGGTAGGGCCGAGGATCATTAGTATCACCGCCGTCAGCAGACCCAGCCAGCCGCCCACCATCGCACCGCGCGTGGTTAGCCTCGACCAGTACATCGAAAGCAGGATAATCGGGAAGTTACAGCTGGCGGCGATAGAGAAGGCCAGCCCCACCATAAAGGCGATATTCTGTTTCTCAAACAAAATACCCAGGGCAATAGCCACTACACCCAGCACCAGCACGGTGATTTTCGATACGCGCAGCTCCTCGCGTTCGTTGGCCTGCCCCTTACGCCATACGCTGGCATAAAGGTCGTGCGAAACCGCAGAGGCGCCGGCCAGCGTCAGTCCGGCGACCACCGCCAGAATAGTGGCGAACGCCACCGCAGAAATAAAGCCGAGGAAGGTGCTGCCGCCGACCGCATTCGCCAGATGCACCGCTGCCATGTTGTTGCCGCCAATCAGCGCACCAGTGGCGTCTTTAAACATCGGATTTGCACCCACCAGCAGGATCGCGCCGAAACCGATAATAAAGGTCAGGAAATAGAAGTAGCCCATAAAGCCGGTGGCCCAGAACACGCTTTTACGCGCCTCGCGGGCATCGCTCACGGTAAAGAAGCGCATCAGGATATGGGGCAGCCCGGCGGTACCGAACATCAGTCCCAGCCCCAGCGACAGCGCTGAAATCGGATCGTTTACCAGCCCGCCGGGACGCATAATTGCCTGGCCGTTAGGGTGTACTGCCATCGCCTCGGTGAACAGCGTATTGAAGCTGAAGCCGACCGTTTTCATCACCATAATTGCCATAAACGACGCGCCGAACAGCAGCAGCACCGCTTTGATAATCTGCACCCAGGTGGTGGCCAGCATGCCGCCGAACAGCACATAGAGCACCATCAGAATGCCCACCAGCACCACGGCAACGTGATAATCCAGGCCAAACAGCAACTGGATCAGTTTGCCCGCGCCCACCATCTGGGCAATCAGGTACAGCGCCACCACCACCAGCGAACCGCAGGCGGAAAGCGTGCGGATCGGTTTCTGCTGTAAGCGGTAAGAGGCCACATCGGCAAAGGTATAGCGCCCGAGATTACGCAGCCGTTCGGCAATCAGAAACAGAATGATCGGCCAGCCGACCAGGAAGCCCAGCGAGTAGATCAAACCATCGTAGCCGGAGGTGTAGACCAGCGCGGAAATACCCAGAAACGAGGCGGCGGACATAAAGTCGCCGGCGATCGCCAGCCCATTCTGAAAACCGGTAATATTGCCGCCGGCGGTATAGTAGTCGCTGCGCGATCGGGTGCGTTTCGACGCCCACCAGGTGATCCCCAACGTACCGGCGACAAACACCAGAAACATGATAATCGCCTGGTAGTTCGTTCCCTGTTTTTGCACTGCGCCAGTCAGCGCGTCGGCAGCCAGCAGCGGCAGCGGAAACAGCAGAGCGAGCCCCGCCGTAAAGCGTTTTAGCCCGTTCATTATTTCACCTCATCAAGGATCTGTTTGGTCAGACGATCGAACTCGCCGTTGGCACGCCAGACATAAACGCCGGTGAGCAGAAAAGAGATAACAATCAGGCCGACGCCGATGGGAATACCGCGCGTGACGTTGGTGCCTTCATGCAGCGGGGTTCCCAGCCAGTCGGGCGCAAAGGCGATAAGCAGAATAAAGCCAACATACAGGATGAGCATGATAATGGTGAGAAGCAGCGCAAAACGCTGGCGCTTTTGCACCAGCAGTTTAAAGCGCGCACTCTTCTCTATTCGGGCATAGATAGCGTCGTTCATTACAGCGTCTCCAGAGGTAAGAAAAGCGCAAAGGATTTTTTATCGTGTTATGACGTCTGTTTTTTCCCGGCTGGCAGAACCCGCCGAGTCGCGTGCTGACTACGCCGGGCGGCCCTGAACCGCCCGCCGATTATGGCATGGTAATCCCCTGTTTTTCCTCGAGCAGTTTTTCCACCACGCCGGGATCGGCAAGCGTCGAGGTATCGCCCAGGTTGCTGGTATCGCCCGTGGCGATTTTGCGCAGAATACGTCGCATAATCTTGCCGGAGCGGGTTTTTGGCAGTGAATCAGTCCAGTGCAGGATGTCGGGCGTAGCGATCGGCCCAATCTCTTTACGCACCCAGTTGCGAACCTCCGCATAAAGCTCCGGCGTTGGTTCCTCACCGTGGTTCAGCGTGATATAGGCGTAAATCGCCTGTCCTTTAATTGAATGAGGAATACCCACCACGGCCGCTTCGGCGATTTTGGCATGGGATACCAGCGCCGATTCAATTTCAGCGGTGCCCAGACGATGCCCGGAAACATTCAGCACATCATCCACGCGACCGGTTATCCAGTAATAGCCATCTTCATCGCGTCGCGCGCCGTCGCCGCTGAAGTACATATTTTTAAAGGTAGAGAAGTAGGTTTGCTCGAAGCGTTCATGATCGCCGAACAGGGTGCGCGCCTGGCCCGGCCAGGAATCAACAATGACCAGGTTGCCCTCGCAGGCTCCCTCTTGTGAATGACCCTCGTTATCCACCAGCGCAGGCTGAACGCCAAAGAAAGGTCGGGTGGCCGATCCCGGTTTCAGCTCAGTAGCGCCGGGCAGGGGAGCGATCATAAAGCCGCCGGTCTCGGTCTGCCACCAGGTATCCACTATCGGGCAGCGGCTGTCGCCAATTTTTTTGTAATACCACTCCCAGGCTTCCGGGTTGATAGGTTCCCCCACCGATCCCATGATACGCAGCGAAGCGCGGCTGGTGCCGGCAATCGCCTTGTCGCCTTCCGCCATCAGAGCGCGGATCGCCGTTGGCGCGGTATAGAGTAGCGTTACCTTATGTTTATCAACCACTTCCGCCATGCGGCTTGGCTGCGGCCAGTTGGGCACGCCTTCAAACATCAGCGTCGTGGCGCCACAGGCCAGCGGACCGTAAAGCAGATAGCTGTGACCCGTGATCCAGCCAACGTCAGCGGTACACCAGTAAACATCGGTCGGATGATAATCAAACACATACTTAAAGGTCGTGGCGGCATAGACCAGATATCCGCCGGTGGTGTGCAGCACGCCTTTCGGCTTACCGGTAGAGCCGGAGGTATAAAGGATAAACAGCGGATCTTCAGCGTTCATCTCTTCCGGCTGATGATGGGCGCAGGCGCTGTTCATCAACTCATGCCACCAGCAGTCACGGCCGTTTTGCCAGTTAATTTCATTACCGGTGCGCTTCATCACCACCACATGATTAATGGTGGTAACGCCCGGATTTTTTAGCGCGTCATCAACATTTCTCTTTAAAGGAATGGTACGACCTGCACGCACACCCTCATCGGCAGTGATCACCAGTTTCGCGCTGGAGTCGATAATACGACCCGCCACCGCTTCTGGCGAAAAGCCACCGAAAATAACCGAATGCACCGCGCCGATGCGTGCGCAGGCCAGCATCGCGATCGCCGCTTCGGGCACCATCGGCATATAGATAGCAACGACGTCGCCTTTGTTAATATTCAGTTCTTTAAGAACGTTAGAGAAGCGGCAAACCTCGCGATGTAGATCGCGATAGGTCAGGGTTTTACTTTCTCTGGCGTCATCGCCTTCCCAGATAATTGCCGGATGATCGCCACGCTCATGCAGATGCCGGTCAAGGCAGTTGGCGGCCAAATTCAGCGTGCCGTCTTCGTACCAGCGAATGCTGATATTTCCGGGAGCAAAGGAGGTATTTTTAATTTTGCTATAGGGCTTAATCCAGTCCAGGATTTTGCCCTGTTCGGCCCAGAACGCGTCGGGGTCCTGCACCGATTGTTGGTACATTGCCTGGTACTGTTCCGCATTAATCAGGGTGTTTTCCGCAATATTGGCGGGAACGGGATGCTTAATTATTTGGCTCATGGCTGATCTCCTTGAAGTTGTTAATAATATGTCAATCAAAGGTTAATGACAGCGAGAGGCAGCGCTTTGTTTCCTTTTTGCGCGATAGATCACGGGAATAGTAAATGCGATGAAAAATGCAGGATTTTTATTAGTCTGATGGCAAAACGATAACGCTTCACCTTCTGATTAAGTGTAGGTAATGGCGCGCTGAATTGTTGAAAAAAACAGCAAACGGTATCGCTGCGTTAATGCATAGCTATGCTAAAAGCACGGCCTATATTACTTTTCATAACATAGAGTTAGTGTATCAATAACCTAAAGGCATTTATCTTGCCCTGGCACAATCAGACGAAACAGCGTGTCGGAAAGGTTGCTTTTCGCCCGTTGATAATGGTACTTATCAACGGCCCTTTTCCGGGCGATACCATCAATAACCCTCGATTTTACCGGACTTTGTCCCTTTCCCTTATATGTGTCAGCGTCCGCGCTTCCCAGGCGAAATCAGGGTTTGTTAAGGAAATGAAACACTATGAAAGGTTTTAAAATCAGCCTTGCCTGGCAAATACTGATTGCATTGGTGCTGGGTGTCATCGTTGGTGCGATTTTGCATAACCAGCCTGAGGATCGTGAATGGTTAATCACCAATATCCTCTCGCCCGCCGGTGATATCTTTATTCATCTGATCAAGATGATTGTTGTGCCTATTGTTATCTCTACCTTAGTGGTGGGTATTGCTGGTGTAGGCGACGCAAAGAAGCTTGGACGCATCGGCGTCAAAACCATTGTCTACTTTGAAGTGATTACCACCATTGCCATCGTGGTAGGAATTACCCTGGCGAACGTGTTTCAGCCTGGCACCGGCATTGATATGTCGACGCTGGCAACGGTGGATATCTCTAAATATGAAGCCACTACCGAACAGGTACAGAGTGGAGCGCACAGCCTTGTTGTCACCATTTTGTCGCTGATCCCACAGAATATTTTCGCTGCGATCGCCAAAGGCGATATGCTGCCGATTATCTTCTTCTCGGTGCTGTTTGGTCTGGGCCTTTCATCGCTGCCGTCCGAGCATCGCGATCCGCTGGTGAAGGTGTTCCGTTCGGTTTCGGAGACCATGTTCAAAGTCACGCATATGATCATGCGCTATGCGCCGATTGGCGTGTTTGCGCTGATTGCCGTGACCATTGCTAACTTTGGTTTCTCCTCGCTCTGGCCGCTGGCGAAGCTGGTGCTGCTGGTATACGCCGCTATCCTGTTTTTCGCCTTCGTGGTGCTGGGCACGGTGGCGCGTATGTGTAAGCTGAAAATCACCACGCTGATGCGTATCCTGAAGGATGAGCTGATCCTCTCTTACTCAACCTCCAGCTCGGAAACGGTGCTGCCGCGTATTATGGAGAAGATGGAAGCCTACGGCGCGCCGAAAGCCATTACCAGCTTTGTGGTGCCAACCGGTTACTCCTTCAATCTGGACGGCTCTACTCTGTATCAGAGCATTGCGGCGATTTTTATCGCTCAGCTCTACGGAATTGAGCTTTCGCTGATGGATGAGATCGTGCTGGTGCTGACGCTGATGGTGACCTCAAAAGGCATCGCTGGCGTACCGGGCGTCTCGTTTGTGGTGCTGCTGGCGACGCTGGGTAGCGTTGGCATCCCGCTGGAAGGGCTGGCGTTTATCGCTGGCGTCGATCGCATCATGGATATGGCGCGTACCGCGCTGAACGTAGTGGGCAATGCGCTGGCGGTACTGGTTATCGCCAAGTGGGAAGATCAGTTTGATAACGCCCAGGCGAAAGAATACGAACAGCAACTGCGGCTACAAACCGCACGTTAACAGGCTGTTAGCCTCAACGCCGCCCTGGTATCATGCCCGGGCGGCGTTTTTTTTCGCCCGCAGCAAACCGTTCCACTGCGTACAGTTTCATTCTGATAACGAGTTGCTCATTATAGAGCGTCTAAACCGGTTTGCTGCATGAGCGTATACAAGGGAGTTGCTATGAGTCTCGATCTGTCACGTATGATCACCGAAAGCCGCAATCCGGCCAGTGAAAACATTGATGAACTGGCAACGGAGGCGATGCTGCGCGTTATTAATAATGAAGATAAAAAGGTGGCGCTGGCCGTCGAGGCGATCGTGCCGCAGATAGCGCAGGCGGTAGACGCCATCACCGCCGCCTTTCAGCGTGGAGGCCGCCTGATTTATAGCGGCGCAGGTACCTCAGGACGCCTGGGTATTCTGGATGCAAGTGAATGCCCGCCAACCTTTGGTACCCCGCGTGAGCAGGTTATCGGGCTGATTGCAGGCGGACATCGGGCCATTTTACAGGCGGTGGAAAACGCGGAAGATAATGCAGATATGGGCGCGGCGGATTTACAGTCTATTCAGTTTAGCGAACGGGATGTGCTGGTTGGCATTGCCGCCAGCGGGCGTACACCCTATGTGCTGGGCGCGCTGGATTATGCCAAACGTCAGGGGGCCGTTACCGTGGCGCTGACCTGTAACCCTGACAGCGAGATGGCACGCGTGGCGCAGATTGCCTTAACGCCGGTTGTTGGGCCGGAAGTGGTAACCGGCTCATCACGCATGAAGGCCGGAACCGCACAGAAGCTGGTGCTGAATATGCTGACCACCGGCGCGATGATCCGCAGCGGAAAGGTCTTTGGTAATCTGATGGTGGATGTGGAAGCCACTAATCAGAAGCTGGTGCAGCGTCAGATTAATATTGTCCGGCAGGCGACCGACTGTAGCGCTGAAGCGGCGCAGGCGGCACTGGCGGACTGTAACGGCCACTGTAAAACCGCCATCCTGATGGTGCTGGGCCAGCTATCAGCGGCGGAAGCTACCCACCTGCTGGCGCAGAATCAGGGATTTATTCGTCAGGCGCTAAAACAGGCGCTTGCGCAAAACCTGTAATTTCTCACGGGCAGCTAACGCACAGGGCTTAACAGGTTAGCTGCTTCACCCTGCTTTTTATCCCTTTCATCACGCGCCTTCTCTTACCCTAAATAAAATCTTATAGATGGAATTAACCCCACTCTGCGCTGCATTTTTCGGCAAGCGCCTGCCGTCATGCTTAAATCGGGGCTGCTATCGGCGGGCAGCGCTTTTTTTCCGCTAAAGATCCGCCTGTCAGATGCCGAAACTATAAAAAAACATAATCTATTCACTGTTTCTGACTTTGTGCCCCGTTCAAGGAATTGATTTCATGCGTAACAACCAGCCCGTCACTCATCAGGAGTTTGCGTTTAGCGATGACGCAACGCTGATGTCCACCACCGACCTTAACAGCCACATAACCTATGCCAACGATGCGTTTATTGATGTCAGCGGCTTTACGCCGGAAGAGATCAATGGTCAGCCGCATAACATGGTGCGGCACCCGGATATGCCGCCCGAAGCCTTTGCCGATATGTGGGCCACGCTGAAGCAGGGGCTGCCCTGGTCTGCGCTGGTAAAAAACCGGCGTAAAAACGGCGATCACTATTGGGTACGGGCCAACGCTATTCCGGTGATGCGCAATGATGCCGTGCATGGCTATATGTCGGTGCGTACTAAACCCTCAGCGGCGGAAATCGAGGAGGCGGAAACGCTGTACGGCGATTTTCGTAGCGGAAATCACAAGGGCCGTAAACTGCATCAGGGACTGCTGGTTTACCGTGGCTGGCGACGCTGGCGCTCAATGTTCAAGACCATGCCGCTGCGTTGGCGTATTCGTTCTGCGCTGCTGGCGCTGCTGCCGTTAACTATCGCTGGCGTCTGGGGGCTGGGCGTGACGGCAGGCGCGCTGGGGATATTCAGCATCGGCATGGCTTTGCTGCTGTTCCTTGCCAGCGCCTGGCTGGAGCAGCAGATTTCGCGTCCTCTTGAGCGGGTCTGTCAGCAGGCGCTCAACGTTGCCACCGGCAACAGCCATAAAGTTGACTTGATGGATCGGGTCGATGAGATCGGCACCACGCTGCGTGCTATCGGTCAGCTTGGTCTGATGTTTCGCTGGCTGGTCGATGACGTGAGCGGGCAGGCGATCAATGTCATGAGCGCCAGCGATGCGATGGCGCGCAGCAATGATGAGCTAAGCCAGCGCACCGAACAGGCGGCAGCTAACGTCCAGCAAACCGCCGCCACCATGAACCAGATGACCTCCACGGTAAAAAGCAATAAAGAGAGCGCGGCAGAGGTAAACCAGCTTTCTATTACCACCAGTCAGGCGGCAGAAAAGGGCGGCGAGTCGATGCGTGAAATGGTAAACACCATGAGCGAAATCGCGGAAAGCGCGAAAAAAATCGCCAGTATTATCAGCGTTATCGATAGCATCGCCTTCCAGACCAATATTCTGGCCTTGAATGCGGCGGTTGAGGCGGCGCGCGCTGGCGAGCAGGGCAAAGGGTTTGCGGTGGTGGCCGGTGAAGTGCGGAATCTGGCAAGCCGTAGCGCCAAAGCCGCCAGTGAAATCAAAACGCTGGTAGCAGCCAGCGTGAAACGGGTGGAAACCGGTACCGGGCAGGTCAATCAAACCGGCAGCACTATGCAGGAAATTGTTGGGCGGGTGCAGGATGTTTCAACGCTGATTGGTCAGATTAGCGCCGCCACGGCGGAGCAGGCCACGGCCCTGAGTGAGGTAAGCCAGGCGGTAGAAAATCTGGACGATATTACGCATCAAAACGCGGCGCGTGTACTGGAAGGTGCGGAGGCATCAGGTCGCATGACGCGCCAGGCTACGCGGCTGGTCGAAGCGATCAGCGTTTTTCGCTAACGCGCTCGCCGGGCGATAAGCCCGGCGATTCACGTTTTCCCATGATTAATCTCTGCATGCGCCCGCGTTGCGGATATTTGCTATCGAATCTCTGACAGCTTCAACTACAGTTAAGCTTTGCGCCGCTGCGTCTGGGCGAAACAACACAGAGAGGAAACCATGAGTCAGTTTTTCATGAACGAAAAAAGCGAACTGGTGAACGAAGCGATCGAAGGTGCGTTAATCACCACGCCTTTCCATAACCTGAGCCGACTGGCTGCCGGAGAAGGTATTCGTGTAGTGGTGCGCAACGACTGGGATAAGCGCAAGGTGGCGCTGATTTCCGGCGGTGGCTCCGGTCATGAACCTGCGCACGTAGGCTTTGTGGGAAAAGGCATGCTGACCGCCGCCGTATGCGGCGATGTTTTCGCCTCGCCCAGCGTCGATGCAGTGCTTAGCGCGATTATTAATGTTACCGGTGAAGCGGGCTGCTTGCTGATCGTAAAAAACTATACCGGTGACCGCCTGAATTTTGGTCTGGCGGCAGAAAAAGCGCGGGCGCTGGGTTACAAAGTTGAGCTGGCGATCGTTAAAGACGACATTGCGCTGCCGGACAATCCACAGCCGCGCGGCCTGGCCGGAACCGTATTGATTCATAAGCTGGCCGGTTACTACGCTGAACAGGGCGCTTCGCTGGAAGAGGTCACACAGCGCGCTCAACAGGCTATCGCGGATACCGCCAGCATAGGGCTGGCGTTTGCCACCTGCCATATTCCCGGCGAGCCGCAGGACAACCGCGTAGCGGAAGGGGAAAGCGAACTGGGCATGGGTATTCATGGCGAACCGGGTGTAACAACGCTAAAAACGCAGAACAGTCGTGAAATAGTGCAGATCATGATGGAAAAACTGGCAGAAAAGGTGCCGAACGAGAAACAGGCGCTGCTGCTGCTCAACAACCTCGGCGGTTTCTCAATGCTGGAGTCAGGCGTACTGGCGCGGGAAGCGCTACGGTCACCGCTGGCAAACCGGCTGAGTCACCTGGTTGGCCCGGCGACGCTGGTCAGCTCGCTGGATATGAAGGGTTTTTCCCTGACCACGCTGTTGCTGGATCAGGAACGGCTGCGCGCGCTGCAGGCACCGGTAGAAGCCAGCGGCTGGCAGCCGCTGCAACAGCTAGCTACGCCGTCAATAATAAAGGGCGAAGAGATTAAACGTCCGCCGCAGGCACAGCCCTCTGCAAACGCCGCCGTACAGCGCGTGGTGGACAACGTATGTCAAACGCTGGTGGATCTCGAAAGCGAGCTGAATAAGCTGGATGCCAAAGTAGGCGATGGCGACACCGGTTCTACCTTCGCGGCAGGCGCACGTAAGATCCTGCAGGCCAGCCAGCAACAGGCGTTACCTTTTAATGAACCTGCACGTTTGCTGACGCTGGTGGGTGAACAGCTGGCGGTGGTGATGGGCGGTTCCAGCGGCGTGCTGATGTCGATTATGTTCACTGCTGCCGGACAGCAGCTGGAAGAGGGCCAACCTTTGCCGCAGGCGCTGATGGCCGGACTGGAGCGTATGAAACACTACGGTGGTGCCCGCATTGGCGATCGCACGTTAATTGATGCGCTGGAACCGGCGCTACAGGCGCTGGTGGAAGGCAAAGGGCTGAGCGAGGCCGCCGCTGCCGCGCGTCAGGGCGCAGAATCAACGGCCAGCATGAGCGCGGCGAAAGCCGGGCGCTCTTCCTATCTGAACCAGGAGAGTTTGAACGGCGTTAAAGACCCAGGCGCATACGCCGTTGAGCGCGTGTTCGCTGCGCTTAATTAATGCTGCGTGGTTCGCTGCGCTCAGCCAGGCGTGCCGTCAGTTGAGTAACATACTGGCGCTGCGGCGTAACCCGTAGCGCCAGATTGATATTTTCCATGACCCCGGTGATTTCTGCCATTTCGGCGCTGAGCTTGCCGTTTTCGTACAGTCAGCGATAGCGCTGAGCACGCAATCACTCCGTGAGTTTTGCCGCTATGGTTTCGCCTGCGATAATGCGCTCAAAGCTACGCAACCGTTTGTAAATGGACATCAGGGAGACCAGCGTTGACCAGGAGGCGATCAGATACTGAAAAGAGGCGCGCACCTGATCGAAAACATTGGTGATTTGCTGCAGCAAACCCAACGTCAGGGTGCCAGCAATAATCGCCGGAAACAGAATAAACACGCCAAAAACATTATCAACCTGCAGGTAAAGAATGCGGATAACGTTGAAATAAAGATAATGAAACCACAGGCGAAAATAGTTATAGCGCACCTGGCTAAACAGCTGTTTTACCGTGGGTGGGGCGGCACGTTGAGGATCGTCCTCGCCATAAACCAGCTCTTTACGCCAGGCGGCTTCCACCCGTTGATTACGAAATTCCAGACCCGGCAGCTTGATTCCTACCAGCGCCAGCAGTGCGGTGCCAAACAGCGACCACATCAACGCCGCTACCACCAGTCCGTAGGGCATTGCACCCAGCAGCGGAACGCTTTTGACATGCTTCGACAGAGTGACCAGCACCGGTAAAAATGCTACCAGCGTCATAATGGCCTGAATCAGGCCCACGCCCCAGGATTCCAGCGTGCCGGAAAAGCGCATGGTGTCATCCTGTACACGCTGTGCGGCCCCCTCAACGTGACGCAGCTGCGACCAGTGCGCCATATAGCGGTTGTTCATCGCCGTGCGCCAGCGAAATACCCAGTGGCTGATAAAAAAAGCGTTAAGCACGCCGATGACCACCGCTATCAGTGCAATGCTAAGGAAAGCGCCAATTTGCTGATAAAAAGCCGCGAGCGATACCGAGCCCGCCTTGCTCAGAGCGCGCTGAATTAAATCGTAAAACGGGCCGTACCAGGCGTTAATCGCCACGCCAACCTGCACATCAAACCAGGTCATAAACAGAATCAGCGCTGAACCCAGCACTGACCAGCGCTGCCATGGATGAGGGCTAAAAATAAACCAGCCTGCGGCAAACAGCGCCGTTGTTAGGGCGAAATAGAGATAAAACCACAGCTCACCGGGCTGAACAAAGCGCCAGGCATTATCCGGCAGCGGCTGACTGGCATAAGCGGCGAACGTCGCCAGATGAAATACCAGCTGACTGGCCTCGGTAAACCAGAACACGATCGCTATCAGGCTGAACAGCGTCGCGGTGCTGAAAAACAGCACAGGTCGGGGGAAAAAACAGCTAAACATAAGCACTCCACAGTAAGGATGGCTCTGTTATAGCCTGTGCGATGTTAATCGTCTGTGGAGGGTTGTGACCAGCCGTTACAGAGGGGCTTTTACTGAGCGCGGCAGCGCAAGAGAGATGTCAGCTTAATGTTAAAAAAATTGTGGTGTTTTGTTTTTTGAAGCTAAAGATTTTACAAAATAACTGTTACAATGCGCGCCTTTGTTACCGGTAACAAAACGTTTACTGCCGGAAAAACCCTTCAGTTACTGATAATTACAATAACGATCAGGATCAACAGTTGCGCCGTTAGCAACGAGCGCTAAGGCAATGTCATGTCGCAAAACAAAACAAGCACTTCAAGGCGGGATTTTCTCCTGAAAACCATCACCCTGGCACCAGCCGTGGCGATGGGCACCACCGGGATCGCATCATTTGGACTCAGCAATGGCGCGCAGGCCACCGATAGCGCGCCGCCGGCCGGGCCGCAAACCGCTCGTGATTATCAGCCCGTCTGGTTTTCTGCCGAGGAGTTTGCCTTTATTAAGGCGGCGGTCGCCCGGTTAATTCCGGCTGACGAACGTGGCCCCGGCGCGCTGGAAGCTGGCGTTCCGGAATTCATTGATCGGCAGATGAACACGCCATACGCCACCGGCAATAACTGGTATATGCAGGGACCATTCGATCCTGATGCGCCGAAAGAGCTGGGCTATCAGCTGCCGCTGGTACCGCAACAGATCTATCGCCTTGGTATTGCAGAAGCGGACGCCTGGGCGAAACAGCAACATGGCAAAGCCTTTGCTGCACTGACGCCAGCGCAGCAGGACGCGCTGCTGAGCGAGTTTGAAAGCAACAAGGCCAGCTTTAAACAGCTGCCAGCAAAAGTTTTCTTTGCTTATCTTCTGCAAAATACCCGCGAAGGCTTTTTCTGCGATCCGCTGCACGGCGGCAATCAGCACATGGTGGGCTGGAAGCTGATCGGCTTCCCGGGCGCACGCGCTGACTTTATGGACTGGGTGGAGCGCGGCGAGCGTTATCCCTTCCCGGCGGTATCGATTCGTGGAGAAAGAGCATAAGCATGGCAAACCAGATGAAAAAAGTAGACGCGGTGATTGTCGGCTTCGGCTGGGCCGGATCGATTATGGCGAAAGAACTCACGGAAGCAGGATTGCAGGTCGTGGCGCTGGAACGCGGTCCGCACCGCGATACTTACCCGGACGGCGCTTATCCGCAGGTAATTGATGAACTCACCTATAACGTTCGCAAAAAGCTGTTCCAGGATCTGTCGAAAAGCACCGTGACCATTCGTCACAATCCTTCCCAGACCGCACAGCCCTACCGTCAGCTGGCGGCGTTTTTACCCGGCACCGGCACCGGCGGCGCTGGCCTGCACTGGTCGGGCGTCCATTTCCGTGTCGATCCCATGGAGCTGCGGATGCGCAGCCACTATGAGGAGCGTTACGGCAAAAACTTTATTCCGGAAGGGATGACGATTCAGGATTTCGGCGTAAGTTACGACGAACTGGAACCCTTCTTCGACAAGGCGGAAAAAGTGTTCGGTACCTCCGGCTCGGCCTGGAGTATCAAAGGCAAAGTGGTCGGACAGGGCCGTGGCAACCCGTTTGCCCCCGATCGCTCGGACGATTTCCCGCTGCCGCCGCAGAAACGCACTTATTCCGCGCAGCTGTTTGCCAAAGCGGCTGAGTCTGTGGGCTACCATCCTTACGATCTGCCTTCGGCAAATACCTCTGCGCCTTATACCAATCCCTATGGCGCGCAGATGGGCCCGTGTAACTTCTGCGGCTACTGTAGCGGCTACGCCTGCTACATGTATTCCAAGGCTTCGCCCAACGTCAACATCTGGCCAGCGCTGCGCCAGGAGCCGAAGTTTGAGCTGCGTGATAACTCGCATGTGCTGCGCGTTAATCTGACTGACGATAAAAAACGTGCCACCGGCGTAACCTATGTGGATGCGCAGGGCCGCGAGGTTGAGCAGCCGGCGGATCTGGTGATCCTTTCCGCCTTCCAGTTCCATAACGTGCATCTGATGCTGCTTTCCGGCATCGGTAAGCCTTACAACCCAATCACCAACGAAGGCGTGGTGGGACGTAACTTTGCCTATCAGAACATCTCTACCATCAAGGCGTTCTTTGGCAAGGATGTACATACCAATAACTTTATCGGCGCAGGCGGTGCGGGCGTGGGCGTGGACGATTTCAACGCCGATAATTTTGACCACGGTAAATATGGCTTTGTGGGCGGATCGCCTTTCTGGGTTAACCAGGCGGGCGTGAAGCCGATTTCCGGCTTGCCGGTGCCGCAGGGCACGCCTGGCTGGGGTAGCAAGTGGAAAGCGGCAGTGGCCGATCACTATACGCACCATGTTTCTATGGATGCGCACGGCGCGCACCAGTCTTACCGCACCAACTATCTCGATCTGGATCCGAACTATAAGGATGCCTTTGGTCAGCCGCTGCTGCGCATGACCTTTGACTGGCAGGACAACGACATCAAGATGTCGCAGTTTATGCACGGCAAAATGCGCAAAATTGCCGAGGCGATGAATCCAAAAGAGATCATCGGCGCGCCAAAAGTGCAGGGCACCCATTTCGATACCACGGTTTATCAGACCACGCATATGAATGGCGGCGCCATCATGGGCGAAGATCCGCAAACCAGCGCGGTGAACCGCTATCTGCAAAGCTGGGATGTGCCGAACGTTTTTGTGCCGGGTGCGTCCGCTTTCCCGCAGGGACTGGGCTATAACCCAACCGGCATGGTCGCCGCGCTGACTTACTGGTCGGCCAGGGCAATTCGTGAACAGTATCTGAAAAACCCCGGACCGCTGGTGCAGGCATAAGGATGATGGCGATGAAAAAGGTATTACTGGCGCTGTGCCTGATGACGTCCGCTACTGGCGCAATGGCGGTTGATAACCAGGGCGGCGATTTGATCAAGCGTGGTGAGTATCTGGCGCGCGCGGGTGACTGTGTCGCCTGTCACACCAGCAAAGATGGCAAACCCTTTGCGGGCGGCCTGCCGATGGAAACGCCGATCGGCACCATTTATTCCACCAATATCACGCCCGATAAGGAAAGCGGTATCGGCAGCTACAGCTATGACGATTTCCAGAAAGCGGTACGTCACGGCATCGCGAAAAACGGCGATACGCTCTACCCGGCCATGCCTTATCCCTCTTACGCGGTGGTAAGCGATGAGGATATGCAGGCGCTGTACGCTTACTTTATGCATGGCGTGGCACCGGTGGCGCAGCAGAATAAAGAGAGCGATATTCCCTGGCCGCTGTCGATGCGCTGGCCGCTCTCTGTGTGGCGTACGCTTTTCGCGCCGGACGTGAAGGCGTTTCAGCCGAAATCGGGCGAAGATCGGGAACTGGCGCGCGGACGTTATCTGGTGGAAGGGCTGGGACATTGCGGCGCCTGCCACACGCCGCGCAGCATTACCATGCAGGAGAAAGCGCTGAGCGATGAGAAAGGCAGCGATTACCTTGCCGGCAGCAACGCGCCGATTGATGGCTGGACCGCCAGCAACCTGCGTGGCGATAACCGTGACGGCCTGGGGCGCTGGAGCGAGGACGATCTGGTGCAATTTCTGCGCACCGGTCGCAATGACGATACGGCGGCTTTCGGTGGCATGACGGAAGTGGTAGAGCATAGTCTGCAGTATCTGAGCGATGAAGATATCAAGGCGATAGCGCGCTATCTGAAATCGTTAGGCGCGAAAGATCCTTCGCAAACCGGCTTCCAGCCAGATGACGCGGTGGCACAGGCGCTGTGGAAAGGCGACGACAGCAAAGCAGGCGCGGCGGAATATGTTGATAGCTGTGCCGCCTGTCACCGTACCGATGGCCAGGGCTATAAGCGTTTCTTCCCGGTGCTGCGCGGCAATCCGGTGGTGCTGGCAGACGATCCGACCTCGCTGATCCACATCGTCCTGACCGGCAGCACCTTGCCGGGCGTACAGGGCGCACCAAGTACGGTAGTGATGCCAGGCTTTGGCTGGCGTCTGAACGATCGGCAGGTGGCCGACGTGGTGAACTTTATTCGCACCAGCTGGGGCAACCAGGCCGCGAAGCCGGTCACCGCACAGGATGTGGCCGACGTACGGAAAACGTCATTTGTTTCCAGGCAGCAGGGCAATATTGATATTGAAAAACTGCCACAGGCTGCGCATTAAGCCTGAGCCGTAATCGCACGGCGGCGCATCTTTAACCGGATCCGCCGCCGTTATTTTTTGCGGCACGTGATTACGAAAGGAAATCTTCCCGCTGTGGCGTAAAGGTATCCAGCAGCACGCCTGGCTCCAGGCAGACGCAGCCATGCACCACATCCGGCTTTTTATAGAGCGTATCGCCAGCGCTGACCTCATGGGTTTCGCCATCAATGGTAAACGCGAAGCGGCCTGACAGCACGTAGGTGAGCTGCTCGTGCGGGTGATGATGCAGCGGGCCAACCGCATCTTTTTCAAATGTCACTTCCACCGCCATCATGCCGCCGCCATGCGCCAGGATGCGCCGCGTCACGCCATTGCCCAGATCTTCAACCTGAGTCTGCTCTCTGAAAATAAACATACCGTTATCCATTATCTGCGGGTTGATCGAAAAAATCGTCGCGGATGGCAGCCAGGTAAAGCGCGGGCTGCCCTTCATAATCGGAGGTGAACAGCACCTGGCGATTGTCCGGGGTGAACGATGGATGCGGGTGGGTCACCTGACGATCGCCGTCCAGCACGCGCCACGAACTGTTATGGGCCGCCAGCGCACGATGGCGGCGCGTTTCCACATCAAACAGCCACAGCATCGGATCGTTTTCAATGGTGTAGCCTTTGGTATCCTGCACATCCACTGGTGTACCTGAACCGTCTCCTACCAGCAGCGTGCCATTGTGATTACTCATCAAATGTGAGCAGGCGGGCATGGTCATTAAAACTTCATTATGCTGCGTTACCGGATCGTAGCGGCAGATCTCGCGATCGGGACGATCTTTATGATAGGAGACATAGATCAGCGCCGATCCATCAGGCACCCAAAACTCATGGGTACAGCTTTCGCCAGGCGCATGATCTTTTACCTTGCGCATATTGTCGCCATCCTCGTCAATCAGCCACATACGGGCATCAACCCGATCGTGCGGGCCTTCATGGCAAAAGGCGACGGTATGATCGTCGTAAGGACGATAGATAGGATGGCCCAGCCACAGACGCTGCTCCAGAATGGTTTCCGCTTCACCGGTGCGTAAATCAACGCGCAGCAGGCGGCAGTGCGGATTTTTTTCAAAAAAGGTTTTAAATACCTGCCAGTCGCTGAGCGGTTCCCAGTCTTCGCGATCGATTTCAATGCCGACCAGACTGGTACATTCGCTGTTGGCAACCCAGGTGCCATAGCCTACCCACGCCTGTGGCACGGTGTAAATGGTGACCTCTTCATACGTGTCCAGATCCACACGGCGTAGCTGGCGCTCGTTTTTAACGTAGAAAAGATAGCGATCGTCGGGCGAGAGAAAGCCACCAAAGGTATTATCGCCAGCACCTTCCGTGAGCTGGGTGGCCTGCTGCTGCTTTAAATCAAGCAGATAGTAGTTGCGATGACCATCAAACTCACCGGCAAACAGCAGCTTGCTGCCGTCGTTGAAAAAGCACTTCTGGTAGAAATAGTTGCGGTGGCATAACACCTCTGGCGGCGTTAAGCGCACCATTTCCGCACCGGTCTTCTCATCCTGAAAACGATAGAAGGGCAGATGTAACCGACTCCCCTTTGCCATAGCTTTTTCCTCCCGCCAGGGGTTAATAGAAAATGAAACGCTGTTTCACATTGTGGAGAGCATACCCGGTTCGTGGCGGTTGCCGAGCGTAGCCTGAAGAAAATGTAAGAAAGATCACACAATTTTTCGGGCGGCAGCTAAATGCGCGCGGGTGCGCAAAAAGTAAGTGAAAAAGGGGCCTGAACCCAGAAATGTGAAAACCGTCACAGCAAAAAGTTAAAGCGATCTTTATAAGAAACAGCTAATATTAAATTATGAAACGGTGTTTCATAATTATGAATGCATACCACCGGCAGATAACCAGCCAGGTAATAAGAGGATAAACGATGAAAATTGCTCTGATGATGGAGAACAGCCAGGCGGCAAAAAACGCCGTGGTGCTAAAAGAACTGCAGCAGGTCGCTAACGGTCTGGATTATCCGGTATTTAACGTGGGCATGAGCGATGAGCAGGATCATCATCTGACCTATATTCACCTGGGTATTATGGCCAGCATTCTGCTGAATTCAAAAGCCGTGGATTTTGTTATTGCTGGCTGTGGCACTGGCCAGGGTGCCCTGATGTCGCTAAATATTCATCCGGGCGTCGCCTGTGGTTACTGTATCGATCCGGCGGATGCCTATCTGTTTGCCCAGATTAATAACGGTAACGCGCTGGCGCTGCCTTTCGCCAAAGGTTTCGGCTGGGGTGCGGAGCTGAACCTGCGCTTTATCTTTGAAAAAGCCTTTAGCGGCGAAAAAGGCCAGGGCTATCCGCCGGAGCGTAAAGAGCCACAGGTGCGCAACGCCGGTATCCTTAATCAGGTCAAAGCGGCAGTGGTGAAAGATAACTACCTTGATACACTGCGCGCGATCGATCCCGAACTGGTGAAAACAGCGGTCAGCGGTCAGCGTTTCCAGCAGTGTTTCTTTGAGAACTGCCAGGATAAAGAGATTGAAAACTTTGTCCGTGAAATGCTGGGCTAAGTAAACAAAAAGCCAGCCTCCGTAAAGATGGCTGGCTTTTTTGTCTTCAGGCGGCGGGGCCGGGGGTTAACTCCTGCCCTGCTTGCTATTAGAAGTTATAACCCACAACCAGATAGTAACCCCAGCCGGTTGATTTCACTTCAAACGGACCGTCGCCGAAGTTCGGATGGGCACCATCCGCCCACTGACCGCCGTTATGGAAGTAACGCGCCACCACCGAGTAGTGCCAGTGATCGTAGCCCAGCGCGAGGATATGGCTGGAGGCGATAGAGTTACTGGCGCGAGTAGCACCCGGCGTTTTATCAGCCAGATCGGAGCCCCAGTCGAAGTTGGTAAAGCCGATATAGCTCAGGTTGCCGCCCCACAGCGTGGTGATCGGCAGGAAGTATTTCACCTTGAAGCGGTAACCATCCCAGCTGTTTTCATTCGCCGCACCATAGTTTTCCCACTGATATTTGGCGTAGACGTTAAGCGACAGGCCCAGTTTGGTATGGGTATCGATATCCGTTCCCAGACCCATATACCAGGTATTCTGACGGCTGTTGCTGTCCCGGCCCATGTCGTAAACGTAGTTATTGGCGAAATACCACTCTTTGAAAGGACCGAAGCTCAGGTCGGTGCCGGTCAGCTTATCAATAGAAAAGCGTGGTTCAATTTCCAGGAACAGCGGCGAACCGTTGTCCCAAATGCCTTGCTGATAGCTGTTTGCCGCGCCGAAGAAATTAGGAATATCCAGGTAGCCATAAAAATCAAACCAGTCTTTATGGGCAAAGGCTTCATATTCCAGATAGACGTCGTTATTCAGATGCGGCCCGAAGCGGGTGTGGTTGCTGCCCACCACGTTAACGCTCTGATGCCACCAGTCAGAGACATAGGTCGCATCGCTGGTTTGCGCCTGAGAAGTGACGCTGTATGACGCTGCCAACAGCGCGCCTGCCATCAACATTTTATTTTTCATTGGTTACCACATGCTTAATGGCCTCTCTGCTGAGTCAGAGAAGGCCGCGAATCAGTGCCCATTTCTGGACGGAAAGGTGTTGTTATATGCCACTCCGGGGAGGACGTACGGGTACGTCGCGGCAGCCCGCATAGGTTGCCTGTATCCTGCGGATAGAAAATAGATATTGCTCACGTTTGTCAAAGTTTGTTTCATTTTGATTCAGCTGTTTTGTGATGCAGATCACGAACAAACGTTGTGTGTTTAAAAATTTCGTCATACAGCGCCTTTTCAATAGCAAGCAATCGCTTTCGTATGTTACGCAAACGATTAGCTGTAATGTTGTTGCTGTAAAGGATATGTAAGGATATGTCATATTGTTTTGAACGCATGTTCAGGAAAATTATTGAACATGTGTTCAAAAAGAGGCACACTGCCCGCCAGCTAAACATTACGGGACAAAGGAATGGGATACTTAAAAGCGGACGTGCGGGCAGAATTGTTACTGAATGCCGCCATAAAAGTGATGAAAAGCGAAGGATACGCTGCGGTTACTGCACGCAAAGTTGCGCAAGAGAGCGGGGCAGCTGTAGGGCATATCAACCGTCATTTCGCTTCGTTAAGTCAGCTAAAGTGTCAGGCATTCCTGGCTATTGTGCATGAGAAATCGGCGGAACATAAAGCAGCCAGCGAAGCATCAAGCGGTATCGACGCCGTACTCGCGCTGCTGGGTACCTGTGATAAAAAAACGCGCGATATAGAAATCTGGCGTGAAGTGTCGGTGCTGGCGCATCAGGATCGCGCACTGCACGAAATCTTTGTCTATGCGCTGAATCAGTGGCACAGCATGCTCAGTAGTGTCATCGAAAATAACCATTTGCGTTGCCATGATATGGCGTCTGCTACCGCCTGGCGTTTGATCGCGCTGGTTCTGGGGCAGGATTTACTGGCCATGCACGGCGTCATTGATGGTGATGAAGAGGTGCTGCGGTGCAATTTGCTTCACCTTATTCGGCTGGAGTTGCAGCCAGATGCGTCCGCACGGTAAAGGGAGAGAAACATGAGCGTAAGCGCGGCAAGTGAAAAGATGTTCACCTATGGCGTTATTCGTGAACTGATGCGCTGGATTGAAAGCAATCCACATCGACGCATTACCGTAGATGACTGCGCTGAAAAAACGGGTTATTCAAAATGGTATCTTCAGCGTTACTTTCATGCGGTAACCGGGAAAACCCTGGCAGCGTTCTGCCGCGAAAAGCGTTTGGTTGCCTCAGCTCGCATGCTGTTAGAGGCGAATGTCACCATTGAATATGTTGCGGTACAGCATGGTTTTTCTTCCCATGATACTTTCCACAAAACCTTTGTTCGTCACTATGGCATGACGCCTGGCGAATTCCGTCAAAAGTGCCGTGAATAACTCAGGTCAGTAAAGACTGGCCTGCACGGTAATTACCTTATCGTTTATTTATCTCCCATAAAATCACAGCAGAGTTAATGCTTATTACCGCTTCGCCTGTTAATAACCCTGCGTTTATTTAATATTTGCATCCGATTGTAATTAAATCTTTCAAATCTGAAGGTTTACAGGGCCGTTCTTTTTCTTTTCAATCATTTATTACCGCTGCGTTTATCATTTGCGTTCCTCAACGCGTTAGCTAAATTTATACCCGTAGTCGCGAATATTCTTTTCCATTACCCAGGTAGTGGATAAGAATATTATTTATGAAATAACGAGGAGGAATACTATGACTGAACATCGTGGCAATCCTGGTAATTTCGCAGAAGATCGTGAGAAAGCATCAGAAGCCGGTAAAAAAGGCGGTCAGCATAGCGGGGGTAATTTCAAAAATGACCGTGAAAAAGCTTCCGAAGCTGGTAAAAAAGGCGGCCAAAACAGCCACGGCGGTGGACGTCCCTCTGGCAGCTAACCGATTAGCTGGCTGATCCCATCGTTTTCAACCCCCGACACGTTTTGTATAACTGTCGGGGGTTTCTCATTTCCGTATCTCTATTTATAGCACTAATCTGAATATCACCCGTTTCTGCTTTATAGCGCATTAACAAAAACATAACGCAAATTTTTTTTGCGTTAGGGTTGTTAATTGCTGTTTCGCTGCCTACGCTTTTTAAGTATGGATTTTAAGGTTCGCCGAACTTTTATCGGTGAACAATATGAAAGAGATAATTCTGACGTTGCGTTTGTTGATTACGTTGGGCTTATTTTCTGACTCACTTATCACGAGGTGAAAGTATGACTTATCAGGAAAACTATCTCAGCTGGCTGCGTGACGCGCATGCAATGGAAAAACAAGCAGAAGAAATGCTGGAAAAAATGTCTTCGCGCCTGGAGCATTATCCCGATCTTAAAGCACGTCTTCAGCAACATATCGAAGAAACACGTCAGCAGCAGCAAATGCTGCAACAGGTTATCGATCGTCAGGATACCTCCAGCTCTACCATGAAAGACATGATGGGGAAAGTGGCGGCGATGGGCCAGGCGATGGGCGGTATGTTTGCTTCCGATGAAGTCGTGAAAGGCGCAATCAGCGGCTACGTCTTCGAACAGTTTGAAATTGCCTGCTACACCTCTCTGATTGCCGCCGCTGAACTGGCTGGCGATAGCGAGGGTGCACGCGTATTTGAGCAAATCCGCGAGCAGGAAAAAGCAATGGCTGACTGGGCACTGAACCATCTGCCTGATGTTACCGAGCAGTTCATGGTGCGTTCTGCACAGCCAGATACCGAAGCAAAAAAATAATATCAAAGCCAGCAATGGCATTTCACTGCATTGAGGTTGCCAGCGTTGGCAACCTCTATAGAGGAGTGAGCAATGTTTAGACATGTCAAACAATTGCAGTACACGGTACGTGTGGCTGAACCTAACCCAGGGTTGGCAAATCTGCTGCTTGAGCAGTTTGGTGGTCCGCAGGGTGAACTTGCCGCCGCCTGCCGTTATTTTACCCAGGGTCTGGGCGATGACGATGCCGGACGTAAAGATATGCTGCTGGATATCGCAACGGAAGAGCTGAGCCATCTTGAGATTATCGGTTCTCTGGTAGGGATGCTGAACAAAGGCGCAAAAGGCGCGCTGGCTGAAGGAACCGAACAGGAAGCTGAGCTTTATCGTTCATTAACCGGCAACGGTAACGATAGTCATACCACCGCATTGTTGTACGGTGGTGGGCCGCCGCTGACAAACTCTGCTGGCGTACCCTGGACCGCAGCCTATATTGATACCATCGGCGAAGTCACCGCCGATCTGCGCTCCAATATCGCCGCAGAAGCGCGTGCAAAAATCATCTACGAACGACTGATTAACCTGACGGATGATCCAGGCGTAAAAGATGCGCTGGGCTTCCTGATGACGCGCGAAGTCGCGCACCAGATCTCTTTTGAGAAAGCGCTCTATTCGATTCGTAACAACTTCCCGCCAGGCAAACTGCCGCCGATTGAGAAGTATGCCAACACTTACTTCAATATGTCTGAAGGCGGTGATGTACGCGGTAGCTGGAACTCGGATGAGAACTTTGATTACGTCGCGAATCCTCAGCCGGCGGTTGACGGCGGCGACGGTCTGGCATCAGTGATGCTGTCGGAGCAGGA
The DNA here is from genome assembly GCF_050113845.1 of Pantoea sp. FN0305. NCBI lineage: Bacteria > Pseudomonadati > Pseudomonadota > Gammaproteobacteria > Enterobacterales > Erwiniaceae > Pantoea > Pantoea sp. FN0305. Next base: position 219,182 of record NZ_JBNJSN010000006.1, on the reverse strand, counting down.
AAAAGCCATGCTTGAAAGCATGGCGTTGCGCACCCGTTCTAACCCGGATATTGATCCTACCACCGGTGCAGAACTGGGCTCGCAGCAGTTAACTGACGACGCGCAAAACCTTACGCCGAAACAGTAAGCCTCTCCTGAGCCGCCTGCGGGCGGCTCAGTTTTACTTGTTTTTTCCCACTGGTATTTTCCCCTTCTTTTTGTCAGGCTGTCCGTCACATGCTGACGGGGAACCTTATGCAACCGCTTGAAAATATTACCGCAATGATGGTTTTTGCCCGTGTAGTGGAAACCCAGAGTTTCACCGAGGCGGCGAATAGCCTTGGCCTGTCAAAATCTTTTATCAGCAAAGAGATTGCGCAACTGGAAATCCGGCTGGGCGTTAAGCTACTGGAGCGGACAACCCGACGCATGGTGGTCACCGAAGTGGGGCGCGCCTGGTATCAATTTTGCGCCCGCGCCCTGCAGGAAGTGCAGGAGGCCGATGCGTTTATTCGCGATTATCATCAACAGCCCGCCGGTAATCTCAGCATTATTGCGCCAGTTAATTTTGGTCGACGCTGTATCGTGCGCGGCGCGCTATAGGTTGCTATGGCTTTTCTGGCGATCCGCAGGCATAAAAAAACCCCGGCGTCAGGCCGGGGTTTTGTCAGCGTTGCGGGTCAGATTATTTCTGATCCGGCAGCGCGTAGGCAATGATGTAATCACCCAGTTTGGTGCCAAAAGAGCCGTGGCCACCAGCAGAAATCACCACGTACTGTTTGCCGTTGGCTTCATAGGTCATCGGCGTTGCCTGACCACCCGCCGGCAGACGGCCTTCCCACAATTTTTCACCGGTATTGGTGCTGAAAGCGCGCAGGTAGTTATCCGCTGTCGCAGCGATAAAGAATACGTGACCTGCCGTGGTTACCGGGCCACCCAACATCGGCATACCCATTTTGAACGGCAGAGGAACCGGCGAGCTGTCGCGAACGGTACCGATACGTTTTTTCCACACCACTTCGTTGGTTTTCAGATCCAGCGCAGAGATATAACCCCAGGCTGGCTGTTTGCACGGCAGACCAATCGGAGAAAGGAACGGATTCAGTTCCACACCAAAAGGTACCCCATACTGCGGCTGAATACCGGTTTCGGTGCCTGAACCGCCTTTCGCATCGGCTGGCGGCTCCATCGGGTTACCTGGACCACGTGGAATCAGCTTAGAAACAAACGGCAGCGCCATTGGGTTAGCAATCGCGATCTGACGGTTAGGATCCACGGCGATACCACCCCATTCAAACATGCCAAGGTTGCCCGGGAATACCAGGGTACCCTGTTCAGACGGCGGCGTGAACGGGCCTTCATAGCGCAGACGATGGAAGATAACGCGGCACACCAGCTGATCGAACATGGTGGCGCCCCACATATCTTTGCCCGACAGGTTATCTTTCGGACGGAACGTCAGCTCTGAGTAAGGCTGGGTTGGCGACAGGCGATCGCCTTTCGCCGGACCTTGCGGAACCGGGGTTTCCGGCGCAGGCACAACCAGCTTACCGTTGCGGCGATCCAGCACAAAGATGTTACCGGTCTTGGCAGGCGCGTAAATAACCGGGACGGTATTGCCATCTTTATCGGTAATGTCAGCCAGCGTCGGCTGGGACGGCAGATCCATATCCCACAGGTCATGGTGAACGGTCTGATAAGACCATGCCAGCTTACCGGTCGTGGCGTTCAGAGCCAGAACGGTGTTGGCGTAACGCTCCTGTTCCGGCGTACGGTGACCACCCCAGATATCCGGCGTGGAGACGCCCATCGGCAGGTAAACCAGATCCAGTTTGGCGTCATAAACCGCAGGCGCCCAGGAGTTAGGTGAGTTCGGTACGAAGGTTTTACCGTCTGCCGGGATGGCATTTGGATCTTTCGCGCCCGGATCGAACACCCAAAGCAGCGCGCCGGTATTCACATCAAAGCCGCGGATAACGCCTGACGCTTCATGCGTGGAGTAGTTATCGGTTACCGCGCCTGCGACCACAATGACTTTATCAGTGATAACCGGCGGAGAGGTTGGCTCATAGGAACCCGGCGTGGAGACTGACTGTTTGTGCTGCAGATCCAGCTCGCCGTTGTTAGCGAAGTCCGGGCAGCGTTTGCCAGTTTCAGCATCCAGCGCGAACAGACGACCGTCGTTTACCGGCAGGATAATGCGGCGTGCGCAAAGTGCCGGCGCGGCAGTACCCGCAGCAGCAGCAGCAGCAGGAGCTTCATGATAAGAAACGCCACGGCAGGTGATGTGCTGGAAAGTTGGGTTTGACTTCAAACCTGGATCAAATTTCCATTTCTCTTTACCGGTTGTTGCATCCAGAGCAAACAGAATCTGGTGTGCAGTACACAGGTAAAGGGTGTCGCGGATTTTAATCGGCGTCACTTCATTGGTGATTTCACCCGGATCGTTCGGCGTTTTCAGGTCGCCGGTACGGAAGGTCCAGGCTACCTGCAGATCTTTTACGTTCTTCTCGTTGATTTGGGTCAGCGGAGAATAACGGGTACCTGCCTGATCGCGGCCATAGGCCGGCCAGTCGCCCGGTGGGATCGAGGTATCAGCCGCAGCCGGTGCAGTTTGTGCGGAGGCTGGCAGGGTGCCGTTGATCTCCTGCGGATCGTTAAACACAGCCCACGCCAGCACAATAACGCTGACAGCCAGGCTCAGACCCATCAGAGAAGCGCCTGCTTTGCTACCGTGAGACGGCGTAATGCCGCGATATACAAACGGCAACAGCAGCCAGATGCCAAAAATAACCCAAACGTCGGTACGCGGTGCCAGGGCCCAGAAGTCGAAACCGGCTTCCCATACTGACCAGGCTACCGTACCCAGCAGCAGCAGTGCGTAGACCACCAGCGCGGCGCTGTGACGACGATATAACAGAAAGGCCGTTACCAGCATCGCAATACCGCTAATAACGTAGTACCAGCTACCACCTATTGTGGAGAGCCAAAGCCCGCCAATCAGCAAATACGCGCCGCAAAGCACAGCGAATAATACGGTGAGAAGCCGTATCACGCGTAAAGATGATGAGGAGTCTTTCCCCATAATTTAGTCCTCTTGAGTGTTGCCATAAACCTAAGTAAACAACCAGCCTGGTTGTATACCAGCAGATAAAGTACGGGTGTTCAGTGTTCCTGATAGCGCTCTTCTGTGAGCTAAATGTTCCTGATGCGTTAAATTTTATATGAATAAGCGTTACAAGTTTCGATTTTTTTGGCAGGAATTATGATCCGCTGCTTTTTATATAGCAGCTGATCCTGATGCTGGGGCAAAAAATAGCCACGAGAATCGACTTATGGCGAAAAAAAACGCGCTATTTCCGCCACCGGATAACGATTAACCGCATAGTGAGAGGCCACGCCGGAATAAACGGCGGCGGTAAGGAAAAAAACGTTATTTATTCTTCATGAGGCGAGTAGAACGCCAACTAATAAATGAGCGCTGATCGGAAGATAAAAATGGCCCTCCAGCCACTCAGGGCGGCAGCGGACAAGATAGACCATTTGTAGCTCGGTCCCCGATAACGCGCCAAACCCGGCTGTGCCACGTAGTGATAATTAACATTGCTAATAAAAAGGCTGAAACAGCGACGATGGCTGTGAAAACAGAGCCTCAGCCATAGACTGCCCGGCACAATATCCTCATGCAGGGCATGCCGGTGCGTAATGATAATTTCGCGTTCGGCTTATAACGCGGGCCTGATATCGCGGCGGGAAATTTCAGGCGGAAAGCGTGATTGCAAGTGATAAATATAAAAACTTCCCGCGAACAATCGCTTCGCCAGGAACCAGACAAACCAGAATTTCGGTCGAAATTCTGGTTTTAGAGGCGGGATTGTTACAACAGGGCTGCGTTAGCTTTCCACAGCAAGAGGGGCGTCAGCCGGAATAAAGCTATTAATAATGCGAACATAGTGTTTACGCTGCGCTTCGGTGAAATCATTATTGGCAGCCAGAGTGAACACAATCAGTTTACGTGAGTGCGGATTAAGCCGCGGATGCCAGGGTAGCGTCACAATTGACGATACCTGCCGAACCCACGCACCATCTTCAAGAAATTTATTGGCGGTTTGCAGCACAGGCAGCTTTGCTGGGCCAATCTCATGTTTCAGGTTTTTCCCCTCCACCTCAAAACCAGGGACAAATCGTTTCATTTTATCCCATTGCTTTTCGCAAAAATCATCTACTGTCTGATCCTGTTCCAGCGTGGCGCGGTTAATCAAAATATTATAGGCATTATGATCATCGTCCATAAAGCGAAGGATATTAATTGACTGATCCTCCTGTGGGTCGAATGTCATGAAACTCCCTTCGTTAAGCGGATAGGTCACAGGTTTTTTGCTCATAGGTGACTCTCTCTTATTCCTTAATGGTGTTGTACAGGTAGCGGAATGATTTCAACGCGGCGGTTCTGTGCGCGTCCTTCCTGGGTATCGTTACTGGCTACTGGACGGGAGTTACCCGCGCCTTCAATGATAAAATGGCTGGCCGGCAAACCGGTCTGTTCTGTCAGCCAGTCCCGAATCTTCCTGGCGCGTTCGGTTGATAACGACAGGTTTATGGCGGCGGATCCGGTATTGTCCGAGTGACCGATGATGAGGTACTTCTGTTGCGTCGCGCCCTTTATTTTGGGAACCAGCCCCGCCAGTATTTCTTCACTGCCCGGCCTCAAATTGCTGCTGCCGCTTTCAAACAGCGGCACTGTGCCGGAAAGGGTGAATAAGGCCGCGTCAGCACTCTCTTCATGCTCCCTCATTAACGTTTTTAACGGCGTTATCCGGCTGAGGTAACTCTGAATTTCGTCGATGTTCCGCTTGCCGTAGTAATAAAAAACCGTCGTCAGGCAGATAAGGATCGCCAGTAGCGCGACAATACCGGGCCACTTTCTGCGGACCGGCGATAGTGCGATCGCTGGTGGACGTTCAGGCGCAGCTTCTGGTTCTTGTTCCTGTTCGATGAGCGGTAGCAACGGAATTGCAGGTAGCGGCGGCATGGCAATGCATGTCGACAAACCCGGCAGGATCCCATATTTCTCCGCGAGCCAGAGCGACCAGGCGCCATGGCGAGTGAATCCTTGTCCATAATCGGCAAGGAGAACGCCCACCAGATCGATTTGCGTGCTGTCGAACAGGTTTTGCAACACACTCATGATTCGCTTTTCCGCCAACCAGGCGATGAGTGTGCAGGCCAGGGCATGGCGCTGAATAGCGTAGAGATCGCTGCCGTCATCGCGGGCGTCAAGCTCGGTAATCAGGTTAACAAGACGCGATTCCAGCTTGAGGTGGCAGTCAGGCGACACCGTTAGTCCGCCTGTCCAGATAGCGCTGTCTGGATCATGAGGATAGCGCTGCTGGCTTAGCCGTGTATAAAGCCCAAGCAGACAAGGTAAATGCTCCGGCAATCGGTTTGATGAAAAAGCGTGTTGCCACGCCGTGATTTGTTCAATCATGACGCTGCTGTTTTCGAAACCATCTGCCAGTAGCGGAAAGAAGGCCAGCGTTGTCACCGTGCCGTGGCTTTTTTTTACATGCTCCAGTCGGCCGATCAGCGTGCTGACGTGTTCAGCAACAACCCAGACGATACTGTTGTCGCTACTGGAGGAGAGATTGGCCTGGCTAAACCACTTACCGGCGAACGGCCCAATAATAAAGACCATCAATCGGGGGGACCCTGCATCGCCGTGTTGTACGATCCACGACGCCGGTTCTCCTGCCGATGAGCGTAATGGAGCGCGCGCGCGCGAAAAATAGCGAGCCCGCCAGGCAGTACGTAGCGTAATGAGCTTTTCAGTTCGCCCTTCCATTTGTATCAGCAGCATTAAAAGCTTCCACGCGTAGCGAAATATCACTTCGCTGTCAGTGTTGAGCAGAGCGTCAAGCTGGGCGGAGAGCGTGAGGTTTTCTTGACTTTCGGTGTAACCGTAAAAGTAATGCACCAGTGAATAACGTTGCCAGGAAAGAGAGTTATGTTGCTCATTACTGGTGAGCCGTTTATCGAAATAACAACATAGCGCGCGGCAGAGCGATTCACTCTCTGCCTGTGTTTGGTCTTCCGTCAGCAGCGCCTTATTAAATTGTTCGATGAGCGAGATCAGCCTGAGCTGAAAGTCCGCAGCGGAAGGAATGATCCCGTCAAAGGAGAGAAGTGTATCGATGCCCGTCAGCCTGCAAAAAAGGGTTTCGCTTTTCACCATGCTTTCTCCGTGACGTTGCCCCAGCCTGAGGTATCTGACCACGGGCATATTCGAATAACAGAAGGCCTGTCAATGCTGGCGGTTTTAAACTCAAGTAAAAGCGTAGGGAGATTATCGGCCGATTCGGTGCGTAACGTTTCCAGCTCCTGGGGTTCCAGCGTGCGCTTATACAGCAGGATATTCTGCGCGTTATAAACACTGAGATGCAGATTGCTCATCCTGGTTTCATCGGTCTCATAATCTGATGCGTTCAGCGTGATGGATTTTTTGTAGTAGGCGAACTGCCGGTTAAGCCATTCCGTTTCGTCGGCTGGCGGTGTCGCAAAAAAGTTAATTTTTTCGCTATCCAGGACTTCAGGCAAAACCGTGCTTTTTTGCAGGCAGATACCAGCCTGATATTCAAACTGTCGCAGGGTTCTCTGATTGCCTAACGTGTAAGGGGCGAGGCTGGCGACAGATTCTTTCTCTTCCAGTCCTAACAAGGTCCTGACCCTTTTTTTCGCAATCAGGTCTCTTTCCCACCACGCTTTTTCGACTTTGCCCTGATCCTTCGCCTGATTATTGTGATCGCCCCAGACTTTGCTGTGTTCTTTACGCTGATAGTAATGCCAGAGCAGCGGCTTATGGGGATGATAAACGTCGTAGCCGTGAGTGAAGGCACGGACCGCCATGGCTATCTCTTCTCCAGCGAAGAATATCTGTGGATCGTTGGGTACCGTCTTTACAAAATCGCCGAGAGTGAAGATGAATCCGCCAGCCAGATAGCTGCCGCGTACCGGTACCTCGGCTTGAAACGGCGTAGAGCTAAACATCGGAATGCCTTGCGTGTCGTATTCACGGAAAATCAAACGGCTAACATAGGTCTTTTTACTGGCCTCTTCGTCGTCCCCTGGCTTGTAAGCCGGGGGATAAGAGGAGATTATCGGGCGGGGGGACGTCGTCTGTAGTTGTCGCAGCATGACTGTCATTTCGTTATCCCAGTCAGGAATAAAGCGGCAGTGAGAGTCTATCTGCAGGAAATAATGCTCATTTTCGAACAGCGTTTCCGCCAGGCTGCGCGCCCAGCATGCCCCCTGGCTGGTATAATAGTGGACGCTGATAACATCAATGCGGGCCTGGTTATAGCGAAACATCAATACTTCGCGTCCTTCGACGACCCGGCCTCCCTGTGGCGTAAACCCGGCCTGTTCGAAAACCTCTGGCATTTCGTTGTCTTGCCAGCAAATCGCAATATGCAGATTTTCCGGATGCGCAGCATGGCGCAGCATATCCCTGAGGGTCGGCAACAGTTCCGGATCGCGATAGCTGGCGATGCTGATAAAAATTGTCGCTGGGTTATCCATATTTCCCTGATCCATTAATTATTCCGTTTACTGAATATCAAAAATGATTTCTGCTTTTGCTGTGAAAATGCCACCAGCGGGCGTGGCGGTATTGCCTGGAATTAACGTGGCTTTCCATGAGAATTCGGCGGGCCCCTGGCTGGTGATATTGCTCTTTTGCTCGTAAGTGGTGCCGTCGACTTTCATCAACTGGTTATTACCGTTGGTGATGCGGATCCTCAGCCTGTCTTTATTGCCGGCCGCATCTTCGACCCGGATATAGCTGCCGTCTGAAGAGGGGGTATCGGTGATTATTGAGGCTTTGGCTGAATAGGTGCCATAGTCGCTCTTACACACAATGGCGAAATCCATATTGCGGGTCACGCCTGCGCTTAACAGCGTGGGCGTCACGGTATTAAAATCGATGGTTTTGGCATTATCGGTAGTACACGCCGGGGTGCTGACTATTTTCATCCCGCCAATATTTAGTTTGACAGTGAAATTGGCTGGATTGGCACTCATTATATAGTTATAGCCAATTAGCCCTGCGGGCAATACGGTATCGCCCGTTGGGCTATTCAGGCGTATTCTGCCGGTTTTAAAAAACTGGATGCGGTAGAACGATCCCGCTCCAACATCCAGCGTACCGGTTGTTGGTATCACCCATTCCCCCGTATTCTTATCCTTTACAGGAGAAAATTTCAGGTAGCTGGTGGACGGGAAGTTACCAAAGGCCTCACCATTGCTGAATAACAGCTTAACGCCAATACCGGGAATATTGGTCTGATAGATCCTCGTGCTCGGATCCTGGCCCAACAGATTTACCGCGCGCTTTCCATATTCTGTATTTGCATCACACTTGTTGAAGCCAACACCGACTCCCAGCACCGTGCTGTCGTACTGAGCGAACTCCTTCGAGGTATCGATCTCCTGATCGGCGGATAGGGTAATCACCTGTGAGCTGATAGCGAGCGGCGTCGGCTGGCCGCGCGCAAGCGTACAGACGGCCCAGGCGCCAGGCGATATCAATATCGTGGAAAGCAGAGCGATAGCGATCCTTAACATCTTTTATTCCTTCTCTTGACTCAGAATGGCGACGATTTCAGGGGGATACATCTTTAAGAGTTCGGCGAAATTTTTCCCAATGCTCTCCTCTGCGTACCTCAAAACCGGAATGAGCGGGCTACTGGGTTCGGTCATTGCGAACCAGCTGCGAACTTCTTGCAGTCGGTGCAGCGCATCGGTGCGGTTGTTAATGCCCTTGCGGACTTCCGGCGACGCCGAAGGGCGCTCGCCACTAACCGCTGGGGCTTCAACGGAAAGCGGTGCGGCATTGATTACAGGAACAGGACGTTCTTCCTGTGCGGGGATTTCCGGTAAGGTATCTGCAGGGAGGTCTGCCGCCGGCGCTGTGCTGCCGAATTCACTGGAAAACATGGCAAGAATATTTTCCAGCACGTTCAGTTCCGGCGCTTCATCCTGAAGTGTTGCGGCAAGCTCTTTTTTTATCTCCTGTAAGAAGAAATGCGCCTGAGTGAGTGGGCGGATCGCGTCTCGTGCGTTGAGATGCCATTCGTGCACTAATGCGGCGATGGCCGTCTCTGGCAGAGCGCCTTCTTCCCGGGGAACCTGGTGTGCCTTTTCAAACTCCTTTACGCTGATTTGCAGGCCAGCGGCTCGTGGAAGCGGCTGGTTACGTAAATCCGCCAGCAGACCATGAATATCCTCCAGTTCGGCGAATGCATTCGCTCGCAATATAGGGGCAAACTCCCCCTCGTCCAGCAATTGGGGATGGAGATCGTCTGGCCAGGCCTTCAGCAAGGCGTGGAGGACTTCAGTACCCTCCGCCAGCGCAGGCAGGCCAATCTTACGTAATCGACAGCGCATCAGGATAACCAACAGCCGGATATCCTTGCTTTTTTGCAGCAGGGCAAGGCAATTTTGCTCTATTTCCGTCCAGTTAATGGGTTCCGCCGCTTCGACGAAGCTGCCGTATTCGGCTCCCAGTTTTGGTTGGATCTGGGATTGCAGCATGATAAATGCCGGATCGTAATCCAGACTTGCGCCGCAGGGGGCATCCTCTGTGACTGGCTGCATGACATGCTGGTAATAATCTGAACAGGCCAGGACTGGTATATGATTCATCACGTTTTATTTTTTATCCCTGTTGTTGGTATCCTTAATTCGGAGCGATTATTAGCGATGATACGTTTCCGGTTCGAAGCTCATACCGTAAACCGGCGAGTCGCATGTCTCCCTCTCTAGCCAACTGGCGTAACCAAGCTGATGATTACCATCGAGCGTGGCGCGCGGTACTTGATCGGGTGCCAGTATTAACTGGACATCCCAGGCATACTCGAAACCGATAAAGCTGCGCACCAGTTCACGAAGTACTGACAGGTCGCGACCCCATGGGCTGAAAAGCATGTACTGAGAGAGGGAAAGTGGTCCCATTAACAATTTGAATTTGTGCTGCCTGTCCAGTACGGTGTTGCCGAGGATCGCACCGTCGCCCAGTAAAGATGCGTAGCAGTCATCGCCAAGCGCGGTTTGATCTTTGCTGTCCAGGAAAATCCATTGCAGCTCAAACTCTTTCATTCGAACAGGAACGTTGAAGTAGTACTGCATAGCGCCCAGCAGGCCGTCTGGATTACGGGCTTCACGAACCAAATGCGCAGAAGAGGCCAGCCTGGCGTGAACCGGAAGCGGTTCTGGTGCCAGTTCAGCTGGATCCAGCCCTACCAGGCTACCGACATAAAATGAAAAACGTTCGTCGTCTTTACGATCCAGCGAGGCAGTATCCTGCGATAAAAACCAGGCACGATAGAACAGGCTAAGCGCCCGATGATGGAAGATATCCACGAAGTCGATTAGCGTGTGGTCGTGTTGTTCATAGCGTGAGTAGGCCAGCTCAGAAAGATGAAGCGGCATCGCCCCTTGCGCGCCCCAAACCCCCAACCCGAACAACTGAAGCTTAATTTTGTCATCCTGTTGGCTGATGGCAGCTATCTCGCGCGGCGAGAAGACCATGCTTGCTACCTGCCCAAGGCGGAAGCGCTCCTGAGAAGGCAACGTGGCCTTACCCGGCGGTGGCAAAGCAGGTGTACGGGCGGCCATTGCGCGCATGATGCTGATGAAACCCGCCTCCCATGGAACCTGAGTATCAAACCAGGCTTCCAGCCCATCAGGTTTTGTCATAACGCCCCCCGTCTGCCCGGGCGCGCTTTCCAGCGCGCGATCAATCCGCGTTGCATGGAGTGCAGTTCAGTTTCCGTAAATACGTTAATGGAGGCATGGCGCGCCAGATAGTTTTCCATCACCAGGCCAAATAAATAGGGACTTATGCCGGAGAAACCCTCTTCGTCCACGGTCAGGCTACAGTTTACTCCGCGTCCGTAGACCAGCAATCCATCGTCCGCCAGGCGGCGTACGACTGGCTTGGTCTGGCATCCTACCAGGCTGTTAATTTGCTCAATGGGTTCAGGATCAGCGGCGCTGGTGAACAGCCTTAGCATATTGCGCAGCGACTCGCCGCCCTGAGCGTGTTCCATATCCGAGAGCGGCAGATAGTTAAAGCTCAGCTGGCGGATCAGCCTCCATGCGGACTCACCCACAGATAATGGAGGTTGTGGAGCGCTGGGCGCGCTGACAAAGCGCGCGCCATGAATAGGGACGGAATCCGACATGGTGAGATCGAAGTTGCCGGTATTGGTGAGAAGACGAGGCAAATCGCGATTAGTGACCATCGCATCGACCAACAGGTAGCGAATATGTTCGCTATAGGGCGCTTCTTGCTGGTCGACCAGCGAGATGAAAATTTCGGTGCCGCTGTAAGGTGTTCGGGTGTCATATTTGCGGCCGGTGGTCTCTTTAGCGCGCATCTCTCGCTTAACAGAGAAGTAACGCCCAAAATTGCCCATATCGCTATGACGAGTTTGATAAAGCGGATTAAATATTAACTCTTCGCTGGTTTCCGCCTGCAGACCCACTACTTTGTTTACGGAAAAAACTTCATAGTCGAGTGAGCGGCTGCGATCGGGAATGATATGGAAATAATTCAATGCCCGGTTGATCTCAATGCGGTCCACCCGTTTCGGAAACAGGTTAATGACCGGAGTACAAAAAAGTAAAAAACGTGAAGCGTCGAGATGAACAGTAAGATCCTGCGGCAATTTAGTTAGGAGAATAATGACTTCTACTTCGTTAGTATTGTTTTGTTCCAGCGCAGCGGAGAGCTGAGTGAGAGAAAAAAAGTAAAAACGCGCACGGCATGCAATATATTCCTGAATTAATGTATGACCGTGAAACATATTCCATTGCAGCGGTAACAGGCTTTGATCAGGCGCCAGACCTTCGAATTTTAGCGGTTGATGGCTGATGACATGGTGCCGTGGCTTATTTTGTTCTCCGCTACGTACTACTGTTGCAATATGGCTGCCGTGAAGCAGCTCAAAGGTATGTGAAACAATGCGTTCATCTCCCTGAATATAAACAGGAAGTTCATCCAGTCCTTTCAGGCTGGAGAAAACCAAATCGCCCTGTAGTTTCAATTTCATGCGTAGTGCGCCTTTTAACTGATGGCGCTTGATACGATAGTGTTCAAGGTCAGGAATATCGGGGGGAACCGAGGTTAGTCTGACTTCTGTAAGTTCCAGCGGCCATAATGTCACATCCTGGTTATTTCTAAATTCGCAGCGAGTCATTTCACCGGGCAGGATTTGGCTGTAAAACGCACTCTGTTTAGGAATGAGATAGCCATGCGTTAAATCGCCTTCACTCAGATCCGGCTTTAGTTGCACGACCCCCATTGAAGGTGTTGGCGAGTTATAGTTGGGATAGACGATATCAAGCAAGCGCTGGGTAAATTTAGGGAATTCAGCATCGAGCTTTATCTGCGTCCTGGCAGATAAAAAGCAAAAAGCTTCTATTAAACGTTCAACATAAGGATCGGCAATTTCAATGCCGTTCATTCCCAGGCGCCCGGCAATCTTAGGGTGGCGGGCAGCAAACTCGTGTGCCATTTCCCTGATGAAAGTCAGTTCCCGATTGTAGTAATCCAGAAAGTTGTGTTCCACTTGGCATCCTGTAATTATCGGCAAGGTAAATCTAACTAACGGTAATGCTTAGAAGCAGGAGAAGCAGGAATATCATGCGGTTCTCGTCGAACTCCTTTTCCTCTCTTTATTAACATCATTCTAAAAGTAAAAAGTATTTTTTTGCTTTGCATATTAATTGTTTTTGTTAATTTAGGAATGTCTCTCGGGCTGTATTCTGAAAAAGAAATATTTTTGTTTTGAAAAAGAATTCTTTGCCGGTCAAATGATAGGAATGTTTCTCGGGCTAAATTCTTAAAAGCCACAATTTCTTTGTTGAGGGGTTTTATTTACCAGCCAAATAAATAGAATGCCTAACAGGAATAAATAAAATGATTAATGGTTGACTTGGCAGTTGAGTTGTAAATCTTATTGACGAATATATAAAAAGTAGGGTGTTCTTATCTCTTGCCCAGGAGGGAAAGTGGATGAGCACGGCAATCAAATTTCGGATTAAATCAGGGCGGATTTTATTGTGGCAATAACCAGAAAAAATCTATTTAGCAAGCTCAACACTATCTTGTTTAAAAGTGTAGAAAGTGCAACAACACTGTGTAAATTACGTGGCAATCCTTATGTTGAGCTGGTGCATTGGTTAAATCAGTTATATCAGCAGCAAGACAGTGATATTAAGCATATTATTCGATATTTCGACATTGATGCTGAAATGCTGGAACGCGATTTTGCGCAGGCATTAACTCGTCTGCCAACGGGAGCCAGTTCTATATCTGATTTTTCTTATCATATAGAATTAGCGATTGAACGCTCTTGGGTATTCGCCAGCCTTGAATGCCACGCTGGTTGCATTCGCAGCAGCCATTTGTTGATGGCAATGCTTACCACAATGGAATTACGTCGCGCGCTTTTCGCTATTTCTCCTTTATTTGAAAAAATCCCGCTGGAACCATTAAATAAAGACCTTGGCTATATCGTTCGCGATTCTGCAGAACAAAGCGACCTGGCAGGCGATGCGGTGATAACTGGCGAAGCGGGGATTCCCGGCGAGGCCAGTAATGCCATGGGATCGCCCCTGAATGGGGGGGGGTTGGCCCAATTTTCGACAGATCTCACCGCACTGGCGCGGGAAGGAAAAATCGATCCCGTACTGGGACGCGATAAAGAGATCAATACCATGGTGGATATCCTGTTGCGTCGTCGGCAGAACAATCCATTACTGACGGGGGAGGCCGGGGTAGGTAAGACCGCTGTAGTCGAAGGTCTGGCGTTGGCTATCGCGGCAGGCGAGGTTCCCCCCTCTCTGCAGAAAGTTCGTTTGTTGACGCTTGATGTGGTGGCGCTCTCGGCGGGCGCCAGTATGAAAGGTGAATTTGAGGCGCGCCTCAAGTCAGTCCTGGAAGAGGCCGTCGGCTCCGCAGAACCGGTAATTCTGTTTATTGATGAAATTCATACGTTAGTGGGTGCGGGCGGCAATGCCGGAACGGGCGATGCGGCGAACCTGATGAAACCCATGCTGGCGCGTGGTCAATTGCGCACCATCGGCGCGACGACCTGGAGTGAATTCAAACGCCATATTGAAAAAGATCCGGCGTTGACCCGCCGCTTTCAGGTGCTGCAGGTAGAAGAACCTTCGGAAGAGTTGGCTATCGCAATGGTGCGTGGTTTGCTGCCGGTTCTTGAGAAACATCACGGCGTCTGGATCATGGATGAGGCCGTCCGGGCTGCTGTCCGGCTTTCCCATCGCTATATTCCTGCTCGTCAATTGCCTGATAAAGCGATAAGCCTGCTGGATACTGCCTGTGCCAGGGTAGCGGTGGCACAGCACACGCCTCCGACGGAGCTGCAAATACTGAAATTCCGCAGCCAGTCCGCACAGGCTGAACTGTCGCTCCTTGAAAAGGCGATTGATTTCGGAAAAGAAGACGAGCAGCGTCTTACGCCAATCCAGAGCATGATTACGGAACATGCGGAAGAGGCGAAAATTCTCGATCGCCGTTGGACGCAAGAGTCTGAACTGGTTGCCAGCATTAACGATACGCGTCAGCAACTTCTGTCCGCTACGAAAGAAGAGTCAGGCGTACCAGAGCAAGAGACCGTGGCCTCTTTACAGGCTCGACTTAACCAACTGGAGGCGGCACTGAGCGAGATACGCGGCGAACAGCCGCTGGTTCAGGCGGAGGTGAATGCCGCAGTCGTCGCCTCAATTGTGGCTAACTGGACGGGTATACCTGTAGGACAGGTACTGAAAGATGATGTCAGCACAGTCATGGAGCTGCCGCAGCGCCTGTCAGAACGGGTCATTGGCCAGCCGTATGCATTGACGTGCCTAAGTAAGAATATTCAGACTGCGCGTGCTGGCCTTGCCGACCCGCAAAAACCGTTTGGCGTCTTTTTGCTGGCGGGACCATCCGGCGTTGGTAAAACCGAAACCGCGCTGGCGATTGCAGGTCAGCTTTATGGCGGCGAACAGAATCTTATCACCATCAACATGAGTGAATATCAGGAAGCGCATACGGTTTCTTCACTGAAAGGTTCTCCACCGGGTTATGTAGGTTACGGTGAAGGTGGTGTTTTAACCGAGGCGGTACGCCGTAAACCTTATAGTGTGATTTTGCTGGATGAAGTGGAAAAAGCACATCCGGATGTTCATGAACTGTTTTTCCAGGTCTTTGATAAAGGAACGATGGAAGATGGCGAAGGCAGGCAGATAGACTTCCGTAATACCATTATTCTGCTTACCAGTAATACTGGCAGCGATATTATTAGCAGTGCTTGTGCCGATCCTGAAACCATGCCGGATGAAGAGAGCTTATTAACGATATTACAGCCTTCATTGTTAAAAGTATTTCCGGCAGCATTTTTAGGGCGGGTGACGGTGATACCTTATTTGCCGTTATCTATTTCTTCATTGCAACATATTGTCAATATTCATTTGAGTCGTATCGCAGCACGCGCGAAGGCCAATCATGACATTGCGTTAACGTTTAGTGATGAGTTGGTTCAGCATATTGTAGAACAATGTCCAGTAGCAGAAACAGGTGCAAGAATGCTGATTAGGTTTATTGAGAAAAATATTCTTCCTGAAATCGGCAGGGCTGTTCTCAATATGGCAGGGGAAAATTTTTCTAAAAATAAAAATTTTGCTATGCATGTAGTCCTGTCACATAGCAAGGATATCGAAATTATTAGAAACACGGAGGAAATGGCAACAGACTAACTGTTAAGAAAACAGGGCATAAATGGAGATGATAGCAGTCTCCTTTTACTTAACGTTTAATAATAAGCATATAAGGGATTATCACATGCGTAATGTAAAACTGACACTGTGCGCAATGGCGTTGGCGGCTACATCGGCTTCGGTGCTGGCTGAAACTCAGGGCACTGTAACCTTTAATGGTGAATTAATTACGGAAACCTGCTCTATCGCCAGCGACTCTATTGACCGTCAGGTACAGTTGCCGACAGTATCCGTTCAGACGTTGAAGACGGCCGGTGCGACCGCAGGTTCAAAAGGTTTCGACCTGAATGTTGAAGGTTGCCCGCAGGGTATCAGCAAAGTGGCAGCGCACTTCGAAGCGATCGGCTCAAGTGGCGTGGATAGCGTTACTGGTAACCTGACTAACCAATTCACTGGAAGCGCGACGAAGGCGACAAATGTAGAGGTTCGTCTGTACAACTCTGATGAACAGCCCCTGAAACTGGGCGAAATGGGTCAAGAGTTCACCGTCAATAGCGGCAAGGCAACCATGCGTTACTATGGAGGTTACTACGCAACAGGTGCCACCACTGCAGGGAAAGTATACGCGCAGGCGCGTTATACCCTGGTTTATCCATAACTGTTGGTTTTTAGCTTGAAGCAGGGCGAGTAATCGCCCTTTTATTAAAAAACTTTGTTGCTATTTAATGTGATGGGATGTCATACATGCAGGGTAGCGCTATGAAATATCAATATGCGATTATTTTAAAATTAATCACTGCTTTTGTTTCTCTGGTTTTTATAACACAGAGCGCTTTTGCAGGTATGACGATTTCCGGAACCCGTATTATTTTCCCAGGGAATACTCGCGAAAAAACCGTACGAACAACCAATAAAGGCTCGGTACCGTTGCTGGCGCAGGTATGGGTTGATGATGGCGGCAAAAATGACGATATCAATAGCATAAAAGTACCGTTCACTGTCACGCCTCCGATTTACCGCGTCGAGCCAGGTAAAGGGCAGAGTGTTCGCCTTATTTATAATGGTATGAGTCTTCCTCAAGACCGTGAATCAGTGTTTTGGTTTAATTTACTGGAAATTCCGCCGGAAAATGAAGCAGTGAAGGAGTTGGATCGTCTTGAACTGGCATTCAGAACGCGTATTAAAATTTTTTATCGCCCGTCAGCACTGAAAAGCGGGAGTATTCAGGAAGTTGAGCAGCTGAAATGGGAAATTATTAGTCCTGCCAGGGGAATTAAAGTCATCAATCCGACGCCTTATTATATTTCATTCGATTCGGCTTATATTACATCCGGTAGTACGAAATCTTCGCTGGCTGTCGATATGATTCCTCCTTTTGGCAGCAAAGAAATGTTAGTTAATAGTAAGGCATCTCGATCAGCAACTATTGACAGCGTCACGGTTCGCCTGATTAGCGATTATGGCAGCATTGCGGAATATCAATTGCTTCCGACGACAGCTAATGGATTAACGATAAGTAAGCTACTCAAATAAACGTATCAGAAATTTTTCTGCAGGCTGAAATGGTTTTTTATTTGAGGTCAGGGAACGGAATTTTCTGCTCAGGGAGGCGGGGAAGTGAAATCAAAAGAAACCAGGGTATACGCACAGCGAATAATACGCGAATCGAAGATTACGTATGCTATCCGACGTACCTTCATGGCTTCTTTAGTTTTAATCGCGAGATTTTCGATATTCGCTTACGGCAGCGCCAATGCTTTACCTGCCAAGACGGACCCGGACATACGTGCAAAAATTGTAAAATTCAACAGTGCTTTTATTCATGGGCAGAGTGTGGATGTTTCCCGATTCTATAAGGGCAATCCAACGCCTGTTGGCGAGTATGTGGTACAGGTTTCCGTTAACGGAGAAAGCCGTGGGCAGCACAAGGTGTTGTTCAGATCAATAGAGAATAGTATTAGCGCACAACCCTGCTTTACGAAGGATGAATTGACCAGCCTGGGTATAAAGTATTCCGTCGAACCATTATCGACGGCACCTGAACAGCAAGATCAAAATAAAGAAGAATATATTCAATGCGCCACGATCGATAAATGGATTGCGGGTGCCGGGGCTAACTATACGGTCGGAGATTTTTACCTTGACCTGACGATTCCCCAAGCCTGGCTTGTACGGTATCCGCGCGGTTATACCGATCCCAACTCCTGGGATTCAGGCGTAACAGCAGCGTTGTTCGACTATAACGGTAACTTTTATGTCCAGCAGAACTCAGGCAGCTTTGTCAGTAATGAGGGCCGCTCGGTCAATGGCAACCTTACAATGATGGCCGGGTTAAACTTTTACGACTGGCGTTTGCGTAAACGGCTTAATACTAACTGGAGCAGCGTTGGCTCAAAGCATACAGAGTCTTTCCTTACTTATCTTCAGCGGGATGTTACGGCGCTGAAAAGTCAGTTGACCCTGGGCGACAGCACAACCAACGGCGATCTCTTCGACAGCCTGCTCGTACGCGGCATTCAGTTGCAGTCAGACGATCGTATGCTGCCAGACGGGCTTCGTTATTATACTCCGCTGGTACGCGGCATCGCTGAAACGAATGCCAGGGTTCAGGTCACGCAGCGTGGGAGGATCCTTTATGAAACCACCGTTCCGGCGGGGCCATTTGAACTGAGCGATATTGGTGCGATGGGCTATGGCGGCGACTTGCAGGCAACAATTATCGAGGCGGATGGCCGCCAGCGAACGCAGATTGTGCCTTTCTCGGCGCCGCCCATGTTGCTGCATGATGGTGTTTTTCGTTTTGGCGTTGCCGTGGGTAAAGTGCAGGACAAACCGTTGTCTGAAAAGCCGAGCCTGGCGCAGCTCTTCTGGCAGTATGGTTTGGGTAATATGTACACGCTATACGGCGGTGGTCAGTTTTCCGAAAATTACACCGCCGCTGGAATGGGTAACGCTTTCAACACACCGTTAGGTGGCTTATCGATAGATGTTATCCGTGCGTATAGCGAACTGGAGAAGGGTAAATCCTCCTCAGGAAACAGTTACAACATTAGTTTCAGTAAGTATTTGGATACAACCTCGACAGATGTCACGCTTGCCGCCTGGCGTTATTCCTCTAAGGGATTTTACAGTTTGAGGGATGCAATGCTGGAGCGCTACGGCACAAGAATCGATGATTATATGGTGGACTATCGGACCCGCCAGCGCTTTACCGTCAGCGTAGGTCAGCCGCTCTGGAATGGCGGAAGAGTGAATTTTTCCGGTAATTTTTACCAGTACTGGAAAGATCGTTCGGCGACCAGCCAATATATGCTCTCCTATAGCAAATCCGAGCGCTATTTTTCGTGGTCGCTTTCCGCTTCGCGCGCCTATAACAGCAATGGGCACAATGTAAACAGCGTTATGTTTTCTATCAGCGCACCTCTTGGCCGCAGCAATATGATAGATAAACCGGTTTTTAACACGATGTATTCCACCGTCTATCATGATAACGATGGTCGCAGCACGTTACAGGTTAACGCTATTGGCAGCCAGGGTGAGCAAAATGAGCTGAGCTATGGCGTTGCTACCTCAGTGAGCAACGCGAAGAATAACGTAGCGCACAGCACCTTTAACGGTAACGTCAATTATAGCTCGCCGGTCGGGCAGTTTGGTTCGACAGCATCGGTGGGGAACAAATCGAGCCAGTTATCGTTTTCGGCAAACGGCAGTGTAGTGGCGCACAACGGCGGCATCACCGCCGGGCCGCGATTGGGGGATTATCCCTTTGCGTTAGTGGAAGCGCCAGGTGCCGAAGGTGCCAGGATGTTGAATGGTTATGGCTCGCAAATTGATGCCAATGGTTATGCCATCGTGCCGTCGCTGACGCCATATCGTAAGAATACCATTGCGGTAAACACACAGGGCCTTCCGGACACAGTTGACATTCTGGAGAGCGAAAGCTCTGTTATTCCTCGCATGGGCGCGGCGGTTAAGGTCAATGTAAAAACACAGGTGGGCGAACCTGTCGTGTTAATTATCAAAGATTCGAAGGGTAAACCGTTACCGATTGGCTCTGATATCTACGATGAACGCAATAACAGTCTTGGTATTATTGGCCAGGGTGGTATGGCGTTTATTCGGGGATGGCAGGCGGAGAAAAATAACCTGTATGTTAAAAACGCCTCCGGTCAGCGCCTCTGCACTATTTATTCTAATGCTACTGTTACCCGGAAAATTATGGAAGCAATGGGACTTGTTACTCAGGTAGGAGTGTTATGTCACTAATTACCATCACCACTGAGAACTATAAATATCTTCGCAACTTGTTATATGCAACCCTGGTCAGCGGTATATTCATTTTCTCGGCCCGGGCATGTTTAACCAATTGCTCGATAGATTTAAATTTTACCGGGATCTATATAGATGAAACCTGCGAAGTTGTGATAAATAATGACAGCAGTAATGAGATAATAACGTTACCCCGAATCTCAACCGCATCGCTGCAAAATAATGGCAGTGAAGCTGGCAGCGTACCGTTTGATATTACGCTAAAGAATTGCCCCGCAAGCCACACAGTGACTCTTTTCTTCGATAGCAGCGTCACTGCGGCGGATAATAAAACAGGTAATTTAGTGAACCGTACCGGATTAACATATAGCGACAATGTGCAGATCAGATTAAGAAAGGAAAATAGTTCGCAGGTTATTATTGATGATGCCGCTTCAGGACAGGATTATATTATTTCTTCTGCGGCTGATCCAATAAGCCACAGATTTACAGCGAGCTATTATGCAAATGGGGACGCGGTGGTAACTGCCGGGAAGGTTTATGCGATAGCAGGCGTCGAGCTTGTTTATAAATAAAGGGAGGTTGGGCTGGCTGATTATTTTAAGTTAACCATCAAACGAACAACAATTTATCCATGAACGGTTATTGAAGAGTATTGACTACTATGAGCAAAAGCAATTCGCAGAAATTTATCGCACGTAATCGTGCTCCGCGCGTACAAATTGAGTACGACGTGGAAATTTATGGCAGTGAAAAGAAAATTGAACTGCCATTTGTAATGGGGGTTCTGGCCGATCTGTCGGGTAAACCGTTAGAGCCATTGCCGCCGATTGCCGACAGAAAATTCCTTAGCATCGATATCGATAACTTTGATGAGCGTATGAAAGCGATGCGTCCTCGCGTGGCATTTGCAGTACCAAACACGCTAACAGGAGAAGGTCAGCTAATGGTCGATATGACTTTTGAAAGTATGGATGATTTTTCTCCAGACGCTATTGCGCGCAAAGTCGATTCTTTAGCACAGATGCTGGAGGCCCGTACTCAACTGGCTAACCTCCAGACCTATATGGATGGTAAAGCTGGTGCGGAAAATCTGGTCATGAAAGTACTGAATGACAAATCGCTGCTGAATACGTTGGCTTCGGCGCCGAAGCCGAAACAGGCTGATGAAGCCACGTCCCAAAAAAATTGATGTAGAGAGAGAACTATGGCTACCCAAGTAGAAACTTCAAAACAGACAGCCACGAAGGAAGCGTCGCATAGCGATTTCAATACGCTATTAACCCGTGAGTTTAAGCCGAAATCCGAACAGGCGAAAACGGCGGTTGAACTTGCGGTTAAAACCCTGGCGGAACAGGCGTTAACCACGTCGATCACCATGGCTGACGATGCGTATAAGAACATCGCAGCAATTATCGCAGAGATCGATCTTAAGCTTTCCGAGCAAATTAACCTGATTCTGCATCACGAAGAGTTTCAGCGTCTGGAAAGTGCGTGGCGCGGTCTGCACTATCTGGTCAACAACACAGAGACTGATGAAAAGCTGAAGCTGCGCTTTATGGATATCTCCAAAGATGATCTGCGTCGCTGCATGAAGCGTTATAAAGGCATCGCCTGGGATCAGAGTCCGCTGTTTAAGCAAATTTATGAAGAAGAATATGGTCAACTCGGCGGCGAGCCTTATGGATGCCTTGTTGCGGATTACTATTTCGATCATAGCGCGCCGGATGTGGATCTGCTCTCGTCTATTGGCAAAGTCGCGGCTTCCGCTCACATGCCATTTATTACCGGAGCTGCGCCGTCCGTGATGCAGATGGATTCCTGGCAGGAACTGGCTAATCCTCGCGATCTGACGAAAATCTTCACCCAAAACCTGGAGTATGCGGCATGGAACTCGTTGCGTCAGTCTGAAGATTCCCGTTATATCGGCCTGGCGATGCCGCGTTTCCTTGCTCGCCTGCCATATGGCATCAATACCAACCCGGTGGATGATTTTAACTTTGAGGAGACCACTGACGGTGCCGATCATAACAAATACGCCTGGGCGAATGCCGCGTATGCGATGGCAGTAAATATTAACCGTTCGTTCAAGCATTATGGCTGGTGCACCATGATTCGCGGCGTTGAAAGTGGCGGCGTGGTGGAAAATCTCCCTTGCCACACTTTCCCGACTGATGACGGCGGCGTGGATATGAAGTGTCCGACAGAGATCGCAATTTCTGACCGTCGTGAGTCCGAACTGGCGAAAAATGGTTTTATTCCGCTGGTGCATCGTAAAAATACGGATTATGCGGCGTTCATTGGTGCGCAATCGCTGCAAAAGCCAGCTGAGTACTACGATCCGGACGCCACGGCAAACGCCAATCTGTCTGCCCGTTTACCATACCTGTTCGCTTGTTCACGCTTTGCACATTATCTGAAGTGTATCGTGCGCGATAAAATTGGCTCTTTTAAAGAGCGTGAAGATATGCAGCGATGGCTGAACAACTGGATAATGAATTATGTGGATGGAGACCCTGCTAACTCTTCTCAGGAAACCAAAGCGCGTCGCCCACTGGCGGCAGCGGAAGTGGTAGTGGAAGATGTTGAAGGTAATCCGGGTTATTACCAGGCGAAATTCTTCCTGCGTCCACATTTCCAACTGGAGGGGCTGACCGTTTCTTTACGTATGGTCGCGAAATTACCTTCGCTGAAAAATGTTGCCTGATATGGGCAATTAAACCAAAGAATAATCACGTCATTATTCTTTAAAGATGCGGATGCGTCGGGGATTACTGCGCTCCGTGAAAAGTCAGGAATTAATTTTTTTATTAAATAAGTTATATTCCTGGCGAAAACTTGCTGTTACACATTGTGTAACTTTATCCAATGAGAGCTGAAAAAAGGAAATATTATGGCTCAAGATATGTTTATTAAAATCGATGGCATCGAAGGCGAATCTCTGGATGCTACCCATAAAAATGAAATCGAAGTGCTTTCATGGTATTGGGCCAGCAGTCAGCATGCTAATATGCACAGTGGCTCTGGCGGCGGTTCTGGTAAAGCGACCGTTGAAGATTTCTGCTTTGAGCATTACGTTGATAAAGCCAGTACCAACCTTCTGAGCTACTGCTTGTCTGGTAAGCATATCAAGGAAGTTCAATTTGTTATGCGTAAAGCGGGTGGCGACCCTCTGGAATACCTGACCATTAAATTCACCGATGTCATTATTACTCGAGTGGAAACCGCAGGCTCCAGTGCAGATGAAACGCGTCCGCGTGAGCGAGTAACCTTTGCGTTTACCAAAGTTACTCAGGACTATGTCATGCAGAATGCTGAAGGCGCTAAATCCGGCGTTATTTCTACAAGTTACGACGTTAAAGCTAACCAGCGCAGTTAATCCTGCCCTGGTAAGCAATGAATTTTGCCGCTTCGGCGGCAAAATTCTCATCAGCTATATCGAACAAACCGTTTCATATTATGAAAAAATAGCGTGGTCAGGGAT
Organism: Pantoea sp. FN0305; assembly: GCF_050113845.1. NCBI lineage: Bacteria > Pseudomonadati > Pseudomonadota > Gammaproteobacteria > Enterobacterales > Erwiniaceae > Pantoea > Pantoea sp. FN0305. Next base: position 195,667 of record NZ_JBNJSN010000006.1, on the reverse strand, counting down.
ATGTTTTGCAGAACAGACATCAACCAATATCGGCCGAGAATGCTACAGATGCTGGCAGCAATTATGTTGGCAGTGGTTCTGGTTTCCTGTAGCAGCAATAATGAGAGAAAAACAGCAGCCGGTGAAATAAAAATAAATCTAATTGCAGACAAAGATATTAACCCGAACGCCAGTGGACATCCGGCCCCGCTAAGTATTTTTATTTATAACATCAAGGAAACGGATGTTTTCAGTAACGCTGATTTTTTTGAAATTACTGATGGTAGCAGCAAACCTTTGTTGGCCGCTTCATCAAAAATCTATGAAGCGATATTACAACCAGGGGAAGCACGCAGTATTTTTATTAATCTCAATAACGATACGCGAACCCTTGGGTTTATTAGCGCATATCGCAATCTCAACGATTCGATCTGGTTAGCTACGTGGGATTTACCAAAGAAGACATCGTGGTGGGAAAAAGTCTTTAGCGACGATTCGCTTGAGTTGAATGCGCACTTTCATAAAACAGCAATGACAATTAAAAAAGTGGATTAACCATGAGAACAAATAAAGTCGTCTGGAGCGAAGGATTGTTCCTGCGCCCTCAGCTTTTTCAGCAGCAAGAACGTTACTTTGAGTATTACGCACACAAGCGAGCATCGACATTGAGTCCATTTTTCTGGGGATTCTCGCAGTACGAAATCGACCACGAAGCGCTGACTTACGGCAAACTTGTACTCCGTACCGCCCGCGGCGTTCTGCCGGACGGCACACCGTTTGACGTACCCGACCACGCCGACTTACCGGAACCGCTGACTATTCTGCCTGAACATCTTGGCAAGATGCTTTATCTGGCGGTTCCGCTGCGTCTTGATAACAGCGATGAAACCATCTTTAACCAGCACGATGCCAGTTCACTGGCGCGTTTCCGCGCCCAGGAAGCGGAGCTATGCGATACCAATGCTATTCGCCAGGGGCCGAAGCCAGTTCAACTGGCAATGCTTCGGCTGAAGTTGGTTTCGGAAACTGAGATGACAGAATCATGGATCGGTCTACCCCTGGCCCGGGTAAAGGCTATTCAGCCGGACGGCAGCATACTCTTGCATACGGATGATTATATCCCGCCTGTGACCGGATATGCCGCAAGCCTGCTGCTCAGAGAGTGGCTGACGCACCTTAACGGCCTTGTAAAAATGCGTGCTGAGATGCTGGCGAATCGCCTCTCTACCTCGGATGGCAAAGCCAGCGCCAGCGCGGAAGTCGTGGACTATCTGCTGCTACAAATTTTCAATAAATATGAGCCGATTCTGGACCATTTACGGCATATTCCTGAAATGCCGCCGATCGTTTTGTATGAAGAACTGGCAAAACTGGCGGGTGAGCTTTCAACATTTGTCCGTACCAAAACGCGTCGTCCGAAAACGGCACCCGGCTATGACCACGCCAGGCTGTATCCCTCAATTCGCCCGCTGGTGGATGACGTTCATGATTTGCTGAACCAGATCCTGGTACGGGCTGGGCAGCTTATCGACCTGCACGCTAAGGGTAATGGCGTCTGGTCCGCTTCGGTTCTGCCCAATGAACTGCAGTCGTTCTCAAACCTGGTGCTGGCGGTGCATGCTCAGCTGCCAATGGATGTCCTGCACCAGCAGTTCCAGGCTCAGACCAAAATCAGCGCTCCGCAACAACTCCATGAACTGGTTCGCTCGCACTTGCCGGGGTTGGTATTGCAGGGACTGCCGGTACCGCCGCGCCAGATCCCTTACAGCACAGGTTATGTCTATTACGAACTGCTTAAAAGCGGCCCTTTTTGGGACAAAATCTCGACGACCGGAGCGCTGGCGTTACATGTTGCCGGTGACTTCCCGGGCCTGAAAATGGAACTTTGGGGTATCCGGAGCTGATGAAAGACGATATCAACCCGCAGGGAGCGAATGCTTCAGAGAATGTTCACGACGAGAATGCTTCGCCGCAGGCGATGGGGAAATTTCTGCTGGATGATCAGGGCGACTGGATTCAGGATTCTGAAGCAGCGCCCATCAGTCGTAGCGATATGGCCGGTATGCACCAGCAGCCATTTAAAGATGACCGCTCCCTGCGAAGCGAAAGCGTACAGCAACGTGTATTAAAGATAAAAGCCGCCAGGAACTCATTACTGGAAGCCGCTCAGCCTTTGTTGCGCGCACTGAGTGATATGCCTGAACAGATTAGCGACATTTCCCAAGTTGAACTCCTGAAAAACATGCTCAAAAGCCAGATTAATCTTTTCAGCATTGTCTGCGATGAGGTCAATATCCCCTGGAAAAAAATGGCTATTGTTCGCTATTGCCTTTGTACCGCGCTTGATGAAGCCGCTCACGCAACACCGTGGGGCCTTGAGGCTGGCTGGTCACAGAGCAACCTGTTGAACTACTTTGAAGGGGACAACGACGGCGGAAATAAATTCTTCCTGTTGATTGGGCGTCTATCGATGAATCCCAATGAGTTCGCTGACGTGCTGGAGGTGCTGTTACGCATTCTCGGCCTTGGTTTTGAGGGGCGCTACAGCATTATTGAAGACGGCGATCGACAGCTGACCAAAATTCGTCAACGTTTACTGACGCTGATTCAAAGTACGCGCAATACCACGCAATCGATCTTATCACCGCATGGGCTACAGCCTCCAGGTCCGGTGTTACGTGAAAAAAACATCATCCCGGTTCGGCTGACAGCCCTGTGCGCGGGCGTGCTGATTGCATCTACTTTTATCTGGTTTAAGTACTCGCTATTGAAACGCCTCGACGGTATCACCAGTGAGATCTACGCCATGCACAATATCAAAGTCACCACACCACAGCTCAAAATACGTCTCAGACTGGCTGTCTTGCTACGCAATGAAATCAAGAAACAACTGCTCAGCGTTGATGAAACCCAGAAGCAAAGCAAAGTGGTATTCAAAGGAGATTCGTTGTTCCTCTCCGGCTCCACCTCGGTGCAACCAGAGATGGCGGAGATAATTAAACGTGTCGCCCACGAAGTTCGCCGCGTGAATGGTGAAGTACTGATTGTTGGCCATACCGATGCTACGCCTATTCATCGTCCGGAATTGCCCAATAACATCGTACTGTCGCAAAAACGTGCAGCAGAAGTGGCTCGCTATTTTGTTGCCGCAGGCCTGCCAGAGGACAAAGTAAAAGTCGAAGGGGCGGGCAGCAGTCAGCCGCTGGCATCTAATGATACTGCTCAGGGACGGGCGAAGAATCGCCGCGTAGAGTTTTTTGTCACGTATTAACGAGAACAACAATGCCTTATTTTAATAGAATCTTTGCGGCACGATTTTTGAAAACGCTGCTGATTGTATGTTGTATCGGGTTATTAATCGCTGCTATCTGGTTTCTTGGACCCTTTTTTGGTTTTGGCGATTCTCGTCCGTTACAGAGTGTTGAATCGCGCATAGTTTTTATCCTGCTGGCCGTGCTGTGTCTGGTTATTTTCTGGTTACGCTGGCCACTATTTATCGCGATAACCGCAACGCTGTGCGTGATGGTTTGGGTCTTTGGCCCGTTCCTGCTTGCGGGTGAAAACCATCCACTGGCGCCGGTGAGCGTCAGGCTAGCGATTATTGCGATTTTTTTGGCCGGTGCACTACTGTATGGCCTGTGGTTGCTTCTGCTGGCGTTAAAAGATAATCCGGCGCTGTTGGATAAGTTTGCCCGCCGCAAGACCCCTGCTGCGGAAAGCGATACGTCCGAAATCTCTGCGGTTATTGCCAGCGCTATAGATTATGTGAATAAAAGTTGCAGCAATCTCTCTTTCTTTCAGCGTGTAATTTTAGCGCGTAAGCCCCTGGATCTTTTGCCGTGGTATATGGTTCTCGGTACACAAGGTGCAGGTAAGACTTCTGCAATTCTGGGGGCAGGGCAGAACTTCCCGTTGCCCGAGCAACTGAATCAGGTTGGAAAACCGGCGCAGCAAACACGTAACTGCGAATGCTGGTTTACTAATGACGCGGTCTATGTTGATACCTCCGGGAAATACGTTAGCGAGCCGGAAGCAAATATCAACGAATGGCACGCAATACTCAAAGCCCTGAAAAAATATCGGCCTGTGAAAGCGTTAAACGGAGCGGTAGTGACATTTACTGCCGCTGATGTGCTGGGGCGAAGCCAGGCTGAGCTGTTTGAACTGGCGGCAAGCCTGCGTGCCAGAGTGGATGAACTGCGCCAGACGCTGGGCGTACGTTTCCCTGTGTATGTCATGGTGACCAAGCTGGACCAACTGCCGGGGTTTGCTGAGTATTTCAGGATTTTAACTGAGCAGGAACGCGAGCAGGTCTGGGGAGTAACTTTTCCCTATGGCGATGCCAGAACGGCGTCAGTCGGCGAACTGAACGATCAGATAAAAGAAGAATTTTCTTTGCTTGAGGATCGTATTGAGCGGGACATGATCGTTCGCCTGCAGGAAGAGTATGACAACCGCGATCGCAAGAAGATGTATGCACTGCCGCAGGATTTCCTTCTGTTGTCAGAGCGGGTAGCCGAGGTTGTTCACAATATCTTTTTTGCTTCCCGCTACGATGAAACGCAAAGCTATACTCTGTTGCGCGGTATCTATTTTTCCAGCAGTCATCAGCCTGTAGGATTAAGTCTGCTGAATAACCAGAGCATCATACATAAATGGTCAAACTACGTTGAGGGCAAAACGCCAACGGCGGTGGCTTCGTTAACTGCCCAGCCGGAAGAGAGTAATTTTTTAATCAATAACGTGTCGTACGGTCGTCAGTATTTCCTCAAACAGCTGTTTAGCGAAGTGATCGTCAAAGATCTGGGGCTGGCGCGGTATAACCTGGCGAATGAATCGAAATATCGCCTGCAGCGTTTTTTGGGGCATACGTTCTCTATTTTGCTGGCTTTCATACTACTGAACGGTTTCTGGAATAGTTACCAGTATAACAACGATTATCTGGACGCTGTGGATACGAAAGTCAGTACGCTGGGTGGCGAAGTAAAACGTTTTGCCGATACCACAGCGGACAACTTGTTGCCGCGCCTGCTTACGCTTTCGCAATACCTTCCGGAATATCGCTCGCTGGATATATTCAATCCGCCGCTCAATTGGCGCTACGGCCTTTATACCGGTGACGAAGTTGCCAGGGCTTCTGATTCGTTATATCAGTTTTTCCTGCAACGACTATTATTGCCGCAGATTGAACACCAGGTTGCTCTGGCGCTTCAGGAGACGATTGATAACGGTAATTCCGAACAAATTTATCGTCAATTGAAAATTTATTTGCAGGTATACGGCCAGGGTGAATTCGATAAGCAGTACATGATCGCCAGTATTACCCATTTGTGGGAAATGACGAATAAGCTTCAGCCCTACGAAGAGCGTCGAATTTTTATCTCACACCTGAATAATCTTTTTGATTCTCCTGAGTGGCGACGCTTCGGGCAGGAGCCGGATGAAGGATTAGTGAAGTACGCTCGAGCCATGCTCGAACGTAAGGATCTGGCCAGCCGTTTGTACGAACGTATTAAAGACTCGGTGGCGCAGGATGTGCCTGCTGATTTGACGTTAAGTGCGATGGCTAAATCACGCGGCGGAGAGTTATTTTCGCCGCTCGACGAAAATGGAACAACGGTTATCCCCGGTCTTTTTACCCATGCCGGTTATTACGAGGCGTTTAAAAAAAAAATGGGTCCTAACCTGATTCCGCTGGTTCGTGAGGATGCCTGGGTGTTGGGTAAAACGGAACCTGACAATGCAGTCGCGCCCGTTATGCAGGTCAAAATGACTAACAGCGGCGCCTTGGTTAACCCCGTACAACAACAGATCCTGACGCTCTATTTGGATGAGTATACGCGGCACTGGCAGGATTTTCTGGGCAATATCCGCATCAAAATGCATGCGTTGTCTTTAGACTATGGTCATACAGGTATGACGGCGGATATCTATATGCTGCGACAGTTGAGCGCATCGGACTCGCCGTTGGTTAACTTCATTACCCGCGCAGTCAGCGAAACCACGCTGATTAGTAAAGAGAATAAATCGCTGCTCGATAATGTCAGCAACAAGGGGCAAATCTTAAATGCGGCCGCCAAAGTAAATCTGGCCTATGCGGCGATGGAAAAGAAGTTGCTTCAGGAACGGGTAGATAATCATTTTGCTCCGCTGCGTGAGTTTGTGACCGGAGCCCGCGAGTCGGCGGGCGGAGCCTCTGCAATGGGGGGCGGCGCGGAGCTGAGCAAGCTGATGGGTGCGCTCAGTGAGCAATACACGTTGTTCGTTATCTATAACGATGCGCTGAAAAATGGCAATGCGATGGCACTTTCTGATTCCATGCGTCAGCTAAGTGCAGAATCGCAAACCTGGCCCGACCCGCTGCCAAACTTGATTGTGCCGTTACTGGAAGGCGTGTGGCATCGGGCGAGTGAGGGGGCTGTTGTCAGAAGTAATCGAGATATTGATGAGAAACTTGGCCGGGTATGTCGTGCTACTTTGCAGGGGCGCTATCCCTTTGCGAATAGCCAGCGAGAGGCGAAGCTCGCTGATTTCGAACGTTTCTTTGCCTCTGGCGGGCTGGTGGATGAGTACTTTAAAACTCATCTGACGAACATCGTGGATACCTCATCACGACCATGGGGCTACAAAGGCGATGTGGCGGATAGCGCAAACACCCTGGATATGTTCGAAAGAGCGGCGGAAATTCGAAATGCTTTTTTTCAGGACGAAGGAGGGCGTCGTTTTTCGCTCACTTTTGATATCTCGGTGCCTTATTTAGCGCCAGAAATTACGCAGTTGAATATGAATTTCGACGGTAAGCAGGTGAATTATGCGCACTGGCCTGTTTCTCCAGTTTCGGTTATTTGGCCTGCGTCGCGTATGACCTCAAGAGTGACGCTTAATGCCACGCCGCGTGTTGCGTCAGGAAATTCATCGTTAATGTTTACCGGCCCGTGGTCCCTGTTTCGCTGGATAGACAGCGCCAGTGATATTGTGGCGAACCATTCCGACGATATGCAGCTGGTATTTGATTTAGATTCACGACGGGCAAATATCGAAGTCACGGGGTTAACTTATAAAGACCGGCCTGTAATGGAACTGTTGAAAAATTTCCGCTGCCCCAGCGATTATTAAAAAGTGGCGACTATATATAGAGGGAACTATGTCGATACGCCTGTGTTTACTTGTCGATGAATCGTGTGCAGGTCAGTTTCGCAGGTTGAGTAAAACGCAGCGCGAAGTGCGCTCGATTATTACGCAGCAAATACTGCCAAGCATCGGATCCTCAATACTTGATAAATATTTACCGGAACATTATCCATGGTGCTTTGTTATTTCCGCTGCCTCACTTCGACAAAGGCATTCCTGCGTCGGCGCGTTTATGGTACTGCCGGATAAGCAAGGGAAAAAATTACTTGTTGTTGTTTATAGCCCGGTCTCTTATTCATGGTTGCAAAAAAATATGCATGTTGAATTTCCTCTGACATTCTGGGCTTCAAGAATTTTAAACATGGCACGGAAAAATGATCTGGTGAAAAAAGACTGGCAGCTGTTATGGCAATGGGTGAGGGCGCTCGGACGAAGTTATTCCCCCTGGTGGGAAAGGGTGCTGACACCAGCCTGGCAATTTAAAAATCAATCTCAGGTGTTACTCAGGGAGGGATCGCAGGAAGACTATTGCATTCGAAATAACGATGGTGTCGAGATTATGCCGTGGAAAAACTGGCCTGACTGTATTCAACAGGATGCAGGCATCTGGATTTGGCGGCAAAGCCGACACGGGAAAATATTAGATTCGCGGAGAATTCCGTTACAGCGCGCTGAGGCTAAATTGCCTGACGCATCATTTTAAGCTACTCACAACGCATCAGGTGATCGTATGTCACGAACCATTAAATTAAGTAGCCCGGCGATGCCACTGCTGCTTGGAGAGCCAGCGTTGATAATTTCAAAGCTGGATGGTGAAGAATCGCTTTCTTCGCTCTATTCTTACCTGATTACTGTCAGGACACCTTCTAATCCGCTTATTCCCTGGCAGGAGGCGTCGAATGTTGATTTGAAGTCATTAATCGGCAAAGAGATGACTGTTGAAATTGAGCTTGATGGTAATGGGCTTGGGGATTTTACTGGCATTGGCAAAGGTATCCGTGAAATATCCGGTATAGTGCAAAGAGCGCGATATATTGGTCGCGATGGCTACCAGGCGCTTTATGAAATTATCCTGCGGCCCTGGCTTCATCTTGCGGAATTAACTACCGACTTTAAAATATTTCAGCAGAAATCGGTGGTAAATATTATCGATGAGGTATTAGGCGATTATAACTTCCCCTTTGAGAAACGACTGTCAGGAAGCTATCCACTGCTTGATTTTCAGGTGCAGTATGGCGAGACGGACTTCGCTTTTATTGAACGACTGATGGAAGAGTGGGGGATTTACTGGTTCTTTGAACACAGTGAAAAAAGTCACAAGCTAATTCTGGTTGATAATGTCGGTGCGCATAAGCGTTTCCCAAGCGAAGCCTACCACGTTATTCAATATGCTTCCGACAATCCGAAGATGGATGAAGAATACATCAACCAATTCCATTTACAGGAAACGATTACCTCTGGAAAGTGGGTAACAAATGATTATGACTTTACTAAATCCCGAGCCGATATTATGGCGCTCGACAGTAAACCGCGGAAGACCAGTTTTAACCAGATGGAGATTTTTCACTGGCCAGGAGATTACGAGCAACCTGCTGTCGGTGAGCATCTGGCACGGGTGCGGATGGAAGAACGTGGAGCGTTAGGTTCGCGCTGCGAAGGTTCTGGCGAGTTGCGTGGTATAGCCTGTGGTTGCAGTTTTGAACTCGTGAATTACCCCGTAGAAAAAGCTAATCGTGAATATATGATAATGCGCAGTCATCTGTTGGTGGAGGAAATTAATCAGCTTTCTTCACAGGATGAATTTCGCTACAGCTGTGATTTTACCGTTCATCCAATGACCAAGATTTACCGACATCCGGTGACGGTAGCAAAACCAAAAACCAGTGGCCCACAGACAGCAATCGTCGTTGGGCCTCCGGGTGAGGAAATTTGGACAGATAAATATGGCCGCGTCAAAGTCCGTTTTCTTTGGGATCGCTACGGTAAGAATCGTGAATCTGATTCCTGCTGGCTGCGCGTCAGCCAGGCATGGGCAGGGAATAAATTTGGCGGGATCTATATTCCTCGTATTGGTCACGAAGTGATTGTCGACTTTATTAATGGCGATCCAGACAGACCCTTAATCACAGGCAGCCTTTATAACAACGTGACGATGCCGCCGTGGGATTTGCCAGCTAACGCGACACAAAGCGGGCTTATCACTCGTACCGTTGGCGGCGGGCTCAGTAACTACAATGGCATTCGTTACGAAGATAAACCGGGGCAGGAGCATTACTGGGAGCAGGCTGAACGGGATATGTCCCGTCTGACTAAGCAAAACGAAGTACAGACCATTGGTATGAACTCTGACGTCAATGTTGGCCAGTCGCGCAATCTGTTTGTTGGCGGGGACTATAAGTCTGATGTTGTCGGTAATAGCAGCGCTATGATTGGCGCTGCGTTGGCGATTCAGGTTGGTGGAAATCAGGACGACAATGTTATAGGAGCGAAAGGGATCAATGTCGGCGGCGCCTTTATGACTGCCGTCGGAGGATATCACTCGCTTTCCGTTGGCGGCGCTCATCAGGTGAATGTGGGAGGCTATCACTCCCTTGCCGTAGGCGGCGCGAGCACCATGGTAGCAGGCGGCGCAATGACACTCACAGCGGGGGGCGAGTTGGTTATTGCGGCTAAAAAAATAAAAATCATCGGTTCCAGTCAGGTGGTTATCCAGGGAGGACAAGTTGATATTAATCCCGGTGATAACTCTGATGGCGGCGGCGGCGGTGGCGGTGGCGGTGGTGGCGGGATGATAGGTTTACCGGGATTACCGGCCGTTTCCGCGCTGTTTGGCGTAATTATCCCATTACCGCCTATACCAACACCAACGCCGACCGTGTCGCCGACCGTGACGCCAACCGTGACGCCGACCGTGACGCCAACCGTGACGCCGACCGTGACGCCGACCGTGACGCCAACCGTGTCGCCGACCGTGACGCCAACCGTGACGCCAACCGTGACGCCGACCGTGACGCCAACCGTGACGCCGACCGTGACGCCGACCGTGACGCCGACCGTGACGCCGACCGTGACGCCGACCGAGACGCCGACCGAGACGCCGACCGTGACGCCAACCGTGACGCCGACCGTGACGCCGACCGTGACGCCAACGGAGACGCCGACCGAAACGCCGACCGTGACGCCAACCGTGACGCCGACCGTGACGCCGACCGTGACGCCAACCGTGATGCCGACCGTGATGCCGACCGTGATGCCGACCGTGATGCCGACCGAGACGCCGACCGAGACGCCGACCGAGACGCCGACCGGGAGTGAAACCATCGAACCTTAATTGTTTATTGAACTTAGTGGCGAGTCGCTTGCGCCCTCGCCATATTATTCCAACAAGGAGAATTAATAATGCAAAACGCAGGACGAGTAGGTGATGCCACCTCGCATGGTGGTGCGTTATGTTCTGGATCTGGAAATGTCTATATTAATGGCCTGCCCGCCGCAGTTGCCGGAGCAAGCGTAGCACCCTGCGCGCTGGGACACGGAGCCGCGCCAGTCGCGACAGGGGCTGTCACGGTTTTTATTAATGGTTTACCGGCAGCTCGCCTTGGTGATGTCACGGGTTGCGGTGCCGTTGTTGTGTCGGGGTCTGCTAATGTTTATATAGGCTGATGTCGTGAATATTCAATTTGAATGGCCCGCGTCGCGGGAAGCGATGAGTATTTCCAGAAATCTGACTGCTGACAATGCTGTCACGTTTGATGCGGTCAATGGAAACTTTAACGATCATAATAGTCATTTGGGTCATGATGCCGTTATTTTCTACTGGCGCATGGCCAGGCCCGTAATGCTGAGTTTGTGCGCGAGTCATGTCTGTTATCTGGATGGTATTGAGGTGTCATACGGAAGTGTTCATCCGTTGCGTGAGGCAAGCAAAATTCAGGTCGGGCACTTCAAGTTAGTTATAGTCGGCGAGGGCAATGACGAGATCGATGATCAGTCGTTCTTTCGGCTCATTTATCCCAATGGCGTTTGGCAGACGAGTGATAAACTTCCTGAGGTTGAAAACATTCTTCCTAACGGCGGGAGTTACGTTAATGATCTGCGCTATTTCAATGACGTCATACTCGCTCAGAATAAAGGCGACGATATTCTGAAAATGCTGGAATTAGAATATAAGCGATTTCTGATCTGGCAGGAGCAGGATAGCGGTTGCTTTGACGGAACTTCTCATCAGACTAATCACATTTTTAAAAAGGACTATCGTTTTGAAAGAATTAGAGAGCAGCTCAAAGACAAAACGCTGACTGAATGTGTTGTCGACAGAACTTTTCTGATGGAGAAAGTATGGCCGGAGCTGGAGCAGGGTGAACAGTGGGATGAACTTTTCGGGGAAGAAGAGAAATCCGATCTGCTTCGCTCTTTGTCTCCTGAACACATTGTTGCGAAAAGCAGATATCAGGTCCCTGAACTGGTATTTCAGGACTTCTATAAAGTGGGTCTGGACACTTATTATTAATCGAAGGAATCGATACTATGCAAAATTTTACATCTCTTACTCAAATGCTCAAAACTTCATCGTTGAATGAGCTGCAGAAACAGATACTGGAGCAAGTTAAATCGCAGCCCCAGGATCTGAAAGCACGAGAAATACTGTTCAAACTCTATTGTGTTGATGGTGCCTGGGATAAAGCGTTACTGCAGCTACAAACGCTGGCTCTGATAGATGATGGATTGAAAACACAGACTGAACTCTACAAAAACCTGGTATTCAGTGAAATGCAGCGTCAACAGGTATTAACCGGCGGGCGTCTGGCCACAACCTTGCAGGATGATATGCCGGCGTGGATGTTGAAATTACATGAAGCGAACGCGGAGCATTATCAGGGCAACACCGAGCAGGCAGTTATATTGCGGGAAGAAGCGTTTGGCCTGGCACCCGAAAGCGCCGGGAAAAGCGACACCTTAGGGAACTTTTCATGGATAGCCGACAGTGATGGTCGTCTTGGTCCGATATGTGAGTTTATTTGTGCAGGCGGATACCGTTGGCTGCCTTACTCTTCCATCCAACAATTGAGCGTATCCAAACCTGAAGATCTTCTGGATTTACTATGGCTGCCTGCAACGATAAATGCAGATGGTGAAACATACTCCGGTTATATCCCGGCACGTTATCCCGTGGAAAACGCAGATCCCCAGGATAATAAATTAGGATTAAAAACGGAGTGGCAGCAATGGTCTGAAGTACTTTCTACAGGGAGCGGTAGGAAAGTTGTCATTACCGATATCAGTGAGCACTCAATTATGGAAGTTGGCGAAATTGTTTTCGGATAATAAGCGACAATATCTTCCCATCTTACTGGAGCGTCTTCAGGATGATGAGCCCAGAAGTCCTCACGATCGTGTCAGATCAATTGATATCAGAAAGATGCGCAGCATTGTTCAAAAGGATATTACCGATCTGATTAACCATACTAATATTGAGGATACACTGAATGAACGCCAACATAAGTTAGTTATGGAGTCGGTACTCAATTATGGCGTTTCGCCTTTGATCGGTAACATGGAGAATCATCGTAACTGGAATGTAATAGAGAAAACTATTCGTGATGCAATTTTACGTTTTGAGCCTCGGATAATTCCTGAGACGTTTCTTGTTCGCTCTTTACAGGACAAAGATGGGCTGGCCCGGCATGCTGTGGTTCTTTTTGAAATCAGAGCGATGATTTATTGGCAACCCAGACCCATTGATCTATGTATGAATGGTCATTATGACTTTGAGTCCGAAAAAGTAGATCTGAAACTGCTGTGATTATTTTTTATTTTCTCTTTTAACAGACTATTTCTGATTTTTGGGGAATACCATTAAGATTTTTCTTGATTATTTATCCCAAAATGGCTCTAAATTATATTTTAAGGAGGGGTTATATTCCGAAAGAAATTTTTTCGGAATACACCCTTAAAAATTTTTAACTAATTATATGCTTGTTGTTTATTTTATTGGTTATAATTTAATATATAGTTATTTTTTTAGATATATTTTATCGTTATATATATATAAGATGTAAAAGGAGAACCGTTGGATAAAATTCCAGGTAGTGAGAGTAAAAACAAAAATGTATTTTAAGCCTTTTCTTATAGTCTTTCTTTATCTGTTTTATTATAATTCTCCTCCGTCTGTTATACATCGCTTCTGATCGTTCATTTTTTTGCTGGCTGGCTTTTGCTGTGCATGGAGTAATTGCAAGTGTATGGAAATCACGATGTATGGGTGTGATGTATGTTAAATATACTATTGATGGATTGAAACTTTTATCAGATATCAGGATTAATTTTCTTAATCTTTAACCAGTTCGCTGATGATCGTAAAGGGCAGGTTATTTTTTATTGTCATTAGAGGAAAAAAACGTGATATTGCGTGTGTCATTTTTAGCGATGACATAGTGACAATTTGTACTGTTAATAAAAGAACTGTCGCAATCTGAATGTTGCTTATTTTATAGACTGTAATTTTCGGGGTTTTATTTTTTCTGATATTTTCTATTACTTTCTATGCCAAATGTAAACAGAGGACTATTGGACAGGATGTCAGGTAGTGAGTGTGAAGAGGAATTTTGAGCCTTTTCTTATGATTTTTCTCTGTCTATCTCCATGTAATTTATGTCTCTGGTTTATTTAATTCAATAGGTATCTTTCTGTCTGATCTGTAGTCTGTCTTAACTATTTTAATATAGATGGTGCACCATGATGCGGGAGGGTAGCGTTTAAAAGACCATTATATTGTGACCCAAACAGGTTGCGCCTGAATGGCCTGGCTTAGTAAGCCATTTCTGTTCGTTTGTTTTGTTTGCACTGTCTGGTGTTCGCTGTACTTGAGTAATTGTAAGTGGGTTGAAATTACAACGCATGGATGTGATGTATGTTGAATATATTATTGATGGATTCAAACTTTTACCTGATGTCAGGATTGAGCGCCTTAATTTTCAACCAGTGCACCGATGTCCATAAAGAGGAAGTTCTTTTTTTATTGCCATCACAAGAAAAAAACCATGATATTGCGGATATTATTTTCCGCGATGACATGGTGACGATTCGGATTTTTAATCAAAGAAGTATCTGCACTAGCCATGGATCAGGCCGGAGAGGGGATGAAGGGATGACAATTCACGTTCCATTTATAACCAAAAACCTGACCCTGGATGAAATTTCCATAAAGATCGGCAAAATACTTTCAATAGCCAGAGCCGATTATAACGTGTTGGTCAACAGGGAAGAGGCGTACTGGAATTTTGGCTTAAAAAAATATGCTCAGCTTTCAGATACTGAAAATGATGTAATGATTTTGGTTGGACGGGGTTACGACAGCACGGACATATCAAGAATTCTGAATCGTTCACGGAAAACAATCAGTACTCATTACCGTAATGCCAGCCGCAAGATGGGAGCGGTTAATCGGGCGGAATTTTACCGATATGCCTCATTTATTGCAAATTGCCGTCGGGATGAAAGAAATACGCTTTGCCTGTAGCTGAACAACTTAAAAGGAATTGACTATGAATAAGGACTTACATAATAAACGGCATTTGTATCTTTCTTCGCATTGCCAACTGTATATTTTACCCGTTTATCTTGTTTCATGTTCATACGTATGGGCAGTGAATACTGATGCAATTATAGCTAATGGGACTGTACGCACAATTGAAAATATAACCCTTGCCAATGGCACTAACGGCAATTTTATTATTGAGGCAAAAAACGGCGCAGATTTAACTGCCACAAATGTTGAACTGAATAGTTCCAGCATTCATGGAGGCGGAGCCTGGGTTGATAATAGCAAGCTCACGGCTCAAGGGTTGCAAATCAATGTCACCGGTCATCGGGGTGCCGGATTATATCTGGCAAACAGCAGTGTTGCCGCGATTGATAATATGACCATCACAGGCCAGGGAAGCGCGAATGGATTGGTGCTTGATGGTAGCTGGTCTGGCATGGGTAGCCTGGCAAAGGCAGACGTCACTGATGGAACGATTACGATCGATTCTGGCGAAGCCATTCGAGTCAGCGCGGGCGAACTGACCTTAAAGAATGTATCGGCCAGTACCCAGGGCAATAGCAGCTATGCAGTCAATGTTAACTCAAATGCAAAAGTCGTTATTGAGGGAGGAGATTATTTTACGCAGGGCGCATATAGCGATGCAGTTTGGGTCGCCTCATCGGATTCCTCCGTTACGGTGGACAACGCTACCATTACTACTCAGGGTGACCGATCTATTGCGGTTAATGCTCAGCGAGGAAGAGCAAGCGTCACGAATAGTACTCTTGAAGCGCAAGGTGAAAACGCCTACGGATTGTATACCGAAAGCCAGATCCAGGGGGATGGACTGGCGGTCACAACCACGGGAACAGGTGGCGCGGGGATGTTTACGGCGTCTGGAGGGCAAGGGAGGCTGAATAACAGCACAATTGCAACGTACGGTAAGCTGGCTCCCGGCCTGCTGGCTTACCCTGGCTCGAAAATCACCGCCAATAATGTGGAGGTCAATACCGCAGGCAATAAAAGCTTCGGGGTATGGAGCCATGCCGGCACGCTGGATATCAGCAATAGTCTTATCTCCACTTCTGGCTATGGGGCTAGTGGATTGTTTGTGAATGGCTATTCCTCATCGCTGAAAAATGATGTATCGCTGGACAATGTGATGCTTCACGCAGATCAGGCACAGGCGATTCAAGTTGATACCACCAATCTGGTGCTGGAAGTAAAAAACTCCGTACTGACAGGAGGGAATGGTCAATTGATGACAGTCAGCAATTATGAAGATGCGCTCGATCCTGCCAATAACCTCTACAGCGACGTAACGTTTAGCGCAGTAAATAGTACGCTAAATGGCGATATCTCTGTGTCAGATCCAGGTAACGCGGTAGTGGTGAATCTTGCATCTGGCTCGGTGCTGATGGGAGCGGTTACTCATACAACTTCTCTCGTGCTTGATGACAGTAGTCGCTGGAACATGAGCAACAGCTCAAGCGTCGGGCAACTGATAAATAACGGCACTATTACATTTTCTGACGTAAACAAGTTCGACACCCTAACCGTAACGGGCAATTACTTGGGTGATGGTGGTCTGTTGGTGATGAATAGTGTATTAGGCGATGACGGTTCACCGTCAAACAAACTGATTGTCGGAGGGGACGTTCTCCAGGGAACAACCCGTATTTCCATTAATAATCTTGGTGGATATGGCGCAAAAACCGTTGAAGGTATTGAAATTGTTGATGTTGGCGGTACTTCCATCGGCAACTTTGTTAAGTCGGGCCGTATTGTTGCCGGGGCATATGATTACGATCTCGTTCGTAAGGGGGAAAGCTGGTATCTGACCAGCCAGTTAACGCCGGTTGACCCCGCGCCGACACCCGATTTCGGGTCGACGGCTGTTGTTCGCCCAGAAGGCGGAAGCTACATCGCAAATCTGGCGGCGGGAAATACCCTGTTTATGATGACGCTGCACGATCGACTTGGAGAGCCGCAATTTAGCGATACGCTCCTGAGTCAGAGGGAAATCACCAGCCTGTGGCTACGACAGGTCGGCGGGCATAACGTGTGGCGCGACGGTAGCGGGCAGTTAAAAACCCAAAGCAATCGTTATGTGGCACAGCTAGGAGGAGATGTCGCGCGCTGGAGTACCGATGGTACAGATCGCTGGCATGTCGGGTTTATGGCAGGCTATGCCAATAGCCACAGCACGACAGATAATCGCGTAAACGGTTATCACTCGAAGGGCTCTGTTAAAGGGTATAGCGTCGGGGGTTATGCAACATGGTATGCGAACCAAGAAAACCATACCGGGGCCTGGCTGGATAGCTGGTTGCAATATAGCTGGTTTAATAATGAAGTGAGCGGCGAAAAACTGGCGGCTGAAATTTATAAGTCGCACGGATTTACCGCTTCGCTGGAAGGCGGTTACACCTGGAAAACCGGCCAGTTCTGGGGCAGTCATGGCACACTTAATGAGTGGTTTGTTCAACCGCAGATTCAGGCGGTGTGGATGGGTGTACGCGCCGATGATCATCAGGAAGCAAATGGCACCCGAATACAGGGCAAGGGCGACGGGAACTGGATGACCCGAATGGGCATTAAAACCTGGCTTAACGGTCACCACATGCGCGATAACGTTAAGCAGCGTGAATTTCAGCCTTATATCGCGTTGAACTGGTTACATAACACGCGAAATTTCGCCACGAAAATGGATGGTATACGGGTAAGCCAGAATGGCGCGACGAATCTGGCTGAAGTGAAGATCGGGCTAGAAGGAAAAATTAATCCACGCTTGAATGTCTGGGGTAATGTCGGCGTACAGATAGGCGATGCTGGCTATAACGACACTGCCGCGATAGTAGGAATGAAATATAACTTTTAACAACCAGCTCTTGTCATGCAACAATTTGATGACGATGAAGCGGATAAACATGGTCCGGGACTTGCCTTCCTGCTGACACAGCGCTTGCGCTGGCCCTGTAGGATCAGCCTCAGGAGAGGGCGAATAATCGAATGCGTTCGATGAAGAGTCCGTACGCAGGAAAGCAAAAACCCGCCTTGTGGGCGGGTTCTTTAAATAGTGGTGCCCGGACTCGGAATCGAACCAAGGACACGGGGATTTTCAATCCCCTGCTCTACCGACTGAGCTATCCGGGCAACGGGGCGCATTAAACCGTAAAGGCTAACAGGGGTCAACGGCTTTCTGTGAAAAAGTTACGGAAATGCGGCCGATCGCCTGCTTTTCGCGCAGAGTGACGAAAAATTGTCAGGTTAGCGCGCCGTTTCGACGACAAAGCGCGATATGCAATACATCTTCCGCCAGCTGACGAGCAATAGCCACATCCTGCTGATTGCGTTTCACCAGCAGCTTGCTCAGACAGCCTTCCAGCACCAGCTCCATCTGATCGGCTATCAGCGTTGGATTATCCGTGCCCAGCATTGTTAACAGCTCATGGGTGTATTGCCAGGAGGCGCGTTTTTGCTGCTCGGCCAGCTGATGCACCGGGTGATCGGCCTGCGGGTAAAAACTACAGGCGGCAATAAACAAACAGCCCGGAAAGCGACCATTGCCGACGGATTCTTCCAGCACTTTATAACGTGCCAGCAGTTTTTCCTCGGCGCTGAGGGTGTCATCCAGCAGGAGCTGACGACGCCAGCTATCGATCTGTTGACCATGATAGCGCAACGCGTCATACAGCAACGCCTCACGGTCGGGCCAGAAACGTTTTAGTTGATCATAAGGGACCGCAACCTGACCAGCCAGCTCCTCCAGCGAGACGGTGCCCGCAAGACCATTTTGTTCCAGTACGTTTAGTGCGTGGTCGAGTACCTGTTCACGTTGCACGTAAAACCTCTCCTGTAAGCGTTTTTCTGTCGGTAAATCGGCAGTCACGTTCATTGAACCAGACTCCAGTGTCGTTTACCGCGCCAGTTTCTGCAAATGCGCCTGAAATGCGGCGGCGTTCAGATAACCTGTTATACGCGAGCCAGGGATCTCTTTGCCCTGTGCATCAAAAAACAGAATAGTGGGCAGCCCCAGCACCTGTAAATGCTGCAACAGCGCGCTATCCTGCTGGCTGTTGGCAGTGACATCCGCCTGCAGCAGCACCATCGACATCAACGCCTGCCGCACTCCGGCATCGCTGAAGGTATATTTGCTGAACTCTTTGCAGGCAACGCACCAGTCGGCATAGAAATCCAGCATAGTTATTTTGCCGTGCGCCTGCTGTAGCCGGGCATCCAGCTGCGCGACGCTGCTCACGCGAGTGAAGTTCAACTCCGTATGCGCAGCGGCAGACGTCTGCGTGCCGAAGGCCCACTGCTGCAAAGGCTGTGCGCTGACCAGCGCCGCCGCCAGCAGCAGTACCTGCGCCACGCGTAACCAGCCACGCCGCGCCTGCAGGCTGATAATAAAGGCCCAGGCAAAAAAGCTGACTGCCAGCAGGCTCCAGAGCCGCAGCCCCCAGCTATCGCCAAGGATACGCTCCAGCAGAAACACCGGCAGTGCCAGAATCACAAAGCCAAATCCTTCTTTAACCGTCTGCATCCACGGGCCGCTTTTCGGCAGCAGGCGATTGCCAAACAGCGTAACGGCAATCAGCGGCAGACCCATGCCAAAAGCGTACAGCCACAGCGTGCCAGCGCCCGCCAACATATTGCCGCTTTGGGCAATATAAAGCAGGATGGCGCTGAGCGGCGCGGTGGTGCAGGGGGAACAAATCAAGCCCGCCAGCGCGCCCATCAAAAATACGCCGGGCAGCGAACCACCGCGTTGACGGTTGCTCCAGAGCGTCAGTCGCGTTTGCAGGCTGGCAGGCAGCTGCAGAGTAAAGAGGCCGAACATTGATAACGCCAGCAGCACAAACAGCAGCGAGAGCGCGATCAGCACATACGGATGCTGCAGCGCCGCCTGAAAGCGTAAGCCTGCGGCGGCAACCACCACGCCCAACAGCGTATAGGTCAGCGCCATGCCCTGTACGTAGACCATAGACAGCGCCAGCAGGCGGCCGCTCGATAGCTGACGGTTGCCGCCAAGAATGATGCCGGAAATCAATGGATACATTGGCAATACGCAGGGCGTGAAGGCAACGCCGATACCAATCAGCAATGCCCACAAGGGTGAGAAGGGCAGCGGCGTGCTCTCCGTTAGCGGCTTCTTGGCGGCGGAAGAGGTAACCGGCGCTGCAGCGTCGAAAGCGGGGGCTGGCTTCGTGAATGCCGCCGCGACCGCCGACAGCGGGATTTCACGCGTTTCCGGCGGATAGCAAAAGCCCGCTGCGGCGCAGCCCTGATAGCGCAGCGTCACGCTGGCATTATCGCCAGCTTCCGCAATGGTTACCGGGATGGTGAGATCCTGCGGATAGATTTCACTCTTGCCGTAAAACTCATCCTCATGCGGCTGGCCTGTCGGCAACTGCAGCGGAGCCAGCTTCGCCTGCCTGGCGGTCAGGCTGATTTGCTGCCGGTAGAGGTAATAGCCGGGTTTGACCTGCCAGCGCAGCGTTAAACGATCGCCCTGCTGACTGAAATCAAAGGAGAAGGCCTCATTAACCGGCACAAAGCCGCTTTGTGAATCTTTATCAAACAGTCCGGCTTGCGCGGGCAAACAAAGAATGGCGCTAATGAATAATAATATTATCGAAGCGATGCGCTGAGCCATGACAGGTAATCACTCTCTCCATGTTGTACCGGCAGCACCAGCAGTTCGGGCGTATCGTAGGGATGTTCCGCTTTCAGCAATTCGATTAGCGCCTGCTGATGAGTGACATCGCTTTTAAGCAGCATCTGCACTTCGCTGGCGCTTTCGCGCTGCCCCTGCCAGACATAATAAGAGGTCGCGCCTGGTAAAACGGTTACGCAGCCAGCCAGCCGCGCCGAGAGCGCTTTATCAGCCAGCTGTTGGGCGGTGGCGCTGTCGGGGACGGTACAAAGAACAATGACGGCGGTAGATAAAGTCATGGCTCGCTCCTGAGACTAAAAGTGCAATCATAGCACGGGCCGATGCGGATATTTTTGACTGGCGGTAAGCAGAGGTAACCCGGCGTGCACCGGGTTACCGGGGATGCTACAAAAACAGCTGTCCGAACAGAAAACCAAACGCCACCGACAGCACAATCGCGAGCGTGCCGGGGATCAGAAACGAGTGGTTAAAAACAAACTTGCCGATGCGCGTGGAGCCGGTGTCATCCATCTCAACCGCAGCCAGCAGCGTTGGGTAGGTAGGCAACACAAACAGCGCGGAAACGGCAGCGAAAGAGGCCACGGCAGTGATCGGCGAGACGCCCAGCATCAGCGCAGCAGGCATCAGTGCTTTCGTGGTTGCCGCCTGGGAATAGAGCAGGGTGGAAGCAAAAAACAGCACCAGCGCCAGCATCCACGGATGATTATTCAGCAGCTCTCCGGCCAGCATCTGAATATCATTGATATGCCCTTTTACAAAGGTATCCCCCAGCCAGGCGACCCCCATCACACAGATACAGGCGCTCATGCCCGATTTAAATGTGCTGGCGCTGAGGATAGCGCTGGTATCCACTTTACAGCTCAGGCAAATCAGCGTGGCGATGGTCAGCATAAACACCACAATCGCTTCGTTGCGCGGCAGCAGCGGATTCTGGATCAGACCGACATTTTCGCTGATTGCGGTGGCATAAAGCATGACGGCCACAATACCGATCAGAAACAGCAGCACCGAGCGTTTTGCGCCCGGCTTCTCTTCGAAAACCTGCGAGCCGCGCAGCGTCACTTCCCCTTTTGCCAGACGCGCCTGGTAAATTGGATCGTCCTGCAACTCTTTGCCGAGAAAGTTCGTTACCAGCGCCGCCACGAAAATCGCCGCCATGGTAGAAGGAATTGCCACGCCCAACAGCGCCAGATAGCCGATACCGCGCGGCTCAAGAATCCCGGCGAAATAGACCACGGCGGCAGAGATCGGTGAGGCGGTAATGGCAATCTGCGACGCGACAACAGCGATAGATAGCGGGCGTGACGGACGCACGCCTTGCTCTTTGGCGACTTCGGCAATAACCGGCAGCGTAGAGAACGCAGTATGGCCGGTGCCTGCCAGCAGCGTCATACAATAGGTCACCAGCGGCGCGAGGAAAGTAACGTAGCGGGGATGCTTACGCAGCAGCCGCTCAGCAAGGCTCACCAGGTAATCCATACCGCCCGCCACCTGCATAGCGGCAATAGCGGAAATCACGGCCATAATAATTTCGATAACATCGAAAGGAATGGCCCCCGGCTTCATTTGGCACAATAGCGTCAATACCAGCACGCCCAGACCGCCTGCAAAGCCGATGCCGATACCCCCCAGCCTGGCACCCAAATAGATTGCCAGCAGGACGATAACCAGCTCTACTCCCACCATAATATGACCCCTTATAAAGATGATAAAAATAATAAAAAGAAGTTAAAAATTTGTATGCTGCGGCAATAAAAAAGGCACGTTGTTCAGCGAACAGACGTGCCTGCAATGCGTTAAGAGTCGGGCTTAATTTTCATTTTCATCGGTATAGCGTTTTGCTTTATAAACAGGACGCATCAGGTTAGGAACGGAAAAGATATCGTCCAGTTCGGCTTCGGTCAGCAGACCGCGCTCCAGCACCACGTCTCTGACGCTTTTGCCGGTTTCAGCACAGATTTTTCCGACAATATCACCGTTATGGTGACCAATGTAAGGGTTGAGATAGGTCACGATACCGATAGAGTTAAACACGTACGCTTCACAAACCGCTTTATTGGCGGTAATGCCGTCAACGCATTTTTCCAGCAGGTTATAGCAGGCATTGGTCAGGATCTGAATAGATTCAAACATCGCCTGGCCGATTACCGGTTCCATCACGTTAAGCTGAAGCTGGCCTGCCTCGGAGGCCATGGTCACGGTAGTGTCATTGCCGATCACTTTAAAGCAAACCTGGTTTACTACTTCCGGCACCACTGGGTTCACTTTGGCTGGCATAATAGAAGAACCTGCCTGCAGCTCCGGCAGGTTGATTTCGTTCAGGCCGGCGCGCGGACCCGAAGAGAGCAGACGTAAATCGTTGCAGATTTTCGACAGCTTGACCGCAAGGCGTTTCAACGCGGAATGCACCATCACATAGGCGCCGCAGTCGGACGTTGCTTCGATCAGATCTTCAGCAGGCGTAACCGGCAGGTTGGTGACCTCGGCCAGTTTTTCTACCGCCAGTTGCTGATAGCCCTCCGGCGTATTCAGACGCGTGCCGATGGCCGTAGCGCCAAGGTTAACCTCCAGCAGCAGCTCGGCGGTTCGGGTAATGTTTTTAATCTCTTCTTTCAGCAGGACGTTAAAGGCGTGGAATTCCTGGCCCAACGTCATCGGCACGGCATCCTGTAGCTGCGTGCGACCCATCTTCAGAATCGTTTCAAACTCGATGGCTTTACGCTCAAAACCATCGCCCAACTGGGCGATCGCATCCAGCAGTTTCAGAATGGAGGCGTAAACCGCGATACGAAAGCCGGTAGGATAAGCGTCGTTGGTGGACTGGCATTTATTGACATGGTCATTCGGGTTCAGAAACTGATATTCCCCTTTCTGGTGCCCCATCAGTTCAAGCCCGATATTAGCCAACACCTCATTGGTGTTCATATTTACCGAGGTGCCTGCGCCCCCCTGATAGACATCAACCGGGAACTGGTCCATGCATTTGCCGTTATTCAATACCTCATCACACGCCTGGATAATGGTATTGGCAATATGACGAGGGATGGTCTGCAGCTCTTTATTGGCCAGCGCTGCCGCTTTCTTCACCATTACCATGCCGCGCACAAACTCAGGAATGTCGCTGATTTTATGGCTGCTGATACAGAAATTCTCAATCGCACGCAAAGTATGAACGCCGTAATACGCATCCGCCGGAACTTCACGCATGCCTAGCAGGTCTTCTTCGATACGAATGTTATTTGCCATGGGAACCTTCTTGTTAGAGCTACCGGTTACATCATTACAGGTGATGTGGTTATCGTGTCGGATTAAGCCCGGCAGATAAATTGTCCCTTATCGGCCTGGCCGCACGATCATAGGCTTAAGCGACACAAATATCTGAGTCCAGATCGCGATTCGAAGAAAAGCTGACGCAGAGCCAGCTTTAGGCTGTGATCATAATCCCAAAATCGCCGCAGGTGGGAAAAATCCAGCACCCTGGTTGAAAATTAACGTGCGCGCACCCATCTCTGTAGCTTATCTGCGCCATAGTTTGCTATGACGTTAACGCGACAACGCAGGTTGATCGCGTTTGAACTAAAGAATATCGCCGCTGCGCCGCAGGCGTGGCAGCCCGACTAAAGGAGAATACGGTGCGCTGGTTACCGTTACTAATACTGTTTTTATTCGCCTGGATTGAGATCACCCTGTTTATTCAGGTGGCGCACGTAATGGGCGTTTTACTGACGATGCTGCTGGTGATCTTTACCTCCGCCATCGGCGTGTCGCTGGTAAAAAATCAGGGCGTGAAGAACTTTCTGCTGATGCAGCAGAAGCTGGCGCAGGGAGAAAGCCCGGCGGAAGAGATGATCAAAAGCGTTTCGCTGATTATCGCTGGTTTCCTGCTGCTGCTGCCGGGATTTTTTACCGACTTCCTTGGCCTGCTGTTACTGCTGCCGCCGGTACAAAAACATCTGACCCTGAAGCTGATGCCGCACCTGCGCGTCTGGCGCGGGCCAGGGGCTGGCCCGGACAGCGGCTACACCATGGAAGGCGAATACGAGCGCAAAGACAGCGATCGTATTGGCCACGATAAAGATCATCAGGATCGTTAAAATTTTCACTCTGAACATGGCGGCAATGAGCCGCCATGTTTTTTTCTGCAGCCGCTTAGCCGGGTCGGCAAATTGATCCCAAACAAAAATTTTTTTTGTGTTGCCCCTTGAAAGCGATAACGGCTGTCCCTATCTCTTGAGCCACGAGGCCGGAAGCCCATAAGCCCGGCATTCATCCCTAAAATGACTGATTGGACTTCTCAAAGGAGAGCTATCAAATGAACATTCGTCCATTGCACGATCGCGTAATCGTCAAGCGTAAAGAAGTTGAATCCAAATCTGCTGGCGGCATCGTTCTGACCGGCTCCGCTGCGGCTAAATCTACCCGTGGCGAAGTGTTGGCTGTGGGCAATGGTCGCATCCTGGAAAACGGCAGCGTGAAGCCGCTGGATGTGAAAGTGGGCGACGTTGTGATTTTTAACGAAGGTTACGGCGCGAAAACCGAGAAGATCGATAACGAAGAGGTGTTGATCATCTCTGAAAGCGACATTCTGGCAATCGTTGAAGCCTGATTAGGCAAAAACCACATCGAACATACGAATTTAAGGGAAATTTCAAATGGCAGCTAAAGACGTAAAATTCGGTAATGACGCGCGTGTAAAAATGCTGCGCGGCGTGAACATCCTGGCAGACGCAGTTAAAGTTACCCTGGGCCCGAAAGGCCGTAACGTAGTGCTGGATAAATCTTTCGGTTCGCCGACCATCACCAAAGATGGCGTCTCCGTTGCACGTGAAATCGAACTGGAAGACAAGTTCGAGAATATGGGCGCGCAGATGGTGAAAGAAGTCGCCTCTAAAGCAAATGACACTGCAGGCGACGGTACCACCACCGCAACCGTACTGGCTCAGTCTATCGTTAACGAAGGCCTGAAAGCTGTTGCTGCGGGCATGAACCCGATGGACCTGAAACGCGGTATCGATAAAGCCGTTATCGCCGCTGTTGAAGAGCTGAAAGCGCTGTCCGTACCTTGCTCTGACTCTAAAGCCATCGCCCAGGTTGGTACCATCTCCGCTAACTCTGATGAGTCTGTCGGTACCCTGATTGCTCAGGCAATGGAAAAAGTGGGTAAAGAAGGCGTTATCACCGTTGAAGAAGGCACCGGTCTGCAGGACGAGCTGGACGTAGTTGAAGGTATGCAGTTCGATCGCGGCTACCTCTCTCCTTACTTCATCAACAAGCCGGAAACGGGCGCAGTAGAACTGGACAGCCCGTTCATCCTGCTGGTTGATAAAAAAGTTTCTAACATTCGTGAACTGCTGCCGGTACTGGAAGCAGTAGCGAAAGCCAGCAAGCCGCTGCTGATCGTTGCTGAAGACGTTGAAGGGGAAGCGCTGGCTACCCTGGTAGTGAACACCATGCGCGGCATCGTGAAAGTAGCTGCGGTGAAAGCGCCGGGCTTCGGCGACCGTCGTAAGGCGATGCTGCAGGATATCGCTATCCTGACCGGCGGTACCGTTATCTCTGAAGAGATCGGTATGGAGCTGGAAAAAGCAACGCTGGAAGACCTGGGTCAGGCTAAACGCGTTGTGATCAACAAAGACACCACCACCATCATCGATGGCGTGGGTGAAGAAGGCGCTATCCAGGGCCGCGTTTCTCAGATCCGTCAGCAGATCGAAGAAGCAACCTCTGACTACGATAAAGAAAAACTGCAGGAGCGCGTAGCGAAACTGGCAGGCGGCGTAGCCGTACTGAAAGTTGGTGCAGCAACTGAAGTTGAAATGAAAGAGAAAAAAGCACGCGTTGAAGACGCCCTGCACGCGACCCGTGCTGCGGTGGAAGAAGGCGTGGTAGCTGGCGGTGGTGTTGCTCTGGTTCGCGTTGCAGCGAAACTGTCTGAGCTGACTGGCCAGAACGAAGACCAGAACGTGGGTATCAAAGTTGCGCTGCGCGCAATGGAAGCTCCGCTGCGTCAGATCGTTTCCAACGCCGGTGAAGAGCCGTCCGTTGTGGCTAACATGGTTAAAGCTGGCGACGGTAACTACGGTTACAACGCGGCTACCGAAGAGTACGGCAACATGATCGACTTCGGTATCCTGGATCCGACCAAAGTAACCCGTTCTGCGCTGCAGTACGCAGCTTCTGTCGCTGGTCTGATGATCACCACCGAATGTATGGTGACTGACCTGCCGAAAGACGACAAAGGCGACTTAGGTGCTGCTGGTGGTATGGGCGGCATGGGCGGTATGGGCGGCATGATGTAATTGCCCCCAACGGCTTAGATTGTCTTAACCCCCTGTCAGAAATGGCAGGGGGTTTTTCTTTTGCCGCTGAAAAAGGTATAAGTAAACGCGCAGGTTTATACTGAACGTTTGTGGCAAGGGATGTTTAAGAAAACGCTCTCTTTTCTGATACGCTCAGACCGGATACTGACGATAATAAATGAGGAATCACATGCGGATTAAAGTCTTGCTGGGGCTTTCTGCAGCAGCGTTGCTGCTGGCGGGTTGTAGCACCTCCAAAGATCTAAGTGCGGCTGGCCAGCGCGTCACCTTTACCGATCAGCAACCGGGCAGTACCTGCCAGCTCCTGGGTGAGCTTACCGGTAGCCAGAGCAACTGGCTGAGCGGCGCTGGTGGTGAAAACAGTTCGCTGCGCGGCGCGGCAAATGATCTACGCAACCGGGCGGCGGAGATGGGCGGCAATGTGATTTATGGCGCAACCAGTCCTACGCAAAATATCTGGTCCAGCTTCGCTCCGCTCGATAGCAAAATGACCGGCCAGGTCTATAAGTGCCCGTAAGCCTTTTTTACCAGCCATAATCTGTAGCGTTATGCCGGTGCCTGTTGTGATATTTCCGGCTTAACGCTGTTATAAACTTATCTCCCTTCACCTCTCTCCGCCGGTAAAAAAACCGCCTTTACAATTGCGCCTTTGCTCGGCATCACGCTGTATTCCGTTTCAGGTAAAGAGACATTGTCCGGTAGCTGCCAACTGTTCAGCACTAACGGGTTAGCGCGCCAGGGCACCAGATAACCCACCAGCGCTTCACCTTTGGCGTTAGTGGTTACGCCGAATTGTTGATAGTTACCGATTCCCGGAGAATTCGGCACCACGATAAGCGCCATGGTATCGCTCATTGCCTGACCGAAGGTCACACCCTCTGAATGCAGTAAAACCGAACCGCTAATATCAAGATGATATTCGCTGGCCTGATTATCCTGCACAAAGCGCAAGGTGCTTTCTCCTGCATTGTACTGGTAACCCAGAGAAGCATCATACCGGCTGGCGTTGCGCGCAAAGTGCATCGCAGTTAGCTGGTAACGCAGGCTGTAATCAGGAAACATCGCGCCACTCAGGCCAATCTCCTGACTGGATAGCGAACCCCGGCTACGATTATGGCTGTAACTCAGACTGGGCGAACTGCCACCGGGGAGCGCTGGCAGCGACAGGCTAAAGGTTAATCCCAGCGTGGTTTCACTGCGGCTGTATCGCTCACGGCTGTGACCCAGCCACAAACTGATATCGAAATTATCCCGCGTCAGCAGGTAGCTCAGTGACAGCTCGCGTCGCTCTCCCGCCAGCCGCCGCCAGGTTTGTTGGGTATAGCGTAAGCTCAGGCTCTGATCTTCGTCTAGATAGCGGTTGATCCAAAATTCCTGCGTCAGCAAACGATACGGGAGGTCATCACTCCACCAGGCGCGCTCTTCTCCGACGTAGGTAATCTTTTCTTCCAGCGAACGATACTGCTGGCCGGATGGATAATAACGAAACAGGGTATTAAAGCTGGTGGCGCTGTCAAAAAACGCTTTAGCGTAGCGTAAACGCCAGACGCTGCCCTCCTGGCTTTGCGCGGAGGAACGATAGCGTGCCCAGGTGACATCGGTTGAAAATGCGCCCAGTCTGTGCAAATTAACACCTGCGCCTGCGAGATAGCTGGCATATCTTTCACTATGTTGTACACCGGCATAGAGTGTGATATCTGAGGCTACTCCCCGCGCCAGGCTGGCCTGAACAAAAACAGGGCGCGGCAGCGCGCTGCCTCGCCATGGCCGGTATTGTCCGGCCACCAGTTCATAACTGCTATGGTTCTGTTGAACCAGAGCGGGCATATCAGTCCAGGGCAGATAACGGTTTGATTCGCTGCCGTCGCTCTCTTTTACCGTAAGCACCAGCGTTCCATCACGGGTGGAGGGGTAAAAATCCTGAATAACAAAGGAGCCAGGCGGAACGCGCCGCCGGTACAGGATCAGGCCATTCTGGCTAAGGGTTACTTCAGCATGATTTTTAGCGTAACCCTTTATCCAGGGAGAATAAGGACGCCATCTGTCGGGAAACATCGCCTCACTGGTCGCCAGGGTTATGCCGCGAAAAGGAAGAGAATCAAACAAGGTGTGGGTTGTTTCACTATCGCCTGCCAGCAGTTCTGCTCGCCAGGAAGTAATACTGCGCCAAAGGGTGGCCGAGCGGGTATATATGCCATGTTGGCCGGTGGGGCCCCGCCAGAGGGTATTTTGATAACGCAGTCGCCACGGACCGTAATTAAGGCCGTTATCAAGTTCTATTTCCAGCTCAGCGCCGGAGACAGTACAGCAACGTCCGCTCTGAAGATGGGCCAGCCGGGCGCGATAATCAATGAAAAATGCGTTAATGCCATCATCCCAGCGGCTGAAGCTGACCCTGCTCTGCCGTGGAGACATGGTGTTTTCAGGAATAACCCGCGTTAGCAGCCTGGCTTCTGGCTGATGGTTGTCATTTACTATTACCGGTACCGGCAGACTGGCATTGCCCTGCTGGCCAAACGCTATACCGAACAGCAAAATTAATGGCAAAAATTTCATCACAGAGGGAGGGCGGTCAGAAAACGGAAGCAGGGCGCTTCCGTTTATCAAAGCAGTAAGGTTATTTCCTCAGGGCAGCCAGTTCAGCACGGGCCTGTGCCAGTTCTTGCTCAATTTCCCGCAGGTCGGCCTGTTTTTCTTTTAGCTTGCGCTGATATTTTTTTACCTTATCCTGTCGGCCTGATGCCTGCGCTTCATGTAAATCCGCCTGTACTTCTCGCAGTTCATCCTGTTTTTTAGCCCGCTTTTTCTCCAGTTTGGCAACATCCTTTTGCGCACTGGCGATAACCCTGTCATGGGTACAGTGGGCTTTAACTTCTGCCAGCGCCTGTTTCAGGCCGTTAACTTTATGGATATTGCCATGATGCTGGGCAATTTCGATCTCTCTTTCCAGTACGGCGCGCTTAGTTGCACAGTCACTGTTACTGGCATGGGCGATATTAGCTATGCCGGTGAAAATAATGGCGGAAAATAGCGCAAGCTTTTTCATCGTAACTCCTTGTAAAAAAATATTATCCGAACTTTTTCTTTATATTTACCAACAGCAGTGGAGTAAACGGTAAATAAAAAAGGTAAAATCCGGCAATGCTTTCTCTTCCCGAATAACAGCGTTTACCCTGAACATCTGGCGCTATTTACATGATTATCGGCAAAGATTATTTATCTCTGGAAGGGAAAGGCCAGACTATTGTCGGGCAAAAACAGCTGTGCTGGCTATTTAATTTTCGTTATGGGTTATTTGAATGAGCTTTAGCGATTGTTGGTAACAGAAAATACTTAAAATAAATAATATTTTGTAGCTTATTTAATAAGTGAGAAAAATAGCGTTAAATGAATTTTCTGTTTCTTAAAAAATGAAGCCGGCATTGGCATAATTTTGGTCAGGGAAAATATTGTCCGGTAATAAGATCATTACCGGACGTCCAGTCAGGATTGTCTGAGCTGTAAATCGAGCGGTGTTTTGCTTGGCTCGCCACCGATTTCCCGCGCCAGTTTCGGCACCAGATAACCGGAGACCAGCGCCAGCAGCTGTCGCATGATGGCACGCGCCGTCTCGTCCGGAACATAGAAATGCGCTGCGCCCTGCACTTTATCCAGCACGTGCAGGTAATAAGGCAGTACGCCAGCATCAAACAGCGCATTGCTGAGCGCCGCCAGCGTGTGTGCGTCATCATTGATGCCGCGTAGTAAGACGCTTTGATTAAGCATGGTTACGCCAGCGCGCTTCAGCATGGCGATACCGTGGCGTAGCGCGTCATCAATCTCCTGCGCATGGTTGATATGGGTCACCATAAGCACCTGCAGACGCGAGCTTGCCAGACGCTGGCACAAACTCTCTGTGATCCGCGCCGGGATCACTACCGGCAAACGGCTGTGAATACGCAGACGCTTTAAATGCGGGATCGCTTCCAGTTCGCCGATCAGCCAGTCCAGCTCATGATCCTTTGCCATCAGGGGATCGCCGCCGGAGAAAATGATCTCATCCAGCTCCTGATGATCGCGGATATAGTCCAGCGCGCGCTGCCAGTTGCGCTTGTTGCCCTGATTATCCTGATAGGGAAAATGACGACGGAAGCAGTAGCGGCAGTTCACCGCACAGCCGCCTTTTACCAGCAGTAGCGCCCGATTTCTGTATTTATGCAGCAGCCCAGGCACAACGCTGCTCTGCTCATCCAGCGGATCGGTACTGTAGCCGGGCGCATCAATAAACTCCTGGCGATCGGTGATCACCTGCAGCAGCAGGGGATCGTTGGGATCGCCTTTTTTCATGCGTTGCGCAAAGGCACGCGGCACGCGCAGGGCAAAAAGCCGACGCGCATCCTCTCCGGCAGCCAGATGTGGATGGTGATCCAACGCTAAAAAGCGTAGTAATTCATGGGGTTCAGTGATGACGTCTGCAAGTTGTTGCAACCAATCTTCTCTGGATGGGGTATTTAGGGTTACAATGTGTGCCATTTTTTTGGCTAAGTACCAGTATTAATTGTAGAGGGCCTTTATGGCGACTTATTCTAGCAACGATTTTCGCAACGGTCTCAAAATCATGTTCGAAGGCGAACCTTACGCTATCGAATCCAGTGAGTTTGTTAAACCGGGCAAAGGCCAGGCGTTCGCACGCGTTAAGATGCGTCGTCTGCTGACCGGCAAGCTGATCGAAAAAACTTTTAAATCTACCGACTCCGCCGAAGGCGCTGACGTGGTGGATATGAACCTGACTTACCTCTATAACGACGGTGAGTTCTGGCACTTCATGAACAATGAAACCTTCGAACAGCTGGCTGCTGATGCGAAAGCCGTAGGTGAAAATGCGAAATGGCTGCTGGATCAGGCCGAGTGCATCGTGACCCTGTGGAACGGTAGCCCGATTGCCGTTACGCCGCCGAACTTTGTTGAGCTGGAAATCGTTGATACCGATCCGGGCCTGAAAGGCGATACCGCAGGTACTGGCGGCAAACCGGCCACCCTGACCACCGGCGCGGTGGTGAAAGTTCCGTTATTTGTGCAGATCGGCGAAGTGATCAAAGTCGATACGCGCTCTGGCGAATACGTATCTCGCGTAAAATAAGCTTTTATCAGGCGCATCTCCCGGATGCGCTTTTTTATTGCGAGTCATTTCCTTTGCGGTTACGGGCAAGCTGTTAATTTCCGGCTATGCTTTAGTTGCTGTACTTTCAACTGTAACCAACAAGGAAATGGCTATGTCTAAGAAAAGTATTGTTGCTATCTTTTCCGCTCTGATTCTTACTACTCTGCTCTCCGCTTGTAATACTACGCGCGGCGTAGGCGAAGATGTTGAAGCTGGCGGTGAGGCGATTCAGCGCGGCGCCCAGTAAATTGAACGGTGCGGAACGCTGTTCCGTACCGGCATTTTAGCCTGCCCGCACTGTTAATACTCGCTCACCACTCTGCTTTAATTACCCGTTTACGGTGCCGTCACGCCGTCCTGTTTTACCCATATCAGCTTATCCACCGGGAAACCGGCCGTGCGCGCCTGTGCGGTGAGCTGCTGTTTAATGGACTCATCCAGTTGCGGAGTTCGCGACAGGATCCACAGATAATTATGGTTCGGCCCGCAGACCAGCGCATAGCGATAGTCGCTGTCGAGCGCAATCACGTTATAACCAGCATAAAACGGGCCAAAGAAAGAGACTTTGAGTGCCGCACGCTGCGGCGAACCGGTAAAGTAAGCTTTTCCGATGCTCTCTTTCCAGCGCTGCTTTTCAGGGCTGTAACCGCGATTAATGACCTTCAGACCGCCATCGTCCCGTTTGCTGTAAGTGGCAGTGACGTGATCAAGCCCACGTTCGAAGCGGTGATCGAGACGGGCAATTTCATACCAATGTCCCAGATAGCGATCGGCCTCAAAGTTCTCCACTACCGTGACATTTTTGGGCGGCGTCGTACTGCAGGCGACCGAGAGCAGGGCACCTACGCTGGCAATAAAGCTTTTCCACAATGACATAATGCTTTCCTGATAAGTTTTAACGGCTTAAGTATAGGACGTCAAAACGTGACGCGCCGTTAACTCAAAAAAAATCAGTGGATCTGCAAAAAAGCCGCGCGATGCCTGGCGGTAAGCCTGTGTAAACCCGTTAAAGCCATCTGTTTCTGCGCCGATAACCTTTCTACTCTAATAACAGTCAGTGAAGAATTTCTTATCATGGCGACCATTAACACCAATCTGTTATCAGCCAATGTGCTGAAAAATCAGGCAAAGGACGCCTCACAGCTTAGTCAGACTATTGCACGACTTTCATCGGGACTACGTATTAATAACGCGAAAGATGATGCTGCCGGTCAGGCAATTGCTAATCGTATGACTGCCAATCTTGGTGCCGATAAGGTTATTGGCCGTGGGCTGGATGATGGCATCAGCCTGTCGGAAACCGCTGACGGCGGACTGGACTCTATTTCCCAGCTGTTGATCCGTGCGAAAGAGCTGGCAATCCGTTCGGTGAACGATGCGTTATCTGACAGCGATCGCCAAAGTTTGCAGGATGAGTTTCAGCAAATCAGCGACACTATCGATCAGATCGCCGGTAACACAGAAATTTTCGGTAAGTATCCGCTGGCTCCGGCGCAGGCGGAACTGCCGCTGAAGCTGGGCAATGTGTCGTCGGCAAACAGTAAATTTCCGGTGCCGGGCTCCAACTATAGTTTTACGTCCGGGATCGTTTCACTGACTTATATTCCGGCGGGCGCAACCAATATTAATTTGCGCATCGACTCTTACTCATACGATGACGATATCCAGATTTTTACCCGTGACGGCAAACATCTGACCGGCACGGCGCTGCAGGGCAGCGATGCTGATTCCACCTGGCTCAGCAAAGGGGTTTCCAGCGCGGCCCAGGCTGACAGCAGCGTGATTACCGAAGCGAATGGCTTTTTGCCAGGCGCCAGCTATGATGACTCTCTTTTGTCGCAGGGTGGCAGCAGCTATAACATCAACGGCAGCGCTACTCAGAATTATAATGGTATGACCATTACCTATAGCGGCGATGGTGATCGTTATGAAGATGCCAGCACCGGCGGCTACAACGATGGCACCGTTTCCACCGGCAATTCACGGGAAAATATCGCGATTGATAACGTGACCGAAGACCTGCTGATCATGGTGGTGGGCAACGGCTCTTTTGCGGCGCGTATGACCTGGGGAAATATGCCGACGCCGACCTATACGCCCGCAGAACCGGTCAAGGTCAGTACCCCCACGCAAATTGTAACCAGCGCCAATTTTGGCGACGATTTGCAAACCAAAACCATCCCGCCGACGCCTTCCGATAGCGCCTCGTTAGGACTGGCAGCGACGCGCCTTAATCCAAAAGAAGAGGCGACAAGAGCGCTGGGCGCGCTGGATACGGCGCTGCAAACCGTTAGCGGCTATCGTGGCGAATATGGCAGCACGATAAATAGTCTGGAATCAACCCGGGCAACGCTCTCCGCGCAAACGCAGGCGACCACCGCAGCGCGCAGCCGCATTATGGATGCAGACTATGCGCTGGAAGCCAGTAATCTGACGAAAGCGCAGATTATCCAGCAGGCCAGCAATGCGGTGCTGATCCAGGCGAACCAGCAGCCGCAGATGATGCTGTCGTTGTTGAAATAACGGCTTACAGCGTTAAAACGCCGATAGCGGCCACCACCGTAAGGATCGCCGCCAGCCCATAGAACCACCATTTGCTGGCGGGAATAGAAAACTGAAGATCGTGCGCGCCATGATGCAGGCGATGCAGCGCGCACCATAACGGCAGGACGATCGTCAGCAAAATCAGCCCGCGACCGGGCATGGTAGCGGCAAACTGCCGAATACGCTCATAGCTTAGCGCGTCCTCCGGCCACCAGCCCAGCGGCAACAGCAGACCAATCAGCAGAACCGCAACCGGCGATACCACGGCCGCCCACATTCCTCCCGCGCTAAACAATCCCCAAAACAGCGGCTCATCCGATCGTTGTGGTTGTTGCATTGTTTCCTCCTTATTGCGCCAGAGCCAGCCACAGTGCTGTCAGCGTTACCAGCAGAGTGACGATCCACAGAGCGAAAATAATCGGCTGCGGCTTCAGCTTTTCACCTTTCACCATCACAATGGCTGCCCTGGGCGCCAGCCCAAACCAGGTTTTGCTGTGCAGCAGCGCGGCGGCCAGCGTCGCCAGGTTGAACAGCAATATCGCCGGATGCTGGAGAAAATCCACAAAGCTCGCCCAGGATTCAGGGCCTCCCTTCAGGGCATAGAGGCCGAAAATCAGTTCCAGGCTAAACCATAGCGCAGGCAGAGCGGTGCCTTCACGCAGCATATAAAAGCGATAAAAAGTCAGCTGCCGCCACCAGTTGGTTGATACCGGCGCCAGATAAGGTTTGCGTTTACTTATCATTCACAGCTCCTTAGTGCGGTTTCAATCGGGCGATCAGATAATCTTTGGCGCTAGCCACCTTGCCCTGCTGGATAGCCGCAGCCGGATCGACATGTTTAGGGCAGACTTCAGAGCAAAAGCCAACAAAGGTACAGGGCCAGACGCCATTGTCGCCGTTTAACAGCGGCATACGTTCAGCCTTGCCGCGATCGCGGCTGTCCAGATTGTAGCGATGCGCCAGGGCGATAACGGCCGGGCCGATGAACTGCGGATTAAGGGCAAACTGCGGGCAAGCGGCATAGCACAGGCCGCAATTAATACAGCCGGAAAACTGATGATAGCGCGCCATCTGCGCCGGGGTTTGCCGGTTGGCGCCCTGCGCCGGAACGCGTGGATTGCCAATAATGTACGGCTTAATCGCCTCCAGGCTGGCGATAAAGTGGCTCATATCCACCACTAAATCGCGCTCAACCGGAAAATTAGCCAGCGGTGCAATGCGCAGGCCCTCCGGGTAATCACGCAAAAAGGTTTTACAGGCGAGTTTAGGAATACCGTTAACCATCATGCCGCAGGAGCCGCAAATCGCCATGCGGCATGACCAGCGCCAGGCCAAGTCCAACGCCAGGTTATCTTTGATATAACCCAGCGCATCCAGTAACGAGGTTTGTTCATCCCATGGCACCGCAAAGTGTTCATCATGCGGTTTAACGTCCTGTTCCGGGTTATAGCGCTGGAGAGTGATATTCAGAGTCGGCTGTTTATTCATGAGGCGTCTCCTGCGCCTGCGCGGCGTCCGCCTGTGCGCCATATAAGCGCTGGGCAGGCGGCAGGCGGGTAATGGTTACCGGGGAGGTTTCGATGCGCGGCGCGCCATCGGCGTTAAAGAAGGTCAGCGTATGATGCAGATAATTTTGATCGTCGCGCTGTCGGCAGCCCTCATCCAGCCGCTGATGAGCGCCGCGGGACTCTTTGCGATGCATCGCCGCATGCGCCATACATTCGGCTACGTTCAGGCTATGCTCCAGCTCAAGGCTGTAAAGCAGTTCCGTATTGAAAACGCTGCTGCTGTCGCTGATATGCAGGCGCTGGTAGCGCGCTTTTAAATCCGCCAGCGTATCGATCGTCTGCTGCATCAGCTCAGGGGTGCGATAAATCCCGCAGCCCAGTTCCATACTGCGGCCCATCTCATCACGCAGCGCGGACCAGCGCTCTGTGCCTGGCTGATTAACACGCGCCAGCAGGCGCTGTTCCACATCTTTCGCCTGCGCGGTTAACGCCCGCTCGCTGCTGGCAGGATTCTCCAGAGCCCGTTCCGCCGCCTGTTCGCCAGCCAGACGCCCAAACACCACCAGCTCCGCCAGCGAGTTAGATCCAAGCCGGTTAGCACCATGCAGGCCGATGGCGGCACACTCTCCGGCGGCAAACAGCCCATTGATACGCGTTTCGCCGCGCGCGTCGGTTTCAATGCCGCCCATGGTGTAGTGCGCCGTCGGACGTACCGGAATCGGGGCGGTAACCGGATCCACGCCAACGTAGGCTTTGCTCAGCTCACAGATAAAAGGCAGCCGCTCATGCAGTTTCCTGGCACCGAGATGACGCAGATCGAGATGAACCACTTCGCCGCGCGGGCTGGAGAGGGTGCGGCCCGCCTGCCACTCATGCCAGAACGCCTGCGACACTTTATCGCGCGGCCCCAGCTCCATATATTTGTTTTTGGGCTGGCCGGGCGGCGTTTCCGGCCCCAGGCCGTAATCCTGCAGATAGCGATAGCCATCCTTATTCACCAGAATTCCGCCTTCGCCACGGCAGCCTTCCGTCATTAAGATGCCGGAGCCAGGCAGGCCGGTAGGGTGGTACTGCACAAACTCCATGTCGCGCAGGGGAACGCCGTGACGCAGCGCCATGCCCATGCCGTCACCGGTAACGATGCTGCCGTTGGTGTTATAGCGGTAGACACGTCCGGCACCGCCGATGGCCAGCACTACGGCGTTGGCGCGCAGCGTGACCAGCGTGCCTTCCATCATATTCAGCGCCACCAGACCGCCGACACGCCCCTCATCCACCAGCAGATCCAGGACAAAGTGCTCATCGAAGCGGCGAATTTGAGGATATTTCAGCGAGGTCTGAAACAGCGTATGCAGCATATGAAAGCCGGTTTTATCAGCGGCAAACCAGGTACGCTCGATTTTCATGCCGCCGAAGCGACGCACGTTAACCGTACCGTCCTGTTTGCGGCTCCATGGGCAGCCCCATTGTTCCAGCTGGATCATCTCCTGCGGACAGTGCTGTACAAAGTAATCCACGACATCCTGCTCGCACAGCCAGTCGCCGCCAGCAACCGTGTCGTGGAAATGGGCATCAAAACTGTCATGCTGCTGGGTAACGGCGGCGGAGCCCCCTTCGGCAGCCACGGTATGGCTACGCATAGGATAGACTTTTGACACAAGGGCAATGGACAGCTGCGGTTGCGCAACGGCAGCGGCAATCGCCGCTCGCAAACCCGCGCCGCCCGCGCCGACAACCACCAAATCGGCCTGAATGCTCTGCACGGTGACCTCCCGTCGAATGTTTGATAACTCTTTTGGGGTAGGAAGTATATGCCACCTGGAGAGGCGCAAAATTGACCTGTTCAGGTATTACGGTGGGAAAGCCGGCCTGGTCCGGCGGAATAAAGTTTGTTGGATTTATCAGCCGATATTTGTTTGATAACCATGATACGAGTAGACTGCATCCCCTTGTTTGACTGAGGAGTAAACCCCATGAGCGAGACGGCAAGCTGGCAGCCGAGCGCACCCATCTCTAACCTGTTGAAACGCGCGAAAATCCTTGCGGAAATTCGACGTTTCTTTGCCGATCGCGGCGTACTGGAGGTGGAAACCCCGGCAATGAGTCAGGCAACGGTAACCGATATTCATCTGGTCACCTTCCAGACCCGTTTTGTCGGACCCGGCGCTTCGCAGGGGTTAGATCTCTGGTTAATGACCAGCCCGGAATATCATATGAAGCGTCTGCTGGCGGCAGGCAGCGGGCCGATCTACCAGATGGGCCGCAGTTTCCGTAATGAAGAAGCGGGACGTCACCATAATCCGGAGTTCACTATGCTGGAGTGGTATCGCCCGCATTATGATATGTACCGTCTGATGAATGAGGTAGACGATTTGCTACAGCAGGTGCTGGAGTGCCAGCCGGCGGAATCGCTCTCTTATCAGCAGGCGTTTATCCGTCATCTGGAGATTGATCCGCTCTCGGCGGATAAGGCACAGCTGCGTGAAGTAGCCGAGAAGCTGGGCGTAGGCGATTTAGCGAATGCCGAAGAGGATCGCGACACGCTGCTGCAACTGCTGTTTATGTTGGGTGTGGAAACAAAGATTGGTCAGGATAAACCCACCTTTATTTACCATTTCCCGGCAACGCAGGCTGCGCTGGCGGAAATCAGCACCGAGGACCATCGTGTCGCGGAGCGGTTTGAAGTCTATTTCAAAGGGATCGAGCTGGCGAACGGCTTCCGTGAACTGACCGATGCGCGCGAACAGCGTCAGCGCTTTGAACAGGATAACCGTCGTCGCGCCGCGCGAGGCCTGCCGCAGCAGCCGATTGACAACAATCTGCTGGCCGCGCTGGAACATGGCATGCCCGCCTGTTCTGGCGTCGCGCTTGGCGTTGATCGTCTGGTAATGCTGGCGCTGAAGGCGGAATCCCTGAGCGAAGTGATCGCTTTCCCGGTTGACCGCTGTTAAACCCATCCGGCAGGCGTGCGTTTAACGCCGCCTGCCGTTAAGCCAGCGATCGACTACAGCCCGCCCGATTTAAAGGTATGCGAGGCGGGTGAGCCGTTACTGGCTGGATTCCGCTTCGCCGCCGTCTCCATACGTACCTGGAATGGCGGGAACGGCATCTCAATATCGTGCTCACGAAAGCCCTTCAGGATCAGCTGATGCAGCTCATGACGCAGCGGCATACGATGTACCATCTCCGCCGCGTGAATACGTAGCTCAAACAGCTGGATCCCCTGCTGCAAATCCACCAGAAACACTTCCGGCACGGGCGTATCCAGCACATAGGAACAGCGTTCGCAGGCGCGTTGCAAAATCGTCGTAACCTGTTCGCTGTCTACGCCCGCTGGCGCAGGCACGGTAAGCACCACGCGCGTTACCGAGTCAGAAAGCGACCAGTTAACAAATTGCTCGGTAATAAACGCCTTATTCGGCACGATAATCTCTTTGCGATCCCAGTCGGTAATGGTGGTTGCACGCGTATTAATGCGCGTAATGCTGCCGGTGAGATCGCGGATAGTCACCGTATCGCCAATGCGAATCGGCTTTTCAAACAGAATAATCAGGCCGGAAATAAAGTTGGCGAATATCTCCTGCAGGCCGAATCCCAGCCCTACGCCCAGCGCCGCCACCAGCCACTGCAGTTTCGACCACTCAATACCGATCATGGAGAAGCCCATCAGGCCGCCAATCAGCAGCAGCAGATATTTGGTCAGCGTGGTAATGGCGTAGCCGGTGCCGGGCGTCAGGTTAAGATGCTGTAACAGCGCCAGCTCCAGCAGAGCGGGCATGTTACGCACCAGCTGCGTGGTTACAATAAAGATCAGAATCGCGATCAGCACCGAGCCCAGCGTAATCGGATGCAGGCTCTCCACGCCCTGTACCGTACTACTGACGTCCCACAGGCGAATATTCTCCAGGAAAGCGAAGGCTGAATGGATTTCAGACCACAGTACTATTACCGAGAGCAGCGCTATCAGCGTCAGTATCGAACGCACCAGACGCAGCGACTGCGCGCTAATGGCATCCAGATCGATCACCGGTTCGTCAATCTCGACGGCGTCCGCCGTTTGTGCGGTGGTTTCTTCTTCACCGCGCGCGCGTTGTGCCAGCATTTCAGCACGACGCTGACGCGCGCGATCAAAGGCGATGCGGCGGCGCTGAATCAGCATCCAGCGGCGAATAATATGGTAAATCACCAGCAGCAGGAACCAGATGGCGACGGAGGTTTCCAGCCGCGCCAGCAGCGCCTGGGCCGTAGCCAGGTAGCCGGTGCAGGAGGCGAGTGCCGCCGCCAGCGGAATACAGATCAGGATATTCCAGAAGATCCGGTTAAGAACGTTATCACCGCTGCCTTCATTATCCAGCCAGAGCGGAATACCGGCGCGTTTCAGGCTGACCGTAACCAGGCTCAGCGCCCCACAGATCAGAATAAAGCACAGTCGTCCCAGCGTGGCGGAAAACTGGCGATCCTCCAGATTTGCGAAGGTGATCAGTAACATAATCAGCGGAACCATCAGACCGATAGAGAGCGAGTAGTAGCGCATCGCGCGTGCGACCCGCAGCTGCGGCCAGCGGAAATGAACGATAAATAAGCCGTTCGAACGCGCAAAGGCGGCGCTGATCATAAAGGCCCACAGCAGCGGCAGCGTGGCGGTAACGCCATCGCCAATGGCGACCGCCACCGGATAAGGCCAGGCATGTTGCAGACCAAAACCAAAGGCGGCCCACAGTACCGGCAGGGGCAGGGCAACCAGAATGGACCAGAAAACGGTGCGCAGCGTCAGGGTGAAATGATCCTGCGTTACTTTGCCCACGCGGCTGGCGGAGCGCGCCAGAAAAGCGTTGTAATGACGGCGCGAGCTGATGCTGAAGCCAACCAGCAGCACGGCGCCCAGAATCGGCAACACCGTTTCACGATTGGTTATCATCATCATCAGCGCGCCGCCCAGCTGGCCCAGCGTATCCAGCGACAGCAGCCTGGTCAGGTCACGCGCCACTTCCAGCGGGTAGCTCAGGCTCAGAGGATTGACATCGGCGGTCCAGAAAAGATAGCGGTGGGCGGCCTCTTTGATTTCACCCAGTGCATCCTCCAGCTGGCTGTTGGCGACCTTCAGCTTGGTAACTTCCAGAATCAGGGTGTCGCAGCCGGAAATCAGCGAGCCGAGCAGCTCCCGCTGGGTTTTGATCTGAGCATCAAGAATACGGTTCTGCTCACTGGTCAGCGGCTGGCCGTTTTCCTGCTTCAGCTGGCGCAACTGCTGCTGCTGGCTGAGCAAGTCTTCATAATGCAGGCGCTGTACCCGTAGCTGCCCCATCTCACTATCCAGCTGCTGTGAAATCGGCATTTCCGGCAGGCGCGCCACCTGGGCGCGCAGCGCCTCGCCAAGTAAATTAGACGCGCCAAGCCACTGCGACTGCTCGCGAATAGTGCTGAGCGCCTGACGTACCTGAATGGTTTGGTTGGTGGCCTGCCGCTGTTGCGAAGCAATTAGATCAAGGCGTTGGGCCTGCTGATTGAGCGCGGCGGAAAGCTCACGGTTAACATGAAACTGCTCGGTGATAGATGCTGGCAGATCGCCGCTGTTTTCCGCCAGTTGTTCGGTACGCGCCAGCGCCAGCTCCGCTTCATGCTGGCGCAGACTGTTTAACTGATTACGCAGTGCCTGCAGGTAATCATCCAGCTGCTCCGCTTTTTTCTGATGCACTTCGGCGCGCATGCGCGCCAGCTCCTGGCGATTGTTCGCCGACAGCTGTGCCAGCTCTAATTCGTCAACGCGCGCTTTTAAGGCCGCCGACTCCGCCTGGCTTGCATAACTTTGTGCGTGAGCGAGAGCGCCCGATGCGGCAGAAGGGGCCTGCAGGGCGCGATCGCTTTCGCTTAGCGCACGCCGCGCTTCGGTTTGCTGCTGCGGTAGCTGACCAAGCGAATCACTGATCTCTCTGGCGCGATCCTGCTCCTGCTGTGCCTGACGCCCTTCCTCCAGCAGCTGGCTGCTGATTTGCAGGATCTCCTGCTCCAGCTCAGCGCTGCTCATCCCGTTGCGTAGCGAGCGCGCACTATCGTTCAGACCGGCAAGCTGCTGGCGCAGTTCACGCGCCAGTTTAGGAAAATCATCAATGACTTGCTGATATTGCTTTGCCCGCTCCAGCGACTCGTTGCGGGCTTCAAGAAAGCTCAACGCTGATTCCAGCGTTTGTATCACTTCAGCCTGAGCAGGCGTGGAGCGGGCGGATTTCGCCAGCTCCAGCTCCTGGCGCACCAGCGCCGCATCGGGTGCGCTGGCAGCGAAGGCGGACAGGGTGAAAAGCGAGAAAAAAAGAAAACAGAGAATCAGGCGCACGCTAGAGTCTTATTGGTGATGTAAAACGGTTTCCGCATCGGTACGCGCCAGAGCCATAGCCATCGGCTGGCCAAGACGCGTTTTGCTTTCAGCCTCCAGACTTTCTGCCAGCTTAATGCGACCCGGTGCGAACAGATTAATAACGGTGGAGCCAAGCTTGAAGCGACCCATTTCCTGACCTTTCAGCAGCACTACCGCGCCTTCTGCATCGGCACCCGGCCAGCTCCAGCGTTTAATCACCCCTTCACGCGGCGGCGTAATGGTGCCCGCCCACGCGGTTTCAATACTGCCGACAATGGTAGCGCCAACCAGAATCTGCACCATCGGGCCAAACTCGGTATCGAAATAGCAGACAACGCGTTCGTTACGGGCAAACAGGTTGGGAATATTACGGGCAGTAAGTGGATTTACTGAATAGAGATCGCCCGGCACGTAAATCATTTCGCGCAGGATACCGTTGCAGGGCATATGTACGCGGTGGTAATCACGCGGTGCAAGATAAATAGTGGCGAATTCGCCGTCGCGGAACTGAGCCGCCATCTGACGATCGCCTGCCAGCAGCGCTTCCAGGGAATAGTAGTGGCCTTTTGCCTGGAAAATGGTTTCGCCTTCAATATGGCCTAACTGGCTGATGGCGCCGTCGGCCGGCAACACCAGCAGGTTCGGATCGGCATCAATCGGACGCGCTTCATCGCGCAGCGGACGGACAAAAAAGTCATTGAAGGTACGATAGCTGGCGGTATCTGGCTTTTGCGCTTCGGACATATCGACCCGGTAGAACCAGACAAAGATATCGATCACTGCTTTAGTCAGCCAACCGGCACGTTTGCCAGCCGCCCAGCCAGCCAGCTCGGTGAGCCACTTTTTAGGGAGCAGATGATTCAGGCCGAGTTTAATTGAATCCAACACGTTAGCCTCCTGGCTTAATCACACGACGTTGAAGAAAAAGGGGGCGAATTGTAGCAGCGACAGCCCGTTTAGGCTAACGCGCCGATGATGCCATAATTGCAGCATTAGTCTTCGCTGTTACCAAAGTTTTTACGCGTTTTTACCTGCGCCATGCTCTCCAGAATGCGGTGATAATTTTCGAAGCGGGATGCATGAATCATCCCGTTTTCCACGGCTTCACGGATGGCGCAGCCGGGATCGTTATCATGCTTGCAGTCACGGAATTTGCAGCCGCCTAAAAATGCACGAAACTCGATAAAACCCTGAGTAATTTGTTCCGGCTCCAGATGCCACAGGCCGAACTCGCGCACGCCGGGCGAATCAATCACGTCGCCGCCATGCGGGAAATGGTACAGGCGCGCGGCGGTGGTGGTGTGCTGGCCTAATCCGGAGACGTCAGAGACATCATTGGTCAGGATCGTTTGGTCGATCAATTCCAGACCGAGCAGCGCGTTAAGCAGGCTCGATTTCCCCACGCCTGACTGACCGGCGAAAATACTTATCTGACCGGTTAACGCGGCTTCAAGATCGGCAAGACCCGATTTTTCATAGCTGGAAACCATCAGCACGCGATAGCCGATATGGCGATAAATATCCATCTGCTCATTGACAAAAGCGCGGCCTTTATCATCCAGCAGATCGGTTTTATTCAGCACCAGCACCGGTTCAATACCGAGCGTTTCACTGGCGACCAGATAGCGATCGATAATATTCAGCGACAGTTCAGGCACAATAGCGGAAACAATAATAATCTGATCAATATTGGCCGCAATGGGTTTGACGCCGTCATAAAAATCGGGACGCGTCAGCACCGTACGACGCTCATGTACCGCTTCAACAATGCCTTTTACCGTTGCGCCGCCTTCAACGCCAGGACGCCAGAGAACACGATCGCCGGTAACCAGAGAGCGAATGGTGCGGCGAATATTGCAGCGGTGAACCTCGCCCGCGCTATCTTCCACGTCCGCATGCATGCCGAAGCGGCTAATGACAATGCCGTCCTGCGCTTCACCAAACAGGCTGTCATCTGGTTCAGGCTTATCCGCACGCTGTTTTAATCGACGTTCGTGGTTGGCGTTAACGCGACGCTGCTGGCCTTTAGACAGTTTATTTTTACTCACTCTTCCTCACAGGGATTCCGACGGTTTCGCCTTGTCAGGCAAAACGTCTATGATACACCGTGGGCTGAATTACGGCGAGCGACGCGGCGCGGCTTTGCGCGGTCTCTTGCCGTTCAGCCTGATAAACCAGACTGAGACTGCCAACTGCGGGATAAAACATGGGAAATGAAAACAACCTTATCTGGATCGACCTGGAAATGACCGGGCTGGATCCGGAACGCGATCGTATTATTGAAATTGCGACGCTGGTAACGGATGCCAATTTAAATATCCTGGCGGAAGGGCCA
The DNA here is from genome assembly GCF_050113845.1 of Pantoea sp. FN0305. Taxonomy (NCBI): domain Bacteria; kingdom Pseudomonadati; phylum Pseudomonadota; class Gammaproteobacteria; order Enterobacterales; family Erwiniaceae; genus Pantoea; species Pantoea sp. FN0305. Next base: position 151,153 of record NZ_JBNJSN010000006.1, on the reverse strand, counting down.
GTGCTGGCAGTACATCAGAGCGCGGAACAACTGGCGCTGATGGATGAATGGAATGTGCGCACTCATACGCAAAGCGGGCTGGTGGAGCGCGTCAAAGCAAGTGAATATGGCGATCGCGAGGCGGAGCTGGCTACGCTTGAGTTTCTGCGTCAGTGGGTGCCAGCTAACGCTTCGCCGATTTGCGGCAACAGCATTGGGCAGGATCGTCGCTTCCTGTTTAAATATATGCCGGAGCTGGAAGCCTATTTCCACTATCGTTATCTGGATGTCAGCACGCTGAAAGAGCTGGCGCGACGCTGGAAGCCCGAAATTCTGGCGGGCTTTAAAAAAGCAGGCACCCATCAGGCGCTGGACGACATCCGTGAATCAGTAGCGGAGCTGGCCTACTACCGCAGCCATTTTTTACAGCTGTAGCGCCAGAATAGGCTAAAAAAGCGGCGTTTTGCCGCTAAAATCAGCAAATGCATCGAAAGCGCAAATTTTTGCCCTCAAGGGCTTGCAGGGCAAAAGTTTTCTCGTATAATGCGCTCCCCGTACCGATGAAGATTTTAATCGGCTACGCAGGCGGGAATAGCTCAGTTGGTAGAGCACGACCTTGCCAAGGTCGGGGTCGCGAGTTCGAGTCTCGTTTCCCGCTCCAAATTTGAAGGGTGTTGAAAAAACACAACGTATCCTGGTCAGGATTTTGGGTCGCAGCAAAACGGCAACGGAACGAACTCAGGAGCTTACTGAAGTAAGCAACCGGAGTGAGTGAAGAGAGCCAGCGCAGCCTGAAAAGAAAGATTATGCGGGAATAGCTCAGTTGGTAGAGCACGACCTTGCCAAGGTCGGGGTCGCGAGTTCGAGTCTCGTTTCCCGCTCCAAATTTGAAAGGTGTTGAAAAAACACAACGTATCCTGGTCAAGGTTTTGGATTGCAGCAAGGCGGCTACGGATCAAACCTCAGAAACTTACTGAAGTAAGCGCCTGTGGTAAGTGAAGAGAGCCGGTACAGCCTGAAGAAAAAGATTATGCGGGAATAGCTCAGTTGGTAGAGCACGACCTTGCCAAGGTCGGGGTCGCGAGTTCGAGTCTCGTTTCCCGCTCCAAATTTGAAAGGTGTTGAAAAAACACAACATATCCTGGTCAGGATTTTGGGTTGCAGCAAAACGGTAACGAAACGAACCGCCAGGAGCTTACTAAAGTAAGCAACCGGGGTGAGTGAAGAGAGCCAGCACAGCCTGAAGAAAAAGATTATGCGGGAATAGCTCAGTTGGTAGAGCACGACCTTGCCAAGGTCGGGGTCGCGAGTTCGAGTCTCGTTTCCCGCTCCAGTTTCATCATCGGTTTACCTCCTTTTATCCTTATCTTCCCTGCTATTATTTTATCCCTGTTTTGTCGTTGTGTTTCCGTCACCGTTTCTCCTGTACGATTTCATCCGCTTTAGCACATCTCACGTCTCTTTTTGCTGCCGTTGCATGGCGCTGAAAAACGTTATGCGTTAACCCGGCCGCATCCATCGCATAGAACATACCGTTTGCGCACTGATTATCCCTAAGCCAGCGCAGCCGTCTTCAGGCAAACCGGCTGTCACGCAGCCAGCAAGAAGGGATTCTGGACGGTTCGCCAGATCCTGACCGACGGTTCAGCCAAACACCCCTGCTGTAACCAGCATGGGATCATTCAGTCGTCCGGGGCTTTTCAACGGCAAAAAGACCACAACATCAACGGCGAATTCAGTCAGGAAAGTGGAGAACGTATCCACAGCGAAGAGGAAAAAAGTAATTTTTAAAGGCTGATATTTTATTGTGATACAGGCATTTTTTTAACGGAAGTATCCTGGAGTAATAAGGGATCTCCTGCCTGGCAATGAAAAAAATGGCGGGTTGAATATTGCCAGGGAAAAGGGCTTGTATTTGCCTGGCAATACGTCCATAATCCGTGCCCTCTTCAGTACCAGCGAAGGGCGCGGATTCAATTTCACTAGTGCCATACCGTCGCTTTTGTTTGAGATTCATTCGCAGTGAAAGGGTATCAGGCTACTCACTATCCTTGCTATAAGAATGATGGTTTTCTCGTTCATAAGGTGTAAATGTTATCCACAGCGGTAAGCGGCGTCACACAAGACACAACACCAGAAGTCAAATCTGTTTAAACAGACTTATCCACAGGATAGGTTTCTCTTTGCTTGCATGAAGCCATTATTGTTTGCTTACAATATTCTGATAACCATTTGAAATATATGAATATGATAATATTTCAATTTGTTATGCTGGCCGCTTGCGCTTCTTGTTTCAGTTGAATGACAACGACTTTTTATTTTTATACACAGCTTGTGGAAAAGTCACTGCGCTTAACGCGGGTGATTATATAAGCAGTTATGCATCACGCGGCAATCCCTTTTCAATGGCGCGCACCAGACGTTTTTGCTGTGGTCGCTGCACCTCAATAGCGTTTTCTGCCCGTTTAATCTTTTGCTGCTCCAGCGCCCAGTGAATATGCTCATCCAGCATGGGATTTTCGCCCAGACGGCTGGAAAGCGCCGCGATATTTTCCGTATCCCAGGGCGCATTGCCCAGCGCGACGGCGATATTACGCAGCCAGCGTAAATGTCCGATACGGCGAATTGCCGAGCCTTCCGTAACACGTAAAAATTTCGCCTCATCCCAGGCAAAAAGCTCGGTTAACGGTGGCGCATGCAACGCGGCGCGCGGGCTAAAGTCATCCTCATCGCTTAACTGACCGAAACGATTCCACGGACAAATCAGCTGGCAATCATCGCAGCCGTAAATACGATTGCCGATAAGTGGGCGAAACGCCTCCGGGATCGCACCTTCCAGCTCAATTGTCAGGTAAGAGATGCAGCGGCGCGCATCCACCACATAAGGTTCAACAATCGCACCGGTTGGGCAAGTGGTGATACAGGCGACGCAGCGGCCACACTGTTCTTGCTGAGGGCGATCGACCGGCAGCGGCAAATCGATCAGCAGCTCGCCAAGGAAAAACCAGGAGCCCGCTTCGCGGTTAAGTATAAGTGAGTGCTTACCTGTCCAGCCGAGACCTGCTTTGGCCGCCAGCGGGCGTTCCAGAATTGGCGCTGAATCAACAAACGGGCGAAAATTAACCGTTTCGCAGCGCTCACGTATTAAATCGCCGAGCTTTTTCAGTCGATTGCGTAATACTTTGTGATAGTCGCGGCCTAAAGCGTAGCGGCTGACATAACCCAGGCGGGGATTTTTTAGCGTGCTGGCAAAGGCGGCTTTTGCCGGCAAATAATTCATCCGCACGCTAATTACGCGCAGGGTGCCTGGCAGCAGTTCATGCGGGCGGGCGCGCATCATGCCATGCCGCGCCATCCATTCCATCTCGCCATGATACTGCTTATCCAGCCAGGCCTGCAGACGCGGCTCTTCCAGGCTGAGATCGGTATCGCAAATGCCGACCTGCTGAAAGCCGAGCGACAGTCCCCACTGTTTTATATCCTGAGCAAGCTGTTGAAGATCGAGAGGGTGTGACATGACTGACCATACTGAGAGAGAAAACGCCCACAGTTTACCACACTCCGTGTGGCCTGCGCAGGCGCTGCGTCAGCTGGAAACCGAAGGCGCTGATCATCTTGGGATCACGCTTTATGAACTGATGCTGCGCGCCGGTCACGCTGCTTTTGATACGGTTCGCCAACGGTGGCCGCACGCCAGACACTGGCTAATATTATGCGGGCAGGGGAATAACGGCGGCGATGGCTATGTTATTGCGCGACTGGCGCAGGCGGCAGGCTGCCAGGTGACGCTGCTGGCCTGCGAAAGCAGCCGTCCGCTGCCGGAAGAGGCCCAAAGCGCGCGCGCGAGCTGGCTGGAGGCGGGCGGAGAAATTCATGCGGCGGATGCTATCTGGCCAGAGCAGGTAGATATTATCGTGGATGCGCTGCTTGGTACCGGACTAAATCGCGCGCCCGCTGCGCCTTATGATGCGTTGATTGAGAAGGCGAACCGGCATCCGGCACCGATATTTTCTGTGGATATGCCTTCCGGGCTGGTCGCGACCAATGGCAGCGCGCCGGGCGCGGTGATTGAAGCCGCCATGACGCTGGCGCTGGTGGCGCTTAAGCCTGGCCTGCTTACCGGCAAAGCGCGCGACTATGTCGGTGAGTTGCGTTATCACGCGCTGGGGCTGGAAGAGTGGCTTAGCGGCCAGCAGGCGCCAATGGCGCGCTACGATGCGCCATTCCTGCCCCACTGGCTCCAGCCGCGCCGTGCAACATCCCATAAAGGCGACCATGGACGCCTGCTCGTCGTGGGCGGCGATCGTGGAACGGCAGGAGCGATTCGCATGGCTGCAGAAGCGGCTTTACGCACCGGCGCGGGTTTAGTGCGAGTGCTTACTCACAAGGACAATATTATTCCCATTCCTGGCGCACGCCCGGAGATTATGGTTGATGAATTAACCGACGAGGCGCTACAGCAACAGCTGGAATGGGCCGATGTGATTGTTATCGGACCGGGACTCGGTCAGAAAGCGTGGGGTAAAAAAGCCCTCAGCCAGGTAAAAAATTCTCAGAAACCGATGCTATGGGATGCTGACGCACTTAACCTGCTGGCATTCAATCCCGATAAACGTCAGAATCGCATCATTACGCCGCACCCCGGTGAAGCAGCGCGGTTGCTGAACCTGAAAACCAAAGAAATTGAAAGTGACCGCTTACTTGCAGCTCAGCGTCTGGTGAAACGCTATGGCGGTGTCGTGGTGCTGAAAGGCGCGGGCACCATTATTGCCAGTGAGAGCGGAGAAATGGCGTTTGCCGATGTGGGAAATGCCGGCATGGCCTCGGGCGGTATGGGCGATGTTTTGTCGGGCATTATTGGCGCACTGTGCGGCCAGCATTTGACGCTGTATGATGCTGCCTGTGCGGGCTGTGTCGTACATGGAGCGGCAGCGGATGCTGTGGCGGCGCGCGTTGGCACGCGTGGTATGTTAGCCACTGACCTGTTTTCCGAGCTGTATCAATTCGTTAATCCTGAGATGTTAAACATTAAAGCATGAATACCTGTGTTATCGCATTGCCTGACGAGGCGGCAACCCTCGCTCTGGGCGCACATCTGGCCCGCGCCTGCGACAGCGCGGCGGTCATCTATCTTTATGGCGATTTAGGGGCAGGGAAAACCACCTTTAGTCGCGGCTTTTTACAGGCGTCAGGTCATCAGGGTAATGTCAAAAGCCCTACCTATACGCTGGTTGAGCCTTATCAGCAGCTTGCCCGGCCGGTTTATCATTTCGATCTCTATCGCCTGGCCGATCCGGAAGAACTGGAGTTTATGGGCATTCGCGACTATTTTGCAGGCGATGCCATCTGTCTGGTGGAGTGGCCGCAGCAGGGCGCGGGCGTGCTGCCTGAACCCGATCTCTCTTTGACGTTAAGCTACGTTAATCAGGCGCGCGAGGCGGCGCTGGTGGCGCATTCACCGCTGGGAGAACGCCTGATTTCACAGGTGTTAAACCATAAGGATTCCGCATAATGGCACGCATCAAGGTTATGCTGTTGATGCTGCTGTGCCTGTTATCCTGTACCACGCTGGCAGCTAACCTGTCCGATATTCAGGTATCAAACGGTAACACTCAGGCCACGATAACCCTTAGCTTTAACGGGCAGCCAGTCTACGGCTTTTTCCCGCTGCATAACCCGGATCGCGTGGTGCTGGATATTCGTCAGTCCGGCGTGATCAAAGGTTTGCCGCTTAATTTTAGCGGCGATAACCTGGTCAAGCGTATCCGCACCAGCCAGCCCAAAGATAACCAGAGCATTCGGTTGGTATTTGAATTGACGCAGCGCGGCAAAACCCGCGCATCCACGCAGCGCGACGGCAATAATTATAAAGTGGTATTTACCATTACCGGCAAGCCAGCCGCCGTTACGCCTGCGCCGGTCAGCAGCGCCCCACGCTCTCGCCCTCAGCCAACCGCACCGGCGCATAATCCCTTTGACGGCAATAAAGTGACGGCGGTGTCCAACACCAACAGTCGGGTTTCGCCGGGCCGGAGCAACAGCGTTGCCAGTGATACGGTGATTGTCGCCATTGATGCCGGACATGGCGGTCAGGATCCGGGCGCGATTGGCATGAACGGCCTGAAAGAGAAAAACGTCACTATCGCTATCGCCCGTAAGCTAAAAGCGATGCTTAATGACGATCCGATGTTTAAGGGCGTGTTAACCCGCGATGGCGACTATTTTATCTCGGTTATGGGGCGTTCCGATGTGGCGCGTAAGCAAAACGCCAATCTGCTGGTATCCATTCACGCGGATGCCGCACCGAACCGCAGCGCACGCGGCGCTTCAGTTTGGGTGCTGTCAAACCGACGAGCGAACAGCGAAATGGCCAACTGGCTGGAGCAGCATGAGAAACAGTCGGAACTGTTGGGCGGAGCGGGCGATTTGCTGGCCAACAGCCAGGCAGATCCCTATCTGAGCCAGGCGGTGCTGGATCTGCAGTTCGGTCATTCGCAGCGCGTGGGTTACGATGCGGCGACCAAAGTGATTCAACAGCTACAGCAGGTAGGGGCGCTGCATAAACGCCGACCTGAGCATGCCAGCCTTGGTGTACTGCGCTCGCCGGATATTCCGTCACTGCTGGTTGAGACGGGCTTTATCAGTAACCCTTCGGAGGAACGTCTGCTGGGCAGCAGTGCGTATCAGGAGAAGATTGCCAGGTCGATTTACCGTGGCCTGCGTAATTATTTCCTGGCGCATCCGTTACAATCTGTCCCAAAGCAGGAAAACCGACCGTTGGTGTCCTCAACGGCGGTTGAAGCAGAAGCGAACAGCAGCCGCTCCTCGCTAAGCTATAGCGGCCCGGTGAAGCGTCATGTGGTAAAGCGTGGCGAGACGTTGTCTGGTATTGCGGCGCACTATGGCGTTTCGATGAGCACCCTGACGCAGCTGAACAAGCTTAAAAAACAGAGCGTTTGGGTAGGCCAACGGCTTAAAGTACCGACCAGCGGCACGGTAAGCTCAGCGGCAAACCGTGGTCCGCTGCGTCATAAAGTGGTGCGCGGTGACTCGCTGACCGCTATCGCGGTACACTATGGCGTCAGCGCGCAGGCTATTATGCAGGTCAATAATATGAAGTCGACTAACGTTATGCTGGGACAAACGCTGAAAATCCCCGCCTCCTGATAATAGCTTTGCTTGCCGCGCGTTTGTTTCTCGCCAGCCTCTACGGAGGCTGGCGCCATTTCCGCCCGATTAAGGATACTGCGCTATGCCCATTCAGATCCTGCCTCCTCAGTTGGCTAACCAGATTGCTGCCGGTGAAGTGGTTGAACGTCCAGCGTCGGTGGTGAAAGAACTGGTTGAGAACAGCCTTGATGCTGGCGCCACGCGCATTGATATTGATATCGAAAAAGGCGGCGCAAAGCTGATCCGCATCCGTGATAACGGCTGCGGCATCGATAAGGAAGAGCTGGCTATGGCGCTGGCGCGTCACGCCACCAGTAAAATTACCTCGCTGGATGATTTAGAAGCGATCATGAGCCTCGGCTTTCGCGGTGAGGCGCTGGCCAGTATTAGCTCGGTTTCACGTCTGACGCTAACCTCGCGCACCGCCGATCAAAACGAAGCCTGGCAGGCGTACGCGGAAGGGCGCGATATGACGGTCACGGTAAAACCGGCAGCGCATCCGGTCGGCACCACGCTGGAAGTGCTCGATCTCTTCTACAATACGCCCGCCCGACGCAAGTTCCTGCGTACAGAGAAAACCGAGTTCACCCATATCGATGAAGTGGTGCGCCGGATTGCGCTGGCACGCTTTGATATCGCCATTTCCCTGACGCACAACGGTAAACTGGTGCGACAGTATCGTGCGGCGACCCAGGAGAGCCAGCAGCTGCGGCGTCTGGGCGCAATCTGTGGCGCAACCTTTATGGAACATGCGCTGAAAATCGAATGGCAGCATGGCGATTTAATTCTGCGCGGCTGGGTTGCCGATCCGGCTGGCGCACGTCAGATCAGCGAGCTGCAGTACTGTTATGTAAATGGCCGCATGATGCGCGATAAGCTAATCAATCATGCGATCCGCCAGGCCTATCAGGAAAAGATAAGCGGAGAGCATCAGCCCGCCTATGTGCTCTATCTGCATATCGATCCTCATCAGGTGGATGTGAATGTGCATCCTGCCAAGCATGAGGTACGTTTCCACCAGTCACGCCTGGTACATGATTTTATCTATCAGGGCGTGATTTGCGCCTTGCAGGAAAGCGGGGCGGAAAGTCTGCCGTTAACCGCAGAATCAGAGACGCAGCCGCGCTGGCAGCCGGAGAATCGCCCGGCAGCGGGCGGTAATCATTTCTCCAGCCCGCCTTCGACGCCAGAGGCAGTACGCCCGCCAACGCAGCTGTCGTCGCGTCATCTTGATTCCCCGACGGAGCACCACGCCGCGCAACCGGCAGGGGCGGCTGCGCGTGGGAACCACGGCGGCGGAACGGCGCGCGCCGCCGGCGGCCCGTCAGGCTGGCCGCAGCAGCAGCCGGGCTATCAAAAGCGCGAAGGCGCGCTTTACCAGCAACTGTTGCAAACGCCCGCACCCCGCACAGAAGAAGCCGCGCCTGTCACATCGCCTGCGGCGGGCCCGGCACCTTTACCCGCGCATAGCCAAAGCCTGGGACGACTACTCACCGTGCTGCATGATAACTATGCGGTGGTGGAGCGTCAGGGCGGACTGGCTCTGGTGGCCTTGCCCGTTGCGGCGCGCTGGCTAAGGCAGGCTCAGCTGGAGCCGGGAACGGAAGGATTGAAACCGCAGCCGCTGCTGATTCCGGTGCGGCTAAAGCTGGCTGCGCCAGAGCGTCAGGCGATGCAGCAGCGTACCGAATTGTTGCAACAGTTTGGTATTGATTTGCAAAGTGATGGACAGCATGTGACTCTGCGCGCGGTGCCTTTACCTTTGCGCCAACAAAATTTACAAAACTTGATTCCAGAACTGTTAGGCTATCTCGCCCGTCAGCAGGAAATTTCTTCGGGCCAGCTTGCACAATGGCTGGCACGACAGGCTGAGGCTGAGCTTACGCCCTGGAATCACTCGCGGGCGATTGCGCTGCTGGCGGAAGTCGAACGGCTTTGTCCGGCGCTATTAAAATCGCCGCCTCCAGGTTTATTACAACCGATCGACACAGAAACGGCGTTAAGCGCTCTGAAGCATGAGTGAAAGTGAAATGGCGGGCCGGCCTAAGGCTATTTTTCTGATGGGGCCAACGGCCTCTGGCAAGACAGCGTTAGCGATGTCGCTACGTCAACGCTTGCCGGTTGAGCTGATTAGCGTGGATTCTGCTCTGATTTACCGTGGTATGGATATTGGCACCGCCAAGCCAACTGCGGAAGAGCTGGCGTTGGCGCCTCATCGTCTGCTGGACATTCGCGATCCGTTGGAAGCCTACTCGGCTGCTGACTTTCGGCGTGATGCGCTGGCGGAAATGGCGGATATCGTTTCAAAAGGGCGAATTCCGTTGCTTGTTGGTGGAACCATGCTCTATTTCAAAGCGCTACTGGAAGGATTGTCGCCGTTGCCCTCGGCCGATCCGGAAGTACGCGAACGAATTGAGCAAACGGCGCGTGAACAGGGTTGGGACACGCTGCACCGTCAGTTATGTGACATCGATCCCGTTGCTGGTGCTCGTATTCATCCGAATGATCCCCAGAGACTCTCGCGAGCACTGGAAGTTTTTTTCATTTCGGGTAAAACTTTAACGGAACTGACGAAAACCGCGGGTGAGGCTTTGCCTTACGATGTGGTTCAGTTTGCTATCGCTCCGGCGAGCCGTGAATTATTGCATCAGCGTATTGCGTTACGTTTTGAGCAAATGCTGGCTTCAGGTTTTGAAGCGGAAGCGCGTGCGCTGTTTGCACGAGGAGATTTGCATACGGATTTGCCTTCCATTCGTTGTGTTGGCTATCGCCAGATGTGGTCATACCTTGAAGGCGACATTAATTACGACGAAATGGTTTATCGGGGAATTTGCGCCACCCGGCAACTCGCGAAGCGCCAGATTACCTGGCTTAGAGGCTGGCAGAATGTTCACTGGCTTGACAGCGAACATCCAGAGCTGGCTCTCAGCAAGGTATTACAGGTTCTTGGTGCGAACCTTGGGTGAATGTGTACAATTGAACCGTTATCGTGCGCAAATTTTTTTACGCAGTATTTAGAGCCGTAGGGTTCTCAGTAATAAACAACAAGCATATAAGGAAAAGATAGAATGGCTAAGGGGCAATCATTACAAGACCCGTTCCTGAACGCACTGCGTCGCGAGCGTGTTCCGGTTTCAATTTATTTGGTGAATGGTATCAAACTGCAAGGTCAAATTGAGTCTTTCGATCAGTTTGTTATTTTGTTGAAGAATACGGTAAGCCAGATGGTGTATAAGCACGCTATCTCCACCGTTGTCCCGTCCCGTGCAGTCTCCCATCATAGCAACAATGCAGGTGGCAGCAGCAACTATCATCACGGCGGCAATAATCAGGCAGCGCAATCGCAGCCACAACAGCAAGACGGTGACAGCGCTGAGTAAGCCTTTTCATCGTTCTGCCAAAACGGGGAATGCATTAATGACCTTCCCCGTTTTGGTCAATCTATTAGAGAGGTTTAAGCTTGTTTGACCGTTATGATGCCGGTGAGCAGGCCGTACTGGTACACATCTGGTTCTCGCAAGACAAAGAGACGGAAGACCTGCAAGAATTTGAAACGCTGGTCTCTTCCTCAGGCGTCGAAGCGCTGCGCGTGATAACCGGTAGCCGCAAAGCGCCACATCCCAAATATTTTGTCGGTGAAGGTAAAGCTGTCGAAATCGCTGAAGCGGTGAAAGAGACCGGAGCATCAGTGGTGCTGTTCGATCATGCTTTGTCACCCGCTCAGGAACGTAATCTTGAGCGTCTATGCGAATGCCGTGTGCTGGACCGCACGGGATTGATTCTGGATATTTTTGCCCAGCGCGCCCGCACTCACGAAGGTAAATTACAGGTAGAGCTGGCTCAGCTTCGCCATCTCGCTACGCGTCTGGTACGTGGCTGGACCCACCTTGAGCGTCAAAAAGGGGGGATAGGCCTGCGCGGACCGGGTGAAACCCAATTAGAAACTGACCGCCGGTTGCTGCGTAATCGTATCAGTCAGATTTTGTCGCGCCTGGAACGCGTAGAAAAACAGCGTGAACAGGGGCGTCAGGCACGTGCCAAAGCGGATATTCCAACGGTTTCGTTGGTGGGCTATACCAACGCCGGAAAATCCACGCTGTTTAATAGCGTCACCTCTGCGAATGTTTATGCCGCCGACCAGCTATTTGCTACTCTCGATCCAACGCTGCGCCGTATCGACGTCGCGGATGTGGGCGAGGTGGTTCTGGCCGATACGGTAGGCTTTATCCGTCATCTGCCGCATGACCTGGTCGCAGCCTTTAAAGCGACGCTGCAGGAAACGCGCGAAGCAACGCTACTGCTGCATGTTATCGACGCTGCCGATGTCCGGCTCGATGAAAATATCGAAGCGGTAGAGGCGGTGCTGGAAGAGATCGAAGCCGATGATATTCCCGTACTGCAGGTAATGAACAAGATCGATATGCTGGACGGCTTTGAGCCGCGCATCGATCGCAACGATGAAAACCAACCGGTTCGGGTCTGGCTCTCTGCCCAAACGGGCGTAGGTTTGCCGCTGCTGTTTCAGGCGCTAACCGAACGGCTCTCTGGTGAAATCGTACAGCAGCAGCTGCGTTTGCCTCCTGAACTGGGACGTCTGCGTAGCCGTTTTTATCAGCTGCAGGCGATTGAGAAAGAATGGAATGAAGAGGATGGCAGCGTAAGTATGATGATACGCATGCCCATTGTTGACTGGCGCCGCCTGTGCAAACAGGAACCGACGCTGGTGGATTATATTGTTTGAATGATGTTGCCTGAGAGGCGTATCCCGGACTGGGATACCACCGCACACACAATAAATGGAGTATAAACATGGCGTGGAATCAGCCCGGGAATAACGGACAAGACCGCGACCCGTGGGGAAGCAGCAATAATAAAGGCGGCAACTCTGGGGGTAATAAAGGAGGACGCGATCAGGGACCTCCCGATCTCGACGATATCTTCCGTAAGCTGAGCAAAAAGCTTGGCGGTCTGGGTGGCGGCAACAAGGGCGGCGATAGCTCGCGCAGCTCAGGTAACGGCGGTAAGCTGGTTGGTATTGTGGCCGTAGCGGCCGTGGTTATCTGGGCCGCAAGCGGCTTCTATACCATCAAAGAAGCGGAGCGAGGCGTGGTGACGCGCTTTGGTCAGTTTAGCCATCTTGTTGAGCCGGGCCTGAACTGGAAACCGACCTTTATCGATCAGGTTCGTGCCGTTAACGTTGAAGCGGTGCGTGAACTGGCTGCTTCTGGCGTGATGCTGACGTCGGACGAAAACGTGGTGCGCGTTGAGATGAACGTGCAGTATCGCGTGACCGATCCGGAGCGCTATCTGTTTGCGGTCACCAGTGCTGATGACAGCCTGCGTCAGGCCACCGACAGCGCGCTACGTGGCGTTATCGGCCGCTCCAGCATGGATCGTATTTTGACTGAAGGACGTACCGTGGTGCGTAGCGAAACGCAGCGCGAAATCGATGAGACCATTCGTCCTTACGACATGGGTATTACCGTGCTGGACGTAAACTTCCAGGCGGCGCGTCCGCCAGAAGAAGTGAAGGCCGCGTTTGATGATGCGATTGCCGCCCGTGAAAACCGCGAGCAGTACGTTCGCGAAGCAGAAGCCTATGCGAATGAAGTTCAGCCGCGCGCTAACGGTCAGGCGCAGCGTATTCTGGAAGAGGCACGCGCGTATAAATCCCGCACCGTGTTAGAGGCTCAGGGTGAAGTCGCGCGCTTCGCTAAAATTCTGCCGGAATACAAAGCCGCACCGGAAATTACCAAAGAACGTTTGTATATCGAAACCATGGAGCGCGTGCTGAGCGGTACACGTAAGGTTTTGGTAAACAGCAACAACAATAATCTGATGGTGTTGCCGCTGGATCAACTGATGCGGGGCGCGGGTTCAACCAATGCCGCTGGCAGCCAGGAGAGTAGCAGCCTGATGCGTCTGCCGCCGGCGACCGGCAGCAACGATCGCGCCAACAGCGGTTCGTCCTTCTCACAGGATGACATTATGCAAAGCCGCCGTGCTAACGCACAGCGCAATGACACCCAGCGCGAAGGGAGAGAGTAAGCGATGCGTAAGCCATTAATCGTATTAATTATCGTTGTGCTGGTGGTGCTTTACGCGTCATTGTTTGTGGTTCAGGAAGGTCAGCGTGGAATCGTGCTGCGTTTCGGCAAAGTTCTGCGTGATGATGAAAACAAGCCGCAGGTTTTTGAACCGGGCCTGCATTTCAAAATTCCGTTCCTGGAGTCGGTGAAGACGCTCGACGCACGTATCCAGACCATGAATAACCAGGCCGATCGCTTTGTGACCAAAGAGAAAAAGGATCTGATTGTGGATTCTTATATCAAATGGCGCATCAGCGACTTTAGCCGTTACTACCTGGCAACCGGCGGCGGTGATATTTCACAGGCCGAAGTGCTGCTGAAGCGTAAATTCAGTGACCGTCTGCGTTCAGAAATGGGCCGTCTTGATGTTAAAGACATTGTGACCGATTCCCGTGGACGCCTGACCACTGACGTACGCGATGCGCTGAACACCGGTAGCGCCGGACGTGATGATGAAGTCCAGACCCCGGCAGCGGATGATGCTATTGCCAGTGCGGCAGCGCGCGTAGAGCGTGAAACCAACAGCAGCGGACCGGCAATTAACCCGAACAGTATGGCTGCGTTGGGTATTGAGGTGGTTGATGTGCGCATTAAGCAGATCAACCTGCCAACTGAGGTTTCCGATGCGATTTACAACCGTATGCGCGCTGAGCGTGAAGCGGTAGCGCGTAGTCAGCGTTCGCAAGGTCAGGAAGAGGCAGAAAAATTGCGTGCTCAGGCGGACTATCAGGTCACCCGCACTCTGGCAGAAGCGCAGCGTGAAGCTTTAATCACACGTGGTGAAGGCGATGCCGAAACGGCTAAGCTGTATGCCGATGCGTTTAGTCAGGATCCCGATTTCTACGCCTTTATTCGTAGCCTGCGCGCCTATGAGAAGAGCTTCAATAACAATCAGGATGTGATGGTGTTAAGCCCGGACAGTGATTTCTTCCGTTATATGAAATCGCCTTCTGGTGCCGCAACACGCTAAACCCGTGAAAAGAGCCGACAGCCTGTCGGCTCTTTTTTTGCCTCTTTTTCGGCTCCCGCTTCTTTATCGCACAACGTGATCCCCCTGTTTAGCCTGATAAAATTCAACAGATGACGTCATGATATATCCCGTCACTCTTTTTACATCCGCTTCAGCTAACCCTGTATTTACTGATTCTGTATCCGTGTGCATAATCGCCTGCTTCTGCCCGTTTGCTACTGAGAAATAATGAATACAACCATTTGGATGGCGCTGGCGTTAGTGCTGGTATTAGAAGGCCTTGGGCCAATGCTGTGGCCGCGTGTCTGGCGGCGTATGATCCTGGCCATGGCACAATTACCGGATCGTCTGCTGCATCGCTTTGGCGGTGGGATTGTGGTGGCTGGCGCGGTGGTTTACTACATGTTGAGTGTTCACGGCGGCAGTTAATGCCATATCCAGGAAAGGCTTTTCACAGAGGCAAAATGGCAGGGAACGCCTGGTGAAATCAGCCGTAAAAAACTGCGCAATCGTATGCTAAAAGTGCTGAAAGTGGAAAATCATGGTGGTAGAATCCTTTTTTAAGCAATCGGTGGTTTCAAAAAAATGGGTAAGAACGTTGTCGTACTGGGCACCCAATGGGGTGACGAAGGCAAAGGTAAGATTGTTGACCTTCTGACAGAGCGCGCTAAATACGTTGTGCGCTATCAAGGCGGCCATAATGCGGGTCATACGCTTGTCATCAACGGTGAAAAAACCGTTCTCCACTTAATTCCTTCTGGCATCCTGCGTGAAAACGTCACCAGCATCATCGGCAACGGTGTAGTGCTGTCTCCGGCTGCGCTGATGAAAGAGATGAAAGGTCTGGAAGAACGCGGCGTCCCGGTACGTGAACGTCTGTTAATTTCTGAAGCTTGCCCGTTGATTCTGCAATATCATGTTGCGATGGATGTGGCGCGTGAAAAAGCGCGTGGCGCGAAGGCGATCGGCACCACCGGACGCGGCATCGGCCCCGCTTATGAAGATAAAGTTGCCCGCCGTGGCCTGCGCGTAGGCGATCTGTTTAACAAAGAAACCTTCGCCGTGAAGCTGAAAGAGATCGTTGATTTCTACAACTTCCAGCTGGTTCACTACTACAAAACAGATGCGGTCGACTATGACACCGTGTTGAAAGATGTCATGGAAGTCGCTGATATTCTGACCAGCATGGTTGTTGATGTCTCCGATCTGCTGGATAATGCGCGCAAGCGTGGCGACCTGATCATGTTTGAAGGCGCTCAGGGTACGCTGTTGGATATCGATCACGGCACCTACCCGTACGTGACTTCCTCTAATACCACCGCAGGCGGCGTAGCTACCGGCTCTGGTATTGGCCCGCGTTACGTTGATTATGTGCTGGGTATTATCAAAGCCTACTCAACCCGCGTTGGCGCCGGTCCGTTCCCGACCGAGCTGTTTGATGAAACCGGCGAGTTCCTGTGTGAAAAAGGCAATGAGTTTGGTGCCACCACCGGGCGTCGTCGTCGTACCGGCTGGCTGGATATCGTTGCCGTGCGCCGTGCGGTGCAGATTAACTCGCTGTCTGGCTTCTGCATGACCAAACTGGATGTGCTGGACGGGCTGAAAGAGGTTAAAATCTGCATTGGCTATCGTATGCCGGATGGACGTGAAGTGACCACGACACCGCTGGCTGCAGAAGGTTGGGAAGGCATTGAGCCGATCTATGAAACCCTGCCAGGCTGGAGCGAAAGCACGTTTGGCGCGAAGTCCGTTGATGCGCTGCCGCAAACCGCACGTGATTACATCAAGCGTGTTGAAGAACTGACGGGCGTACCGGTTGATATCATCTCTACCGGCCCGGACCGCAGCGAAACCATGATCCTGCGCCATCCATTTGACGCCTGATTATGTAAAAGGCCGGACACGCTCCGGCCTTTATCTTCTGACTTACTGCAGACGCACCGCGCTTTATTCCCATCCTTTTGCTTACCGCTTTTTCCTGAAATCCGGCTTGCTTAAAAAAATGCCCTTAATCTTATGGGCTGGTTTATCATCATTAGATAATAATTATGCTAAACGGATGAAATTCACCGGAAATTCACCGAGGTTATTGTGCAACTGACGAGCTTTACCGATTTTGGCCTGCGTGCGCTGATTTACATGGCGTCTTTACCCGCCGGGCAGATGACGAATATTACCCAGGTTACCGACACTTACGGCGTGTCGCGCAACCATATGGTCAAAATCATTAACCAACTGAGTCGTCTGGGCTATGTGGCTGCCGTTCGTGGCAAAAACGGTGGCATTCGCCTCGGAAAACCGGCATCAGAGATTGTTATTGGGCATGTTGTTCGGCAAATGGAGCCACTACAGCTGGTGAACTGTGATGCTTGCGCTATCACTTCCGCCTGCCGTCTACGTCAGGCGTTGAAAACCGCCACCGAACAATTTTTGCGTGAGCTGGACAACTACACGTTGGCCGATCTGGTGAAGGATAACCATCCGCTTTATAAAATTTTATTGCCGGAGCCTGGGATCCCCACGCTAACCGGCTACTGACAACGGAGGAACCGCTATGTCAAAAGATCCTTTTCAGGAAAGAGAAGCTGAAAAATATGAAAACCCTATTCCCAGCCGCGAATTTATCCTCGCCCATTTAGAAAAACGTGAAAAACCTGCCAGCCGGGAAGAGTTGGCTGTTGAAATGAACATTAGCGGTGAAGAGCAGCTTGAAGCGCTGCGCCGCCGACTGCGTGCCATGGAGCGTGACGGGCAACTGGTGTTCACTCGTCGTCAATGTTATGTGCTGCCTGAACGCCTGGATCTGCTGCGCGGTAAAGTAATGGGTCATCGCGATGGCTACGGCTTCCTGCGCGTGGAAGGGCAAAAAGATGATCTCTATCTCTCCGCTGAACAGATGAAGTTCTGCATGCACGGCGACGTTATCCTGGCGCAGCCGCTGGGTGCCGATCGTAAAGGCCGCCGTGAGGCTCGTGTGGTCCGTGTACTTGAGCCGCGTAACAGCCAGATTGTTGGCCGCTATTTTACCGAAGCTGGCGTGGGCTTTGTGGTACCGGATGACAGTCGTCTGAGCTTCGATATTTTGATCCCGCCGGAAGAGATCATGAATGCGCGTATGGGCTCGGTGGTAGTGGTCGAGCTGGTGCAGCGCTCAACGCGTCGTACCAAAGCCATTGGCAAGATTACCGAAGTGCTGGGTGACAATATGGGCACCGGGCTGGCGGTGGATATGGCGCTGCGTACGCATGAAATCCCGCACGTCTGGCCGGCAGAGGTAGAAGAGCAGGTCGCTAAACTGCGTGAAGAGGTGCCGGAAGAGGCGAAGCAGGGCCGCGTGGATTTACGCCAGCTGCCGCTGGTAACCATCGACGGTGAAGATGCCCGCGACTTTGATGATGCGGTTTACTGCGAGAAAAAACGTGGCGGCGGCTGGCGTTTATGGGTTGCGATTGCAGACGTCAGCTATTACGTGCGCCCCGGCACGCCGCTGGACAACGAAGCGCATAATCGCGGCACCTCGGTTTATTTCCCGTCGCAGGTCGTCCCGATGCTGCCGGAAGTGCTCTCTAACGGCCTCTGTTCTCTGAACCCGCAGGTAGATCGTCTCTGCATGGTCTGCGAAATGACCATCTCCTCCAGCGGTAAGCTGACCGGCTATAAGCACTATGAAGCGGTGATGAATTCCCATGCGCGTCTGACCTACACCAAAGTCTGGTCGATTTTGCAGGGCAATCCGGAGCTGCGTGAACAGTATGCGCCGCTGGTGGGTCATCTCGAAGAGCTGCACCGTATGTATGAAGTGCTGGAAAAAGCGCGTGAGCAGCGCGGCGGCATCTCTTTCGAAACGGACGAAGCGAAATTTATTTTCAACGCCGAACGCCGTATTGAGCGCGTGGAGCGCACCGTACGTAACGATGCCCATAAGCTGATTGAAGAGTGCATGATCCTCGCCAACATCGCCTCGGCACGTTTCGTTGAGAAGCATAACGAGCCTGCGCTGTTCCGCGATCACGATCGCCCCAGCGATGAGAGCATTAAAAGCTTCCGCTCGGTGCTGGCTGAACTGGGCCTGTCGCTGCCTGGCGGCAACAAGCCGCAGCCGCTGGACTATGCCGAACTGCTGGAAACCATCGCTGACCGTCCCGATCACGAAATGCTGCAAACCATGCTGCTGCGCTCCATGAAGCAGGCGGTTTACGATCCGGAAAACCGTGGTCACTTCGGCCTGGCGCTCGCCTCCTATGCGCACTTTACGTCACCGATCCGCCGCTATCCCGATCTGCTGCTGCATCGGGCGATTAAGTATCTGCTGGCGCAACAGCAGGGCACGCTGCAGGGCAACAGCACGCCGACCGGCGGCTATCACTATGAAATGCAGCAGATGCTGCAGCTGGGCCTGCACTGCTCCTTAACCGAACGCCGTGCTGATGAAGCCACGCGTGACGTCGCTGACTGGCTGAAGTGTGACTTTATGCAGGATCAGGTGGGCAACACCTTTACCGGCGTGATTGCCAGCGTAACCGGCTTTGGCTTCTTTGTCCGTCTGAACGATCTGTTTATCGATGGGCTGGTGCATGTGTCGACGCTGGATAACGACTATTACCGCTTTGATGCGGTAGGGCAGCGCCTGATTGGCGAATCTGGCGGACGCACTTATCGTCTCGGCGATACCGTAGAAGTACGCGTTGAGGCGGTGCATATGGACGAGCGTAAAATCGACTTTGCGCTGATCTCCAGCCAGCGCAGCCCGCGCGGCGAAGGCAAAACCGCGCGTGAGAAGGCGAAGAAAGGCGCTTCCGGCAGCCATAACAAGCGCCGCCGCGAAATGCGGAAAACCGCGAATTTCGAGCCGGATGCAGCGTTCCGTGGCGACAAAAAACCTGCGAAGCCAAAAGGCGAGAAAAAAGCGAAAAAACCGTCGGAAAAAACGCGTAAAATCGCCGCCGCAACCAAAGCTAAGCGTGCATCGAAGAAAAAAGAGGCATAAGCGGTAACAGGCAATCCCTGTCGCGCCGCAGGCCAAAGGGCGGCAGGGCCGCCCGTAACCAGCATCGGATAACATATGAGTGAAGTAGTTTTCGGCATTCACGCCGTACAGGCGCTTTTAGAGCGCGATCCGCAACGTTTCCAGCAGGTCTGGATCCTGAAAGGCCGTGACGATCGTCGTCTGCAGTCGCTGATTACTGCGCTGGAAGCGCAGGGGATCGTGATTCAGGTTGCTACGCGCCAGTGGCTCGACAGTAAATCAGAAGGCGCTGTGCATCAGGGTATCGTGGCGCAGGTAAAACCAGGAAGGCAGTATCAGGAAGGCGATCTGCCGGATCTGCTGGCGTCGATTGAATCGCCGCTGCTGTTGATCCTGGATGGCGTCACCGATCCGCATAACCTTGGTGCCTGCCTGCGCAGTGCGGATGCCGCTGGCGTGCATGCGGTTATCGTACCGAAAGATCGTTCTGCTGCGCTGAACGCCACGGCGAAAAAAGTTGCCAGCGGCGCGGCGGAGAATGTCCCGCTGATTCGGGTGACCAACCTGGCGCGCACCATGCGTCTGCTGCAGGAGTATCATGTCTGGATTGTCGGCACTGCAGGCGAAGCGACCCATGAAATATGGGAAAGCAAAATGACCGGTCCGCTGGCACTGGTGATGGGCGCGGAAGGCGAAGGCATGCGCCGTCTGACGCGTGAGCACTGTGATGATCTGATCAAACTGCCTATGGCGGGCAGCGTCTCTTCACTGAACGTTTCGGTAGCGACCGGCATTTGCCTGTTTGAAGCGGTACGTCAGCGTCGCGGCTGATCGCTGCGGGGCGTGATGAGCGCCCCGAATATCCTCTCTGTTACGGGCATCTTCTGCGGCTTTCTGCATAATGACTCTACTGCTGGATAATTCAAAGCCCTGGCCGCTGGCTCATCGGGCTTTCCGCATGGAGATTCCCGCTTATGTCCGTTACCCATACCGTTTTTAATCAGCCTCGCCCACTCAGCAATAGCAACCTGTTTCTTTCCGATACGCCGCTGCGTGAAGCCGTGGCGCGCTTTGGTGCGAACTGGGACCAGGATCTGCTGGCATCGGTAGGGCAGCAGCTTGGCAGCAGCGAGTCGCTGGAGCTGGGAAGGCTGGCTAACGCTTTTCCCCCTGAGCTGCTGCGCTACGACGCGCGCGGCGAACGGCTGGATGATTTACGCTTTCATCCTGCCTGGCACCTGTTGATGCAGGGGCTGTGCGCTAACCGCGTGCATAACCTGCCCTGGCAGGCCGGGGCGCGCTCAGGCGCGTTTGTGGCCCGCGCTGCGCGTTTTATCCTGCACGGGCAGGTAGAAGCTGGCACGCTTTGCCCTGTTACCATGACTTTTGGCGCGACGCCGCTGTTGCAGACCAGCCTGCCGTCCCTGTTTGCCGACTGGCTGCCGCCGTTATTAAGCGATCGTTACGATGCACACCTCCACGCTGCGCCGCAAAAGCGCGGGCTGCTGATCGGCATGGGCATGACGGAAAAGCAGGGCGGTACCGATGTCCTGAGCAATACCACGCGCGCAGAACCTGTTGCAGCGCGCGGTAACGGCGAGAGTTATCGTCTTACCGGCCATAAATGGTTCTTTTCTGTGCCGCAGAGTGATGCGCATCTGGTGCTGGCGCAGGCGCCGGGCGGCATCAGCTGTTTTTTCTTGCCGCGCCTGCTGCCGGACGGTACGCGCAACGCGGTACGCATTGAACGCCTGAAAGATAAGTTGGGCAATCGCTCTAACGCCAGCAGTGAAGTAGAGTTTGACGGCGCAACAGGCTGGCTGTTAGGCGACGAAGGCGACGGCGTGCGTCAAATTTTAAGAATGGGCGGCTATACCCGTTTCGACTGTGCGCTGGGCAGCCATAGCCTGATGCGGCGCGCCTTCTCAGTGGCGCTCTATCATGCGCATCAGCGTCAGATGATGGGAAAAACGCTGGTTGAGCAACCGCTGATGCGTCAGCAGCTCTGTCAGCAGGCGCTGCAGCTGGAAGGGCAGACCGCCCTGTTAATGCGTATCGCTCATGCCTTTTCGCAACCGGCGGATGAACAGCAGCGTGCTTATGTGCGTCTGTTTACGCCTGCCGCGAAGTTTGCAGTGTGCAAAAACGCGACGCCTTTCATCGCTCAGGCGATGGAGATATTAGGCGGCATCGGCTATTGCGAAGAGAGTGAGCTACCGCGTCTTTATCGCGAAGCGCCGGTAAACAGCATCTGGGAAGGCGCAGGTAATGTTATGTGTCTGGATGTGCTGCGGGTGTTGAGAAAGCAGCCAGCGGTAACAGAGATGCTGGCTGCTCAGTTTGATGAGGTTAAAGGCCTTAACCGCCATTTCGATAGCTGCTGGCGTCAGCTCAAACTGCGGCTGCGGAAGCCGCAGGAGGCGCAGGCGCGCGCGATAACCAGTCAGCTGGTGTTATTAGCGACTGGCCAACAGCTTTTGACCACCCTGGAACCGCCGTTGGCGGATGCCTGGTGTCAGCACTTTTTAGATACGCGCGGCGCGGTATCTGTTGCAAACGCTGTTGGCGAACGTTTATTGCTGCGTGCCAGCGGTGGATGAGCCCGCCGGGCCATACAGCACCGCTGAGGCGTACCACATTCCCGGCATCACCGTTTCGCTGAGCGCCACTATCTGATAATAGGTGGCGCCAGCCTGATTGGCCTTTCGCGCAATTTCGCGCTGGGCATCGTCCGGCGAGCCGCGCGTAGTGCTGGTAATGCTGCCCAGCCTTGGCAGGTTAGCGGTCTGCGCCCGGTGAATCTCTTGGGCCTGCGGCAACGGCGGCGGCGGCGCTTCCGGCGTCGAACGCAGCGTACTGCAGGCGCTTAAGGTCAGAGTTAACAGCAGTAAAGGCCAGTAACGCATCGTAAACTCCTCACGGTAGGGGATCGCTAAAGTGTATGCGATCCCCACTGTTCCGTTAGCCTTTCAGGGTAAAAACACTCACCAGCTCGGTCAGATGATGACCTTTTTTGCTAAGCTCATGCGCTGTTTCTTCTGACTGGGCCACCAGCTCGGTATTTTGATGCGTTGCCTGACCGATCTGCGTCATCGCGATATTGACCTGACCGATCCCGGCGGACTGCTCCTGAGAGGCGATATTAATTTCGCCCATCAGCGCTTTAACCTGCTCAATGCGGGTAACAATATTTTCCATCGCGCTGCGCGTTTGTTCGGACAGGATATGGCCCTGATTCACGCTGCTAATGGAGTTACTGATCAGCCCATCGATCTCCTTCGCTGCCTGCGCGCTACGGCTCGCCAGCGCGCGGACTTCAGCCGCAACAACCGCAAACCCTTTACCATGCTCGCCTGCGCGTGCTGCTTCTACCGCTGCGTTCAGTGCGAGGATATTGGTCTGAAAGGCAATGGATTCAATGACGTGGGTGATATCAGCAATGCTCTGTGAGGAGACCTTGATCGCCGACATGGTATTGACCGAGTGCGCGACCGTTTCGCCGCCTTGCTGCACGGCGCTTGCGGCTTCCGCTACCAGCTGTAGCGCCTGCGCAACGTTCTCCGCATTCTGTCCAACGGTAGCGCCCAACTGCTCCATACTGGCGGAGGTTTCTTCTACGCTGCTGGCCTGGCGGGTAATTTGCTCGCTGATATTTTCACTGCTGACGGCAATCGCGTCGGTGCCCTGACTAATATCCTGCGCGGCGGTGCGCACCTGGGAAACGATTCGTTCCAGCCCGTCACCGATGCCGTTGATGGCGGTAATCAGCTGGCCTACCTCATCTTTACGCTGCGTTTGCAACGTTGCCTGCAGGTTGCCGTCCGCATACTGTTCAGCCAGATGGATCACCTTCTGTAGCGGAACGCTAACCCAGCGGCGCGTGATAACGACAAAACCTACGGCAAACAGGATCACCAGTCCCATCCCAAGCAGCAGGAAAGTATTGCGGGCCGAAGTAATGGGCGCCAGCAGGCTGTCTTTATCCACATCACCAAGAATGATCCAGTTCCAGCCAGGCAGATGCTGCCAGGCAACGATACGCGGTTCGCCATCCTGTACCGTTTCCAGCGTGCCGCTCTGCTGGGTGGTGAGCTGCTGCATGGTTTCCGGCGACCAGTGCGCCATTTTCCCCTCTTCTTGCGGATGGAACAGCCAGGTACCGCGAGAAGTTCCTGCCGCGCCGTTCATCACCATAAAGCGGCCGGTATCGCTGAAGGACTTATCCAGCACTTTATCGCGCATCAGCGCGATCTGCTTACCGATCTCCACGCCGACAAACAGGATGCCAACAACCGTCCCGCTGGCATCTTTTACCGGCTGGTACTGGGTGATGTAGCGTTTGCCGAACAGGGAGGCCAGGCCGCGATACGCTTCACCTTTACTTACCTGGGCGAAGGCCGGGCTTTGGCGATCGAGCTGAGTTCCCATCGCACGCGAACCGTCTTCTTTCAGCAGTGAGGTGGCAACACGCACGTAGTTATCGCCGTCACGGACAAAAATCGTTGAAATAGCGCCGGTACGCGCTAAAAAGTCATCAACAACGGTTTCATCCAGATTCAGGGTTTTTAACCCGGCGCGTAAAGTTGGCGTAGAGAAGTCGCCTACCGTAATACGAGCGCTTTCATCACGGCTAAACTCTTTCGGCAGGAAGCTTTGGAACAGCCTGGTATAATTGGCTACTTCTTCGCTTAGCGTGGCGTTAAACATGCCCGCCATGTCGCCAATCCCTGCCACCTGGTTTTGCATATTTTCCAGCGTTAATGCCTGCAGCTGTTTGGCTGCATTATTGCTTAAAGCGAGCGTGAGGATGAAAAACAGCACGGCCACGCTCAACGAGGTCATGACAGACAGCTTGACGCCCAAACTGGCGCGGCTGAGTGAGAGACGCTTCATGAGTTCTACCTTTTGGTAATATTATGGGATCTCGTTAAACGGCAAAAAATGATGAATTTTTACCCTACAAACTGCAGGGAGAAGGATCTTTTTTTCTGCAGCTGATTGAGAAATCGCGCAATCCCTTATAATCAAAGGCTATTTTCCATGCATAGTGAGCGGATCATGACGGCAATGACGCAGAAAAAAATCCCCACAGGTAGGGCGATCGATATTGTTACCGAATCTTTTAGCGGCATTGAGTGCCTGCATGCCGCGCCGGCTGGTCAGCGCGCTACCGCTCTGCCTGTGGTGATTTTCTGGCATGGTTACCTCTCATCCAAAGAAGTCTATGCCTGGGCTGCCGTCGCGCTGGCGCAGGCAGGCTTTCGCGTGATTATGCCGGATGCCGATCAGCATGGTTCCCGTTATGGCGGCAACAGCGCATACCGGCTGGCCCATTTCTGGGATATTTTGCGCAGCAGTATCGATGAGCTGCCGCAGCTGGAAGCCGCGTTGCGAACGCAAGGCTTAATAGCCGAAGGCCGCTTCGGCGTGGCGGGCGCTTCAATGGGCGGCATGACCGCGTTAGGGGCCATGGCGCGCTATCCGCATATTAACCGCGTCGCCTGCCTGATGGGATCGGGCTATTTTATGTCGTTAAGTCAGACGCTCTTTCCGCCCTTGCAGGCAGAAACGCCGGAAGAGCAGGCGGAACGGGCGCGCCTGCTGGCACCGCTCGCCGGATACGATCCCAGCCGTCAGCTGGAGCGGCTGGCGGATCGTCCGCTGCTGCTGTGGCATGGCGAAGCGGATGACGTTGTTCCGGCAGCGGAAACTCAACGGTTGGTTCAGGCGCTGACCAGCGCGCAGCTTGACCAGCAGCTTAGCTGGCTAACTGAACCAGGAGTAGGGCATAAAATAACGCCGCAGGCGTTAGAGGCGCTGGTCAGTTTTTTCGCATCTCTTTGATAGTTGAGATGAAGGGCGCAGGCGGGAGAGCATAATGCGCTGCCGCCCCGACCCGGCGCTTTTTTTCCGTGATTCCCGCTTGAGTTTCCCCCGCCATGCCAGTATGATTACGCGTCAATTTTTTCAGCCGTACACTTAAAACGTTCCTTGCTTCCATGGGCCGCGGTTGACCCTGACAGGAGGCTGAATAATCCGTAAGGAGCAAATTCGATGCGTCATTACGAAATCGTCTTTATGGTTCATCCTGACCAGAGCGAACAAGTTCCGGGCATGATCGAGCGCTACACTGGTGCCATCACTGGTGCAGAAGGTAAGATTCACCGTCTGGAAGACTGGGGTCGCCGTCAGCTGGCTTACCCGATCAACAAACTGCACAAAGCGCATTACGTTCTGCTGAACGTAGAAGCACCGCAGGAAGTGATCGATGAGCTGGAAACTAACTTCCGCTTCAACGACGCCGTTATCCGCAGCATGGTTATGCGTACCAAAAACGCAGTAACCGAAGCATCTCCGATGGTTAAAGCGAAAGACGAGCGCCGTGAGCGTCGTGAAGATTTCGCTAACGAAACCTCTGACGATGCAGATGCCGGGGATTCTGAAGAGTAATCGACCGTGACGGCGAACCGGCTGCGTTTGTCTGGCACTGTGTGTCGGGCACCGTTGCAAAAAATAAGTCCGTCAGGGATTCCACACTGCCAGCTGGTGCTTGAGCATCGCTCGCAGCAGGAAGAGGCCGGATTCTTCCGGCAGGCCTGGTGTCGTATGCCCGTGATTATTAGCGGTAAGACGCATCAGGTGATTACTCAACATATAACGGTCGGCACGCAGCTTACCATTGAAGGCTTTATTTGCAGTCATCAAGGGCGCAATGGCCTCAGTAAAATTGTGCTGCATGCCGAGCAGATTGAATTGATAGATTCTGGAGACTAGCCAAATGGCACGTTATTTCCGTCGTCGCAAGTTCTGCCGTTTCACCGCGGAAGGCGTTCAAGAGATCGACTACAAAGATATCGCTACGCTGAAAAACTACATCACTGAAAGCGGTAAGATTGTACCGAGCCGTATCACCGGTACTCGCGCCAAATACCAGCGTCAGCTGGCTCGTGCTATCAAGCGCGCGCGCTACCTGTCTTTGCTGCCGTACACTGATCGTCATCAGTAATCGGCCACTGTCCAATTATCGACTTTGAGAGGATAAGGTAATGCAAGTTATTCTGCTTGATAAAGTAGCAAACCTGGGCGGCCTGGGCGATCAGGTTAACGTTAAAGCGGGCTATGCTCGTAACTTCCTGGTTCCGCAGGGCAAAGCTGTGCCGGCAACCAAGAAAAACGTTGAGTTCTTCGAAACTCGCCGTGCTGAACTGGAAGCCAAACTGGCTGACGTTCTGGCAGCAGCCAACGCTCGTGCTGAAAGCATCAATGCACTGGGCACCGTAACCATCGCTTCTAAAGCGGGTGACGAAGGCAAACTGTTCGGTTCTATCGGTACCCGTGACATCGCTGACGCTGTAACTGCAGCTGGCGTTGAAGTGGCTAAGAGCGAAGTTCGCCTGCCGAACGGCGTTCTGCGTACCACTGGTGAGCACGAAGTGAGCTTCCAGGTTCACAGCGAAGTGTTTGCTAAGCTGAACGTGAACGTAGTTGCTGAATAAGTTATTTCAGTAACATGAAAATGCCGGCCCTGGGCCGGCATTTTTGTTTTTGCATCTAACCACTGCTTGTTTCTGCTGCGTTTTATTGTGCTCGCAAAAAAGAGCCGTCCGGCTGGCGGGTAAACAGCACCGGGCCGTTCTCGCCCTCTACCGTAAGCCCGGTCACCACGCCATTGCTGTCCTGACGAATTTTCACCTGCTGTCCACTTTGCAGGCTGCTTAGCGGCTTATCATCGCCTTCAACGCGCGCCATCGCGAAAACATCGTTCACCTGGAGATTATTATCCCGGAATAGCTGCGCCAGCGTTTGACCAGAGGCGATCTGATAGCTGCGCCACTGACCATTATCCTGGGTGGGTTGCGCAGGCTGAGCGGGCGGCGTCGCAGGTGGGTTATCATAAATTTCCGCCTGCAGCGGCACCTCTTTACTGCCATCGTCGCTGACCGGGCGCGGCGCACTGTCACGTGGCGCTGAGACTGGCCAGAGAAAAGCCAGCAGCACCACGATAAGCACCAGAATAATGCCACGCCGATGCGCTGGCGGCAGTGGCTGCATCCAGCTAATACCATCCGGCAGATGCCAGAGGCGGGTCAGCCATAAGCGAATGCCAGAATGGGAGTCCTTGAGCATAATGTTACCTCCGGCACCTTGTGCGCGTCGCGGTTGCTTTCCTCGATGCAGTATGGGCAAAAAAGACGCAAAGTGCCTGTCTGGGTTATAAAAATTGCGATGGCGTTATTGTTTCCTTTTCATTACAAAAAGTCATCGAAAGAATGCAGATTTTACCCCTGCAACGCAGGCTGTTATGCTGCGTCTTCTTTTGATTGATTGGTGAAAGGATAAAATATGACAACCCCTTCTTTTGACAGCCTTGAAGCGCAGGCAAGCTACGGTATTGGTTTGCAGGTAGGGCAGCAGTTGCTGGATTCTGGCCTGCAGGGATTACTGCCGGAAGCGATGGTAGCGGGCCTGCGTGATGCGCTGGAAGGGAATGCGCCAGCGGTACCGGTTGATGTAGTGCATCGCGCGCTGCGCGAAGTACATGAGCGTGCGGATGCCGTACGTCGTGAGCGTCAGCAGGCGATGGCGGCAGAAGGTCAAACCTGGCTGCAGGAAAACGCCCAGCGTGAAGGGGTAAACAGCACCGAATCCGGGCTGCAGTTCCGTGTCATCAATCAGGGTACCGGCCCGATTCCTTCTCGTCAGGACCACGTGCGCGTTCACTACACCGGTAAGCTGATCGACGGCACGGTATTTGACAGCTCGGTCGCGCGTGGCGAGCCAGCAGAGTTTCCGGTAAGCGGCGTGATTGCTGGCTGGATTGAAGCCCTGACGCTGATGCCGGTGGGTTCTAAATGGGAGCTGACGATTCCACACAATCTGGCCTATGGCGAGCGTGGCGCAGGCGCATCGATTCCACCGTTCAGTACGCTGGTATTTGAAGTGGAATTATTAGACATTATCTAACCACTCTTATTTAATAATATAAAGGCAAAAAGGATAAACTTTTTGCCTTTATTATAATGTAGTAAAATTGCCTGTTGTTTCCCCTGCTTTGTTTTTATTTATCCTTATTTATATATTTCCTAATTCGATGTATCCGCTTATTGCTTTATGAAATTGATTTTCACTATACTTTGCTTGCCTTAATAATAAGGAATTTAGTAAATCAACCTACACATAAAAGAGGGACTATTATGCGTCAGCTAAACGACAAGGAAATGGAGCAAATCTCCGGCGGCCTGCTTGGTGTATTCGATAAAATCGGTTTGAATATTGGGGCCGCTATTGGCAGCATTGTAGATAAAGGGACTGCACTGGGCGGTCTGGTCACAAACGCAACAGAAGCAGGTACCCTGTTAGGCTCAGGCATTGGCAAACTGCTGGATTTGAACATCACAGGCGCAATCACCGATATCGGTAATGGTGTAGTCAGTATTGTCGATAACGGTTTGAGCGCTATCAAACAGCTGTTCGGCAAAAAATAATGCTGTTCTACTCCATATAATATTTTATAGCTTCCTTGATTATGTAAAACGGGTCATTTGTTTTCACGCTATGGGAGCTAATGGGATATTATTGTCTGGTGTTAATTCAGGAATCATAAAAAGCCAGCCGAAGCTGGCTTTTTATATTATTTTTGCAGGTCGATGCGATAAATAGCAAAGCCATTTTCGTCCTGGCTGATATAGCTTAGCGGATAACGACCATAGCGGGAAATAAAATCTGCGGCTTTCGCTGAAGGCGAGGTTTCAAAACGAATATCCAGCGGTACAGCGCTCTGGACAGGAGCCAGACGCCAGTTATTATCCGCCTGCGGATGCACTTCCCCCTGCGCTTTGGTTTGCGCGCTAATCCAGGCTGAAACGATCGCGCGGTTCTCATCAGGTGAAGAGAAAGCAATATATTTTTCTCCGGTCCCGGCAAACTTGCCGCCCCAGGCACGATAGTTATTGGTTGCGATCAGGAAGGTGGCGCTGGCCTCGATGGGTTTACCCTGCCAGGTGAGATTTTTAATGCGTGACGCTTGCGGATGAATTAACTGACATTCCTCATCATAACGAGCTGGTTGCGTCACATCTATCTGATAGTTCACGCCATCAATCACATCAAAATTATAGGTGCGGTAGTTCCAGTTAATCAGCGCCTGCGGCTGCCGCTGTTGCGGGTCGATCTGATTAAACTGTCCGGCAGAACATTCCAGCCATTGCTTTACCTGCTCGCCGTTAACTTTCATCACCACCAGCGTATTGGGATAGAGGTAAAGGTCTGCAGCGTTACGAAACGTGAGTTCGCCCTTTTCCACTTCCACATAGCTGGCCGGATCGTTTTTACGCCCTCCCGCTTTAAAAGGCGCGGCGGCGGAAAGCACCGGAATATTGGCCAGATCGGGGTCGCCCTGAATAAAATGCTCAACGTAAGCGCGCTGCGCGTTATTCACGATTTGCACCGTAGGATCGTCCTGCACCAGCGACAGATAGCTGTACATCACGTCTGAAGATTTACCGATCGGCTGTGCGACAAAATCACGCGTGGCGCGATGAGCGTCAGCCAGCACCTGCACCAGGGCGCGATCTTCCTGCGCCAGCGATTTTTTCGCCGCCTTATCATAAATTGGGCGCGCCTCGGCACGTGCCTGGGTCACTTTCCATTGTCCTTCGTCATTATTTAGCGTCAGATCCACTATGCCAAGGTGATCACCCCACATGCCCGGCATGACCGCCGGTATTCCGTTGAGCGTGCCCTGTTTGATATCCGCACCGGGAATAGCGGCAAAATCGGCGCTGGGGAAGACGGCGTGCGCATGGCCAAACATAATGGCGTCAATGCCCGGCACTTTGCTGAGATACCACACGGAATTTTCAGCCAGCGCATGATAAGGTTCGCTCGATAAACCAGAGTGCGCGACGGCGATGATCACGTCCGCGCCCTGTTGACGCATCACAGGCACCCAACGTCTGGCGCTTTCAGTTATATCATCAACCGTTATTTTTCCCTGCAGGTTCGCCCGATCCCAGACCATAATTTGTGGCGGTACAAAACCGATATAGCCCACGTTCAATGTGTAGCTTTTTCCGTCCCGCCCGATCACCTTCTCTGGTTTAATCAGCCAGGGAGTAAAGCGTGGTTTGCCCGTAGCGGTATCGATAATGTTGGCGTTGATATAGGGGAAATGAGCCCCTGCCAGCGCCTTCTGCAGATAGTCCAGACCATAGTTAAATTCATGATTGCCCAGATTGCCGACGCTGTAGCCCAGCGTATTCATCGCCTGATAGACCGGATGCGTTTCTCCCGCCTTTAGTCCCTTTGCGGCCATGTAATCACCAAGCGGGCTGCCCTGGATAACGTCGCCGTTATCTACCAGCACGCTATTTTTAACTTCCGCACGCGCCGCAGCGATCAGCGTGGCGGTGCGCACCAGGCCAAATTTATCGCTGGGTTTGTCTTTGTAATAATCGAAATCCATCATGTTGCTGTGCAGATCGGTGGTTTCCATAATGCGAAAATCCACCGTGGCAGCGGAAAGCGGAATCGAAACCGTGGCCATCACCAGAAGCGCAGTACCCTTAACCATTTTTTCCTCCTGAAAGTAATCGCTACAAACTTCTCAAATTAATCTGCAAAGGTTACGTTTCATCGCACGAATTTGTGATAGTGAACAGATAAATAACCCTTATTAAGGTCTGTGACCGTTATGCGCGAAATGGCCCAGGGAAAGGGTAATGCAGTAATGCGTGAATTATGCTATTGATAACTAAACGATCTACAAATACGACTGGCTGGCAGCCGCTGACTGTGGCATCTGAATGCCAGCTGCTATGCTTAAACAGCATGATCAATCATCGTAAGTCCCGGCACTGTCGTCAGGCTTACTTCGGTCATCGACAAAGAGGTGAAAAATGTTAGAGCAAATCTGCCAGCTGGCGCGTGAAGCGGGCGACGCCATCATGAATATTTACGATGGTCAGGCGCCGCTCGACGTTTCTCACAAATCTGACGATTCGCCCGTGACCACTGCCGATATTGCGGCGCACCGCGTGATTATCCGGGGGCTGCAGCAGCTTACGCCCGAGGTGCCGATTGTTTCCGAAGAGGATCCGCCTGCTTTTGAGGTACGTCAGCACTGGCAGCGTTATTGGCTGGTCGATCCGCTGGATGGCACCAAAGAATTTATTAAACGTAACGGTGAGTTTACGGTAAATATCGCGCTGATCGATCAGGGCAAACCGGTACTTGGCGTTGTCTATGCGCCGGTGCTGGGCGTGATGTATTCCGCTGCGGAAGGTAAAGCCTGGAAAGAAGAGAACGGGCAAAAAACGCAGATTAAAATCCGTGATGCGCGACCGCCGCTGGTGGTTGTCAGCCGTTCTCATCAGGATGGCGATGAGCTGACGGAATATCTCAAGCAGCTGGGCGAACATCAAACGGTGGTCATTGGCTCCTCGCTTAAATTTTGCCTGGTTGCGGAAGGTAAGGCTCAGCTCTATCCGCGCTTTGGGCCGACCAACAGCTGGGACACCGCTGCTGGTCACGCGGTAGCGCTGGCCGCAGGCGCGCATGTTCATGACTGGAAAGGGCGCTCGCTGGACTATACGCCGCGCGAGTCCTTCCTCAACCCTGGCTTTCGCGTCTCTATTTTCTGAGGTGCATCTATTTAAGCAGCTGATGCAGCAGGGAGATAACCTGCTGCGTTTCTTGCGCCGTCAGCGCACCATCTTTCGCAAAGCGCACCCTGCCATTTTTATCTAACACCACTACCGCAGAGCCGCCATCCTCCAGCTGCCAGGCCCGTTTCGCCGCACCGTTGCTGTCGACGATAAACTGTGACCAGGGATACTGTTTCTTATTGCTCTCAATGCTGCTGCGCACAAACATACCGGTACCGGGGATAGCGTCGTCAGTATTGATAATGGTGGTGGTTTGATAGCGATCCTGCGGCAGATGCGCCTGTTTTATCGCTTCCAACAGCGCAGCATTTTTCTCTTTAGCGGATGAGCGTCCGGCCATATGTTGCACCACGCGCACTTTACCGATCAGCTGCGCGCTATTCCACGGCCGATAGCTAAAATTATCCTGTTGATAGTTAAGCTCTCCTTTATCACTGATGCCTACCGGCGCAACGCGCTGGCCGTTGACAAAATCATGAGCATGGCTGCTAAAAGGCAGCAACAGGCTAAATACGAGGGCGAGCGGGGCGTGTCTCATTATTATCTCCATGTTGGCGGGTGATCCGACCAGTTGGTCATGTTTTTGAAATAATAAGCAGCCATTATGCTGCTGTCGCATCAACTTGCCAGCTTTGCGGCTGACTGCACAAATTGGCTCAGGCAGGGGGTTTATACTGCTTTATATGAGTGCATTAACAGAGTCTCCTGTAATGATGTGTCAATACAGTAAAAAAAGTTAATTTTAGGAACACAGGAAGCGGACGATGTTCTATAGTTTACCGGCACTTTGCGCTTCAAGGGCTCGTACCGATTTTGGCAACGGCGGAGCGTATTAATTTTTCAGGAGTTGAAAGCAACATGAAGATTTTTCAGCGTTATAATCCTTTCCAGATCGCCAAATACGTTAAAACACTGTTTAAAGGAAGGATTTACATCAAGGATGTAGGCGCGTTCGAGTTCGATAAAGGCAAAATCCTCGTTCCACGCGTTAAAGACAAGCAGCATTTTAGCGTAATGTCGGAAGTCAACCGTCAGGTGCTTCGGCTGCAGGCAGAGTATCAGTAATAAAACAGGGCGCGATTAACGCGCCCTTGTGCTGTCTGGCGGCAAACAATTGGCTGAGCCGCCTGAAAAATCCTGCAAACCTTCCTATTCTTCCATATCTTTGTTTATCGTCAGGGTTGCCGGACGTTCATCAATACGCGTAACCAGTAGCTGATCGATACGATAGCTATCAATATCCACCACTTCGAACTTATAGCCTGCAAACTTAACAAAATCGGTACGCTTGGGGATTTTGCGCAGCATGTACATCATGAAGCCGCCGATGGTTTCATAGTTGCCCGACTGCGGAAACTCGTTGATATCCAGCACGCGCATCACATCATCAATCGGTGTGCCGCCTTCTACCAGCCAGGAGTTTTCATCACGGGCGACAATCTGTTCTTCCAGCCCTTGCCCTACCAGATCGCCCATCAGCGTGGTCATTACGTCGTTCAGCGTAATAATGCCCACTACCAGCGCGTACTCGTTCATGATAACCGCAAAATCTTCACCGGCGGTTTTGAAGCTTTCCAGCGCTTCGGAAAGCGTCAGGGTATCAGGAACAATCAGCGCAGAACGGATTTGCAGGCCGCTGTTGAGCGCCATGCTTTGATTACCCAGCACGCGCAGCAGCAGCTCTTTGGAATCGACATAACCGACGATATGGTCGATATCGCCGTTACAGACTAAAAACTTGGAGTGGGGATGCAGCGCAATCTTCTCTTTCAGGCTGCTTTCTTCTTCATGCAGATCGAACCAGATAATGTTCTCGCGCGAGGTCATTGAAGAAGGGACCGTGCGCGATTCCAGCTCAAACACATTCTCAATCAACTCATGCTCCTGCTTGCGCAGCACGCCCGCCAGCGCGCCCGCTTCCACAACGGCATAAATATCGTCAGAGGTGATGTCGTCTTTACGCACCATGGGAATTTTAAACAGGCGGAAAATCATGTTCGCCATACCGTTGAAGAACCACACCATCGGGCGGAACATCAGCAAACAGAAACGCATGGGATTAATAATGCGCAGCGCGATAGCTTCCGGCGAGATCATCCCGATACGCTTTGGCGTCAAATCGGCGAACAGAATAAACAGGCTGGTCACCAGGGTAAAGGAACAGATAAAACTGAGCTGTTCCGCCAGTTCAGGCGAAACCAGACCATCGAACAGTTTCTGGAAAGAAGGAGAAAAAGCGGAGTCGCCAACGATACCGCCAAGAATAGCCACGGCGTTCAGGCCAATTTGCACCACGGTAAAGAACATCCCCGGCGTTTCCTGCATTTTCAGCACGCGCTGCGCGTTGATATTGCCATCATCGGCCAGCAGTTTGAGTTTAATTTTACGCGCGGCGGCCAGCGATATTTCTGACAGAGAAAAGAAGGCGCTGATCGCAATCAACACGAGTATGACAAGCAAGCTATCTAACATAAAGATTCCGTTGGTTTTTGATACTTGTCATTTTTGGCCTGGGCAGCGCGCGTTGCGGCATCACTGCAGCTTTCCATTTATGCTGGGCTATCCGTGCCAAAAATGTCTGCGCCGGTTCGACACACAGGTCGGGGCAGAAAGGGATGATAACAGCCGCATAAGCGGCCGCTGTGGATTATAGCAGTAGCTCTGCTCAGCCCGCCAGCGCTGTTGCTGCGCCATCTTGTTTAATAAACAAGCGGACATTCCCGGGGCATTAAAACAACCATATTCGCCGTTATTGCGCGAACAAGCAGCATTGTTGGTTGTAACGCGGCGCAGCTTTGCCGACAATAACGGCAAAATTTGCTTTTGGGGCGCTTTTTTATTTGCTGTGCGCATAGTCGCAACGGCAAGAGGAAAGCTATGCTGTTAACCAAACTCGACATCGACATTAGCGCCTGTTGGTTCGCAATGTTATTTGTCCCCTGGGAAAAAGGGGGATTCGGCAACATTAACAGGAGTAAGCGTGCCACGATTTCATCTCTATTGCATAGCCTGTTTGCTGATAGCAGCGCCTGGCGCTCAGGCCGCGAACATTCGCTTACAGCTCGAGGGATTAACCGGAGATTTGCAGAAAAACGTCAGGGCACAGCTTTCCACAATCGATACCGATGAAGTGAGTGCTGACGGCCGTTTTCGTGCGCGGGTTAAAAAAGCCATTGAAGAAGGGCTGCGCGCGCTGGGCTACTACGAATCTGATATCAATTTTGAAAGCCGTCCGGCTCCGGCAAAAGGCGGCAGACCGGTACTGATTGCACGCGTTTCAGCAGGCGAGCCGGTAAAGATCGCCGGTAGCACCATTATTCTGCGCGGCGATGCGCGTAATGATGCGGAGTATCAGCAGTGGGTAAGAGAGGGACGTCCTGAAAACGGCACCATTCTTAATCACGGCAAGTATGAAAGTTTCAAAAAAGGCTTTACCAATCTGGCGCTGCGCAACGGCTATTTTGACGGTGATTTCAAGAAAAGTCAGCTGGGCGTATCCGTAGAGCGCCGCGAAGCGTTCTGGGATCTCGATTACGACAGCGGCAAGCGCTATCGCTTTGGCGACGTGACCTTTGAAGGATCGCAGATCCGCGATGAGTATCTGCAAAACCTGGTGCCGTTTCACGAAGGCGATTATTACAGCTCACGCGATCTGGCTGAGCTAAACCGTCGCCTGTCGGCGACCGGCTGGTTTAATTCAGTGGTGGTCGCGCCGGAATTCGATAAAACCACGGCGGATAAAGTTTTACCGCTGAGCGGCGTGGTCTCGCCGCGCACCGAAAACACCATTGAAACCGGCATCGGCTACGCTACTGACGTCGGGCCGCGGCTGAAAACCACCTGGCGTAAGCCGTGGGTGAATTCACGCGGACACAGCCTGTCGACCAGTGCCAACCTATCAGCACCTGAGCAGCAGCTTGATTTTAGCTATAAGGTGCCGCTGCTGAAAAATCCGCTGGAACAATATTATTTGGTTCAGGGCGGCCTGAAGCGCACCGACCTGAACGATACCAAAGCAGATTCCAGCACGCTGGCGCTGTCGCGCTACTGGGATAACAGCTCCGGCTGGCAAAAAGCCATCAATTTGCGCTGGAGTCTGGATCACTTTACCCAGGCGAACGTCACCAACACCACCATGCTGATCTATCCCGGCGTCAGTGTTAACCGCACCCGCTCGCGCGGCGGGCTGAT
Source organism: Pantoea sp. FN0305 (assembly GCF_050113845.1). Lineage (NCBI taxonomy): Bacteria > Pseudomonadati > Pseudomonadota > Gammaproteobacteria > Enterobacterales > Erwiniaceae > Pantoea > Pantoea sp. FN0305. The sequence goes on along the minus strand of NZ_JBNJSN010000006.1, from coordinate 115,123 downwards.
GCCAGACTGGGGCGACTCCCAACGCTATTCTGTCGATATTTCTGATACCACCTGGGGATCGGATGTCGATTTTCTTGTTTTACAGGCGCAAAACGTCTGGATCCGTACGCTGGCGGAGCGGCATCGCTTTGTGGCGCGCGGCAACCTCGGCTGGATTGAAACCAACGACTTTGAAAAAGTGCCGCCCGATCTGCGTTTCTTCGCCGGAGGCGACCGCAGTATTCGCGGCTACAAATATAAAGGCATCTCTCCACGCAATGATGACGGCAAGCTGACCGGGGCGTCGAAACTGGCGATCGGCTCGCTGGAGTATCAATACAACGTGACCGGCAAATGGTGGGGCGCGGTATTTGTGGATTCCGGCGAAGCGGTGAACGATATCAAGCGAAGCAACTTTAAAACCGGCGTCGGTATAGGCGTACGCTGGGCCTCGCCGGTTGGGCCGATTAAGTTCGACCTGGCGCGGCCTGTGGGTGATAAAGAGGAACACGGTTTGCAGTTTTACATCGGACTGGGGCCTGAACTATGAAGCTATGGAAAAAGGTCCTGATTGGGATTCTGATTTTTTTAGCAGTGCTGGCAGGCGGCGGGCTGCTGCTGGTGGGCACTACGCCCGGCCTGCATCTGCTGTTGAACGGCGCAGCGCGCTGGGTGCCAGGTTTATCTATTCAGCAGGTGAATGGCGGCTGGCGTAACCTGACGTTGAAAGGGGTGCGCTATGAAATGCCGGGCGTAACGCTGAACGCTGGCGAATTCCACCTGGCCGTACAGCTGGGCTGTCTGAAAAACTCCGCGTTCTGCGTTAACGATCTTGGGCTGAAAGATCTCAATGTTGTGGTGGACAGCAGCAAAATGACGCCATCCAACGCACCGCCGCCGGAAGAAGAGAGCGGCAGCGGTGAGATCAGTACGCCTTATCCCATTACGCTGCGTCATCTCAGCCTGCACAATATCAATCTTAAAATTGATAATACCGCAATTTCCCTGCTCGATTTTTCTACCGGCCTGCACTGGCAGGAGCGTGCGCTTACCTTAACGCCAACGCGTATTCAGAGCCTGCTTATCGCGCTGCCGAAAGCGGCGCAGGTGGCTAATGAACAGGTGGTACAACCCAAGATCCAGCAGCCTCAGGCGCAGGAGAAACCGCTGGGCGAAACGCTGAAAGCAATGTTCGAGCAGCCGCTGCTGCCAGCGATGCCTGATTTCCGCCTGCCGCTTGATATTGAGGTACAGGAGATCGTGGGCGAACAGCTGCGGATCACCGGCGATACCGAGCTGGCAGTCAATCGTTTACTGCTGAAAGCGAAAACGCAGGATCGTCTGTTACAGTTGCAAACGCTGGATATTGATTCGCCGCAGGGGCAGCTTAAGGCCAGTGGACAGGCGCAGCTTGCCGGTAACTGGCCGGTAGCTTTCAACCTCAACGGCGCGCTGAACGTCGAGCCGCTGAAGGGCGAGAAGATCAAAATGACGCTTGGCGGCGCTATGCGTCAGCAGCTTCAGCTGGGAGTGAATCTCTCCGGCCCGCTGAATGCACAGCTTACCGGCCAAACCGAGCTGGCCACCGTTGGTCTGCCGCTGCAGCTAAAATTAACCAGTCCACAGCTGCGCTGGCCGCTCAGTGGCGCAACGCAGTATCATGCGGATAATCTGGATTTCAGCTTTAGCGGCAAGGCAACCGACTATGTGATGTCGTTGCGCACCGCTTTGCAGGGCGAAGCCATTCCGCCAGCCGATCTGGCGCTGGACGGCAAGGGCAATGTTGAACAGTTCAGCCTTGATAAATTGCGGCTGTCGACGTTACAAGGCCATGCCGATCTTAGCGGTCTGGTGGACTGGAGCAAAGCGATCAGCTGGCGCAGCGAACTCACGCTGAACGGGATTAATACTGCCCGGCACTATCCTGACTGGCCCGCCACGCTGGAGGGTAAAGTCACCACGCGCGGCAGCCTGTATGGCGGGAGCTGGCAGATGCGCGTGCCGGAACTCCGGCTGCGCGGCAAAGTGCGGCAGAACGCAGTTTCGGCAGATGGCTCGCTGTATGGCAACAGCTACAACCAGTGGAATATTCCCGGGATTAAACTGGTGCTGGGACGCAACAATATCGATCTGAAGGGGGAACTGGGTGATGCGCTTAACCTGGATGCCAATATTGACGCGCCGCATCTGGACAACGCGCTGCCTGGTCTGGGCGGCGTGGCGAAAGGCACCATCAAAGCGCGCGGAACGCTACAGGCGCCGCAACTGCTGGCAGATATTACCGCCACCGGCCTGCGCTGGCAGGAGCTGACCATTGCCCGCGTGCGGCTGGATGGTGATGTGAAATCAAGCGAACAGGTGGCAGGCAAGCTACATCTGCGCGTTGAACAGCTGAAGCAGGCATCGCTGGCGATTAATCAGCTAACGCTGAACGCAGACGGCAATGAGCAGAAACACCAGGTGAAGCTTAACGTCAACGGCGATCCGGTTTCGGGCCAGCTGGCGCTGAACGGCAGTTTCGATCGTCAGCAGCAACGCTGGCAGGGGACGCTGAATAACACCTTCTTTGATACGCCGGTAGGCGAGTGGCGACTCACCCGCGCCATCTCAATTGATTATCAGAACGCGCGACAAACCGCGACCATTGGCGCGCACTGCTGGCGCAATCCCAATGCGCAGCTCTGCGTGCCGCAGCCGATTGAGGCGGGGCCGGACGGTCATGCACGCGTAACGCTAAACCGCTTCGACCTGGCGATGATTAAGCCTTTCCTGCCGCAAGAGACGCAGCTGGTAGGCGTGTTCAGCGGCGATGCCGATGTTAGCTGGCATAGCGACGGCTCGCTGCCTACCGGACGGGTAGCGCTGAAAGGCAACGGCGTTAAAGTCACGCAGGATGTGCAGGGTAATGCGCTGCCGATCGCCTTCGATACCCTGAATCTTAACGCTGCCATGCGTAACGGCCAGGCGCAGCTAGAGTGGCTGCTGCGCATTGCCAATAACGGGCAGTTTGACGGCAAGGTTCAGATTAGCGATCCACAAAACCGCCGTAATCTCTCCGGCAATATCAATATCAACAACATGTCGCTGGCGCTGTTTAATCCGGCGCTGATGCGCGGCGAACAGGTGGCAGGTATGCTCAACAGCAATCTGCGCCTTGGCGGTAACCTGCAAAAGCCGCTGGTTTATGGGCAGCTGGGGCTGCGTGATGTGGACGTGGAAGGCAGTTTTATGCCGGTTGATCTGACCAGCGCTAACCTGACGATGGCATTTAACGGCATGAGCTCAACGCTGGCGGGGTTAATCCAGACTGCGCACGGACAGATTAACCTGGACGGCAATGCCGACTGGAGCCAGCTGGATAACTGGCGCGCTCATATTGCCGCACGCGGCGATCGCGTGCGGGTGACCGTTCCGCCGATGGTGCGCATGGATGTTTCGCCAGATCTGACGTTCGATGCTTCGCCCATCGCCTTTACGCTTGACGGTAAGGTGGATGTGCCCTGGGCGCGAATTACGGTTCAGGAGGTGCCAGAGAGCGCCGCCGGCGTCTCTTCCGATGAGGTGCTGCTGGATGAAAATCTACAGCCAGTAACCCCACAAACGGCGGCAATCCCAATTAACAGTAATCTGATTATTCACGTGGGCGATGATGTCCGTCTCAGCGCCTTTGGCCTGAAAGCGAAGCTGAATGGCGATCTCAAGCTGGTACAGGATAAACGCGGGCTGGGACTGAATGGTCAGATCAATATCCCCTCCGGTCGTTTCCATGCTTATGGACAGGATCTGCTGGTGCGTAAAGGCGAACTGCAGTTTGCCGGGCCGCCGGATCAGCCTTATATCAATCTGGAAGCCATTCGTAATCCCGAGGCAACCGAGGATGATGTGACCGCCGGGTTGCGTGTGACCGGGCTGGCGGATGAGCCAAAAGCGGAGATTTTCTCCGATCCGGCGATGTCGCAGCAGGAAGCGCTTTCTTACCTGTTGCGCGGGCAGGGACTGGATGCGGATGGCGACAGCAACGCCCTGACTTCCGCCCTTGTTGGTTTAGGGGTTGCGCAAAGTGGTCAAATTGTGGGTAAAATCGGCGAGACCTTCGGCGTTAGCAATCTTGCCCTTGATACTGCCGGTGTCGGTGACAGCCAGCAGGTTCAGGTCAGCGGTTATGTCCTGCCGGGTCTACAAGTAAAATATGGAGTGGGTATCTTTGATTCACTGGCGACTTTGACATTGCGTTATCGCCTGATGCCTAAGCTCTATTTGGAAGCAGTGTCCGGCGTCGACCAGGCACTCGATTTGCTCTATCAGTTTGAGTTTTAGCAATGCGAATAATTGTCTACGGCAGTTTACGGCGCAAACAGGGAAATAGTCACTGGATGACAAACGCGCAGTGGCTCGGCGATCATCAGATCGAGGGCTACGATCTTTACAATATTGGTCTCTATCCCGGCGTCGTGCCGGGAGAGGGCACCGTATATGGTGAAGTTTACCGAATTGATGCCAGTACGTTAGGTGAACTGGACGCGCTTCGAACCCGCGGCGGCGAGTATAAGCGTCAGCTGATTCAGACGCCGTACGGCAGCGCCTGGCTGTACGTGTATCAACGATCGGTAGCAGGATTGACGCATATCCCAAGCGGCGACTGGCTGCAACGGGATAATATTTCATCAGGTGAATAAAAAGCCACCTCCTTTGGAGGTGGCTTTACATAGTGGTAAGAGGGCTCTCACCCGATGGGCATTACTTCTTCGCAGCGCGTTCGAAAGAGGTACGGATCTCTTCTTTGGCCGCTTCCGCGTTATCCCAACCTTCAACTTTAACCCACTTGCCTTTTTCCAGATCTTTGTAATGTTCAAAGAAATGGGTAATCTGGGCACGCAGCAGTTCCGGCAGATCGTTCACATCTTTAATGTGATCGTATTCTTTGGAGAGCTTGGTGTGCGGTACGGCAACCAGCTTCGCATCTTCACCTGATTCGTCGGTCATTTTCAGCACGCCAACCGGACGGCAGCGAATGACTGAACCCGGCTGCAGCGGATACGGTGTCGGCACCAGTACGTCAACCGGGTCGCCATCCAGAGACAGCGTGTGGTTGATATAACCGTAGTTGCACGGATAGAACATAGCAGTCGACATAAAGCGGTCAACAAACAGCGCGCCAGACTCTTTATCTACTTCATATTTGATCGGATCGGCATTAGCCGGGATCTCGATAATGACATAAATATCTTCTGGCAGGTCTTTACCGGCAGGAACCTGGTTCAAACTCATCTCGCTTTCCTTCATTCGTCATAAGTTGAGTGACGGCTATTATAGCCAACTGACAATGAAAGTATGCCCCCTTTTTCCGCTTTCGGAATGCTCCAGCCAGGGTTATTTATTGAAAATAAACAGCGAAACCAGTCCGGCCGCGATCAGCGGGCCCACCGGCACGCCGCGAAACAGGGAAACGCCGATAATCGTACCGATCAGCAGGCCGCCGACAATGGTTGGCTGGCTGCTCATCAGCGTGACGCCGCGCCCGCCGAGCCAGGAAACCAGGATCCCTACCGCAATCGCCAGCAATGATTTCCAGTCGAGAAAAGATTTCAATAGCGTATTAAGCGGCAGAGAGCCACTGACCAGCGGCGAAAGCACGCCAATAGTAAGAATGATGATCCCCAGGGTCAGCCCCTGCTTTTCGATATAGGGGAAAAATTGTGACAGCGGCGTTAATTTAATCACCAACAACGCCGCGACGGAGAGCGTCACGGCGGTATTGTGAACCAACAAACTCAAACCACCGAGAACCAGCAAAATACATATTGAGGTAAAGGCCGTCATGTAACGCTCCATGACCCGACAGGAAACAAAAAAATACTATAACAACGGATACCGGCGGAGGCGAGCAGTGGCTGCGCCAGAAGTATTAACGCGCAGAAATATCATTAGTACGCAAATTAGTAAGTTATGTCCGTTATAGAGTTTGTTAATTATGCCGATATTTATAGAGAACAATAAGAATTCACCATGATCTTCAGACGAAGGAACGCAGAATGTATTATTTTATGGAAACTATCTTATGTTGAAAAATATATCGTTGCGTACAGCATTAATTTTCCTGCTAACAACAGTCACGCTGCTGTTGCTTATCGTCAGCGTTATTGGGCTTAGCGCGGTGCAAAAATCAAATGATTTTCTTGAGGAAATTGATTATATCGACAGCGAGATCATCAGTCCGCTTTATCAGCATAACAGTAATCTGTTTCGCGCACGTGCCACGGCGGCGACGGCGTTTTACCAACTCAGCAATAATCAACGGGCGGAAGCAGAAAAAAATATTACCCGCGTGATCGGTTATATCCAACAAGCGCAAAAAGCGATGGACAGGGTCATTGCCAGTCATATCGATACAGAAAACGGCAAAGAGCTATTTACGTCGCTTGAAGCCAGCTATCAACGTTACAGACAACAAGGCATCGACCCTTTATTACAGGCGCTGGAAAATAAAGACGCCAGTGCTTATTACCAGCTGGTAGGAAATGTGCTTACCTCTTCTACCGGCGGCTATCAACAGGCGTTTGATGCCTTCGCGCAGGACGCTAATCAAATCAGCAATATGCGCCTGGAGCAGGCGAAACTGAATGAGCAGGTAATGCAGATCAGTATTATCGTCTGCTGCCTGTTAACCCTGACGCTGCTGGTTATCGCATGGATGACATTAAAAGCGGTGCTGCTTAAACCATTGAATCAGGCGGTTGAACAGCTGGAACATATCGCCATCGGCGATCTGACGCAGCCGATACCGGATGCGGGCCGCAATGAACTGGGGCGCTTACTTGAAGCGATGAGAAAAATGCAACAGGGACTGCTTGATTCCGTTAGCCAGGTGATGGAAGCCTCGTTACAAATCGATGTGGGTAGTCGTGAACTTTCGTTAGGCAATCTCAACCTGTCACAGCGCACAGAAGAGTCGGCGGCCTCGCTGAAGCAAACGGCGGACAGCATTGAAAAATTAACCCTGACGGTGAAACAGAACGCTGACAATGCCTTGCAGGCGCATCAGCTGGCGCGCAATGTTTCCACTACTGCCGAAACGGGTGCTGAAGAGGTCAGCAGCGTTACCGGCAAGATGCAGGAAATAGCTGAAAGCGCCAACCATATCGCTGATATTTTGGGCGTTATTGACGGCATTGCTTTCCAGACCAATATTTTGGCATTGAACGCCTCGGTGGAGGCGGCGCGCGCCGGGGAGCAGGGGCGCGGCTTCGCCGTGGTGGCGAGTGAAGTGCGCAACCTGGCGCAGCGCAGCGCAGGAGCGGCAAAAGAGATCCGTCAGTTAATTGGCGAGTCGCAAGGTCGGGTGAAAGAGGGGAGCGACATGGCGCAGCGCGCCGGCGCAACCATAAATGCTATCGCGACCGAAGTGAAACATGTTACCGCCCTGATGAGAGAGATTTCTGACGCATCGCTGGAGCAAAGCCACGATATCGAGCAGATCAATCAGGCGGTGAGTCAGATGGATGAAGTGGCGCAGCAAAATGCCGCATTAGTCGAGCAGGCCACAGCGGCCACGCAGTCGCTGGAAGAGCAGTCGCGTCAGATGGTAAGTAGCATGTCGCAGTTTCGGGTAAGTATAGCGAAATAAGCGCAGCAGGCAGGCGCATCGGGCCATAATGAAAAAGGCCGCCCGAATCATGGGCGGCCTTGTTTATCTTTTAAGCCTGATGATCGTCTGGATATTCACGCATAAAGCGCTCGACATCTTCAACCATCGCATCGTTACCGACAAAGAAGGGGCAACGCTGATGCAACGCTTCCGGCTGCAGATCAAGGATACGGTTTTTACCGTCGCTGGCTTTACCGCCCGCCTGTTCGGCGAGGAAGGCCATCGGGTTGCACTCGTACAGCAGGCGCAGCTTACCGCTGGGGTGGCTGGCGGTGCTGGGATAGAGATAGATGCCGCCCTTCAGCAGATTGCGGTGAAAATCCGCTACCAAAGAGCCGATATAACGCGAGGTATAAGGACGATGTGTCGCTTTATCCTCTTCCTGACAGAACTTCAGGTACTTCTTCACGCCCTGCGGGAAGCGAATATAGTTGCCTTCGTTAATGGAGTAGGTATAGCCCTTCTCCGGGAAGGTCATACGCTCCTGACTCAGGCAAAATACGCCCAACGACGGATCGTAGGTAAAGGCATGTACGCCACAGCCCGTGGTATAAACCAGCATGGTTGAGGAGCCGTAAACCACGTAACCCGCAGCCACCTGTTTATTGCCCGGCTGCATAAAGTCCGCTTCGGTCACTGGCGTACCGGGTGGCGTCACGCGACGATAAATAGAGAAAATCGTACCGACCGACACGTTGACATCGATATTCGACGAGCCATCCAGCGGGTCCATTAAAACCACATATTTACCATTTTCCACGCCTTCGAAAATAACGATTTCGTCCTCTTCTTCAGACGCGATACCGGCTACGATGCCGCGCGCTTTTAACGCCGCCTTGAGTTTTTCGTTGGCGAACAGGTCGAGCTTCATCTGCTGCTCGCCCTGAACGTTTTCAACGCCGCTGGCGCCCAGAATATCAACCAGCCCGGCTTTATTAATATCGCGATGGATAATTTTAGCACCGAGCTTAATAGCGGAGATCAGCGCCGTCAGTTCACCTGTGGCATGCGGAAAGTCGTGTTGCTTCTCGACGATGAATTCGCCTAATGTTTTCATAACACAATCCCTGAATCTACGATGGAGTAGCAGCATAGGGTACAAAGCTGCAACGTATGCCATCGCAGTTTAACGGAATGAACCGCAAAGACCATAGGTCAAATCCGTTTCTTCCCGCGCTGCTCGGCGCTACACTGTGCCCCGAACTTTTTCGAAAACGGATCTTTTATGCGTATTCATATCCTGGGTATCTGTGGCACTTTTATGGGCGGGCTGGCGATGCTGGCGCGTGCGATGGGCCATGAAGTCACCGGCTCTGACGCCAACGTTTATCCGCCCATGAGCGTGCTGCTGGAGAATCAAGGCATTGATTTGATTCAGGGTTACGACGCCAGTCAGCTCGATCCCGCGCCCGATTTAGTCATTATCGGCAACGCAATGACGCGGGGCAACGCCTGCGTTGAAGCGGTGCTTGAGCGCAATATTCCCTATATGTCCGGACCGCAGTGGCTGCATGATTTTGTGCTGCGCGACCGCTGGGTGATCGCCGTTGCGGGAACCCATGGGAAAACCACCACCGCAGGCATGACAGCGTGGATTTTACAGGCTTGCGGGCTGGAACCGGGGTTTGTTATTGGCGGCGTGCCGGGAAATTTCTCGGTATCGGCAACTTTAGGAAAAAGCCCATTCTTCGTGATTGAGGCTGACGAATATGACTGCGCCTTTTTTGATAAGCGCTCCAAGTTTGTTCATTATTGCCCGCGCACGCTGATTTTGAACAACCTCGAATTCGATCACGCCGATATTTTTGACGATCTGCGCGCAATTCAGAAGCAGTTCCATCATTTAGTCCGTATCGTGCCGGGTCAGGGCAAAATTTTGCTGCCGGAGCACGATACCAACCTGAAACAGGTAATGGCGATGGGATGCTGGAGCGAGCAGGAAACGGTGGGTGAGAACGGCCGCTGGCAGGCGAAAAAAGTGACGGCGGACGCTTCATGTTGGGAAGCCTGGCTGGATGGCGAACGCGTTGCGGAAGTGAACTGGTCGCTGGTGGGCGAACACAACATGCATAACGGCCTGATGGCTATTGCCGCTGCGCGACACGTTGGCGTGAAGCCGGAAGATGCCGGACGCGCGCTGGATGAATTTATCAACGCGCGTCGGCGTCTGGAACTGCGCGGCGAAGCCAGCGGCATTAAAGTCTATGACGACTTCGCTCATCATCCTACGGCGATTCTGGCGACGCTGGCTGCGCTACGCAGCAAAGTAGGTGGCACCGCCCGTATCCTTGCCGTGCTGGAGCCACGCTCGAACACCATGAAGCTGGGGGTCAGCAAAGATGACCTCGCGCCTGCTCTGGGGCGTGCCGATGAAGTCTTTCTTTTCCAGCCGCATCATATTCCCTGGCAGGTAGCAGAAGTGGCGGATGCCTGCATCCAGCCCGCTTTCTGGAGCGCTGATGTTGATGCCCTGGTAGAGATGATCGCCAAACATGCGCATCCGGGCGATACCATTCTGGTAATGAGCAACGGCGGCTTTGGCGGTATTCATCAGAAACTGCTGGATCGCTTAGCAAAATAACGGAACGTTAAGCGCAAACCGCATCATTAACGGTGGGAAGTCAGCGTTACGCTCAGTGTAGAGAGCGTAACGCTGTTGCTGCGGGGGACGACAACTTACGCGCTTTCAGCCAGTTCGCGCAGATACTGGAAGATCTGACGATACGACTTTGGCGGTTTGTTGGCGGCCTTTTCTTTTTGCGCGTTGCGGATCATGCTGCGCAGCTGCTGGCGATCGGCATGTGGGTAGAGGTTAAGCACCTCAGGCATCGCGTCATCGCCCTGTTCGACTAAACGGTCGCGCATCGCTTCCAGCTTATGGAACAGTGCAATCTGCTGGTTATGCCGGTTCTTCAGCTTATCCAGCGCCTGGTAGATCGGATCGGGATCGCGCGCGCGCAGCAGCTTGCCAATCAGCTGCATTTGACGGCGTCGGCCCTCTTTCTTGATGCGTTGCGCCAGCTCGATCGCGTCGCGCAACTCTTCATCCAGCGGCAGGCGATCAAGAGAGTTTTTCCCCAGATCGACCATCTCCGCACCGAGTCGCTTTAGCTCCTCGGCATCACGTTTAATCTCACTCTTACTGACCCAGATAATCTCTTCATCTTCTTCTTCTTGATTATCCGGTACGTCGTCGAGCCACTCTTCGGGGTGTTTCGTCATTATCAGGCTCCTGAAAAAGAGGCTAATGCTATCAGGTTACGCGGCTACTGCGAAATTGTTCTCTGACTCTGTTAGACTCCAGATAAGGATACAACTCACGCGTTGCCTTGCAATGTCTGGCTCAGCAGGACCCGCCGGCGCAGGCAGACCGTACTCATCATATTATGGTAGATCAATGAAAATACTCACTCAGGTTGCAGAACAACGTAAAGTGCTGGAGCAGGCGGTAGCCCAGGCGCTGGAGCTGGCGAAAGCAGGTACCGACGGCGCTGAGGTAGCGGTCAGTAAAACCACGGGTATTGGCGTCAGTACTCGTTATGGTGAGGTAGAAAACGTTGAGTTTAACAGCGATGGCGCGCTGGGCATTACTGTCTACTACCAAAACCGCAAGGGAAGCGCCTCTTCCACCGATCTCAGCAGTGACGCAATCAAACGCACCGTACAGGCAGCGGTAGATATCGCCCGTTACACCTCGCCCGATCCCTATGCCGGGATGGCCGATCGCGAGCTGCTGGCCTTTGACGCGCCGGATCTCGATCTTTTCCACCCGTGGGAGATCGATCCTGACAAAGCGATCGAGCTGGCGGCGCGTGCGGAGCAGGCTTCGCTGCAGGCGGATAAACGTATTACCAATACCGAAGGCGGCAGCTTCAACAGTCACGTCGGGATTAAAGTCTTTGGCAACAGTCACGGTATGCTGCAAAGCTATTGCTCCAGCCGCCACTCGCTCTCCAGCTGCGTGATCGCCGAAGCGGAAGGGGATATGGAACGTGATTACGCCTATACCATTGGCCGCGCATTAGACGATCTTCAGTCGCCAGAGTGGGTTGGGCAAGAGTGCGCACGCCGTACTCTGTCACGCCTGGCACCGCGCAAGCTGCCAACCATGAAGGCACCGGTCATTTTCGCCCCGGAAGTCGCAACTGGCCTGTTTGGTCACCTGGTCGGCGCAATCAGCGGCAGCAGCGTCTATCGTAAATCCACCTTCCTGCTTGATGCGCTGGGCACCCAGATCCTGCCGGAATGGCTGACCATTGAAGAAAAGCCGCATCTGTTAAAAGGGCTGGCTTCCACGCCGTTTGATAGCGAGGGCGTACGCACTCAGGATCGTGAGATCGTCAAGGCGGGCGTGCTACAAACCTGGCTGCTGACCAGCTACGCGGCGCGTAAGCTGGGGCTGCAAAGCACCGGTCATGCGGGCGGCATCCATAACTGGCGTATCGCGGGTCAGGGCAGCAGCTTTGACGATCTGCTTAAACAGATGGGCAAGGGTTTGGTTGTCACTGAGCTGATGGGGCAGGGCGTAAGCGGCATCACCGGTGACTATTCACGCGGCGCAGCGGGATTCTGGGTTGAGAATGGCGAAATTCAGTATCCGGTAAGCGAGATTACCATTGCCGGCAACCTGAAAGATATGTGGCGTAATATTGTGACCGTAGGCAACGATATTGAAACACGTAGTAATATCCAGTGCGGCTCCGTGCTGCTGCCGGAAATGAGCATCGCCGGACAATAATGGAATAAATATAAAAACCGGGTGCGCTGGCGTATCCGGTTTTTGTAATCAGCACCATAAAATGCCTCTTTTTAACCTATTACTAAATAATGGGTGCCAACTCACATTTCCTCACCATTTTTTATTCATAACTTTTTCTTATTTATAAACAAATAGGGCGTTTCCCTCTTTTTCGTTCCCGCTGTTTATTTCTGACTGTTGCGTAAATTCGCGCTATTCCCTGCATGAAATGGGTTTCTTTTCCCCTTATTTTGCACAGAATAACTTTTTTGCGACTTTGCGCAGCGGATGCGCTGTTATTTCCACTTCGTGGCGGAAAAATTCGGGCTACAAACCCACCGGCGATAGCGCTACTTTGTTTCCAACGCGAAACAAATGGACCTTCAGGCAATCAGGAGTGGGAAAGGTGAATAACAGTGCGGTGCAAAAGCCGGTCAGCGATGCAGAAATAGATGCGCTTGCCGAACAGGTAAAAAAACAAATAGACCAGATCTTTGCCGCAGAGGCTATTCATGCCAATGCGGTACAGCAACAGATGCTGGCTTCCCACGTACGCGCTATGGCGCTGCGCTCATTAACCGGTGAGCCGCTGCCAGAAGTTGAAGCGGAACTGTTTGAGGATATCTCTCCTGAATCAATGCGGCTGGCACAGCAGGTCGTGGATCTGTTTGGCAACCTGCCGCGTGAAGAGACGTGGCTGCTTTCGGTTCATTTCGAAGTAGCGAAATCAAATTAATCAACGGCAGGCCGAGGCCAGCCAGCAGTTAGCAACCCAACAGAAGGAACGCAATATGGTAACCGTAGTGATTGGCGATCGTTTAGGTAAAGGACAAAAAGTTGCGGCCGGGATCGAAAAAGCGGGCGGGCGTGCGGTAGTGGTGCCTGGCGTCGCGGCGGATATGAAACTGGGCGATGTGATGAAGGCGGAAAACGCCGACTTCGGCATCTCTTTTTGTGGCAGCGGCGGTGCAGGCGCGATCACGGCGCAAAACAAATATGGCTATAAGGCCAAACACGGCATGCGCTCGATAGATGAAGGCGTGACGGCGATTAACGAAGGCGCCAACGTACTGGGATTTGGCTTTATGGATAAAGAGGAACTGGGCGAGAAGCTGGTGCTGGCCTGGAATAAAAAATACGGCAGCTAAACATGAAACAGCAATTCACCACTTCGGTTCTGGTCAGCGGCAAAGGCGATACGCAAAGCAGAGCTTTTGCCGATGCGCTCAGCCATGTGCAGCACAAGGTGCTGCAGTCCACCCAGAAAGTTTTGCTGCGCATCGAGCCACAGGACGTAAAGGTTATTCGTGCGCAGCAAAGCGTCAGAAAAGAGAAGTTTCTGTTCTTTTTTCTGCCGCGTGAACGACGGAGCTACAGCGTGGAGCTGGAAATTACCGTCAACGTGACCGTGATTGATACCGACAAGGTGGAATTTACGATCGCGCAATAAAAACGTTAGGCGATAAGACATAAGGAAAAACTGATGTTTTTAATTATTTTGCTTAAGTCGCTGGTGATTGGGGGGCTGGTCGGCGTGGGCGTCGGCGCAGGTGCCGCGCGCATGTTCCATGCGCCAACCTCTCAGGGCATGGGCGCATTTCGAACACTGGGCGAACTTAACTCCTGTGAAGGCGATCCTGCCTCTCACTTCTCCTTTGGCCTCGGCTTCTTCTTTAACGCATGGGCCTCCTCGGTGGCCGCCGGTTCTTTTACGCAGGATGTGGATCACCGCATTATCCCTAACTGGGGCGCGGCCGCGCTCATGATCAAAAACCGCAACGTCGCTGAAACGCTACACGACCCGAAAAAAATGGCGATTGCCTGCGGCCTTATCGGCATGTTTGTGGTGGCCTTCCTGAACTCAACCGCTTCGGCGGTGCCGGAAGCGCTACAGGTCACGGCAGTCAAGGTACTGGTTCCGGCCGCTAATTTGCTGGTGAATACGGTCATGCCGGTGATCTTCTGGCTGGCAGCGATTGATGCCGGAAAAAAATCAGGCTTTTGGGCCACGATTTTTGGCGGGCTGGCGCAGCTGATTATGGGCAACGCCGTGCCAGGCCTGGTGCTGGGCATTCTGATTGGCAAAGGCGTGGAAGAAAGCGGCTGGAACAAAGTCACCAAAGTCATGATGGTCTCGATTGTTCTGCTGTTTGTGCTGAGCGGTTTTTTCCGCGGCTTCGATATCAAACTGCTGGAATCATTCCATGCGGGCGTGCCGGGCTGGCTTGAGATGATCCATAACAGCCTGAGCGGCAAATAACCGGGAGCATACGATGAACGAGACTAAAAGTGGATTTTGGTACGCCGACTGGTCCTTCCCGATCTTTGTTGGCCTGCTTTCCGCCGGTGTATTCGCCGGTACCCATATGTATTACCTGTATGGCATCGGCGCTTTTAACGAAGTTGCCTTTGTTTCCATGCTGCGCGCCGGGATGGAAACCGGCGCCTACGGCGCGGTAGCCGCCTTTGGCGCCAGCTTTCTGTTTGCACGCATTATCGAAGGCTCGCTGGTGGGCATTCTGGATATCGGCGGTGCGATTCAGACCGGCGTTGGGCTGGGCGTTCCGGCGCTGCTGCTGGGCGCAGGCATTATCTTTCCGGTGGCGAACTTTGCCGCTTCGCTGGTGACCGGCCTGATTATCGGCGTGGCGATTGGCTATGTCATTATTCTGGCGCGTAAATTCACCATCAACCAGAGCGACTCTACCTACGGCGCAGATGTGATGATGGGAGCAGGCAACGCCTCCGGGCGCTTCCTCGGACCGTTAATTATCCTCTCTGCGATGGGTGCCTCTATTCCTATCGGTCTCGGTTCGCTGATCGGCGCGCTGCTGTTTTACCTGTGGAATAAGCCGATTACCGGCGGCGCGATCCTTGGCGCAATGGTGCTGGGCGCTATTTTTCCGGTGGCGCTGTAAACCACAGCGGGCTTGCTGCCCAGGCCGGCCCGCCAGAAGGAGTTGTTATGTTCGATTTGATTATTCGTCGCGCCCGTCTGGTGGATGAGCGGCTGGTCGATATCGCTATCCAGGACGGGAAAATTGCCGCCATTGGTGAGGTAACCGCGCCAGCAAAAGATGAGCGGCTACTGGATGGCAGTGTTTATCTCAGCGCAGGCTGGATTGATTCGCACGTTCACTGTTATCCCAAATCACCGATTTATTATGATGAGGCGGACAGCATCGGCGTCGCGACTGGCGTGACCACCGTGGTGGATGCGGGCAGCACCGGCGCGGATGATGTCGACGATCTCCGGCAGCTAACCCGTGAAGCGCGAACGCAGGTCTATGCGCTGCTTAATATCGCCCGTACCGGCATCGTCACGCAAAACGAGCTGGCCGATCTTAGCCAGATCGATAAGCCCGCCGTGCACGCTGCGCTACAGCGCCTGCCTGGTTTTATTGTCGGCATCAAGGCGCGTATCAGCAGCAGCGTGGTGGGAGAAAACGGCATCCGGCCGCTGCAGCTGGCAAAAGAGATCCAGCAGGAGAATGGTGATCTGCCGCTGATGGTGCATATCGGCAATAACCCGCCGAATCTGGACGATATCGCCGGGCTGCTGACCGCAGGGGACATTATTACCCACTGCTATAACGGCAAGCCGAACCGCATTTTGACGCCAGAAGGCGAGCTGCGACAGGCGGTGAAAAAAGCGCTGCAGCGTGGCGTACGGCTGGATGTCGGCCACGGCAGCGCCAGCTTCAGCTTTGAAGTAGCGCGGCGCGCCATCGCGCAGGGCATTCTGCCCGATACCATCAGCTCTGATATTTATTGCCGTAATCGGATCGAGGGACCGGTGAAGAGCCTGGCGCACGTTATGTCGAAGTTTCTCAGTATTGGCATGACGCTGCCGCAGATAATCGACTGTGTGACCTGGAAAGCGGCAGAGGGGCTGCGTCTGGCGCATAAAGGGCGACTGGAACCCGGTTTCGATGCCGATCTTACCCTGTTTACGCTGAGCCACGAGGCGCGCCCGCTGCTGGATTCAGAAGGCGAAACCGTACAGGGAGCGCAGCATTTCACCCCGCTGGCGGCGGTCGTTGCTGGTCAGTGGATGGTTACCGATGAAGGGAAAGCAAAAAATGTCTTCAATTTATGAGAAATATCATCTGAAACAGGTGATCAACGCCTCCGGGCGTATGACGATTCTTGGCGTCTCCACGCCATCGGCAGACGTAGTGGATACAGTGAAATATGGCCTGAACCACTATTTTGAAATGAAGGATCTGGTGGATAAAACCGGTGCCTGGATCGCCAGACTACTCGGTGCGGAAAATGCGCTGGTGGTCTCCTGTGCTTCTGCGGGGATCGCCCAGTCGGTAGCGGCGGTGATTGTGAAGGATAACGCCTGGCTACTGGAGAATTTGCACGCCGCGCCGCTTACGGTGCCGCACGATATCGTGTTGCCAAAAGGACATAACGTTAACTTTGGCGCGCCGGTGGGCACCATGGTGGCGCTGGGCGGCGGTCGTCTGGTAGAGGCAGGATATGCCAATGAATGCTCCGCAGAGCAGCTTTCTGCGGCGATAACGCCCCAAACGGCAGCCATTTTGTATATCAAATCACATCACTGCGTGCAGAAAAGCCATCTGAGCGTGGAGCAGGCGGCAGTGGTGGCGCGTAAACATAATGTCCCGCTGATTGTTGATGCGGCAGCGGAAGAAGATCTCCAGCGCTACTACCAGTGCGGTGCGGATCTGGTGATCTACAGCGGCGCAAAAGCGATCGAAGGGCCGACCAGCGGCCTGGTGGTCGGGAAACAGCAGTATGTTGAGTGGGTTAAGCGCCAGTCATCAGGCATTGGTCGGGCGATGAAAGTGGGAAAAGAGGGCATTCTTGGCCTGACGCAGGCCATCGAAAACTATCTGACGCAGGAAAAAGAGAGCGGTGCGCAGATGGTGGAAAAAATGACGCCTTTTATCGACAACCTGAACACGCTGAATGGCGTTAACGCCCGGGTGGTCTGGGATGCCGCCGGACGCGATATTGCCCGTGCCGAGATCCATTTTGACGAGGCGGCTATCGGACAGACCACCGGCGAGCTGGTACAGGCGCTGAAAAATGGCGCGGTCGCAATCTATTTTCGTGGCTACAAGGCCAATGAAGGCATCGTTGAAGCTGACGTACGCAGCGTAACGCCGGCGCAGCTGAACACCATTTATCTGAGCATTAAAGCTTTACTTACAGGAGAGAAACAAGCATGACGCTGACGCCAAACTTTTATCACCACCGGGTTTGCCTGAACGTTCTGGCAGGATCAAAAGATAACGCCCGGGCCATTTGGCAGGCGGCCGAAGGCCATGTGCTGGTTGGCGTATTATCGAAAAATTACGCCAGCGTGGAGCGTGCCGTCGACGATATGCGTCAGTATGCCGCGCTGATTGATAATGCGCTTTCCGTTGGGCTGGGCGCGGGCGACCCGCGTCAGTCGGCGATGGTCAGCGAGATCTCTGGTGAAGTACAGCCGCAGCATGTTAATCAGGTATTTACCGGCGTAGCAACCAGCCGCGCGCTGCTGGGGCAGCAACAAACCGTGGTCAACGGCCTGGTATCGCCCACCGGAACGCCGGGGAAAGTTAAAATTTCCACCGGACCACTCAGCGCCCAGGCGCCAGATGCGATCGTGCCGGTTGAAACCGCCATCGCCATGCTGAAAGATATGGGCGGCAGCTCGATAAAATATTTCCCTATGGGCGGCCTGAAGGCGAGAGATGAGTTTACTGCAGTGGCGCAGGCCTGTGCCGAGCACGATTTCTGGCTGGAGCCGACCGGCGGTATCGATCTGGACAACTATGAGGCGATTTTACAGATTGCGCTGGATGCGGGCGTCAGCAAAATTATTCCGCATATTTACAGTTCTATTATCGATCAAGGCTCTGGCGATACGCGACCTGAAGATGTCAAAACGCTACTGGCGATAACCAAAAGGCTGGTGGGCTAACGCCCGGCAGGAGCAGCGCAACGGCATACTGATTCAGGATAATCTTATGCGAAAACAGCTGATTGTCGCCTTATCTGTGGCATTGTTTGGCGTTGCGCCGCTGGCTGCGGCAACCCCTTTTGCGTTTACAGGAACTTATCAGCCGCACGGGACGCTGACCCTGATCGAGCGTCTCCGGACGCGTAGCGACTTGACGCTGTCCGAAGATGGCAAAACGCGCTATGTGCTTAACCAGCACAGCGACAACCTTACGCGTTTTTATATTGATAGCAGCAGCGGAATGCTGCGTTTTAGTGATGACTACACTGCCATTGGTGCGCCGTTCCAGATGGTGATTGTGCCATGATGATACGTTAATTTACGTAGCCAACAGGGGGAGAGCTGCCGTGAGATTTCCGAACCAGCGACTGGCTCAATTATTTGATACGTTGCAAAAAGAGACGCTGCCGCAGGATGAGCTGGCGCGCCGTTTTGCGGTTTCCACGCGCACGGTGCGTACCGATATTAATATGCTTAACGAGATGCTGGCCGATCACGGTGCGCTGTTTGTGCTCTGTCGCGGCGAAGGCTATCAGCTGCGTATTCTCGATCCGGTGCGCTATCAGCGCCTGACGCAGCAGTCGCCGGCGCATTTGCGCATTCCCCGTACCTCAACAGAGCGCATTCATTATCTGCTGACGCGTTTTCTGACGTCGGCCTGGGCGATCAAGCTCGAAGATCTGGCGGAAGAGTGGTTTGTCAGCCGCGCCACGCTGCAAAGCGATATGGCGGAAGTCAGGGAGTGGCTCAGCCGCTATCAGCTTACCATTGAGGCGCGCCCGCGCTACGGCATGAAGCTGTTCGGCAGTGAAATGGCGATTCGTACCTGCCTGACCGATCTGCTCTATCAGATTGCGCAGGAAAATAGTGAAAACCCGCTTTTGCAGATGGAAGCGCTCAACAGCGGTGTGCTGCTGACGCTTCAGCCGCTGCTGTTGCAGTGCTTTGCGCGTTTTAATATCCGTATGACCGACGAGGGCGAACTTTACCTGCGTCTTTACTGTGCCGTTGCGGTGCGCCGCATCAGCGAAGGCTATCCGCTTTCCGATTTCAGCGCCGATGAGGTGGAGAGCGATGTGCAGGCGGCGGCGCGCCATATCATTAACCTGATGCGCCCGATTACCGGTAAAGTTATTGCGCCTGCAGAAGAGGCCTGGCTGCGTCTGAATATCGCCGCCCGACGGGTAGAAGAGATCGCGCCCAGCGCTATCAGCGCCGACGATGGCGATTCGCTGGTGAATTACATCCTTAGCTATATCAACACCCACTACAACTATAACCTGCAAAACGACCAGCAGCTGCGTGCCGATCTGCTTACGCATATCAAAACCATGATCACCCGCGTCCGCTATCAAATCACTATTCCCAATCCGCTGTTAACCAATATCAAGCAGCACTATCCGATGGCGTATGACGTGACGCTGGCGGCCGTTTCCAGCTGGAGTAAATATACGCCGTATGTGATCAGTGAAAACGAGATCGGTTTTCTGGTGCTGCATATCGGCGTTGGCCTGGAGCGTCACTATAACGTGGGCTATCAGCGTCATCCTCAAGTCATGCTGGTATGCGATACCGGCAATTCAACCGTACGCATGATTCAGGCGATGCTGCTGCGTAAATATCCCCAAATCGTTGTCACGCGCATCATTTCGCTGCGTGAATATGAGATGCAGGAGAGTATTGAAGAGGATTTTGTTATCTCCACCGTGCGGTTAAGCGAGAAGGGCAAGCCAATAGTGGTGATGTCACCTTTCCCCACCGATTATCAACTGGAGCAGCTGGGAAAACAGGTGCTGGTGGATCGCACGAAACCTTACATGCTGGAGCGATTTTTCGACGCGCGTCACTTTTGCATTATCGATCGGCCGATGGAGCAGGCACAGCTGTTTCGCCAGCTGTGCCTGCAGCTGGAGCAGGAGGGCTTCGTGGACGCGAGCTTTTATCCTTCCGTTGAGGAGCGCGAAGCGATTCTCAGTACCATGCTGGGCGAGGGGATTGCGCTGCCGCACTCGCTGGGCCTGCTGGCGAAAAAAAGCGTGGTCTATACCGTATTAGCGCCGCAGGGCATCATCTGGGGAGAAGAAACCGCCTATGTGATTTTCCTGTTAGCCATCAGCAAGGATGACTATGAAGAGGCGATGGCGATCTACGATCTGTTTGTGACCTTTATGCGCGAGCGCGCCATGACGCGCCTGCGCGACAGCAGCGACTTCGCCAGCTTTAAAAGCGTGGCGCTGGACTGTTTAAGTCGCCTGTAAGCGATACCTGTTCAGCCCTGTTTGCCGCGATATAAAGCAAAAACCCCGCCGAAGCGGGGTTTTGTAAAGAGTGAAGCTGACCGGTAAGCCGGGTTCTGTCTTGGACAGTCATTCATCTAGGCCAGAAATCGCTCACTGGCTCAAGCAGCCTACCCGGGTTCAGTACGGGCCGTACCTTGTGAACCCCTATTTGGCCTTGCTCCGGGTGGAGTTTACCGTGCCACGAACTGTTGCCAGACGCGCGGTGCGCTCTTACCGCACCCTTTCACCCTTACCTGTGCTCACGAATGAGCCATCGGCGGTTTGCTCTCTGTTGCACTGGTCGTAGGCTTGCGCCTCCCAGGCGTTACCTGGCACCCTGCCCTATGGAGCCCGGACTTTCCTCCCCTCTGCCCGTCTCCCCCGAAAGGGGACGGCGACAAAGCGGCGACTGTCTGGTCAGCTTCGGCGCGGATAATAGGGCATTCTGAACGTTTTGTCATCCTTCTTGCTGTTCGAGTGCATATTTATACAGCGCGTTCTTTTTCACGCCGTGAATTTCCGCCGTCAGCGCCGCCGCTTTTTTTAACGGCAGCTCTTTTTGCAGCAGCGCCAGGGTGCGCAATGCTTCGATCGGCAGCGCCTCTTCATCGGCATGATGCCCTTCGACAACCAGCACCATTTCGCCTTTACGCCGGTTCTCATCCTCTTCAATCCACGCCAGCAGCTCCGCTACCGGCGCACCGTGAATCGATTCCCAGGTTTTGGTGATCTCACGCGCCAGCACCACATAGCGATCTGCCCCCAGTTCGCTGATCATATCGCGCAGGCTATCAAGCAGACGATGGGTTGATTCATAAAAAATCAGCGTACGTGGTTCCTGAGCCAGAGCGCGTAGCGTATCGCAACGCGCTTTGCTTTTGGCCGGTAAAAAGCCTTCATAACAAAAGCGGTCGGAGGGCAAACCGGCAGCGCTCAGCGCGGCGATCGCGGCGCAGGCACCCGGCAGCGGTACCACGCGGATACCGGCTTCGCGACAGCGGCGCACCAGATGATAGCCGGGATCGTTGATTAATGGCGTACCGGCGTCGGAGACCAGCGCTATGCTCTGGCCTTCCTGCAGTTTCGTCAGCAACAGCTCCGCTTTTTGCTGCTCATTATGATCGTGTAATGCGAACAGTCGCGCATTGATGGCGAAATGTTGTAGCAACAGTCCGGTATGACGTGTATCTTCCGCAGCCACCAGATCGACGCTTGTAAGCACCGCCAGCGCCCGCTGGGTGATGTCGCCCAGATTGCCTATTGGGGTGGGTACAATATAGAGCGTGCTGGCAGAAATCTCTGCCCGATCGTGTTGTTTCATTGTTTCATCCGAATTGCCGATTTAATATTGAGCATCCTGAAAAAAACTTACTGGATACAGTATGCTTCCTTCAAAAGTCGTTCGAAAAAAAGCAGGGCGCTTTGTGCCTGTTCTCCTGGCTGGGCTGATCTTAGCAGCCTGTACCGGCCAGACGCCGCAGGCTCCCTCGGTAAATATTCAGGGACCGGCAACGGGCACATCCAGCTACTACCTGCAGCAGGTGCAGCAAAGCCCAGATGATAACAAGGCTGACTGGCAATTACTTGCGATACGTGCACTGCTTAACGAAGGGAAGTATCCCCAGGCATACCAGCAAATTAATCAGCTGCCGCAGCAGCTGAGCGACACGCAGCGTCAGGAGCTACAGTTGCTTACCGCCCAGCTGCGTCTTGGCAATCAGGATATCCCCAGCGCGCAGGCGATACTGGCGAAGCTTGATCCCTCAATCCTGTCGAAAGATCAGCAGCAACGCTACTACGGCCTGAAAATTGCCGCTAACCAGGGACGACCGTCGTTGGATCTGGTGCGCATGCTGATTGCGCAGGAGCCGCTGTTAACCGACAAAGCGCATCAGGATAATATCGATGCCACCTGGCAGACGCTGACGCAGCTGCCGCCAGAGGAGATGAACAGCCTGGCGATTAACGCGGATGAAAATACGCTGCAGGGCTGGCTCGATCTGCTCAACGTGTACAAGGCGAATCGTACCGAGCCCGATATGCTGAAAGCGGGGATTAGCGACTGGCAGATACGCTACCCGCAAAACCCGGCGGCAAAAACGCTGCCTACGGCGCTCGGCCAGGTGCAGAACTTCCAGCCCGCCTCCACTAATAAAATCGCGCTGCTGCTGCCGCTGAGCGGCCAGGCGCAGGTTTTTGCCAGCGCAATCCAGAAAGGTTTTAACGATGCGAAAAACGGCCTGCTGAATGCACCACCGGCGCCTGCCGTTGGCAGTGCGCAAAATCCGGTTGCGTTATCCAACGATGGCGCGCAGAGCGCTGAACCGGCAGCCGGCGATGCTGCAACGCAGAACGCAGATGCGGTTGTCAGTCCCTCCGCCGCGCCTGGCGACAGCGCAGCCAGCACCGAAACAGCACCGCCTGCCGCGCAGCCTGCGGCCAGCGTCACCACCGCCCCGGCCAGCAACGCCGAGGTAAAAGTGTATGACACCAGCTCGCAGCCGATTCAGCAGGTATTGGCGCAGGCGCAGCAGGATGGCGCGACACTGGTGATTGGACCGTTGCTGAAGGATAAGGTGCAGCAGCTGGCGGATTCCTCCACGCCGTTGAATGTGCTGGCGCTTAATGAGCCGGAAAAAATCCAGAACCATCCGAATCTTTGCTACTTTGCGCTTTCTCCTGAAGACGAGGCGCGAGATGCTGCGCATCATATTTGGCAACAGGGCAAACGCATGCCGTTATTGCTGGTGCCGCGTAGCTCGCTGGGCGATCGCGTCAGCAAAGCATTTGCACAGGAGTGGCAAACGCTGGGCGGCGGTACGGTGCAGCAGCAGGGGTTCGGCTCCTCAGCTGAGCTGAAGCAGGGCATCAACAGCGGCGCAGGCATCAGCCTGAGCGGTACGCCGGTGACGCCAGCGGCAAGCGAACCGCAGGGCATTACTATTGCTGGCCTGACGATCCCGGCACCACAGAGCAGCACGCAGCCTGAGGCTACAGCCAGCGGCGGCGCGGTGGATGCGGTTTATATCGTGGCCACTCAGAGCGAACTGCAACTGATTAAGCCGATGATCGCCATGCGCATCAGCAGCCGCAACAATGTTGCGCTCTATGCCAGCTCGCGCAGCTTCCAGGCCGGTGCCGGTCCTGATTTCCGTCTGGAAATGGAAGGGCTACAGTTTAGCGACATTCCGCTGCTGTCGGGCGCGAATCCAGGGCTGATGCAGCAGGCAGCGCGCAGCTTTAATAATGATTACTCGCTGGTTCGCCTGTATGCGATGGGCATTGATGCCTGGACGCTGGCTAACCACTTTAGCGAAATGCGTCAGATGCCCGGTTTCCGTATTGATGGCAACACCGGTCAATTGAGCGCCACGGATGATTGCGTTATCAACAGGAAGTTGACATGGAGCCAGTATCGTCAGGGGCAGGTGGTCCCGGCCAGCTAAGCCGTCAGCAACAAGGCGCGCGCTATGAACGCATAGCGCGCCGTTATCTGGAGCAGGCGGGGTTGGTATTTGTCGCCGCCAACGTGCGATATCGTGTTGGCGAGCTGGATTTAATTATGCGTGACGGGCGACAGTGGGTGTTTGTCGAGGTACGCTATCGTCGCGACGCGCATTTTGGCGGCGCGGCCGTCAGCGTAACCTGGCGCAAGCAGCAAAAACTGTTACGCAGCGCCGCCCTGTGGCTGGCGGCGCGCAACGCCAGTTTTGATACGGTAGAGTGTCGTTTCGACATCGTCGCCATTACCGGGCAGCAGCTAACCTGGCTGCCCGATGCGTTTCAAGCCCACATTTAGAACCAGGTGGTAGTGTGCTGGAAAGAATAAAAGCCTGTTTTACGGAAAGTATACAGACCCAGATAGCCGCTGCGGAGGCGTTACCCGATGCCATTTCCCGTGCGGCAATGACCATAGTGCAATCGCTGTTGAACGGCAACAAGATCCTCTGCTGCGGCAACGGCACTTCGGCGGCAAATGCCCAGCATTTTGCCGCCAGCATGATTAACCGTTATGAAGCAGAGCGTCCCAGCCTGCCGGCGCTGGCACTAAGCGCGGACAATATCCTGCTGACGGCGATTGGCGACGATCGTCTGCACGTCGAGGTTTATGCTAAACAGGTCCGGGCGTTAGGCCAGACGGGGGACGTGCTGCTGGCGATCTCTACGCGTGGCAACAGTCGCGATATCGTTAAGGCGGTAGAAGCGGCGGTCACACGCGATATGACCATCATTGCCCTGACCGGCTATGATGGCGGCGAGCTGGCTGGACTGCTGGGCCCGCAGGATGTGGAGATCCGCATTCCATCACACAGAAGCGCCAGGATTCATGAAATGCATATGCTTACCGTGAACTGCCTGTGTGATTTGATCGATAACACTCTGTTTCCTCATCAGGAATAAACAAGGAGATGTAATGAAGGCATTATCTGCACTGGCAGTGATCTTTGCTGCCCTGTTATTACAGGGCTGTGCCGCCGTTGTGGTGGGCAGCGCGGCGGTAGCGACCAAAAGCGCAACCGATCCGCGTACCGTAGGAACCCAGGTAGATGACAGTACGCTGGAGCTGCGCGTCAGCAACGCGCTGGCGAAAGATCAGCAAATCAAGAAAGAGGCGCATATCGTGGCCACCGCTTATCAGGGCAAAGTGCTGCTGACCGGTCAGGCGCCGAGCGCGGAATTAGCCGATCGCGCGAAGCAGATCACCATGGGGGTTGATGGCGCAGCGGAAGTGTATAACGAAATTCGTCAGGGGCCGAAAGTGACGCTGGGTACCGCCTCTTCCGATACCTGGATCACCACCAAAGTACGTTCACAGCTGCTGGGCAGCGATCAGGTGAAATCTTCCAATGTGAAGGTCACCACTGAAAATGGCGAAGTGTTCCTGCTGGGTCTGGTAACCCAGAGAGAAGCCAGCGCGGCGGCGGATATCGCCAGCCGGGTAAGTGGCGTGAAGCATGTCACTACCGCTTTTACCATTCTGAAATAATCTTGCCGGGGCGGTGTTAGCGTCGCCCCAACTTTCTGCTTAACTCATCAAATCCACTATCAGCGCGCGCAGTGGCGTTTGCGCCTTCAGGCGAATGCTGGTTTCATCGCAGATAAAAGCGCCATCGCCGCAGCCCAACGCTTCCTGTTCGCCATTTGCCGACATCGCCTGAAATTCACCATGAATCGACTGTAGCCAGGCGCGCGAGCCTTGCAGCGGCTGATGCCATTCCTGACCAGGTTCCAGCGTGATCTGATGGATCCAGACCTGCTGGCGCACCTGCAGGCTGCTGTTCTCGCCATCGGGCGAGGCGAGTAGCTGGTGGGGTTGATTTAACGCCAGCGGCAGCTGCTGCACCACGGGATTTTCACGTTGCGGACAAGCGTCCAGCCAGAGCTGAATCCGGGTCAGCGGCGCATCGCGGTTCACGTTTTGCTCGCTCCAGGTGACGCCAGGCTGCGTCGCCAGCAGCAGAGCATCGCCTGCGCTGGCGCGGCAATAATTGCCTTCACTATCGCGATATTCCGCTTCGCCCTGCAGGATCAGGTTAAGGATATCCACGCGTGGATAAGTGCGCGGCTGGAAGGCGGCGCCGGGCGCGAGGACTTCCTGATTCAGTACCCGCAACGAGGCATAACCCAGAAGTTTTGGATCAAAATAGTGGCCAAAGGAAAATGTATAACGCGCCTGCAGCCAGCCGTAATCGGCCTGACCGCACTGTTTCGCAGTACGTGGTTTCATCATTGTAGATTACCTCTCCAGCGCTGGTTTATATCGCCAGGTCATCTGTCAGGTTTCTATGGTAAATATCTGGACGGCGGATTGTTAGCCAGTTAATCTGCCAGGCATATTCAAAATTACTGACAGAGACGTGTTATGGCAAAAGATCGGGCCCTGACTTTGGAAGCACTACGCGTGATGGACGCTATCGATCGGCGCGGCAGCTTTGCTGCAGCGGCTGACGAACTGGGCCGCGTACCTTCCGCCCTCAGCTACACCATGCAAAAACTGGAAGAAGAGTTAGATGTGGTGTTGTTCGATCGCTCTGGCCACCGCACTAAATTCACTAACGTAGGGCGTATGCTACTGGAGCGCGGGCGGGTGTTGCTGGAAGCAGCCGATAAACTCACCACCGATGCGGAAGCGCTGGCGCGTGGCTGGGAAACTCATCTCACCATCGTTACCGAGGCGCTGGTGCCTACTGAAACGTTATTTCCGCTGGTGGAAAAGCTATCGGAAAAAGCGAATACGCAAATGTCGTTAATTACCGAGGTGCTGGCAGGTGCCTGGGAACGGCTGGAGCAGGGACGGGCCGATATTGTTGTGGCGCCGGATCTGCACTTTCGTGCCTCCGCCGAGATCAACACCCGCAAACTCTATAGCATTATGAGCGTGATTGTCGCCAGCCCGGATCATCCGATTCATCAGGAACCGGAGCCGCTTTCTGAAACAACACGCGTGAAATATCGCGGGATAGCGGTAGCGGATACCGCCCGTGAAAGGCCGGTTCTGACGGTACAGCTGCTGGATAAGCAGCAGCGCCTGACGCTCAGCAGCATGGATGATAAGCGCCGCGCCTTGCTGGCGGGCTTAGGTGTGGCAAGCATGCCTTATCCGCTGGTGGAGCAGGATATCGCCGAAGGCCGTCTGCGCGTGGTTAGCCCTGAAACCACCAGTGAAATTGATATTATCATGGCCTGGCGGCGCGACAGCATGGGCGAGGCTAAAGCCTGGTGCCTGCGTGAAATCCCGCGCCTGCTGGCCAAAAAAGGGTAACCAGAGCGCCTCGCGAAATAGTTACCCCGGAAATCGCCATCTGGCAGGCGAGCGGTCATTAACCTTACCCCAGCTGCCAGTCAGGAAAAGCGTTCGTCGCGCCCGTGCGGCTCATCCCAGTCAAAAGCGGGCCCTGTGGAGATCACGCCGCTGGGGTTAATAGTTTTATGGCTGCAATAGTAGTGATGGCGGATATGTTGCAGGTTAACCGTCCCGGCAATGCCCGGCATCTGCCAGATATCGCGTAAAAAGCCGTTCAGATTGAGATAGTCGCCGATACGATGCCTGTCGCATTTAAAATGGGTAACGTACACCGGATCGAAGCGCACCAGCGTGGTCCACAACCGAAGATCCGCTTCGGTAAGCTGATTTCCGGTCAGCCAGCGATGCTGACCCAGGATCTGCTCCAGACGATTTAACGAGCGAAACAGCGCCTCTACAGCTTCGTCATACGCTGCCTGTGAAGTGGCAAAACCCGATTTATAGACGCCATTATTCACCGTATCGTAGATCCAGCCGTTCAGCTCATCGATCTCCGCACGCAGTTCAACGGGATAGTAATCCCCGGCGCGTGCGCCGACAGCGTCAAAAGCGGTGTTAAACATACGGATAATATCGGCAGATTCATTGCTGACAATGGTCTGCTGCTGTTTATCCCACAGCACGGGCACCGTTACCCGACCGCTATAGTCTGCATCGGCATGCTGATAAAGCTGATAAAGAAAGTCATGCTGATAAAGCGTATCGCCGGTGGCCGCCGGGAAATCGGTAGCGAACGTCCAGCCATTTTCCAGCATCAGCGGATGTACCACCGAAACGGAAATCATCTGCTCCAGCCCTTTTAACTGACGCATCAACAGCGTGCGATGCGCCCACGGGCAGGCAAGGGATACATAGAGATGATAGCGATCGCGCTCGGCAGTAAATCCCGCTTTTCCCGTTGGTCCCGCGCTACCATCAGCGGTAACCCAGTTACGAAACGCGGACTCGGAGCGCTTAAAGCGGCCGCCGTTTGATTTAGTGTCGTACCAGGTATCCTGCCAGACGCCATCAACCAGTTGTCCCATAAAGCCTCCAAAATCAAAGGGGCGAGAATGCACCATTCTCGCCCGTTGAGAGTTAAGTATAGCCAGCGCTTACCACTTTTTACCAGGCAGGCGGTCGATGCTGTAAGCGCCCGGACCGCTGATCCCCAGCAGCAGGAAGCCACCCGCGATCGACAGGTTTTTCATGAACATAATTGCGTTAACGCCCTCAGCGAAATTGCTGTGGAACAGGAAAGCGGTCAACACCGTAAAAACTGCGGTAAACAGTGCGGTAAAGCGCGTGAGAAAACCGATCATAATTGCCAGCCCACCGCCCAGCTCAAGCAGGATAACCAACGGCAGAATAAACGCCGGTACGCCCATCGCCTGCATATACTGCGCGGTACCATCATAGCCAGTGACTTTACCCCAGCCAGACACGATAAACAGGATCGGCAGTAGAATCCGTGCTACCAGCAGGCCAATATCTTCGAATTTTTTCATGATGTTCCCCAGCGTTGTTTTTTCTCAGGCCAAAAGCGCCTGAGCAAGTATTTAGTGTGATTGCAGGCGATTACGCGCTGCTCTCGGTAACTGAGGAGGATAATAAGTGGGCGGGGAAAGATTTGTAAGCAAGATAAACTGTCAAAGAGGTTCAATAAAATTGATACTGATTGCCTGCGGGTCGGCAGGCAATCAAAGGAAGCGCTATTTCTTACGCGGCAGATTGGATTTTATCAGTCGCAAGGTGCTCCATAAGCCCAGACCACGCTTCGCCCAACGCATCAAAAAGTTGGGGTTACGTACCGACCAGATCGCTAATGCACTGCTACCGATAGCCAGATAGCTACGCAGACTAAGCAGCGTCATCCAACCGCGATCGTAACGGGCGGTTTCCAACAGCCATTCACGGCGCGCCAGACTAAGATCGAGGCGCTGCTGGTGAATAGTTATTAGCAGATCCGCTTTACGTCGTTCACGGTCAGCACGCGTCATGGGTGGCGGTCCTCCAACATTTGACGGTCAGAAGAGAGCTCTTTCCGTGTATGGTGAAGCAGCGTGGATTTACGTGACTTACGTAGCGTCCAGAGGCCAAAAAACAGCGCCAGCACAAACAGAACGCAAGTTGTAATACCAATGACCATCAGGCGATACTGCGCGTCAACCGCCCAGATAATCAACACCATCAGGCTCATCAGACCAAACGCGGTAAACAGCATAGTCAGGCCAATCATCAACAGCATCTGTATCAGATTAGCCTTTTCCTCTTCCAGCTCGACCACAGCAAGGCGTACACGGGTTTCTACCATGCTAACCAGCGTAGTGACGAGACGCTGTCCGATGTTTATGACCCCTTTGCCCGGGCCGTGGCTCTGCTGAGAATCGGCCATAATTAACGACGCGAAATCAGCATGCCGATGGCCAGCCCGATGGCTGCGCCAATCCCTACGCCGTGCCAGGGATTTTCACGCACGTAATCATCAGCGTGGCTCACCGCTTCACGGGTTGTCTGCGACAGGCGGTCGCCGGTTTCACCGAGACGCAGGCGCGACTCATCCAGCGCGGCACGCGCTTTGCTACGCAGTTTATCCATTTCTGATTTTGATTTATCGGTGGAATGGCTAAGCACTTCTTCCAGCGTATCCGCCAGATTCTTTAGCTCGGCGCGCAGGTGTTCTGACGTAGTATCTTTTGACATGAAACACTCCTTTATTCTCAGGCAATGTACGCTGTAAATGGGTTACCAGGGAGCAGACTGAAGCGCTTTAAGCTCTTCGCGTTCTTCCTGTAATTTTCGTTGGCGTTTAGCGATTTTTTCCTTATCGCCATCTTCTTCGGCATCTTTTAAATCTTGCTCTCGCTCTGCCACTTCCCGCTTTTTCGCGTTGATGTTTTCCTGATGAGCCGCTTTGAGCTTTTCATCAGTGCAGCTGGCGCGGACTTCCGTCAGAGCGCGCTCAAGACCGTTCACCCGGCGTTGATTATCATGTTGTTTAGCAACTGCGATCTCATGCTCAATGTTTTTCTCTTTCTGCAAACAGAGTACGCCAGCGGCGTGGGTAAAGCCGGAAAGGGAAAAAAGAGCCAGAAAAAGCGAGGTACGAAATTTCATCCGATCATGACCTTCCATTGTTAAATTCAGCCGTTTCCTGTGAACGGTAAAGATGCAGCAGCTATAAGGCTGGCAGCCATGCCGCCTCATAACCTTTTGTAAGAATAGACACTCTTTCCGGAAAGCTCAAAAGTGTTGAGGAAGAAAGCCTGTTTTGGGAACAGGAATGACGCTGTGGAACGGGGTTAACCTACAGATTGCGGGCGCAGCGAGATCTTATTCAGCCAGCCGCCGCTGTTTTCCATCTGAGCGATATCAAACCCATGCGGCAGAATTTTAAGCAGGGCACGCTGTGCCGCCAGGCTCTGTTCCTGCGACTCAAAGCGCAAAACCAGCGAATCCTGGGCGGGCGTAATGCTTTTTACCTGAATCCCCTGGGCGTTAAGCCGCTGCCAGACATAAAATCCATCCGGCAAGGTCACGCCCTGTTCGGCAGCGCGAATTTGCAGGGCGTTCTCATGGCGAAACAGGGCCGGTACCAGCGCAAAGGTAATGATCGCCAGTAATCCAACCAGCAGCCAGCGCAGCGGCTGGCGTAAAAGAGGCTGTAACCATTGCATTATGGTTGACCTTTTTGCTTGCCGTTACTGTTCCGTTTACGCCACAGTACCACCAGCGAGCCTACCAGCCCAAACACCAGCAGCACCAGCGGCAACAGCATCAGGCAGAACATCAGTTCATCTTCATAGCGGCGGAAGATCGGCGTTTTACCCAGCGCAAAGCCCATCACCGTCAGGATCAACACCCACAAAAAGCCGCTCATCCAGTTAAAGAACTGAAAGCGCGCGTTGCTCAGACCGGAAAGGCCGGCGATGGTGGGCAGCAGCGTACGAACGAAAGCGATAAAGCGACCAATTAACAGCGCAGAGAGGCCGTGGCGGTGAAACAGCTGATGGGCGCGCTGATGATATTGCGCAGGCAAATGGGATAGCCAGTTTTGCACCGTAGGCGTATTGCCCAGCCATCGCCCCTGAATATAGCTAACCCAGCAGCCAAGGCTGGCTGCGGTGGTAAGGATAAACAGGGTAAGCGGAAAATTCATTGTGCCTTTGGCTATCAGCACGCCCACCAGAATAAGCAGGCTGTCGCCGGGAAGAAAGGCTGCGGGAAGCAGGCCATTCTCCAGAAACAGAATCATAAACAGTACGCCATAAATTGCCCAGACCAGCGTCGGATCGGCCAGGGTCTCAAAATCTTGTTGCCATAATGCTTGCAACAGCGCTTTTAAAATATCCATTCATTGTTCCTGAACTTCATTGTTAACACTGGCTCATCGATAAAGAGGCCGGGAGGGCGGATGGGTCGTTTTTGTTAATTGTAGTCGCCGCTACCGCAGGCCAGGTAATCGCCTTTTTGCCTGGATGGCTGATAAAAAACGATGCATTCTTCTTTCCCGCCGCGAAAGGGTAAGAAAAGGTGGATAACTGTAACAAAATCCACCCTGACGAGACAGGGAAAGTTACCACTGACTAAAAGTTTTACCGTTGAAAATCACTGGCTGAAAGGAGCTTTACACTGGCTGACACTAAAGTAAATTAGCTGACTTTAGACGCTTTGTTAGCCAAAGCGTCTGTTTTTAGCGGGAAGAGGAGGTATCGGGCAGGATAACCGGGTTTTCGGCAAACATATAACGGTCAACGTTGAACTCAAAATCGTCGGTTGTGGCGTTAAATAACATCTGGCGGGTATTTTCCAGATGCTGCCACATCGCCAGCTTGGCGGCGGCCGGATCTTTACGCATTAACGCTTTCAGAATCATATCGTGGTCGTTGCACCAGCTGCCAATAGCGCGTTCATCTATATGTTCATGCAGCTTTAGCCAGTAAGGATTATGCGTGCGGTGCAGCCACATTTTTTCCACAATCGCCGCCAGCGCGCTATTTTGCGTCGCCATGGCGATTTGTACATGAAAACGCATATCCCATTCGGAATCGCGAAAGCGATCTTCTTTGCGCGCCTCCTGCTGGATCTCCATAAGCTGCACAATGTCCTGCCTGGTCACACGCGTCGCGGCGAATTCCGCCACGTTACTTTCAATAAGCTGACGCGCCTGTAGCAGTTCAAAAGGGCCGAAATTCGCAAACTCCAGCTGGCTGTTGGTGATAATGCGCGGGTTCTGCTGGCTGGAAATAACATGAATGCCGGAACCCTTGCGCACTTCCACGTAGCCTTCCACCTCCAGCATAATGATCGCCTCACGCACCACGGTGCGGCTGACCTGCATCTCTTCAGCGATTAAACGTTCTGCTGGTAGCTTATCGCCAACCTGATACTGCCCCGATTCAATGCGATTTTTTAGCTCTGAGGCCAGCTGTTGATAAAGACGACGCGGTTCGCTGATTTCCATAATCCATTTCCTGCTGGTGTGTTCTGTAAGTTGTTATACCACTTAGCGGCATGAAGGCCAATCACTCCAGAGGGTAAGAAGAGGGAAATGCGTTGTTGGTCAACCAAGAAAGAAGGGGAGAACAGAGAGGCGCGCATCTGGCGATGCACGCCCTGAAGCAACTAACTACGTACCGGCTCGGCAGCAGGCGCGGCAGGCGTCTGCGCCAGTTCGGCGGCCGGTTTGTTTTTCAGCACTGTCCAAATCACTAACGCACCCAGCAGATCGAATACCGCCAGCGCAGCAAACAGCGGGCTGAAGCCCAGCGTATCGGCCAGCGCGCCAACCACCAGCGCAAACATGGTGCTGGCGGTCCAGGCGGCCATGCCGGTCAGCCCGTTGGCTGTAGCCACCTCATTACGACCAAACACATCAGAAGAGAGCGTAATCAGCGCGCCGGAAAGCGCCTGATGTGCAAAGCCGCCGACGCACAGCAGGGCAATCGCCACGTAGGGACTGGTAAACAGGCCAATGGTGCCGGGCGCTATCATCAATACCGCGCCCATTGTTACTACCAGCTTGCGTGAAACAATCAGGTTAACGCCAAACAGCCGTTGAAATAGCGGAGGCAGGTAGCCGCCAACAATGCAGCCGAGATCGGCAAACAGCATCGGCATCCAGGCAAACATGGCGATCTCTTTCAGATTAAAGCCGTAGGTTTTGAACATAAACAGCGGGATCCAGGCATTGAAGGTGCCCCAGGCGGGTTCCGCCAGGAAGCGAGGCAGGGCAATGCCCCAGAACTGGCGGTTACGCAGGATCTGGCCGGCGCTCATTTTTTTGCCGTTGTCGAGCTGATGGTGCGATTCCTGACCGGAAAGAATATAGTCGCGCTCGCTATCACTGAGTTTTTTCTGCTGCCTGGGATGTTTATAAAATACCAGCCAGCAAAGCGCCCAGATCAGGCTGAGGACGCCGGTAATAATAAACGCCATTTGCCAGCTATGGGCGACGATAGCCCATACCACCAGCGGCGGCGCAACCATTGCGCCAATCGAGGAGCCAACATTGAAATAGCCCACCGCAATAGAGCGCTCTTTTGCCGGAAACCATTCGCTGCTGGCTTTCAGGCCGGCGGGGATCATGGCCGCTTCGGCGGCACCCACGGCGGCACGCGCAATCGCCAGACCGCCCCAGCTGTTTGCCAGTGCGGTTGCGGCGCAGAAGATTGCCC
The DNA here is from genome assembly GCF_050113845.1 of Pantoea sp. FN0305. Lineage (NCBI taxonomy): Bacteria > Pseudomonadati > Pseudomonadota > Gammaproteobacteria > Enterobacterales > Erwiniaceae > Pantoea > Pantoea sp. FN0305. The sequence continues at coordinate 81,041 of NZ_JBNJSN010000006.1, read as the reverse complement.
ACATAATCGCAAACACGGCATAGCCGACCTTGGTGCCAAGGATATCGAGAATGTAACCGGCCACCGGCTGCATAACGGTATAGCAGGCAGAGTAGGCGGCTACGATATAAGAGTATTGCTGCGTGGTGATATGAAGCTGTGCCTCAAGCGTTGGCGCTGCTACGGCAATGGCGTTACGTGTCAGGTAACCCAGCACGGTACCGATGGTCACCAGACCGATCATATACCAGCGTAGCCCTTTTATTTTACGCATGTCATACCTCTTCCAGTTCTGTTTGCGGCTGTGCCGCTGTTGTTTTTTATTGCGGGTCTGCCGCGGTCAACTGCGTACAGAAAGCATCCGTGAGCAAGACCTTGCCTTTGCCCTTTTCCATTCCTTACCTGTGAGAGAAATTTCTGCTCATCAAAATCTGACCGGCAGACGATAACTTGTCATACCGATTTAAAAGTTGAATGCCATCACAAAACCCATTTTTGCAATGTGGGATACTCAAACCCAAGAAATGTCAGGTGATTACTGGCTTGCAAGGCAGTTGGCCGTCAACCAACGGGCGCGACGTTGTCTGATATGTGAGCTGTATCGCAAAATAATCGCTGCTATAGCTTTAATTGGTATGATAACTTTTTGCCATCAGGTGAACGCATCGATAACGTTCATGTAAAAGGAGATCGGAATGTCCCGTTTTATGACCGAAGATTTTTTGCTGGATAGTGAGTTTGCCCGCCGTCTGTATCATGACTACGCGGCCGATCAACCGATCTTTGATTACCACTGTCACCTGCCGCCGCAGCAGATCGCTGATAACTATCGCTTTAACAACCTGTACGACATCTGGCTTAAGGGCGATCACTATAAATGGCGCGCCATGCGCGCTAACGGCGTGCCGGAAGCGCTTTGCACCGGCGATGCCAGCGATCGTGAAAAATTTAACGCCTGGGCACGCACCGTTCCGCATACCATCGGCAATCCTCTTTACCACTGGACGCACCTTGAGCTGCGCCGTCCGTTTGGCATTACCAATGTGCTGTTGTCAGAAAAAACCGCCGATCGCATCTGGGACGAGTGCAACGCATTGTTGGCGCAGGATGGCTTTAGCGCACGCGGCATCATGCAGCAAATGAACGTACGAATGGTGGGAACCACCGATGATCCGGTAGACGATTTACAGCATCATCATCGCCTGGCGCAGGATGAAAGCTTCACCATTAAGGTGTTGCCGAGCTGGCGTCCTGATAAAGCATTCAATATCGAAGCCGAAGGCTTTGCTGACTATATGCATAAGCTTGGCGCCGTCGCGGATACCGATATCCGCCGCTTTGAGGATTTACGCCGTGCGTTAAGCAAGCGCCTCGATCATTTTGCCGCGCACGGCTGCAAGGTTTCCGATCATGCGCTGGATGTGGTGCTGTTTGCCGAAGCGGACGATGCCACGCTGGATGAGATTCTGGCGCGTCGCCTGCAGGGAGCGCAGCCTTCGGAACAGGAGATAGCGCAATTTAAAACCGCAGTGCTGGTATGGCTGGGCGCAGAGTACGCCCGTCGCGGCTGGGTGCAGCAATATCATATCGGTGCGCTGCGCAATAATAACCGCCGTCAGCTGCAGCTGCTGGGGCCGGACGTGGGTTTCGACTCTATCAATGATCGTCCGCTGGCTGAGCCGCTGGCGCGTCTGCTTGATGCGCAAAACCGCAATAACGCCTTACCGAAAACCATTCTTTACTGCCTCAACCCGCGCGACAACGAGGTGCTGGCGACGATGGCCGGCAATTTCCAGGGTGAGGGCGAGCCAGGCAAGATGCAGTTTGGTTCCGCGTGGTGGTTTAACGATCAGCTGGATGGTATGCAGCGTCAAATGACGCAGCTGGCGCAGATGGGGCTGCTGAGCCGCTTTGTCGGCATGTTAACCGATAGCCGTAGCTTCCTTTCTTACACGCGTCATGAATATTTCCGTCGTCTGCTCTGCCAGATGATTGGGCGCTGGGTAGAAAACGGCGAAGCGCCGGCGGATATCGATCTGTTGGGCAACATGGTGAAAAACATCTGCTTCAACAATGCCCGCGACTATTTTGGCATTGAGCTTTAATCCGGGGAAATGTCATGCAAACACTGAATCGCAAAAATTTTCCTGGAGCGCAATATCCAACCCGCATCATCCAGTTTGGCGAGGGTAACTTTCTGCGCGCCTTTATCGACTGGCAGATCGATCTGCTTAACGCCCACAGCGATCTGGCTGCGGGCGTAACGGTCGTCAGGCCGATCGATCGTCAGGTCGACTATACGCTTAACCATCAGGACGGACTTTATACCGCCCTGATCCGTGGGTTGAATGCGCAGGGGGAGGTGGTGAGCGAGCCGCGCCTGATCCGCTCGATAAACCGCGAGATCCAGCCGTATCGGCAGTTTGATGAATTTATCGCGCTGGCGCAGGACGCGCATATTCGCTTTATGTTTTCCAATACCACCGAAGCGGGCATCGCTTTTAACGCCGACGATCGGTTGGAAGATCGCCCGGCGCGCTCGTTCCCTGGCAAGGTTGCCCAGCTATTGTGGGCGCGCTGGCAGCATTTCTCCGGCGCGGCGGATAAGGGCTGGATCATCCTGCCCTGCGAGCTGATCGATAATAACGGCGACGCGCTGCGCGAGCTGGTGCTGCGCTATGCCGAGTGCTGGCAACTGCCAGCGGATTTCAGCGCCTGGGTGAAGCAGCACAATATTTTCTGCAACACGCTGGTGGATCGCATCGTTCCCGGCTATCCGGCGGCAGAGGCTGAAGCGCTGTTTGTGGAGCTTGGCTACCGCGATCCGATGCTGGTGGCGGGTGAGGTGTTTTACCAGTTTGTGATTCAGGGCCCACAGCAGGTAGCCGATGAACTGCGGCTGTCGGCGCTGCCGCTTAATGTCCGGCTGGTGGAAGATATCAAGCCGTGGAAAGAGCAGAAAGTGGCGATCCTTAACGGTGCGCATACGGCAATGGTGCCGGTAGCCTGGCTTTCCGGGTTGGGTACCGTCGGCGAGGCGGTGAGCGATAATGGCATTGCACATTTTATCGATGCCATGCTGCGCGAAGAGGTGATCCCAACGCTGGATCTGCCTGCGGAGGATCTTCACCGCTTTGCGGATGCGGTGCTGGGCCGTTTCCGCAATCCTTTTATTCACCATCAGCTTTCGTCGATTGCCTTAAACAGCATGACTAAATTCCGCACGCGTCTGTTACCGCAGCTGCTGACCAGCTATCAGCAAAACAACCGCTGGCCAACGCGCATCACATTTGCGCTGGCGGCGCTGCTCGCTTATTACCGTGGCGAACGCGACGGCGAGCGTTATCCACTACAGGATGATGCGCGCTGGCTGGATCGCTTTGCCACGCTTTGGTCGCAGCAGGCGCAGGGCACTATCTCGCTGCCGCAGCTGGTTGCAACGGTGCTGAGCGATGAGCAGCACTGGGGAAGCGATCTCAGTGAGCAGCCTGGCCTGGTGGAGGCCGTTACCCAACACCTGCAAAACATCACCGCTCACGGCATGCGGGCGGCGTTACCACAATGAGGAATACCGGCTATGCAACAAGCGATTAAAATAGCGCCGCGCGATAATGTCGCCGTTGCGCTCAGCGATCTGGACGAAGGTAGCGTGCTGACGCTGGAGCAAGTGACCGTCACGTTGCGTCAGCCGGTAGCCCGCGGACATAAGTTTGCGCTGCGGTCGATCGCCGTCGATGAACACATTATTAAGTATGGATTGCCAATCGGGCACGCCACGCAGCCGATCGCGGCGGGTGAGCATGTCCATGCGCAAAATGCGCGAACCAACCTCAGCGATCTGGACGAATATCAATATCAGCCCGATTTTATAACGCTGCCGCCGCAGGCCGCCGATCGCGAAGTGCAGGTTTACCGGCGCGCTAACGGTGAAGTCGGTATTCGTAATGAGTTGTGGATCCTGCCGACCGTTGGCTGCGTCAACGGCATCGCCCGTCAGATCCTGCAGCGCTTTTTGCGTGAAAGCGGCGACGCTGCCGGTATCGATGGCGTTCATCTGTTCAGTCATCCTTTTGGCTGCTCACAGCTCGGTCAGGATCATGAGAATACCCGCACCATGCTGCAAAATATGGTGCGCCATCCCAATGCCGGCGCGGTGCTGGTGATTGGTCTGGGCTGCGAGAACAATCAGGTTGATGCGTTTCGCGATACGCTGGGCGGCTATGATAGCGATCGCGTCAGCTTTATGATCTGCCAGCAGCAGGAAGATGAAGTCGAGGCGGGGCTGGAACGCCTGCATCAGCTTTATCAAACCATGCGCCACGATCGACGCGAGCCGGGAAAGCTAAGCGAGCTAAAATTCGGACTGGAATGCGGCGGCTCAGATGGTTTCTCCGGCATTACCGCCAACCCGCTGCTGGGACGTTTTTCCGATCGCATGATCGCTAACGGCGGAACCACGGTGCTGACCGAGGTGCCGGAGATGTTTGGCGCAGAACGTATTCTAATGAGCCGCTGTCGCGACGAGGCGACGTTTGAAAAAACGGTCGCGATGATCAACGACTTCAAACGTTATTTTATTGCGCATCAGCAGCCAATCTATGAAAACCCGTCGCCGGGCAATAAAGCGGGCGGCATTACCACGCTGGAAGAGAAATCGCTGGGCTGTACGCAAAAGGCCGGTCAAAGCCAGGTGGTGGATGTGTTGAAATATGGCGAACGTCTGCGTCAACCCGGGCTTAATCTGCTTAGCGCGCCGGGCAATGACGCGGTTGCTACCAGCGCGCTGGCGGGCGCGGGCTGTCATATGGTGCTGTTTACCACCGGGCGCGGTACGCCTTACGGCGGCTTTGTGCCAACGGTAAAAATCGCCACCAATAGTGAGCTGGCAGAGCGTAAGCCGCACTGGATTGATTTCAACGCCGGTCCTCTGGTGCTGGACACGCCAATGGAAACGCTGCTGGAGCACTTTGTTGATTATATCGTTGAGGTGGCGAATGGCAGGCAGACCAACAATGAACGCAACGATTTCCGCGAGCTGGCGATCTTTAAAAGCGGGGTCACGCTGTAAAAGAGGCGGCCTGATGGCCGCCTCTGTAATTGCGCTTTTTTGCTCAGAAACCCTCAGCGGTCAGCTAAGGCTCTTTGATGCAGTGCGCTGTTCTTCCGCCTGACAAACGGCAGCGGTAAACAGAATATCGGTGGATGAGTTCAGTGCGGTTTCCGCTGAATCCTGCAATACGCCGATAATAAAGCCAACCGCCACTACCTGCATGGCGATGTCATTAGGAATGCCAAACATATTACAGGCCACCGGAATCAGCAGCAGCGAGCCGCCAGCCACGCCGGATGCGCCACAGGCACACAGTGAAGCGACCAGGCTGAGCAGTACGGCTGTGAGCACATCAACCTGAATGCCCAGCGTATTTACCGCCGCCAGCGTCAACACGGTAATGGTAATGGAAGCGCCCGCCATACTAATGGTTGCACCCAGCGGGATGGAGACCGAATAGGTATCTTCATCCAGATTCAGCCTCTTCGCCAACGCCATATTCACCGGAATATTGGCTGCCGAGCTGCGGGTGAAGAAAGCGGTCACGCCACTTTCACGCAGGCAGGTAAACACCAGCGGATAGGGGTTGCGGCGGATTTTCCACCATACCAGCAGCGGGTTAAACACCAGCGCCATCAGCAGCATACAGCCAATCAGCAGGGTAAGCAGATGCGCATAATTCCACAGCGCGGAGAAGCCGGTTGACGCCAGAATCGAGGCAACCAGACCAAAGATGCCCAGCGGCGCGCAGCGGATCACCATGCGTACCACCCAGGTCACTGCATGGGAGGCATCACTAAGCAGTTGCCGGGTATTGTCGCTGCTGTGGCGAAATGCAATGCCCAAGCCAATTGCCCAAACCAGGATGCCAATATAGTTAGCGTTCATTAAAGCAGTAAATGGATTCGCAACCATGCTCATTAGCAGGCCGTTTAATACCTCAGCGATGCCGGATGGCGGGGTAATTTCCGTTTGCACCGCGCTCAGGGTCAGCATCTGCGGATAGAAATGACTGCAAACCACCGCGACTACTGCCGCAAAGAAAGTGCTTAACAGATACAGCAGGATGATCGGGCGGATATTACTTTTTTGCCCATGTCGGTGATTAGCAATCGAGGAGATGACCAGCACCAGCACCAGCAACGGCGCTACGGCTTTCAGGGCGTTAACAAAAAGCGAGCCGAGTAAGCCCACCGCCAGCGCTGCATCTTTGGAGAACCAGGCAAGCGCAATACCGGCCACCAGGCCTACCATAATTTGTTTTACCAGACTGCCGCCGAGCAGGCGCGCAATCAGCGTGGAAGAACTTTTTTCCATCGTGAGAACCAGTAATAGTTATTGTGGCCGTCGCCGCCTTATCAGACCACGAGCGGCATGAGTGTTTGCCTGGAGGAGTATAAGGAAATGCGTTGGCAGGAAAAGCAGAAATTATGGCTATCAGGGCGGGATCAACTTTTTTTGTTTCTGTTTATTGGAATTGTGACAGTGATTCCAATTGCTCGATGTTGTTTGAGCGGAATAATTAACGGGGCGCTAAGCGCCCCGCAGCATATTAATTTGTTACTCTGCTTTGCTTATTTTATTGCGATCGTTTCGGTGATTAACCCAGGCGTTGATCAACAGCGTCAGGCCAAGGATCGACCCAACCACAGTCAGTGAAACTGAAACCGGAATATGCCAGATATCAACAATCAGCATCTTAATACCGATAAATACCAGCACAATCGCCAGGCCATACTTCAGCATAGAGAAGCGTTCTGCCACGCCCGCCAGCAGAAAATACATGGCGCGCAGGCCAAGGATCGCAAACAGGTTAGAGGTCAGCACAATAAAGGGATCGGTGGTAACGGCAAAAATGGCCGGGATACTGTCGACGGCAAAAATCACGTCGCTCAGCTCTACCATAATCAGTACCAGCAGCAGCGGCGTGGCATACAGCAGGCCGTTGCGACGAACGAAAAATTTCTCGCCTTCCAGATTATCCGTCATACGTAAATGACTGCGCAGCCAGCGCACCACCGGTTTATCACCGACAGAATTTTCATCTTCCTCTTTGCTGAACGCCATCTTGATACCGGTAAGCAGCAGAAAGGCACCGAACAGATAGAGGATCCAACTAAACTGAGTGACCAGCCAGCTACCAGCGAAAATCATAATGGTACGCAGGACAATGGCGCCCAGCACGCCGTAAATCAGCACCCGACGCTGATAGGCAGCCGGTACGGCGAAATAACCGAACAGCATCAGCCAGACAAAAACGTTATCCACGGCCAGCGCTTTTTCCAGTACATAACCGGTCAAAAAAGCCATGGTTTGGGTATTCGCCATTTCACGGCCGGCAGAGCCATCGAGATACCACCAAAAAGCGGCGGAGAATAGCAGGGAAACAGAAACCCAGACCAGCGACCAGACTGCCGCTTGTTTAAGCGTCATGGCTTGTGCGCCGCGCCGTCCCTGTAAAAAGAGATCGATCGCCAGCATGATTAGCACGACAACGGCAAAGCTGCCCCAGAGTAACGGTGTGCCAACGGTTTGCATAAATAATATCCTGTCAGTAAACAAAAACGGCCAACGTCGGAAGACGTCAGCCGCGCTGTTTATCGCAAGCAAAACCCCGCCTTCCGGCAAGGTCTCACTTACAACGCAGAAATAATTCCGGGTTGCCCGATGACCGGATGCATAACGCATCGTAATGACGATCGATCGGCTAACAAGTTACTCCCCTTTGCTGCAAAGAAAGATAGAAGAGCACCAGTCAATAAGCAACGTATCTAAAGTAATATTTTGAAATATTTACACTAAGTGGATCTGATCGCTTTATCAGCCGGAAAAACCACACCGGTTTGCCGACGGATCTCTGACAACAGGCGCGCTGTGCTGCACGCCAACGACAATCCTGCATGCTCGACGTGCCGCTTAGCGACCAGCTCTGCGAAATGCTCAGCTTCATAACGCATCGTGTTACTGTGCTGCGCTGGCGTCAGATCCTGCGCTGCGCCGCCGCGAGGGATAAAGGTAATGCGTTGGACTTCAGAGAGTTTTTCTATCACCAGCGAGCCCGCCTCGCCCTGAATTTCGCTGGGAATATGCGAGTCGCTGACTTTGGAATGCAGCAGCGTGACATCGAAATCGCCGTAATGCATCAGCACCGCACCGTGCGCATCAACGCCGCTTGCCAGTAGTGCGGCCTGCGCCTGTACCCGTTGCGGCTCGCCCCATAGCGCCAGCGCGCTGGCCAGGCAGTAATAGCCAATATCCATAATGGAGCCGTTAGACCAGCGCGGATCGAAAGTATTGGGATGCTCGCCGTTCAGGTAACGCGGATAGCGGGAAGAGTACTGACAATAGTTGAACAGCGCCTTACGCAGCCTGCCAAGCTGCGGCAGGGCCTGTTGGATCACCTGAAAACCCGGCAGGCAGGCAGTTTTAAACGCTTCAAACAGCACCACCTGATTTTCAGCGGCGCAGGCGATCATCTGTTCAGCTTCCTGAAGAGTAGAGGCGAGCGGCTTTTCACAAATCACATGCTTGTTATGACGCATGAACAGCAGCGCCTGCTCACAATGCAGGGCATTAGGGCTGGCGATATAAACCGCGTCAATCTCAGCGCAGGCTGCCATCTGCTCCAGTGAGATAAAGAGGTGATCGGCCGGACAATCTTTAGCGAACGCCAATGCCTGTTCCAGCGTGCGCGAGTAAATGGCGGTCAGCTTCATTTTGCCGGTTTCATGGGCAGCCTCCACAAACTGCCGGGTAATCCAGTTAGTGCCTACAATAGCGAAGCGAATCATAAAAATTCTAACTCCTGAGCTTGAGTGCAGAAGGGCAGAGTAGCATGCGCGTTGGGTTGCGCTACGGCAAAGCGCTACTGCTGATTTGATCCTGCGATCCGCCTTCCAATATCATGGCTTCTTTCCTGGATGCAGGAACCGTAACAGAAGGATGCGATGTGAGCGTTAAACATGTTCTTAACTGGACCACTATTCTGGTCGCGATCCCGGTAGGCTGCGCGGCATCGCTGGTAACGCTGGGCTTCCGTCATCTGATTGAATGGATTAATCAATTACTGTTTCATAGCGATCGCGATATTACCGTGGCGATGACCGTCTGGCCCTGGTACTGCTGGCCGCTGATTGTTGGGGCAGGCGGCGTTATTGCCGGTTTTTTTCTGCGCTATGCCGTCAGTCTCGAACAGCAGCAAATCAGTAAAACCGACTATCTGGATGTCATCAACGCCCGGCTGGATGCGGTGCCGACCAGAACTTCATTGTTTCGCGCGCTCTCATCAATTGCCAGTATTGGCAGCGGTGCCTCTATTGGTAAAGAAGGGCCGATGGTGCAGCTTTCGGCGCTGTGCGGCAGCCTGATGGGGCGTTTTTGCTTTAAATCGGTCGCTATCAATAACAGTGAAATTGTTGCTATGGCCGCCGCCGCCGGGCTGGCCTCGGTTTATCATGCTCCGCTGGCCTCGGCAATTTTCGTGGCGGAGATCGCTTTTGGCATCACGGCGCTGCAGCGGCTGATCCCGCTGATTATCGCGGCCGCCACGGCGGTCATGACCATGTGGTCGCTGGGGCTGCGCAATGCGCTTTATCCCTTTGCCGAGGTCGCGTTTCAGCTGGATCCGACCACGCTGCTGTTGACGGTTGCCGTTGGCCTGTTATCCGGCCTGCTTGGCTGGCTGCTGATTAAAATGATCGGCCACAGCAGGCAGCTTTTTTCTCATGTTCGGTCGCTGCCGCTGCGTCTTGGATTAGGGGGAGTGCTGGTGGGCACGCTGGCGCTGGTTTCCACCGATATCCTTGGCAACGGCTATGAAGTGATCGTGAAGATTATGGCCGGACACTATCTGCTGCCCGCGCTGCTGCTGCTGCTGGCATTGAAGATGAGCGCAACGGCGTTGTCGGTGGGCTCAAATGCGGTAGGCGGATTATTTACGCCCTCGCTATTGGTAGGGGCGCTATTGGGCGTAATCATCGCTACGCTGGCGCGACAGGCCGGGCTGCCGGTAAGCAACACGCTGCTGTTTGCAGTGGTGGGCATGGGGGCAGTGCTGGCTGCGGTCAGTCAGGCCCCCCTGATGGCGATGCTGATGGTGCTGGAAATGACTTTAAACAGCAGCCTGCTGTTTCCGGTAATGATCGCTACCGTGCTGGCGGCAATGGTCGCCTGGCAGCTGCAGGCGACCAGTACCTATCCCGTGGTAACGCAGCATTTTAATCGCGCTGATGCCAAGCTCGATTTTGATAACAGTATCATCGAGCAGCTGATTGTACCCGGCGCCGCGCTACAGCCGCATGAATCGGTAGGGCGCGCGCTGGCGGTCAGCTCGCTGAAAAAAGAGCGCTATGTCTATGTAATTAACGACCTGGAGCATTTTCTTGGCGTGGTTTCGATTCACGATATTTCGCGCAAAATTCTCGATCATGAAATTACGCTCGATTCGCCGGTGATTCTGGTGATGGATGCACAGTTTCCCTGTGTGTTCCGCAATCAAACGGTGCGCGAGGGATGGGAAGCTTTTGCACAGGTCACGCTGGAGCGTCTGCCGGTATTAAATAATCCACAGGATCGTAAATATCTTGGCGTATTGACCAAAACCAGCCTGATTAGAAAGGCGAAAGCGTTTATTTAATCGGCGTTGCCCAACTGAGCCTGATGAGTTAGCCACAGTCGGGTATCGAACTCCAGTTGATGATAATCTGGCTCCATGTGGCAGCAGAGCTGGTAAAACGCTTTGTTGTGCTCTTTCTCTTTGATATGCGCCAGCTCATGCACCACGATCATGCGCAGAAAGGCTTCCGGTGCCCGGCGGAACAGCGTGGCAACACGAATTTCCGCCCGCGCTTTCAGCTTGCCGCCCTGCACCTGTGAGACAGCGGTATGCAGGCCAAGCGCATGTTTTATGACGCGGATTTTACTGTCATAGATCACTTTATTCAGCGGCGCGGCGTTGCGTAAATAGCGGTTTTTAAGCGCCTGCGTATAGTCATACAGCGCTTTGTCACTGGTGATATTGTGCATGGCGGGATAGCGCTGTTGTAGCACTTCGCCAAGGCGCTGCTGATCAATAAGGGTCTGGACCTGGCGCAGCAGCGTTTCAGGATAGCCCTGCAGATAAATTAACGACGACATGACGCGGCTCGAATAAAAAGGCAGTATACTGCGCCCCCGCTTTCGGGGCGAAAAGATGCGCAATAGTACCACGCCGAGGAATCCATGAGCCAATTAGAACTGAGCCAACGCACGCTGACCTTACACCGCTTCCCGCGTATGCAGGAAGAAAACCCACTCCAGGCGTGGGATTCGGCCGATGAGTATCTGTTGCAGCAAACGCTGCCGGAGCAGGGACCACTGCTGGTATTTAACGACAGCTTTGGCACACTCGCCTGCGCGCTGGATCGCCCACTCTACAGCATTAATGATTCATGGATTAGCCAGCAGGCGACGCGTCAAAATCTGCGTGACAACCTGCTGGATGAGGATCGGGTGACCCTGCTTGACAGCATGGCATCGCTGCCTGCTGCCCCCGCCTGCGTGCTGATTAAGATCCCCCGCACGCTGGCACTGCTGGAGCATCAGCTGCGTCAGCTGCGTGAAGTGGTGACGCCGGAAACCGTTATTATTGCCGGTGCGCGCGCGAAAGATATCCATACCTCCACGCTGCAGCTGTTTGAACGTATTCTTGGCCCAACGAAAACCTCGCTGGCGTGGAAAAAAGCGCGCCTGGTTTACAGCACTTTTGCCGCGCCGGAACTCAAGCCGCAGGCGGAGACGCTGAGCTGGCCGCTGGATGGCACCGCGTATCAGATTCATAATCATGCCAACGTCTTTTCCCGCAGCGGGCTGGATATTGGCGCGCGTTTCTTTATGCAGCATCTGCCGGATAATATCACCGGCGAGATTGCTGATCTTGGCTGCGGAAACGGCGTGATTGGCCTGCTGGCGCTGGAGATGAATCCACAGGCGGAAGTGCATTTCATTGATGAATCCTGGATGGCGATCGCTTCCAGCCGCATGAACGTTGAGCTTAACCGTCCGCAGGATATGGCGCGCAGCCATTTTCAGGTCAATAACGCGCTGAGCGGTTTTCCGGCCGATCGTCTGCATGCGGTGCTCTGTAATCCTCCTTTCCATCAGCAGAGCGCAGTGACCGATCATATCGCCTGGCAGATGTTCCGGGACGCGCGCCGCTGCCTGCAGTATGGCGGCGAACTGCGTATCGTTGGCAACCGCCATCTGGATTATTATCGCAAAATGAAAAAGCTGTTTGGCAACTGCACCACCGTGGCGTCAAATAACAAGTTTGTGGTGCTGCGCTCGGTAAAGCTGCGTTGAGATTGCCAGCGTGGATCAGATGGCCAGCGCCAGTTCCGTTCCCTGGGCGATAGCGCGGCGCGCATCCAGCTCCAGCGCCACATCCGCGCCACCGATAATATGCACTGGCTTACCTGCCGCCTGCAAGGGAACCGCCAGCGTCCGGTCAGGCTCCTGACCGGCGCAGATAATCACGTTATCCACCGCCAGCGTGAGCGGTTGGCCGTCGCGCAGGATATGCAGCCCCTCATCGTCAATGCGCTGATACTGCACATTGCCCCACATCTCTACGCCGCGCGCCAGCAGAGTGCTGCGGTGGATCCAGCCGGTGGTTTTCCCCAGCCCGGTGCCCGGCTTGCCCGCTTTGCGCTGCAGCAACCAAATCTGACGCGGGCTGCCGACGGGCTGCGGCGTGGTTAACCCGCCGCGCTGCTGCAGACTTTTATCGATCCCCCACTCCTGGCAGAAGGCATCAATATTCAGGCTGCTGGCATTATCGCTGTGGCTGAGATAGCTGGCGGTATCGAAGCCGATGCCGCCAGCGCCAATAATCGCAACGCGTGCACCCACCGGTTTTTTATCGCGCAGCACCTGCAGATAGTTCAGCACCTTGCTGTGCGATATGCCTTCAATCGCTGGCGTACGCGGCACGATGCCGCTGGCCAGGATCACCTCGTCAAAATCGTGCAGCATTTCCGCGTCGGCACGGCAGTTCAGGCGGGTCTCCACGTTGTAGCGCTGTAGCTGGGTACGGTAGTAACGCAGCGCTTCATTAAATTCTTCTTTGCCAGGGATCTGGCGCGCCACGTTAAACTGACCGCCAATAGCGCTGGCGGCATCGAACAGTGTGACCTGATGGCCGCGCATGGCGGCATTTACCGCAAACGCCAGACCAGCGGGGCCTGCGCCAACTACCGCCAGCTTTTTCTGCTGGCGGGCGGGCGTCACCGGCATCAGTGTTTCATGACAGGCGCGTGGGTTAACCAGACAGGAAGTCACTTTGCCCGCAAAAATTTGATCGAGGCAGGCCTGATTGCAGCCGATGCAGGTATTGATCTCGGCAGCGCGGTTGGCCTGCGCCTTAGCGACAAAAGCAGCATCCGCAAGGAAAGGCCGTGCCATTGAGATCATATCCGCACAGCCCTTATCCAGCAGTTGCTGCGCTACCTCCGGCTGGTTGATGCGGTTGGTGGCGATCAGCGGCAGCGTCACATGCTGTCGCAGAAGGCGCGTGACCCAGCCGAAAGCAGCGCGCGGAACCGAGGTAGCGATGGTAGGAATACGCGCCTCATGCCAGCCGATACCGCTATTGATCAGCGTGGCGCCCGCCGCTTCGATAGCCTGCGCCAGCGCGATTGTTTCTTCCAGCGTATTGCCCTCCGGCACCAGGTCGAGCATCGACAGCCGATAAATAATAATGAAGTCAGGTCCGGTCGCAGCGCGTACCGCCTGCACAATGCGTACCGCAAAACGCATACGATGCGCAAAATCGCCTCCCCATTCGTCGCTACGTTGATTAGTGCGTAGCGTCAGGAACTGATTGATCAGATAGCCTTCCGAACCCATGATTTCCACGCCGTCATAGCCCGCCTGCTGGGCCAGCGTCGCACAGCGCGCAAAGTCCTCAATCAACTGCAAAATGGCCTCATGGCTCAGGGCCTGCGGCATAAAAGGATTAACAGGCGCCTGTAGCGGCGAAGGTGCTACCAGCGCAGGCTGATAGCTGTAGCGACCGGCATGCAGGATCTGTAAGGCGATTTTCCCATCGTGCTGATGGACCGCGTCGGTAATGATGCGGTGATGCGCCAGCTGCGTTTCAGCGTTCAGTACCGAACCGCCAGCAACCACCACTCCTTCCGGGGAAGGGGCTATGCCGCCGGTAACGATCAACGCTACGCCGCCCGCGGCGCGATCGGCATAAAAGGCGGCAAGCCGCGCTGCGCCGTCAGGCCGCTCTTCCAGACCGGTATGCATCGATCCCATTAGCACACGGTTTTTTAGTTGGGTAAAGCCAAGATCGAGCGGATCGAAAAGCGATGGCGTGATCGACATAAAGCTACTCACCTGAATGTTAAATTATTATTAAGTGGTCGGATGAGTTGACTGTAGCGCTCAGGTTAAGAAAGAAAAGCGGCAGCGGGTCAGCCTGTGAGATACATCAAAAAAGTAGCGGGCCTGAAGCAAAACGCCTGCCCGACAAGCGGGGCAGACGTTTAAGACAGAGCCTGAGATCGGGTCAGTCGCGGTTTAACGATCGCAGCCGGGTAAGCAGCATGGCCTCCAGTACCTGCACTTCATTAATCACTTCCTGACACAGTTCATCAAGATGGACATCATCGCTTTCGCTGTCTTCTAACTGCTGGCACAGCTTTTCCAGCCGCACCGCATTAAGCAGGCGCGCTCCGCCTTTTAATGTATGGGCCAGGGTAATGATCTCAGCATGCTGATGACATTGCTGTAGCTGAATGATCAGCTGGCGATGGCTATCAATTGCGCTGGTAATTAGCCTGGCGCAGGCATCAGGATCAACATCGATCAGTTGCTCAAGCAGCCCGTTGCCCGGTACTGCGGGCGCGTTCACGTAAACAGAGGTAGAGATAAAGCTATGCAGGGTGTCGATATTCGCTGGTTTAAACAGGCAGCAATTCATACCGGCATCGATGCAGCGTTGCTGGATCGTCTTTTCTGCAGCGGCAGTCAGGCCAACGATCGGTACCGGCTGCAGCCCCAGTTCCGCTTCACGCTGGCGCAAAGTTTGGGCAAAGATAAAACCATCCATATCAGGAAGATTGCAGTCGGTAATGATTAAATCGATGGCGTTTCTCTGCTGCTCCCAACAAACCAGCGCCTCGCTGGCCCGCTCTGTTTCAATAACCTGATGGCCCAGATAGATCAGCTGCTGGGCCAGCAGCAGCCGGTTCGGGGCGTGATCTTCCACGATCAAAATGCGCATAACGCCGTCGCCCTGATGCTGTCCGTGGTTCTCGTTGACTGGCATATTTTCTTCGCATAGCGGCACACAAAAGCTAAAAATAAACACGGAGCCTGTACCCGACTCGCTCTCTACGCTGATTTCTCCGCCCAACAGATGTGCCAGATGGCGGCAGATACTCAGGCCGAGACCGGTTCCCGCCTGTTGGCTATGTCGATCGCCTACCTGAACAAAGGGATCGAAAATTTTATGCAACTCATGAGGGCTAATACCGCAGCCGGTGTCACTCACTTTCAGGATATAGCGGCCGCGCTTATTTGCCAGCTCGGCGGCGTCCGGTTGCTGATACAGCGTAATTTCTACCTTACCCGCATGGGTAAATTTCAGCGCGTTGCTCAGCAAATTAGCGACGATTTGATTAAACATGGTGGCATCAATCAGCACGCAGGGATGTACCACGCTGAGCGCTTTGCGAAAGAGCAGGCCGCGCGCTTCAGCTTTGCTGTGGAACAGAGCAAACAGCTGTTCCACAACCGTCACCAGGTTGGTGGGCATCGGTTCAGGCTCTAAAATCCCCGATTCAATTTTCGATAAGTCCAGTACATTACCGATCAGATTTTGCAGCGTAGTGGCAGCGTCATAAGCGGCTGTGATGTTCGGCCCAAGCGGTTGCGGCGAGCGCCGCATTTCCAGCTCCAGCAGGCCAATAATCGCATGTAACTGGGTGCGAATATCATGGCTGGTATTTGCCAGAAAGCGGCTTTTAAATTCGTTGGCGCGGTCGGCTTCCTCTTTGGCTTTTTCCAAGGCGGTAAGCAACTCATAGCGCTCGGTAATATCCAGCCAACCGCCAATAACGCCCACGATATTATCTGCATGATCGCGATAGGGCAGCGCCCAGTGCAACGCGTAATAGTCGCGCCCCTCATAATGCATGTTGAGATCCTGCACCAGAGGTTTTCCTTCTTCAAAGGTCTGTTGATAAATTTCCTGAAACCGTTGCCTGATAACAGACTCTGTTGGCAGCACATCAAGCGCTGTACCCAACAGCTGTTCACGTGGAATATGCAGGAAATCGACGTAGGCCTTGTTGCAATGCAGCAGGCGCATCTGTCGATCGCGGACATACATCACTACCGGCGACTCATCAAACAGCGTATTGGTAAAGGTTAACTGGTTTTTTAAGGTCTGTTCTGCACGGGTGCGCTCGCGGATAATGTGCTGCAGATGCCGGTTCCAGAGCAGGATCAGTAGGGCGAGCAGGCCGATCCCCAGCGTAATTTTAATAATGGTGCTGCGGTAATATTGCCAGTAATTATAAGTATCGACGTGACGGGCGTTTTGCCAGCGCAGCACGATTCTTTCCCGCGTGTCACGCGAAATGTCCAGCAGGGCTTTATCAATAATATGCATTAACTCCAGATTTTCAGTCTGGGTGGCCATAACGAAACGCGCAGGCTTGCTGTTCAGGGTGCGGCTGATCCGCAGATGACCGGCATACTGATTATTTAACTGATAATCGGCGATAATTTTGGGTTGAATAATGGCATCAACTTCGCCTCTCGCTAACAATTCAAAAGCCTGCTGCGCATTCTCCACGATACGTATTTTAGTGCCGGGATACTGTTGCTGTAGCCATTTGCGCACAGGACTACGTGCTTCTATCGCCAGCTTCCTGCCTGGCGACGCCGAAAGGGACCAGGCTGGATCGTTATTGTTTTTCTGCACCATTACCCATGGCGTAACGATATACGGGCGTGAATAAACAAGATGAGGATCGGGATGTTCCGGCTCCAGTTCTGCCAGCCGCAGCGCCAGAATATTATTATCCCTGGCGGCGAAAGGCTCAGGATAAACAAACTTCACGCCGGTGCGTTCACTAATCAGTTGCAGAAGCTCTGCTTCAATCCCGGCAGGCTGGTTATCATAATTGACCATTGAAAGCGGGGCGATGTTCCAGTTTGGCACCACGGGAATCACTGGATGTTGACGCAGCCAGATCTCATCCTCTGCATTGAGCTGTAACGGATTGGCTTTAAGCACAAACGTCGAGTCCAGCCCCCAGTTGGTGGCGATGCGCAGGCGGCCCGCCAGGGGTATCTGCTGCAGCGCGATATTAATTGCTTTAGCCAGCTGTGGCTGTGCTGCGGACACGCCAAAAGAGAGATTCATATCAGGAACCGAGCGGCTGGCGCTCAGGTTAATTCGACCGCTGTAGCCATAGCGCCGAATGAATTCGATGCTGGCAGCGCTGCCCCACATGGCATCTGCCTGACCGAAGGCAACGGCAGCCAGCGCCATTTCTGCATCGCGATAGTGCTTCAGGCGCGCGTTTGGAAAGTAGTGTTGCAGTTGCTGGCTAAAGCCAGGGGCTTCAGCCCAGGCCAGCACCGGCTGCATGGCGCTATTGAAGTTAACCGGGGCGCGCTCATTTTGGGCAATAATCGGACGATCCAGCAGCCAGGGTGGGGTAGCGATAATGCCGTCTTCGCCATAGAGATAGGGATTATAAAAAGCCAACATATCCAACTGCTGTTTTCTGAGCGCCTGGATTGCTTCCGCTGGCTTAGCGTAGGAGACGATCTGCAATTCAACATCCAGCATCTTTTGCAGGGCGCCAAGATAATCTGCAGCGATACCAGCGAATTTTCCTGGTTCCATATTGTTGTAAATAGGGGGATGCGGGGAACCCGGTACGCCAACGCGCAGCCGTTGTGGATAATTAAGCGTTTTTAATTCATTAAGCTGTTCTTTCGGCGGCAATACAATGTCGGTATGTACCTGTAGTTCTAATTGCGGCAATTGAGCGAGGGCAGGAAAATTAACAATAAATAAAACCAGGTAAAAATATAAAGTCCTTTTTATCATTAGCGTTATCCTGAGATTTTTATGTTGCAAAAATAAAACCTGGCGGGGAGTAACTTCTTATCTTGGTGTAGTTTTTATATGCGACTTTACTGAGTATAATAGGTTTTTTCCTGCGTAAAAAATAGATGATTTATCGTTTCGTTATTATTTTGAGACGTTTCTTGTATTAAGAAAAATTTTTTGTCATTCATTGAGTGCCGCGTCAGCACGAGAGAAACAGGCTATCAGTATGTTTTTTTTTATGCTAAAAATATCAGGAATTGTCTCAGGTCTCCATGCCTTGTTTAGGCCTCACGCCTACACGGCAAGCTGAGGATAGGGGCCTGGCATTAATCAGTTCCGTTATTTTTATGCGCGTCTGCTCAATCAAGGAAGGGTTAGAAAAGGCGTTTAATAACCAAGACGATAACGACAGATATTAATAACAATCAGGCCAAAACATTACGCCCGTTCTACAACAGCGCGTAACAAATTAATTTATGCGCTTATTCATCGATAATGATTCAAGGAGTGAAGAGATGACGAAAACGATCGCCCGGCCTTTACGGGTAGCGTTACTGGACGATCATCCCATGATTCGCACGGCATTTGAGATCTGCATAAACGCCGAGCCGGATATGATGTTGATCAAGGCTTTTGGCTCCAGTCAGCAACTGTTTACCGAACTGCCGGATTTACAGCTTGATGTATTAGTACTTGATTTCTTATTAGGCGAAAAAGAACTGGATGGCCTTGCCCTGGTCAAGCAGTTGCGTAATCACTATCCACGCTTAAATATTCTTATTTCTTCAGCGATGGAAAGCCCGGCGGTTGTAAAAATGGTGCTTAACGCAGGCGTGAAAGGCTTTATTGGTAAAAGCCAGGATATGAGTGAAATGATTCAGGCGATTCGGCAGGTCGGCTACGGGCGTCACTGGCTGTCACGTGATATGGCTTATGAGATTGAAGATTTATATGTGATCCACGAGGAACTGAGAAACCCGCTGGCAGGGAATAATCAAAAAGGCAGCCTGTATGAAAAGGTCAAGCTACTCAGCCCGCGTGAGGTGGAAGTTATCCGTTGTTTCCTTAACGGCATGAGCGTTTCTCAAATCGCCATTAAATTTAAACGCAGCCGTAAAACCGTTAGCGGGCAGAAACAGTCGGCCTTAAGAAAGCTGGGGCTGCGCTCTGACAATGAACTGTTTAAATACAGTAGTGATTTGCTGTCACGTTCCTGAGCCCGTTTTTCTGCGTTTACTTCTGGCGCTTAACAAACGACCGCAACGCCAGTTTTACGCTTTACAAGGCTGCCGTTATGTCCGGCGCTGGATCCAGGAGTAACGCAAAGCGTATCCGTCAGAAAAATGCGCGTTTCGTCGATAGCTGGATTGCGGCTCAGCGCTGCAGTAAGTACATACCGGCAGCACCTCTATTTGGGCTGCCGGGATTTTCATATCCAGCAGCATTTGTCGTCCCAGCGCCGGAAGATCAAACCAGATCCCCTGGTTCTTTGCCTCTGCCTGAGGTCGTACCGCATGCGGATTTATGGGCTGGGTAGAAAACCATTGCGGCGCGGTAACACGCGGGTCGGAGGTTATCGTCCCCAGTACATCCTGTCCAAGCTCATAACAGCAGGGCGCAATGGCTGGACCAATCGCCACAAACAGGCTTTCAGGCGTAGCACCCAAAGCCAATAACCGATTCACCGCCGCAGGCAGCACGCCAGCCAACGCCCCTTTCAGCCCTGCGTGTACAGCTGCAACATGATGCTGGCGCGTATCGGCAATCAGCACCGGCAGGCAATCTGCAGTATATACGGCCACAGGGCGTGAATCCGTAGCGATCACGCCGTCTGCTTCGCACTGCTTGCGCGGGAAAGCCTCTTCAGACATCACGATAGTAGGGCTATGTCGCTGATGACCACAGGCAGTCTCTTCTGGCGGTGCTATTCCCGCCGGCAAAAAAGCATGGTCCAGCCAGCCAAGCGAAGTGAGCAGAGCAGAGGTACGAACCGGAGCGGCGTTTTGCATAGAGCATCCTTACAGGGAATCAGCGACTGACCAGCGATATCCGTCATTAAACAGGATGAGGCTGGCCATGACTACCAGCAGCCTGATAAATTTTTTTCACTCTGTTAAGTAAATAAACGCAAATTCTTTACGGCAACAATGAATGTAATGATGCACCATAATAATGTTTGCCAACGCCGGTCTGATAAACGATTTATTAATTGCGTGCGTTATTATTTATCGCGCCTCAGACCAACAGGACCGGCGTTTATTAGGCTGTCATCGTTTTTTCTTATGATAAATAACCGGTGGTATGCTCCATAAAAATTGAGATGCCATGCTAATAATGAGATTGACGTCTATTTTATTATAACCTTTTAAAATGCATGGTTTTATTATTATCGTTTAAAATAAAGGAATTTTTATTATTTAACTAATTGTTTTTAATTGGTTTTTAAATTTTTTATATTTTATTGCCATTACAAGTGTCCATAATCCTATTTACTCATTTTATACATTGCCTTTAGATAAAATTACACTCCCACCCTTTCTGGAATAATTGTTTTTTCACAATCTGCACTTAATATAAAAAGTGGTACTACTTATTTGCCGGAGGCTTTATTTGGCTCTTCCGGTATTTCCTGATGAAGTTTAACTGTCGCCCAGGCTTGCCTGTATTTATCCGAATGGAGACGACGACTTTGACGACCCTGAAACCCCTGTTAGCAAAAAACCGTAGCTGGGCCTTACAAAAAACACAGCGTAACCCGCGCTATTTTGAACGCTATTTGCATCAGCAAAAGCCACACTCGCTGTGGATTGGCTGTTCTGATAGCCGTGTACCGGCAGAGGTATTGACCGGTGCCGATCCGGGAGAACTGTTTGTGCATCGCAATATCGCCAATATGGTGTTAACCGATGACGATAACTTTATGAGCGTGCTGCAATATGCGCTGGAGTACCTTGAGGTAAAACGCATCGTACTGTGCGGACACTATGGCTGTGGAGGCGTACAGGCCGCCGTCGCGCTGCCGGACAGTCCGCTGGCGCAGGAGAACTCCCCGCTGTCACGGCGTATTGCTGCCCTGCGCATGGCGCTTACGGATGGGCTGGCAGCGTTTCATGCCGCCGGCGAGGCGGACACTGCGCGCCATAATCGCCTGGTTGAGGCCAATGTACTGGCGCAGTTTGCTAACCTGGCGGTCAGCGCCCCGGTGCTGCAAGCCTGGCGTAGCGGTAAAGAACTGGATTTGTTCGGCTGCGTTTACGATCTGCAGTCAGGACATTTAACCGAGTTAATTCAGCAATCTGCAGAGGAAACATCGCCATGATTCCAAAGACGCTTCGGCAGGATCTGCCTGCCGGCCTTGTCGTGTTTCTGGTGGCGCTGCCCCTGTGTCTGGGCATTGCTCAGGCCAGCGGCTTGCCGCCGTTCGTTGGCCTGCTGACCGGCGTGATCGGCGGGCTGGTCGTCACCTCTTTTAGCCCATCACGCTTTGCCGTCAGCGGCCCGGCGGCTGGCCTGGTCACAATTGTCGTATCATCTGTTGCTTCATTAGGATCGTTTTCCGCCTTCTTGCTGGCGCTGGTGCTGGCGGGCGTGATTCAGGTCGTACTTGGCCTGCTGCGGGCCGGGCGCTTTATTGCGCTGGTGCCCGGCAGCGTGATCAAAGGGATGCTGGCGGCTATTGGTATTCTTTTGATTATGCAGCAGATCCCGGTTGCGCTGGGAGCCAGCGGCGATAGTGAACTGAGCGCGCTGTTTAGCGGTGAGTTTAGCTTCTCTGTGTCGGCCATCATTGTCGCTGCGGTCGGTCTGCTGATTTTGTGGATATGGACGACGCCGGTGGTGAAAAAAGTGAAGGCGCTAAGCTGGATCCCCGGGCCGCTTATCGCCGTACTGTTTGGCGGGCTGGCTACTCTGTTTGGCGAGCGGTTGCAGCCGGAATTTATCACTAACCTGCCGCGTATTTCCTTGCCGAAATTTGATAGCCTCAGCGCGCTCACTGCCGAGCTGGAAAGGCCTGACTGGCAGGCGTGGCGTAATCCGTCGGTGTATGTTGTTGCCGTTACGCTGGCACTGGTGGCCAGCCTGGAAACGCTGCTTAGCCAGCAGGCGCTGAACAAGCTGCGCCCGCAGAATCCGTCACCTTCGCCAAATAAAGAGATGGTGGCGCAGGGCATCGGTAATACCCTGGCTGGTTTTCTTGGCGCTTTGCCCATTACCGCGGTTATTGTCCGCAGTTCGGTGAACGTCAGCGTAGGCGCGCAGAGTAAAATCTCTATTCTGCTGCATGGCGTACTGCTACTGATCTGCGGCCTGTGGTTCAGCGAGTTGCTGAATGTGATCCCGCTGGCAAGCCTGGCGGCAGTACTGCTGTATACCGGTTATAAACTGGCTACGCCGCGTCTGTTTATCGATCAAATCCGCATGGGGGCGCAGCAGTTTGTACCTTTTATCACCACTATCGTAGGCATTATCGCTTTTGGGATGCTGGCCGGTATTGGATTAGGGATTGCTACCCAGATTCTGTACAGCATTTATAAAAGCCATCGTAACGCGATGCATCTTACTCGTTACGATGACCATTATGTTTTGCGCCTGCAGCAGAATCTGACGTTTATGCATAATCCGCGTTTGCAGAACCTGCTGGATGAGATCCCGGAAAACAGTGTGGTGATTGTCGATCATGATAATGTGGATTATCTCGATCCCGACGTAAAAGCGGTGCTGAAAGATTTTGGCGAAAAAGCGCCGCGACGCGGCATACGCCTCAATCAATGGCCGGTGGCGGTAAAATAATCTGCCAGCTCTTGCCGCATTGTAAGCGGGTTAGTCTCCTCAGGCACTCAATGAGTGCCTGTTTTATTTTTACCGGCTGAAGAAGATTCATCCTGCCGATGGAACACACCATGATAAGATGCGCCGCTTCGCCAGAATGACATTGGCGCTCCAGATAATATGCCGCCTTAATGAATTTGCGATGGATACTCTGAAGACGGCAAGAGCAACGCAACAGGTACGCCCGGTTATGCAATTTACGCTTTTTGATAAAAACGGACCGCTCAAAAATGCCCTCATTCTGTTTGTTTTCACTCTGTTCTTTTGTTTTGTTGGCGGACATTTACGTCTGCCCGCTGAGCTGTCGCTGTTCTGGCCGATTAATGCGTTGTTGACCGCTATTTTTGTGCGTTTCTCCTGGCTGCATCGACCGCACTACTATCTGGTGTGTTATAGCGCGATGGTTCTGAACGACACCCTTTTTTCCGGCTGGGCGATACCCGCCTTTACCCTGAACGGCGCTAATCTGCTGTTTATCCTGGTGGCTGTCTCCATGCTGATCCAGAGACCGGGGCTGCTTAACGCCTCGGGTAGAGTAAAAAGCGCGTTGAACATTTTCCCTGCCTGTCTGTTGGCTTCGATTGCCTGCGCCACCTGGGGGGCGCTGGCTCAGGGGCTGCTTATTAGCGAGCGCTTCCTGCCTGCCTGGAGCGACTGGCTAAGCGAACAGTTTTCTACCGGCGTCCTGCTGCTGCCGTTTCTGCTGACGTTGCCGCGAAGGCCATCATTGCTTTCAACGCTGCGGCGCTGGCGGAACTGTCTGCCGATAGCATCGTTAATACTGTCGCTGAGTGCGGCGGTGGTGATTGGCGGCGGCGGCAGTCTCTCGTTTCCCGTACCGGCGCTGATTTGGTGCGCCATCAGCTATCCGCTCTGGCTGACCAGCGGCCTTACGCTGATAACCGGCATCAGCGAAATTGTTTTGGTTATGCATGGCTTGATGAATATTCAGGGGGACGACAGCCTGTTGCCGCTGGGACATCTGGCTTCAGCGAGGCTGGGCGTGGCGACGGTCGCGATCAGTCCGCTGATCGTTGCCGTCAGTATGGATGCCATCCGGCAGCTTAATCATCAGCTGGCGCTGCGTGCTAACCATGATTTCCTTACCCGCCAGCTGTCACGTTCAGGCCTGTACGAACGACTGCATCAGCTGGAAAAAACCAGCGATCTGCGCGCGCGCATAGCCGGTGTGCTGTTGATCGATGTCGATTATTTTAAATCCATTAATGACAACTACGGACATGATGCAGGCGATGCGGTGCTGTTTGAGGTCGCGCAGCGTATGCAACAGGCGGTAGGGCAGGAGGGGCTGGTTTGTCGTTTTGGCGGAGAAGAGTTTTTGGTACTGCTTTTCGGGCTAAGCGATGGACAACTGCTGGAGAAAGCGGAGGCGATTCGTCACCGCATTATGCAGGAAAAAATCATGCTGCGCGGCAGTGGTGTTGCCGTTACCGTCAGTATCGGCGTAGCCAGCGGCGCTCTTGAAACTAATAACGTAAGCGAGTCGTTTAACCGGCTGGTTTCTGCCGCCGATAAACAGCTGTTTATCTCAAAACGCAACGGGCGCAATCAGACAACGTCCTCGCTAACAAGCGAAAACGCGGTATCCCACACTCTTGCATAGCTTGCATCAGAAAAAACCGCAGCAGCTAACCTGCACTGTTGCGGGGTCAGAATTAAGTATGGGTTTGGGCATTAAGAACGGATATAGCTACGAATCACATCGGCGATGGCTTTGTTCGCTTCCCGGCCATTACGGTGTTCAACTTCACTTGCCAGGTTTTCCAGATATTTATTCAGCTTGCCGCCGGTGGGGACATTGCCGAAGGTAATCAGCATCTGGACGATTTGACGCAGAGCCAGCAGCTCCAGCGACAGGCGTTCAACAACAGGATCTTTCTCAGACATACAAACTCCGGCGGATACGTTTCTTTTCTGGGAAGCATCATACGGTGTTGTGCATTTTTCAATCGGCTAAACAGAGGTGATAAGCGGTGGTATTTTGCGCCACCCTCATAACGGATTTCCCTGCGGAAGCGTTATTTTGCTAAGGTTTCGACATTTATCGATCGCGGGCAAATGGAGGTGCGATTTCTGTTAAGCGCTGCCTTTCATGGCCAAGGCTATGGCAGAATCGCAGGAGACCATCTGCCAGGCTAAGCCTACCGCAACGGTTAACACTGGCACCTGGCATCGAAAGCGGTGCTTCATTTGATGTCACAGACCAAATGTAGAGCTTTTTACCTCGGTAAGACACTGCCTGGCTGATTGCGCCAGCGATTCAATCATCTCGTCAGCATCGTACAGATGCAGCGAGGAATAACTCAACCGTAGTGATGAAGTGAAACGCTTTTGTGGTGAAAATAGAGTGCCTGGCAAGATTTTAATTTTCTTCAGTTCCAACTGAGCGCATAGTTCGCTTATCTGAATTTCATTTGGTAAGTTAATCCATAAATGATAGCCGCCCTGCGGCGATATAAAATGTGTTCCCTTGGGGAAATACGCTAACACTTTCTCTTGTGCTATCGCCAGGTGTTTTCGATAGAGTAGGCGCATTTTACGAATATGCCTGGCATAATGTCCCTGCTCAATAAAATCAGCGATAGCCATCTGCGGCGTTATTGCTGTTACACCGGAAGTCATTAGTTTTAAATTAAGTAGTTTTTTCTGCTGGCGATTAGCAAATATCCATCCGGTTTTCATGTCAGGCGTTAAGGTTTTAGAGAAAGAACTGCATAATATAACGCGGTTTTCGCTATCCCAGGATTTTATGGGCCTTGGCCGCGGCAACAGATAGCTAAGTTCACTATAGATATCATCCTCAATTAAAGTGATATCATATTTATTCGCTATATTAAGTAACTGGCGCTTGCGTACATCTGACATGGTATACCCTTGCGGATTGTTGCAGTTTGGTGAAAGGTAAACCGCTTTAATCGGCAACGTTTCCAGCGCAACAACAAGAGCCTCAAGGCTTAAGCCATGCACCGGATCGGCAGGTATTTCCACTGGTGTAACACCAGCAATTTTAAGTAGCTCAAGAATACCAAAGTAGCAGGGGGATTCTATAGCCACTAAATCGCCAGGCTCACAGCTGGCTTTCAAAGCAATGAACAGCGCTTCTTTGCATCCGTTAGTGATAATGACATCGTCTGTCCGACTCTGACAGCCGGCATCCAACATCAAATGTGAAATATGCTCGCGCAAAGCCAATAAGCCTGAGGGATGCCGCCGGGTCTGTGGGGACTGCACGTAATTTTGTGCCTGACGATGTAAAGCGGTAAACAGCGGAGCCATAGAAGGCGCATTCATACAGGGATAACCTGTTCCCAGTAGCAGTCCGGGGTGCTCCATGTAGTACTCAAACTCCACGCTGTTTTGTGACTCCACAGGCTCTGTTGAGAAAGCCTTGATATCATTTGCTGCCATAGGGCGAGGCAATACCGGTATCGTTTTAACATAATAGCCAGACTGGGGTTTAGATTCGATTAAACCATCACTTTCGAGTTGGCGGTAAGCCAGCTGGACCGTAGTTACGCTTACCCCATGATCGCTGCTCAAGGTTCGTACTGAAGGCAAACGCATACCGCTGGAAAAAATGCCCTTTTCAATCCTTTCGCGCAGATGCGCTGCTACGCTCATATAAAGTTTCATGATGAATGAGGTGAACCTGAAAGTGGATGGCTGTAATATTACTGTACTGAAAAAAAGCACAGTTTGACATCGTTTATCCAGCTTTAAATGTTAATCCCCGCAGCAAAATCATGAAAATAATTAATATTTGTATCTTTTGTCTTGTAGACTGGCGTGGTTAACTAATTCACGGTTATTAACTAAGTGAGCGAGTGTAGCGGTAACCATGAATCGTCAAAGCCTTATTCCTTATATGAAAGAATATGAAGAAAAATTTACCGATAGTGGGCTGGTAAGATGGCTGCCTTACTTGATGTATTTTCATCCAACCTCACATGTTTCCCCTGTTGTTAATACCGATAGATTTGGCTTCAGGTATACCGAAAAAAATAAAAGAGCTTTCTCAGTTGCTGAACATAATGGCGAAAAGGGATACAAACTGTTAGCGGGAAGTTCGACCGTATTTGGTATTGGTGCCAGCCACGATCGCTGGACATTATCCTCCTGTATGAGCGAGCGCGATCCGGATGGCGGGCGATGGCTCAACTTTGGCGGGCGCAGTTTCAATTCCACGCAGGAACTGCTGTTACTGACGCTTTACCATCAACATTTACCAAAGATCGATGAAATCGTCCTGTTCTCTGGTTTCAATAACCTGGGTCTGGCGCGTCAACCTGCTGCGATGCGTGGAGATAATGGCGCGTTCTTTAACTGCCATACTTTTTTTGATGCGCTGGAGAGTAAGAATAGTCGGGGGCTTCGCTGGCCTTTTCAAAATAAGCCGCAAGCGGTAAGCGAATCCGTGCCGGGCATGGAACAACAGATCGCTTTCGCCAGCCAGCTCACTTTGAATCATCTTACCGTCTGGCAAGCCATGGCCAAATTACTGGGCGCGAAGCTCACCTATATTCTTCAGCCACTTTCCGGCTGGGTCAGAGAAAAAGGTTCAGCAGAAGAAGAAATCATTTTCGCGGAGCTGGATGAATTGGGTGGCTTCTCACAACAGTATGGTGACATTCTTAAATATGAAGTTTGTGAAGAATATGCGCGTCAGCTACAACATGGTTCAGCTGAATTAGGCCTGAACTTTATAAACAGTACGCCATTAATCCGTGACGCGATTAAAGATGATGACTGGATATTTGTGGATCGCATTCATTTTACTGACTACGGTCACAGAAAAGTATCACAAATTATCCTTGATGCCATTTAACAGAAGGAAATAAAGATGCGTCTTTTAAAGAAAATATTCTCTATTTTCTCGCGTAAAAAGAAGAAGAAAAAGAACGATTCTTCGATTTATCCCATGTTTTAAAAGCCTAAAGGGAAAATAACGTGTGGCGTAAAAAATTCAAAGACACACAGGATCCAGAAATATGGATCGATGATGATGTGCTGACTGATACGATCAGAATAAGCCGACATTCTGCTATTCCTTCCGTTGAGTCACTGGCGGCTGAGATTAATGCATGGTGCGATGAAGCTAAAAAGGCCTGGCAGATATTGCATTCGCAAGCATCAATACGTTCACATTTATTTTCCTTTCAAGAGAAAATTGCAGCCCAGTTGCTTCCCATGATGTCCATTCAGGGGGCATGGCTTCAGGGGCTCTCTGCTCCTGGTGTATTCGAAGACAGCCATCAGCTGGCATTAATGGCGATTCTTGCTGACGATATCGGCGGGGGAGCGATTCATGCTACGCGGTTTGATACATTTCGCGCCTGGCTACTCAGAACAGGGCATCACCATTTAACTGTCAGCTATGCCGATATTGCAGAAACTGAATTGACTAAAGATAACGCTTTCAGGTTACCTGCATTGTTGCTGTCTTTGAGTCGTCGAAGCGATCGCTTTAACGACGAACTCATTGGCATTGACTGGGTCTTCCGCCAAATTGATTTGATGCCGGTGCTTTCCGGATTAGGCCTGGAGCAGGATACACAGCACGCCCTTGCCATGAATTCAACGTTCATGCT
This sequence comes from Pantoea sp. FN0305, assembly GCF_050113845.1. NCBI lineage: Bacteria > Pseudomonadati > Pseudomonadota > Gammaproteobacteria > Enterobacterales > Erwiniaceae > Pantoea > Pantoea sp. FN0305. The sequence continues at coordinate 52,453 of NZ_JBNJSN010000006.1, read as the reverse complement.
GGGCGAGCAAACTGTTCAGCCACTGGCGTTAACTACCGCCATAATAGCGGATTTTAAAACGCATGCCCCTGAACGCCTGACACGTATGCTGCGCGGCGCGATCTGGGCGCTGGAAAACCTGTATTTATGGGATCAAGACCTGCGTGAAGAAGCGGAGTACTGTCTTGATCCTCTCTCTGAAGCTGCAGGCGTGATTCAGCGACTGGCACGTGCTGGTGCAGTTTATCACCAGCAGTTCAGGCTACAGGGAAAATCGCTCTCAACGTGGCTGCAGGATGCCAGAGTGGATCCTTATCCTCTGATGGCAGCGATTGCGCAGAGCAAGCTTGTTGCACCGGGTAAACCTGAGCGCAGCCCGTTAGTCACCAGCCTGATCTCTTTGAAAGGGCGAATGTTTCGCGTTTTTAGCGACGACGATGTGGCTGTACTGAAGCGCTGGATTGCCGGACTGCCTGATTCAAACATGCCGCAGCGCCGGGCCATTCAACGCGTACCATTAACAGAAAGCGTGGCGCTCAATCAACCGCAGCCACAGAAAACACACTATCCTTCCTCGTTGCGACACGCGTATTTCCTGCTGCAGGGACGAGCGATAAGCGGAAGGACGCGACAGTTTGCCGATGATTACATTCAGTTTTGGTTAAAAAATGCCGAACACTCGTTGCGTACCAGTCAACGTCGCTTACCGCTGGCATGGCGCAATGGAGACCTAAAGCAGTGGCTTATGGCACAACACGATGCGCACGGAGAGGCGTTTAGCAACAGCGATCCTGGGACGCTGCCAGCGCGTGACGAGGTGATTCATTCTACATTGCAGTTAGCTCCATTAACGCTGATTGATGGCGGATGGCTGCAAGGCTTCACTGATATTCGTCTGGCAAGCTCAACCATTGGATTTTCTCTGTTCAGAACCTATTGGGATGAACTGGGTAATGGCCTCTGGGAGCTAAATCATCCCAAGATTTATCGTGATGTGTTGCAGCAAATGGATATTCAACTTCCCCCTACCGGAAGCTGGGAGTTTGCGTTTGATGCGCGGCTGGAAGAGGCATCATTCGCACTGCCGGTGTACTGGTTGTCGATTGGCAAATTCCCGGTGCGCTATCAGGCTGAAATTTTGGGTATGAATCTGGCCATGGAACTTTCTGGCGTTGGCGGCGGCTATCTTTCGGCACGGCGTTTTCTAAAGCATTACGGCTTCAGCACCGCTTTTGTCGATTTACATAACACAATAGACAATGTGCAGACAGGTCATTCCGCGTGGGCAGCAGAGGCCATCGAAGCCATGATGCGTCGGACGCCAATGCATCAGCATGAGGCTGTGTGGCGGCGCGTGTGTATCGGATATGAATCACTTGCCCCGCGATATACCACATTAAAACGCCTGTTAAAGCAGGATCGTTTTTCATTCCCACGCAATGAAAGCATTAATCAGGATGCCCGACATCACGCTTATATTAGTCAGCCTGTTGCTGATAATTCTCTTTTGACAGTGTAATCAAAACAGGAAGGTATCAATGGCAAGTTATGTGCTTGGTCTGTCAGCCTATTATCATGACAGTGCTGCAACGTTAATTAAGGATGGTGTGATTGTCGCGGCTGCTCAGGAAGAGCGTTTTAGTCGAATACGTCATGATCCGGCATTTCCTGAAAAAGCTATTCGTTATTGTCTGGATGAACAGGGTATTCAGCTAAATGATCTTGTCGCTGTTGTGTATTATGAAGATCCAAAAATAAAATTTTCGCGCGTCATCTCATCTTTTTCCAGTGGTGGATTAAAATGTGGCCGCGTTTTTTTGCGCACGCTGCCCGAATGGCTGGACTGGAAAATTAATGTCCTGCTGCATATCGATGAGGCTTTACAGGCATTAGGGCTGGGCGTCGCCCCAAAAGTGACCCATTCACAACATCATCGTGCACATGCGGCATCCGCTTTTTTTCCGTCGCCTTTTGAAAATGCGGCAGTGATCTGTATTGATGGCATTGGTGAATGGCAATCAACCACTGTCTGGCACGGTACAGGAAATAAACTTAAATTAGTGAACTCAATATCCTATCCGCACTCAATTGGCTTGCTTTACTCCGCCTTCACCTATTACTGCGGCTTTAAAGTTGATTCTGGCGAATATAAATTAATGGGGCTGGCTCCTTACGGAAATCCTGTTTATGCCGATCTTATCCGTCAGCATCTCGTTAATATCCGTTCGGATGGTTCTTACACACTGAATATGGATTATTTCGAATATCTGTATGGTGAAAGAATGGTGGGTAAGGCGTTCGAAAAATTATTTAACGGTAAAATACGCCAGCCTGAAAGCCCGCTGACTCAGCGTGAATGTGATTTGGCTGCCTCTGTTCAAAAAGTCACGGAAGAGATTGTCCTGGGCCTTGCACGCTATGCCGCGAAAGTTACTGGTGAAACCAACCTCTGCATGGCAGGTGGCGTGGCGCTTAATTGCGTCGCCAATGGCGTATTAAGCCAGTCAAAGATCTTTGAGCGTTTATGGATTCAACCCGCAGCCGGTGATGCCGGATGCGCCCTTGGTGCTGCGCTGGATTATGCCGTAGAGCGCTTCGGCAGACCGCATTTGCGTACGGATGCTGAAGATGCGATGCAGGGAAGCCTGCTTGGGCCTGCGTGGAGTAATGACTATATCGCCGCTTTTCTGCAGAAAAAAGGTTATCAGGCACATTATGAAACGGACGATCAACTTTATAATCGCGTTGCGCAGCATTTGAATAACGGTGCTGTGGTGGGCTGGTTTCAGGGTCGCATGGAGTTTGGGCCACGGGCTCTGGGGGCGCGTTCAATTATTGGCGATCCGCGCAATATTGAAATGCAGCGAACCATGAACCTTAAAATAAAGCACCGTGAATCTTTCCGGCCTTTTGCACCCGCAGTTCTGGAAGAGGATGCAAAGCACTATTTTAATCTGCGTGAATATAATCCTTATATGCTAATTGTCTCGGAAGTGAACGACAGTATTAAAAATCCTCAGCTAAAGGGAAAAAAACAGAATTTAGGCAGCATCAATGAAGTGAGATCTCAGCTTCCGGCTATCACGCACGTGGATTATTCAGCCCGCGTTCAGACGGTATCAGAAAAAAGTAATGTACCTTTTACCCGGTTATTACGTAGCTTCAGGAAACTGACGGGCTGTTCTGTTTTGGTCAATACATCTTTCAACGTACGCGGCGAACCTATTGTCTGTAAACCTGAAGAAGCCTATGCCTGCTTTATGAGAACGGAAATGGATGTTCTGGTACTGGGCAATTATGTGTTGTTACGGCATGAGCAACCCGTGTTTAGCGAAAAAACTGACTGGCGTGAAGCTATTCCGCTCGATTAATGGTGAGGTTAATGATGAAAACAATGCTTGCTGTGATGTTATTCATTTTTGCGCTATTTCCGCTTTATCTGATTCGCCGTGTTTTTAATATTTCTCGTTTTAGTAAGCGCTTCCATCAAGGGGCTACGGGATGGGATAACACAACAGGTTTCAGTGGAGAATAGTGCTGTGTCATCTGTGATTTATAAAAATCTTAATCAGCCACCGGTTGAGGTCACTGGCGGCGAAGGCGTCTGGTTGCATGACAGGCAAGGCAAGCGCTGGCTGGATACATGTGGTGGCGTCGCGGTGTCATCATTGGGCCACTGCCATCCACGTATTATCGCAGCAATGCAGCGAGAATCTGGCGCGTTAAGTTGGGCGCATGCCGGAAGCTTCACCACGCCGGCCGCCGAAGCACTGGCAGACTGGCTGGTTATGCGTTCTGGCGGCATGGCGAAAGCGCAGTTCCTGTCTGGTGGTTCAGAAGCGATGGAGCTTGCGCTTAAAGTGGCCTGGCAATATCAACATGAACGAGGCAAGTTTCAAAAGACTCATATCATCGCACGTCGGCAAAATTATCACGGCAGCACGTTCAACATGCTCGCCATTTCCGGAAACAGTCAACGCAGAGGAATTTACGATCCTTTGCTTCCTGCGGTGACGTTTGTCTCGCCTTGTTATGCCTTTCGCGACCAGCGAGGCGAAGAAACGGATAAGGCATACACCGACCGCCTGGCTCAGGAGTTAGACGAGCACATCACGGCTCTCGGCAGTGACAATGTGTGTGCGTTTGTCGCGGAGACAGTCATCGGTTCCACTGCCGGTGCGGTACCTCCTGTCGTCGGATATTTCAGGAAGATACAACAGGTTTGCCAACGGCATGATGTGTTACTGATTCTGGATGAAGTGATGGCCGGGATGGGGCGAACTGGTAGCTATTTCGCCTATCAGGATGACGGGATTGTGCCAGACATGGTGGCGGTGGGTAAAGGACTGGCTGCGGGTTATCAGCCGATTTCAGCCTTATTAATCAATGCCAATATTCATCAGGCTATTGCTGATGGTACCGGTGTTTTAGCCAATGGTCAGACGCATGTAAATCATCCTTTTGCTTGCGCGATTGCGCTGGAAGTGCAGCGAACGCTTGAAGAGGAACAGTTACTTCCCCGCGTTGTTCGGGCCGGAGAGTTTTTCCGAACCATGCTGAAAGAGTCGCTGTCTGGCCTTGATTATGTGGGCGATATTCGGGGGAGGGGGTTGTTTTGTGGCGTTGAATTTGTCACCGACCGATACAGCATGAACCCATTAGCACCTCATCAACAGTTCGCGGCACGTTTAAAAACGGCAGGACTTGAGCAGGGGCTGCTGCTCTACCCTGGTACCGGTACGGTCGATGGTATTAACGGACAACATATCTTGTTTGCTCCACCTTTTATTGCCGGTGACGACGAACTGGCGCAGATGGTCGAACGGTTCACCGCAATACTTTCAACCTTAAAGATGAAATGAAAAGTCGAAATTTAACAAAAAGAGGATGAATAATGTCTGAAGATTTACGCTGTAAAGATAAGGTATTACTTTCAGTTTGTACGATGGACTGGTGTGACCTTGGCGTTGAATTTGCCAAAACGATTTTTTCTGATGTCGAGGTATTTTGCTGGGATCCAGGTGATGCCTGGCCAGAGCATTTAGAGAATTGGGAAGGCGAATGGATTATTTCGTATCGCGGTGATTTTATCTTCCCAGAGCGTATTTACAAAAAAGCGCGTAAAGGGGCGATTAACCTTCATCCAGCTCCACCTCGTTACCGTGGCCTGGGTAGCCAACACTATGCGATTTATTATGGCGATGAGACCTATGGTTCAACCTGCCACCATATGGCTCCATCAGTAGACAGTGGGCAGATTATCGATGTTGCCAATTTTGCTATTGCACCGGGCGCCACGGCCTCTTCACTGCGCATGCATGTTGGTATCTCCTGCCTGCAACAATTCGCACGACTCATGAGCGATTATATTGTTCAGGGTAAACCGCTGCCGGTTTCTGAGTATCGCTGGGGAGATAGACTGTACAAACAATCAGAACTGAAAGACTGGATGTTAACCATGCGGGAAAACGAACCGGATCACCGTTGCTTCAAGTGATACGCTCAGACATGTTTTTGGTCAGGTGAATGTATGTGGGATATGTCTTCGTTTTTAGCGGCATTGCTGGTTTACAGCATTGGTACGGCGTCGCCGGGGCCGGGTAATCTTTCCATCGCCAATGCCGCGATGAATTATGGTCGTAAAGCGGGTCTGGTTCTGGCAACCGGTGTGATTTCAGGCTCTATCTGCTGGGGTATGTTAACGGCGCTTGGTGTATCAGCCATTTTGATCTCTTCACAGAGTTTTATGATCTGGCTGAAGCTGTTAGGGGCCGCCTATTTACTCTGGCTGACGTATAAAGCGTTACGCAGTGCGTTTCGCCCCGGCGATCTTTCTGCACGAACAACGCAACAGCATCAGAATTTACGAGGCTATTACCTTCAGGGATTAGGGTTACACTTAAGCAATCCTAAAGCCGCATTAACCTGGTTTACCGTCACCAGTATGGGAATAACAGGTAGCGCCCCGCAATGGGAGAGCTATTTCCTGGTGGCGACTTGTGCGCTTTTAGGTGTAATGATATTTGGTCTGTATGCGCTGATTTTCGCCTCGCGTACCGCAGAAAAATATCTGAACCGCGCCCGTCGTAGTTTTGATCTGATCTGTGCGGGTTTCTATGCCCTGGTAGCGATTGGGTTTCTGGTTTCACTTTGGTAACCAAAGCCCCTCTTTTTAACTGATCCCCTAAAGTTGCATAGTTAGATCACAGGGTTGGTTAAAACGTGAATCCGGTATTCTACCGGGCTCATGCCATTGAGTCTCAGACTAATTCGTTCTGGCTGTTATTACCGTTTCTGTTACAGGCAAAATGTATCGAGTGCTATCAAGGCCTAAGGGAAATTGAAGCTTTTTAATAGTGATGGTCAACTAATAGTGATGGTCAACTTCTTCAAAGCTATGCATACATAGAACGCATACTTTTGCTTGCGTTCTCCATCCCTGGTTTGATGTTACTGGCCTGTACTGGCACGGTTTTGATGCTATCACCAATCTGGTGCCACTTGTTAAAGCCCAACAAAAAAGCCACTCCGAATGAATTGCACCCCAAAAGTTGGACACTCAACGATTAAGGGTGCAGTTCACGAAGAGTGGCTTTAATGAGCTTACCTGGCAGCTAAAATCTGGTGGCCCCTGCTGGACTTGAACCAGCGACAAAGCGATTATGAAAACGATGTACCACCATTAAAAAACAATAATTTATCTTAAAAAAAGAAAATTACCGCTCGGATGCTGCTGGATGTTACTGAATGTGTGAGTCTTAAGGGGAGAGAAAAGGGACATTTTTCCTCAATGGGTTGAGCGTAATTGCTTGCTGCAAGTGGCTTGGGGTGAAATGCGCATAACGCATGGTCATCTTAATGTCCGTATGCCCCAGTATATCTTTAAGCACCAGGATGTTTCCTCCGTTCATCATAAAGTGACTGGCAAAAGTGTGACGCAGCACGTGAGTTAGCTGGCCCGGTGGTAGCTCAATTCCTGCCCGTTCTAACGCTGAGCGAAAAGCATAATAGCAGGGCGAAAATAATGCCCCATTCTTTTTAGGTAGTTCTGCCAATAGCTTTGCATCGACAGGAATTGATCTATTTCTTTTACCCTTTGTTTTAACAAAGGTAATTTTTCCTGCTGCTACCTGAGAGCGTTTGAGGGATTCCGCTTCGCTCCAGCGTGCGCCAGTAGCCAGGCAAACTTTGACCACCATTTCTAAATCTGGCGCAGAGCTTTGGCGGCATTCAGTCAGCAGGCTATCTATCTGTTCTCGCGTCAAAAAAGCCATTTCACTTTCATCCGTGCGGAACTGGCGCACGTTCTCCAGCGGGTTGGGCGGTGACCATTCGCCCAGTCTTTTGAGTTCATTAAACACTGCTAAAAAATAAGCGTGTTCCAGGTTCATTGTACGCGGCGAAACTTTGCTAATACGCGTTGTCCTGGCGAAATGGCCATCTAACCTTTTTGCACGGTAAGCTGTAAAAAGTTGCGCAGTAAACTCACTAGCCAGCGGGTGTCCCATGCACTCGGCAGCCCAAAGCATCGCTTTTTTGCGCTTCTCTCCATCCCGCAAAATTATACCGTGCCGGTCATACCAAAAATGCATTAAATCAGACAGGCGGCGCTTAGCTTTTCCGTCACCCGGCCAGGGAGCATCCTCAATCTTTTGTCGTGAGTCATTTTCAGAGGCCAGCGCTTCACCTTTGGTGGCGAATTTTTGCGTCTTCGCTTTTCGCTGTTGCTGTTACCACGGTTAACAGCATAAAAATCGGCTATCCACTGGCCGTTATTCAGTTTTCTAACCGCCATATCATTGGATGGTCAGAATCACTCGCCCAATGACCTTGATGTCATCAATTCCACAATCAAATGCCATGCCAACGCCGCTAACGCGAACTTTCTTTACTGGGATCCGGGTTAGCGTGCGGATGCTTGCTTTGCCTTCAATTTCCACCAGCCAGGCATCGTCATAAATTTCACTGAAATCCTGCTCGATAATGTACTGGACTATCCCTTCGATAATACAGGTGGGATTGGCTGGCAGGGGCTTGCCCTGAAGGAATGAAACCTTATCCAGCATAAATGTCCCTGCTTCATACAGTTGGCCATCAACGATTTTTTGGCGCGGCATTTTTAAAATGTCTAATTCTTCATCTTCAAATTTTGTGCCTTGCCCGGTAGCCAGCCATTCCAGAGATGCTCCCGTTTCCGCTGCACACCTGACAACCATATCGGCAGGAAACGTCCCACGGCGATATCTGCCGGAAAGGCTACTTGAAGCCATATCAAAATGCTCAGCCAGTGCAAGTTTGGATGTGAAGCCATACGCCTCAACTATGCGATCCAAAACTTTTTCACTGGAATCTGCCTTTTCAAAAGGAAACTTAGGCATGGTTTTTCTCTCGCTTTTTGAGAAATGCTATTGCAATGTTTCGTTTTACGAGATAGCATTGCTTATAATGTTTCATTATACGAATTTTGATGATTTTAACCCTGTATTTACCGTACAGGATAACCGCTGGAGTTTGCCTTATGCGTCCTGATATTACAATTGTCATCCCCGAAACTTCCTTTCCCTTAGATAAGTATTGCTGCCGTACCGGAACCAACAAGGACATAGATAACCTTTTGATTAAAATGATAAAAGTAGGTGTTGGGCCTAAAGGGAGGCCAAAGAAAGGGATTATTGAAGTCACCATGGCTGCGCTAACAGTCATGACTTTAAGAGCCTGTAATATTTCGCTTAATGCGTAATTCAGCTGACTGACTTCGGTGAGACTAACTATGTTTGATTATCAACGGTCTAAACATCCTCATTTTGAAACAGACTGCCGTGCATTTGCTCAGGCTCACAACCGCGCAGAAGTGGCTAATGCTGTTGGTATGCACCCGTGGTGGCAGCGTCTGCTAAAAGTTATCGGGGGACGCTATGGCAGATAACAAAACCTGGCTGGAGCGGATCCGCAAACAGCTGGATGCCAGCCATTCTGCAGCTGCTGATTACTGGAATTCACTTTTGCCAGAATGGCGTGGCGTCGTACTGCACGCTGCATCTATCCATAACACCGGCACCTTTAAACCTTACCTGGCTAACTACAGCTGGAATGAGCTGTATGCGCATATCGGATGCCGGGGAATGACTCTGTTGCGTACCGGCATTATCCGGGCACGAAACATGCTGAATGAGTTTGGTCCGCTAGGGCGTAGTGAATTTACCCGCCGTACCGCGAGCCGCCAGGAACCTTCTCGCCCAAATATCACACCGGGACAGGAGATGGTAATTGCACCGGCATTACTGGTGCAGCTGGAACAACAGCTGGCGAACAAACAAAGCAAAAGGGAGGCAGGGCAGTGAAACAAATCTCAGTACCAACAACCGGATTGCGTGAAGACTTTAATAACTGGCGCGTGCCGGCCGATTATGTTGATGCCTTTTTAGGGAAATGCGACGGCAGGGATGGGTGTGTAACCCTGCGTCCATTCGCTTTTAACGATACGGAACATCTGACGAATCAGCGCCACTGGCTGGCAGCTAACGCTGCGTTCCGGTGCCGTGCCTGCCGTGAAGCGGAAACTGACTGTGAGCAAGCAGAAACGCTGGCATCTGTCCGGGCCGTTTTAAACCTCGCACTTTAATCCATTAACCCCTGAAATTTTGCTGGTCACCTTTACCGTGGCCGGGCTTTCTGCACCCTGGAGATAGCAAATCATGCATATGACTCGTCAGGATATACCCAAAAACTCTGCAGACGTTGACCTGTTGGCGCTGATCTTTTGGCTACAGGCAATTCGCAGTGAGTGAAATTCAGTACCCTGCTGGCCACTATCACACAGTCGATGCCTGGCGGCGTGAACATTTTGCGTCTGACGTTCCGCGTGATGTTACGCTCATCGAGCGCCGCCTGTGGCACGTAAATCCGGCAGATCACAGCTGGCGCGAAAAATATTTGCACGAAATGCCCAACTGGTTAGCCGGATATTTTGCTAACCGCTATGAGCAGCTTTTCAATAATCCCCATAATGGCCGCCGCCTCGCCAATACGTTTTTGCGCCAGACGCTTGGGCAGAACGTATTACCGCGCCTGAAGATGGTGAAGAAAAAATATACGTTACCTTCATCGGCAGCGCATGAGTTGCCATTCATTAAACAACTGGAATGTCTGCCAACGCTGGGCCACCTCAAAATTCGCGATTTGGCGTACCGCGTTGCGTCGTTCCTTTCTTATAGCCTGGTTGAATTTACTGCCGCCGTTTCCATGCCTGCTGATTCTGATGAAACGACGGTAACCATAACGGCATATCGTTATCTTGCTGAGCTGGCCGCGCTGACCGGCACTACACCCCCATACTGGGCCAGATTCCATGCTGAAGACGGTGTATTGCCACTGCGCCAGGCACAATCCGGCCTACTGCGTATGATGGCCCCAGAGTGGTGGCGTGGACGCCTGAAAAGGATGCGTGACCTGCAGCGGGAGCATATGGCCATCGCTGTAGGGCAGGTACAGAAATCAGCATCGGCGTATGTTTCACGCAGTACGCTGGGCGAATGGGTAGAGCAGAAAAAACGTAACCGGGAGTTTTTCAAACGCTTTGACCTGATAAACGATGAAGGTTACCGCATTGCGTTGGAAGAGGTGGTGAACCACAGCAACGCTAATCCGGCAATACGCCGTTGTGAACTGATGGTACGTATGCGTGGCTTCGAGGATATTGCCAGCGAAACCGGCTGCGTGGGGGATTTTTACACCATCACCGCCCCATCAAAATATCATGCCGTTCACAGCAGAGGCGGCTTTGTTTCACAGTGGAACGGGGCCAGCCCGGGCGATACACAGCGCTATCTGTGCAAGGTCTGGTCTAAAATCCGTGCCAGGCTTTCTCGTGAAGATATGCACGTTTTCGGCTTTCGTGTCGTTGAGCCACACCATGACGGGACGCCACACTGGCATATGCTGCTGTTTATGCGCCCGGAGCATCTCGAGCGCGTGCGCGAAATTATTCGTGATTATGCGTATCAGGAAGACAGCGACGAGCTCACCACCGACAAGGCCCGCAAAGCCCGCTTTCATGCCGAAGCCATCGATCCGGCCAAGGGCAGCGCTACGGCCTACATCGCCAAGTACATTTCAAAGAACATCGACGGCTATGCGCTGGATGGCGAAATAGATGACGAAACCGGGGAGAGCCTGCGTGATATGGCCAAAGCCGTTTGCGCGTGGGCGTCCCGCTGGCGCATCCGCCAGTTTCAGCAGATCGGCGGCGCACCTGTTACTGTCTGGCGTGAGCTGCGCCGACTGCGTGATAAGCAGCTGCCTGACCCGAAGATGGACGCCGTGCTGGCCGCTGCGGATACCGGCTGCTGGGCATCCTATACGCAGGCGCAGGGTGGCCCGCTGGTATCCCGTGAAGATCTGGTGATCCGCCTTTGCTATGAAATCACTGAGCAGGGCAACGAGTACGCGGAGGACGTGCAGCGCATTCAGGGTATCTATTCACCGCAAATCCGTGGCTCTGAAATTCCCACGCGGCTGGTTAAGTGGGAAAAGGTCGCCAAAGCCGAAGCGTCAGCGGAGGCAGGTTTTTCTGGCGGCTCTGCCGCCCCTTGGAGTTCTGTCAATAACTGTACGCACGCGCAGCGTCACCGTTTGACGGGGGCATTGCAAAGACGAGGAGTCGCCGGTTCGGACAGAGATATTGCCGTGCTGATGCGCGGAGGTAGACTGTTAATAAGCGGTCGTAACTATCTTATTTACCGCAACGGGCGATTAACGGAAAGGATAAGTTGCACCATTAACGCGCGATACAGCTGTGATGAAGAGCAAGGCTCGCTAATATAAGCAGGAAAAATATTCCCCCGCTTGAGTAAATATGTATACTGTATTAATATACAGTACATGATGGAGGTTGCACATGCCGGATATGTTCCAGGAAGTGATAGTGGCTCAGCGGATGGAGTTGCTGCTGAAGCTTATTAACAAAGCGGGTTGCGATAATGAAAAAGAAATGGCGCTGGCCTTTGAATGGCTTTTTGAATTGATGGTGGACCATACGGAATCTTTAGCTTATAAAGAAGTTCATTCCTCTGTCGCTGGAACTTAGGCTTGTTTTTTCAAAAGCTCCATTAATTTTTGCCGGTCGTCATTATCAATATTTGACACCAGGCTTTTCAGCATATCATCTTTGTTTTTGGCGCTTGGGCTGATCGTATGGGAAAAGGTGACATTCATGACGAATGTATGGCCGCATTCATAATCAGTACAGGCGCAGTAAAGATCGGATAATTCCCGATGGTGACGAACTGTTTTTTTAATTATTGATTTTTCGCCGCAGGCAGGACATTCGATTCGCATAACGCGCATGATTTTTCTCCCTAATTAAGATAGCGTTATTTTACCCTGTTGCTGGCTATTATTCACTAATTCTCTGCTTATGATAAAAATAAAATGACATAAATTTTCTTGCTTGAGAGCGCTGAAAAAGGTTTTTCACTTTCTGCGTTGGCAGCCTGTTTTGGCAGTCTGCGCATCGTTCAGTGTCTTACTTATAGAAATGGCAGTGGTCTTATTCTGCCGGAAAAGATCATCGGTAGTCGGTTCTCCGGGTCTGGATAAATGACCATCCAGAGATTTATTCGCCAAGTTAATCAAGTGGTTGTTTATATTAGAGCATCAGTCAGGCGTATGCGGCCATCCATCCACGGCGTTAGCGGCGTCTCAGGTTTGCCGCCAGCGCTGCGACAAACCTCACGTGGCGCGTTCGGCGCTGAGGAAGCTCAGTAGCCACCCGTAATAAACCTGTTTTATATTCTTCACTCTCCCCGGGTAGAAATTTATATCAGCATGACCTCTTCCCATGCATCAATCTATATCAGCACAATCCCTTTCCGCTATAGCGTGCGATGTTTTATCACGCTGGCGCTTAATGTGACCGTTTTTATAAGAACTTTTATCGATGTTGCGTCATCGCTTTTTGTAATGCGGAGCAATTTATCCGTTTCATTCCCCTTTCGCTATAAAGCCATACCAATGATATCTTTCCTCGCACAGCTCCAGGGTGCGATTTTTATCATCGAAATAAGATTTCTTCATCACGAATGGTCATCGGGATATTTTATTTTCGGCATTCTTCGGTAATGCGTCATATCCGAATCGCGCTGGATGCGGTGCGGTAGGAAATTAGCGATACTACACATGCAGCAGGAAAGGAGGCCGTAATAGCTGTTCGCGCCGCCCGATAACTCTCATTTCCTTACATTAAGGGAAAGAAGCGGGCGACTACCTGAACAGGCGATAAGGAATATCTATCGCTGCGGAAATAAGCTTAGCCAAATGGCGCTGGCAACGAAGACATGAAATATCTGAACTTGCTATAGCCAATGAATAAAAGCTGAGCTGAAAAAAGCGGTAATAAGGATGACCTGGTTCATTAACCAAATTAATTGAGGCAGGCGCAGGGATGCCATTTTACAGAGCATTTGTACTCAGTTAACGCCAGGAGGATTGAATGAGCCCGTTGGAAAGCCTGACGGCCTTTATCACCGATGCGCTGTCGGCAAGCCTGATGGAAGGCTTCAGTAGCCGGATGGAAAGCATGAAACCGATCGCCGCACAGCGCGACATGGGATTGGGACAGTATCGGCTCGCCATTATCCGCTATGACGTCACGCTGAGCTGGGCACGTTTTCCGTACCGGGAACAGGATCCGAAACTTCTGATGGCTCTGCTTCTGGCCTGGCTAAATCAGGAAGATCGCAGCCTGTATGAGGAGATCGGCATCGATACGGAGCTGCCCGTTTTCACCGTTTCCATGAACGACGACGGTACCGCGGCCATCGTGGCAAAGCTTCCGCTAGTGGAAGCGTTGGATTTGGCGCCGGACGGAAAGGGGCCGATTCCTTTCGATGGTCAGCGCTGGAGGCTGGAGGACGCGCAGATATGGATCGCGGAAGAGGCAGAAGTGACGTCGTCGGTCAGGCCGTAATACCCAGCGTGGCAGGGGAAGAAACAGCAGGAATTTCAGGGAAAACGGGCGTAGCCATACGGCGGTTTTCCTGAAAATCAGGGAAGTTTTAACAAGGCGTCTGTCCGTCGGCAGCAGCTGACGGCGCAGACTGGGATGTTGATGTAGGAGATGTAAAGGAAAAATTATGACGTGGCCTTCTGTACAGATTAACCAGATTAATCAGCTTCAGGGCGAAACTGATGAAATTGAGCGCGTTCTGCTGTTTGTCGGAACTGGCGGTAAAAACGCCGGGAAAGTATTGCCTGTCAACACGCAAACCGATTTTAACGCCCTGCTCGGCGAGGGCGACAGCACGCTGAAAAGCATGCTGAACGCGGCGATGCTTAACGCCGGGCAAAACTGGAGCGCCTATGTGCGCGTGTTAGGCACCACCGAAACCGGCGATGGCGACAATAAAACTGTGGAAACGGAATCCTGGGCGCAGGCCGTTCGTGACGCGCAGACCGTTGCCTCCGTGGAAGGGGTAGTGCTGACCGACGCTATTGCGAATAAAGCCGCGATCAACGAAGCCGCCGTGCTGCGTGACGAGCTGCTTGCTAAGTTTGGCCGCCGCGTCTGGTTCATCCTGGCGGTGCAGGAGCCGCAGCAGGGCGAAGCCTGGGCGGATTACGTAGAGCGTCTATCGGCGCTACAGGAAAGCATCGCCGCGTCATCGGTGCAGCTGGTGCCGCGCCTGTTCGGCAATGAGCCGGGCGTGCTGGCCGGTCGACTCTGTAATCGTGCGGTCACCATCGCCGATAGTCCTTGTCGCGTGGCGACGGGTGCGCTACAGGCGCTGGGCCGCGACGATCTGCCAGTCGACGGCAACGGCACGGTATTGGATCTGGCGACGCTGCAAGCGCTGGAGGCGAAACGTTACAGCGTGCCGATGTGGTATCCCGACTATGACGGCTTTTACTGGGCCGACGGTCGCACGCTGGATGTGGAAGGCGGCGACTATCAGGTGATCGAGTATGTGCGCATCGTCGATAAAGTCGCGCGTCGCGTCAGGCTGCAGGCTATCGCGAAGATCGGCGATCGTTCACTGAACAGCACGCCAGGCAGCATCGCCGCGCATCAGTCGCTGTTCGCCAAAACGCTGCGCGAAATGGCGCGCGCCGGGCAGATTAACGGCGTCACCTTCTCTGGCGAAGTCAAACCGCCGCAGGATGACGATGTGACCATCAGCTGGCAGTCGAAAGAAAAAGTCGCGATTTATATCGTGGTGCGTCCTTATGAATGTCCAAAAGGCATCACTGTCAGCCTGCTGCTTGATGCCAGCCTTACGGAGAGCAATTAACCATGGCGAAAAGAATTTCCGGTCAGTCCGTTGACGTCCGTTTCGATGGCGACCTTATCCATATGGAGAAAATCTCCCTGGATATTACCGACAACACCGCCGCCGCGCAGTCTCGCGGCGTGCCGGACGGTTGGGTGTCGGGCGATGTCTCCGCCGAGGGTGAAGTGGAGCTGAGCAGCAAAGCGTTTCAGCAGCTGACGGCGGTGGCGCGCCGTGCCGGCAGCTGGCGCGGTATCGAACCGGTCGACATCATGTTCTACGGCAGCGCGGGTAATGAAGAGCTGAAAATCGAAGCGTTCGGCTGCAAGTTCTCAGTCAGCAACCTGCTTGACAACGATCCTAAAGGCGGCGCGGTGCTGACCCATAAGATCAAGTTTGTAGTGACCAGCCCTGATTTTGTGCGCATCAACGGCATTCCTTATCTGTCCGACGATGACGTGCGCGACCTGATCGGATAAACGCATGATGCAGGAGCATGAAAAGAGCTTTTATATGCTGGTGCTGATGGGAGGCGTAATCGCCTTGGGGAAACTTTTGGCAGAGGGCGGCCCGATTACCTCGCGGGTGGTCTTCGGTCGCGTGATCCTGGGCAGCGCGCTGACCGTCGCGGCGGGAGCGGTGCTCTATTTCGTGCCGGAGCTGCCGATGCTGGCGGTGCTGGGCATTGGTTCGGCGATGGGCATCGCCGGCCAGCAGGGCGTTGAAGTCTGGCTGCGCCGCCGCATCGGCATCACGAAAGGGAATGACCAATGACCTTAAGCGAAAAACAGGCGCGCTTTGCAGTGATGAGCGCGCAGTTGATCCTCTGGGCACAGGCGCACGGCTACTGCCTGACCTACGGTGAGGCGTACCGCACACCGCAGCAGGCGGCACTGAATGCGAAAAGTGGCGCAGGCATCAGCAACAGCCTGCATACGCAGCGGCTGGCGGTCGACTTTAATCTGCTGGTAAACGGGGAGTACAAGACCCGCACGGAAGATTATCTGCCGCTGGGCGAATACTGGGAGTCGCTGGGAGGCAGCTGGGGCGGGCGCTTTGTCTCAAACCCGGACGGCAATCACTTCAGCCTGGAGCATAACGGGGTGCGCTGATGCGTTATCTGTGGCCGCTCGCCGTCATCGCCGCATTCGCTGCTGGCTGGAAAATATCTGGCTGGCAGCGCGACAGTACGGCGCTGGTGATTGAACAGGCGGCGCAGCGTGCCGGAAATAACGCGCTGCAGCAAATGCAAAACGCCTCCGGCCGGAATGCCAGAGCATTGGAAGAAAAGCTGGAGGCGTTGAAAAATGCCACGCCAAAAACGATCCATACCGAGATCGTTAAGCCGGTATTTACTCACGTGTGCGTGTCTGATGATTTTATCCGGATGTACAACGCCACTGCAGAAAATACCGAACGTGCCTTATCAGGAAAACCTGAAAACAAAATGTCCGGTAAATATCCCGCGCCTTAACGGCGCAACCGGAAAAGTATTAGCAGAGCAGTTAATTAACTGGATGCAGCTCTATTCAGAATGCGCCGCGCGCCATAACGCGCTGGTAGATGAAATTAATCAACGTAAAGGAATATAACATGGCTAAAGCTGTACAAATCAAAATGAACGTGGCGGGCAAAGAACTGGTATTTGAGCCTAATACCATCGCCTATAATAAATTTATCAATGAAATGTCGATGGACAATAAAATTTCTCCTGCAAACAACTACCTGCGCCGCATTGTTACCGTCGAATGCAAAGAGGTGCTGGACGAACTGCTGGAGATGCCTGGTGCGGCGCTGCAAATTGTGGATGTAGTGAACACGCAATATGTACCCAAGCTGGAAATTGATTTAAAAAACTGACGGCGCGGGTACGCGCTATTGAGAATAACGGGCTGGAGCAATATCTGATATTACGGCGTCATTATTTGCCCCATGAAAATGACGATCCGGAAAATCTGGCCCGTGCCATATGGCTTGATAATCGTCACTGGGAAAATCAACGCGTCGCCGTGGCAAACGGAATTGCGTTGGCATTTAAAGGCGAGTAACGAAACAGATGGATTTGACATTAAGCCTGATTGAAAAAATAACGAGATCTTTTAAAAAGTCTCAGGAAGCGTTAGTGGTGTTTAAGGACAAAGGCCGAGAGGCCTTTTCCCAAATTAAAAACGGCGTTGACGACCTGAAGGGACTCGGCAGCGGTCTCCAGAGCGCGCTGGCACCGGCGATCCAGATGTTTAACGCGATGGAGGACGCCTCGACGCACGGCGTCAGCAACAACGCGCTGGCGCTGATATCGCAGCAGGCGCTGGATTTCTCCATGAAATACGGTACCGCCGCCGATGAGTATGTGAAGTCGTCGGCGCAGATCCGCACCGCAATCGACGGGCTGGACGACGGCGGGCTGGCGAAAGTGACTAACGTCGCCAGTTTAATGAATAAGGCGCTGGGTGCTACAACGGAAGAGACCACTAATTTCTATCGGCAGATGTTCAGCAATTTTCGCGCTGAGGCTGACATCGTCGGTCATGCACAGTTTGCCGAGCAGCTGGCCGGAAAAATGGCCTATATGCGCGGAGCTTTCGACGTCGGGCTGAATGACATCACCGCGATGATGAAGGGCGCGCAAAGCGCAGGAAGCAACTTTGGCATCAGCCTTAACGAGCAACTGGCGGTGATAGGTGATCTCTACTCTTCGCTGGGCGCAGGATCGGGCAGCGCCTATCAGGACTTTTTATCCAACGCGGCGAAGGGGGCGGAAAAGCTGGGACTCTCGTTTACCGATGCCAACGGCAGCCTGCTGTCGATGCCACAGATGCTGCAAGCGCTGCAGGATAAATATGGCGCGTCCATCGACGGCAATCTGAAAGCGCAGTTAGAGCTGGATGCGGCGTTCGGCAGCGGCGCAGGCGTCATAAAGCAGCTTTATGGGCATGTCGACGCGCTACAGGGACATATTAATGCGCTGGGCAGCAGCAAGGGAATGGCGCAGCTGCAGAGTATGGCGGAGAAACTGACCAGCCCCTGGGAGCGTTTATCTGCGATCTGGAATGTGATTAGCATCGCGGTGGGACTGACGATGCTGCCGGTGCTTTATCAACTTCTGAATACGCTGGTGGACAGCGGGCAGCAGATGGCTGACTGGATGAAAATGTTCCCGATTATCGCTCAGTTGGTGGGCTATGCAGCGCTGGCTGTGACGGCGTTTATGGCGGTCGGCTCGGCGGTGAATATCGTGATGGGTGCCGGTCGGCTGGTCATACTGGGTGTTCAGGCCGCCTGGTGGGCGTTGACCGCCGTCACCAAAATCTACACCGGCGCGATATGGCTGGCGCAGAAAGCGATGATGATATGGAACGTGACGTTACGTGCTATACGCGGCGTGCTGCTGGCGGTGCGCATCGCCGCCGTGCTGGCCGGCGTGTCGATCAACTTTATGTCGTGGCCTATCCTGCTGATCATCGGCGCTGTCGCTCTGCTGGCTGCGGGTTTTTACCTGCTGATCACCCACTGGAACGACATCAAAGCTGCGGTAATGAACACTTCCGCGTTCCAGTATCTGATGAGCTACATCAGCTACCTCGGTAATGTATTCACGACCATCTGGAGCGGTATTGCCGCTGGCTGGCAGTGGTTGTGTCAGCAGTTTCAGGGCGTTTCACCGCTGCAGGGCCTGACGGATATCGCCTCCAGCATCGGCACCTTGTTCAGCAAACTGTGGGACACGATAAAGAATACGTTTAGCAGCACTTACAACTGGATCGTAGACAAGCTCAACGTGCTGCCCGGCATCAATATTAAGGCGACGGCGATCCCGAATAGCCCGCCGCCGTCACCTCCGCCGCCGCCGCCAACAGCGCTGACGGGCGGACAGGTAGCCAGCGTCGGTAGCGGTGGGGGAATAAACCCTAACAACAGCTATCCAGGCGTAACGGACAACAGCAGACATATCGGCAGCGTGACCATTTATGTAAATAACGGCATGACGCCGGGGCAGCTAAGGGAATGGCAGGAGCTACAGGCATGACGGAGCCACTGTATATCGATTTACTGATCACCGAAGGTGATTTCACGCTCAACGCCGGCGCGGAGCCGGTGCTGTGCAATAACCGCGTGAGCATTGGGCAGGACATTGTTCACGCACTGATTGAAAGCGGGCTGGCTACGCGGCTGGTCGCCGAGCGCAGCCCGGTGTTGCGCGCCGATGTTATCACGCAAATGGTGCTGCTGGTGGAGGACGATGAACGCATTATTCCGGGCACGGTTTCGATTACCGAAGAATCGCCCACAAGATTATGGATCACGGCTGAGACCTGGGATTTTGGCCGCATTTCGCTGGGAGTGGATATATGACTGAGCGTCCTGTCGTCGATTTTGAAAAAGTGCTGGCCGACAACGGCATGCCGGTGACCGAAGCGGCGATCGCCGCAGAGTTTCAGGCGGTAGTGAAGGCCGAAGGGCTGATTACCAACACCTCGCGCATGTCGCCGTTCTGGCGATTGATCTCGACCACCGTCACCACGCCGGTGCTGTGGATCAAAGAGGCGCTGGTGAATGGTGTGCTGGCCAACACCTTTGTTGCCACCGCCAGCGGACAAATGCTGCGGCTACTGGCATGGGGCGTCAACCTGACGGCCAAGCCCGCGGTAAAAGCCAGCGGTGCGATCCGTTTTTACAAAACAGATGCGAAGCAGGCGGTAACGGTGAACGCCGGCACGCTGATTCAGACGGAGCGCATCAATGGCGTGGTTTACGTGCTGAGCGTGACGGCGGACACCACTATCCCGGCGGGTGCGGCTGACGCGCTGGTTCCCGTCGAGGCGGAGCACGCGGGCGGCGCCTGGAACCTGGCTCCGGGCTATTACCGTATTTTGCCGGTTGCCGTGGCGGGCATCTCTCATGCCGTTAATGAGGACGACTGGCTGCTGTCCCCGGGCGCTGACGAGGAATCGGATAATGAACTGCGCGAGCGCATCCGCAATCAGTTCAATCTGACCGGCAACTACCATACCGATGCGGTATACCGCTCGATGATCGCCGCCGTCGCCGGACTGAGTATCGACCGCATTTACTTCAGGCATGACGCGCCGCGCGGTCCCGGCACCGCTAATGCTTACATTTTGCTCGACAGCGGCGAGGCGTCGCAGCCGTTTGTCGAGGCGGTGAACCGCTACATCAACGATGAGGGCCACCACGGTCACGGCGATGATATGCAGTGCTTCGCTATGCCAGAAACGCTGCATGACCTGACCATCACGGCTTACGTAGTTAACCCGGATAACCTGAGCGATGACGAACGGCGTGCGCTTGCCGGTGGCATTGAAAATCTGGTGCGCAGCGCCTTCCGCGAGAATGGTGACTATGACGTTACGCGCACCTGGCCGCACAGTCGCTTCTCCTTCTCCCGTCTGGGGCAAGAGTTGCACGCTGCGTTCCCGGGTATCGATTCGCTAGCGTTCTCGCTACCGGACATCATCAGTGAACTGAACGTGCCGCGTCTGAAATCGCTGACGGTGGAGATTAAAGATGCCTGACTTTCAGAAACTGACGCTGCCCTCCTGGATGGACAAGGGCGAGCCGGCCAAACTGCTGCGCGCCTGCACGACGTTCTGGCAGCGCGTGTTGAACTGGGCGAACTGGCCGCTGAAGCAGCTCAACCCACTGACCTGCGCGGAGCCGCTGCTTAATCTGCTGGCCTATGAGCGCGATATTACGCGTTTCAACGGCGAGCCGTTGAGCCTGTATCGCAAACGCGTGGCTTACGCCTTCGTCAATGCGCGCGACGCGGGCTCGGTGGCCGGATTTATCAGCATTTTCGAACGGCTGGGTATCGGCTATGTGGAGCTGCTGGAGCGGCAGGAGGGCATCGACTGGGACGTTATCCTGGTTCGCGTCACAGATAACCAGGTTTCATCAAACGCCCAGCTGCTGCTGGAAATCATCAGGCAGTACGGGCGAACCTGTCGCCGTTACCAGTTTGAGGTGATGACGGTAGACGGGCTGGCGCTGCGGGCGGGCTGGAATCAGGGAGAGTACGTCTGCTATCCAGCAAGGCTGGCTGAAGCGGACGTTAGCACGGTATTTGGGGCAAAAATTTAAGGACAAAGAATGAGTCAGACAGTAATCACAACAGCATTTGAGCAGTGGAAAGCGCAGCAGGCCGTTAATGGCGGGGCGGTGGCGCTGGATGAGTTTGTTTTCGCCAACGTGCCGGACCTTGATACCGATGCGCCGATTGACCGCGCTGAAGGTCTGCCGGATAAGGCGCAGATTGTGCATCGTCAGGCGGTTAGCCGCACGGGCGTAGTGAATGAAAATGCCGTGGTCTATTCAGTGGTATTGGGCGCGGAAACCGGTGATTTCTCTTTTAACTGGATCGGTCTGATGAACAAGGCCAGCGGCACGCTGGCGATGATTGTTCATGCTCCGCTGCAGCAGAAGATCAAAACCACGGCGGGACAGCAGGGCAACGTACTGACGCGTTCGTTTCTGATGGAGTTCAACGGCGCGCAGACGGAGACGGCAATCAGTATGCCCGCCGAGACGTGGCAGATCGATTTCACTGCACGCATGATGGGCATGGACGAACGCCAGCGGCTGGAGAATATCGATATTTACGGCCCCGGAGCCTTTTTCGGCAACGGCTGGCTGGTGGGCAAAACCGGCACGCAGTATTTCGTGACCAAAGGCGCGGGGTATGTGGCGGGCCTGCGGGCGGAGCTGGCGACGAACCAGAATATTACCGTTACCACCAAGCCGGTTAAAGTCTGGCTGGATGTCTGCTGGCGCGGCACGCTGACCAGTGCATGGACGGTTGAGCAAAAAGTCACGGTAGCCGCCAGCCTGTCAGACTATGAGCAGAACGGTGTTAAGCATTATGTTTTTGCGCTGGCCAGTATTGACGAAAATGGCGTTATCACTGACCTGCGGCCTAAAGGGGCACTGTCTGAGCAGCAAGCCAGCAGTGATTACATGCGCAAGGATAAAAACCTGCAGGACGTGGCTAATATTCCCGCAGCACGTAAGGTGCTGGACGTATACAGCAAAGCTGAAGCTGTACCGGCAACGCGCAAAATTAACGGCAAGGCATTAAGTGGTGATATTACCATTTCGGCCACTGATGCGGCTGCAATTCCTGACGGCGGCAATCTCGGCACAATTAATATCAATACTCTAACCGGTACTAAATTCGGCCGGTACGTACAGCCAGTCAGTGCTAACGCAACGGAGGCTAACGGCTATCCGCCGCAGGCAGGCGTCGCCGGTGCGCTGGATGTTATTCAGAATGCTGCAAATGGTTTTGAAGGCTGTACGCAAGAATTCCGGCCGTATAATTCTAATGTGTGCTATCGCCGCTTTTACAATGCTGCTAATAAAAGCTGGTCAGCGTGGCTGTTTGATATAAGCAGTGCAGGAGGGCAGGTTACTGGAGAATTAATGATAAATAACCCAGGGCTGGCACTGAGGTTAATAGCGCCAAAAGGTCGTGGAGTATATATACAGGCGAGAGATACGGATAATAACCCGCGATGGTATATTGGGGCAGGATCTGACAATAATGATGGATGTGCATTTCAGAATTATAAATACGATACAAATATCGTTTTAAGTAGCGTTATTACCTGTAACAAATCGGTAAATATTTCGGGTGCTGTAACACCTACTTCATATGTGAATTTTGATGCCCGCTATCAGGCGAAAGGCAATTATACACCCGCAGGCCAGGCATATACAAAAGCCGAAAGCGACGCGCGTTATAACTTAAAAAACAGTATCAGTATCAAAACCGCGAGTCGGCTTGTAACAAAGGACAGCACTACTGGTGTGATGGAGGTTGTTATGAGTGGCATAAGCGTTGGGAATAGGGTAAATGCCAATGTAACTTTCCCAGTGGCTTTCCCAAATGCTTGTGCAGGTGTAGTAATTTCTTATAACGGCGCAGGGCATGGAAATGATTCAGATTCAGCTATCTATGTTCCTTCATATAGCAAAACTGGATGTATTTTATATGCAAATAATGCAAACGGTATTTTTACGCTAATAGCTAAGGGGTACTGATGAATAATTATTTATACAGCGCTACTACAGGTGGTTTTTATCTAAAAGAGATGATCGATGTTTATAAAGATTCAGGCGATGGCTTACCTGATGATGTGATTGAAATCACAAGTGAAGACCAGCAAAAATTAATGGACGGTCAGAGTGAAGGAAAAGTTATTGTAGCAGATGATAATGGCTATCCTGTTTTGCGTGAACGTCCTGCGCCAACCCGCGAAGAAGAAGAAAAGGTTGCTCAGTTGGAAAAGGTGAACTCTATGAAGGTCGCGACAGACATCATAAATACGCTGCAGGATGCAGTAGAACTCGGCATGGCTACCGATGACGAGGCCGCTCTACTGACAGCTTGGAAAAAATACCGCGTGATGTTAAACCGGGTCGATACCAGCACAGCGCCAGATATCGAGTGGCCAGAGGCACCGGACGATGTGGCGTAAGGCAAAGATAGCTTTTACGGATGAAATGGCCGCGCTGAGCTGCTCAATCGTTCCGGCGCATCCGTGGATTTATGGGCTGGGCCAGTCTGCTGAAACCGGCGTTTACCTCAGTCCGCAGAACGCCGTAAATTATCTGGCCGGTAAGCTGTCCGGCCAGGCAGACTCTGCTGATGTGGTTGTTTTCATGGTGAGCGCTGATACGCAGTCGGAGTTTATGAGCAATCTGGATGCGCTGACTTCCGTGTTTCCGGTCCCGGCATTTACGCAGGTCAGGCGACAGGCCCAGGCGGCGGCGGAGCTGGCCGTTACGCGGATGCAGATCCCGGCAAAGGCGGCAAACGAACTGCCCGCCGCGCAGCCGCTGTCTGTATCAACCAGCCGTCAGGCGTTGAACGCAGCTCGGATTACAGCGGCGAAAGCAGAAGCGGGCGCGGGGGCCAGTCTGGCAGGCATGGCTGATGCGCTGACCAGCTTCAGCAAGGCTCGGGATACGGCGCTGGCCAGCATTAATGAAGCCCTGAACGAACTGAAAGGTAAAAGCGCGGATGCATGGGTTTTTACCGGCACCGGCAGTCTCAACACAACAGCCTCGGAGATGCTGCGGGATATTCCAGCGACATCCTCTGTTTACTGCGTGGCGATGATGTTCGTGGGTGAACTGGACGCATTAAGGACGATGATTTATGACGCAGATAATTACGCTGGCGCTTGATGGCGAAGCGGTGCCGCTCAAAGATATGAAAGTTACGGTTACCATGCAGTATCAGGAAAAAGACCAGTCCGGGCAGTCATCCAGCACCGCCCGTTCCGAGCAGGGCATCAAAGCGAAAGAGCTGCGTATCAGCGGGCTGGTGCCGTTCAGCAAGCCTGAAGTGCTGAGCCGGATTTTTGAGCTGGGGTCCGCGACCACTGACAGCGGAAAACTGAAGGTCTACCGTGTGGCTAATATGACTGCCACCGCCGTTAATCTTCGTGAGGCGACTTTCAGCGGCCAGATCGAAGCACCCCAGCAGGACGGGAAAATGGCCTGGACGGTTTCTTTCACGCTGCGCGAATACGTCAGCGTGCCGGAGAAAAAACAGGCCCGCGCCAACAGCAAACAGACGGCAAAGGCCCAGGGTCAAAACGGCAAGGCACAGGTAATCGACGGCGAAGGGGAAAAAGAGCGGACCTCATGGTTTGAGCGCAAGGTACTGCAGCCTATTGATATCGCATTAGGCAACACGGGGGACAGCGATGCGGTCAGTTAAACGTCTCTTTTTATCGATGGACGAAGTGCATCTTGCAGACCTGCAGCTGGTGCTGGAGCTGAGCGCCTGTGGGCGTGGCTTTATTACCGCGCAGACTGAAACGGACTATACCGGCAAGGTAGTGCGCATCGACGTCGGGTATTCCGACCAGCTGTACCGCTGGTTTACCGGTTATGTGGAACGAACGCAGCCGGCAGAAAACGGCTGTCAGCGCCTGTTTGTGCGTGAACTGGTCGGTATCTTTGACAAGCCGTGGCCGTGCAGCTTCCAGCATCCCACGCTGCGTACCATTACCGACTGGCTGACGGAGCAAAGCGGGCTGACCTTTACCCTGGCGGATGATGCTGCGTATGCCGATAAACCGATCCCGCATTTTACGCACAGCGGAACCGGCTACCAGCTGCTGGCCGCATTAGGTCCGTCGTTCGGCATTGATGACTGTATCTGGTATCAGTTGCCCGGTGGCGACGTATTTGTGGGCAGCGCAGCGCACGGCATGTTTGCCGGTAAGCCGGTGACCATCCCTGCCGAGTTCAGCCAGGGTGTGGCGGCAGGTGATTCTGTGACGCTGCCGCTGGTGCCGTCCCTGCGTCCGGGCGTGGAGGTGAACGAAAAACGCGTGCGCCAGATCCGTCTGCATAATGATGAAATGACGCTGACGTGGGAAACTGTTGCCAGACCGTTTGAGATAAAAAGCCCGCTGGTCAGGCAGATTGAAAGCGCGTACCCGGAGTTGGCCAGCGGTCAGCATTTGCCGAAATTTGCCCGCGTTGAAGCGCCAGCGGAGAACGTGGCCAGCGGTAATATTGCCGATCCCTTTCGTCCGCGCTATGCCGTGGATTTGCAACTGCTAGATGCAGACGGCAAGCCCGCAGCTAATACGCCAGTTTATCCCGCTGTGCCGCTGCCAGTGCCGATGGCCGGTAATGAATCCGGCATGTTTCAGTTTCCGCCACCTGGAACGCTGGTTGAAGTGGCGTTTACGGACGGTCGCCCGGATAAGCCCTTTATCCGTCAGACGCTGGCGCAGGGGAACAGTCTGCCGGACATAAAGCCCGGCGAGCAGCTGCAACAGCAGCGTGAGGGCGTCTCACAACGCGTCACCGTCGCGGGGGACTGGGAGCGGCAGACAGACCAGACTATTCGTGAATTATCCATGAGCCGGGTTATCACCGCCGATGATGAAACCCGCATGCTGGTCGCACGTGAAACCACGGTTCAGGCTACGGATAAAACCACGGTACTGGGAACGGCCAGCCTGATGGCCGGGGCTGTCCAGCATATAGCCAGCGGGGATTATGCGCTGGCCAGCGGTGGTAATCTGGTGACCACTATTGCGAAGGATGCCAGCTTGCAGGCAGGCGGAAGCCTGACGGAAAAAATTGCGCAGCTGCGGCAGAGCATTGCAGGCACACGACAGGAGGTTATTGCGCCGGTGGTGTGGGTTGGCAGTCAGTCCATCAACGTTATGCAGCTGATGCTGGACACGCTGGACATAATCCAGCAGCTGGCGCAGCAGACGGCCAGCCATACGCACAGCGGCACGGGAGCGCCGCAGAACGCCAGCGCCATCAGCGCTACCGGCACCAGTGCCGCAGGACTCCAGACGAAATATAAACCCGTTATTGGGTAAGCTTGCCAATAATCAAATCGCTTTTCATCATGCCCGCATTGCGCGGGCTTTTTTATGCCCGTAAAACGTAGCCAGCGCTTCTGTGCGGGGCGCTTTTGCTTACAGGCGGCACGGCGTGGCATTAAATGGGTCGTATCGCTGTGGAATCACCAGCGCAGCGGCAGCGCCACGAAATCACGAAGGAGGTGACGAAAATGGCACTACACCGCACCCGCCTGCGGTTTTCGTGTTGAAAAGTTATTTCAGTTTTCTTTTTTTACAAACCATACTGCCAGTTCGCGTCGTAACCAGGCTTCCGCGTAAAAACCGCAACTGAAAAGGTTTTTTTCAGTAAACCCGATCGAGCGAGGAGTACAGTGATGATTAAATTAATGATAAATCAATGAAAATATTCTGGGTGAATCTAAAGCATGTTTCTAACAGCGCTGGAAATTTGTAACATTATTGGCAGAGCGCGGCCTAAGCGCGTAGGATAAACTGAAGTTCGTTGTATGGCTTTAATGTTTTTATATGGTGTTGTCAAGATTCTTCTTTATAAGCGCAGAGTGAATTTTGCAGCAGAAGATTATCGAACTCTTAGAGTTGTTGAATATATTTGTAATACGTTATTATTAACTTTAACGAAGTCTTATTTAGAAATGACAAATCACAAAATGATAGCCGAAAAATATTGTTCAAAATGCAATAAAAAAAGGAGTCTGTTGGAAAGGGTGACAGATACAGATCGAGATATGTGCGAAACCTGTTATCGAGTGTTTGTTAATGATATTAAAGAAAAATCTGATAAGGGCAATCATAGGTTTAAACAATGACGGAAATGGTTGACGCTTCTATTATTATCCCTGCCTATAATGCGCAGGAACACATCAAAACTGTCCTTGATTCCCTTCTTAAAGAAACTTCAAACAGTTTTGAAATTATCGTCGTGAATGATGGTTCTACTGATGATACGGCTGCTGTTCTTGCAACGTTTAACGATTCTCGTCTAAGGGTAATAACTCAAGAAAACATGGGGGTATATGCAGCCCGTAACGCGGCATTGTCGGTACATCGTGGCCGCTGGGTAATGTTTCTTGATGCCGATGATTCAGTTTCTCCTGATTTTATTGCTAACCGACTGAGGATCGCTGAACAGTCGGGAGCAGACGTTGTAATATTTAATGCTCTTCGCTCAGGAGGAGATATTACTAAAGCCAGGGCTGTTCATACCAGACAACCTTATAATACTATCATCAGTGGGACTTACTGGATTAATCACTCAGTTGATTGCCGGGAATGGCCACACTATCTCTGGCTGCAGACAATCAGCTCTGAGTTTATCCGCAAACATGGCCTGAAGTTTCAGACCGGCAGAAGCCATAAAGATATCCTTTGGACAGCAGAATTAGCAACTCACGGCGGCAGTTTCCTAATCCGTCCGGAGAAAGATTACATATATCATTTTAATCCTGCCTCTATAACAAATCGTAATGATTATCATGACTTCAGGGCAATAAGTTATATCGACGTAGTCTCATCTTTCCTTGAACTAGCCAACCGGCCTGAGAATCAAACAGTCAAATCAGCATTGATTCGGCATAGCCTCAACGAGTGCCGCCATTTTTTTGGCTTGTATAAACGTAAAGTACTAGACAGAAAAGGTCTGAAAGAACAGTTTCGAAAACGCATATCGCTACTGACCATAGCGCAAGGTATACGTACTCCTCGTGATTTGTTTTTCTTTCTTAAGTTGGCTCGGCAGCTATTAATCTCAATATAAAACAGCTAGTTAAACACCGAACAGCATAAGATTGTTTTAGTACATAGCTAAACTTGAATAGTAACATTTGACATTTTGGGAGGGCAGAAAGAGGCGATTGGCTTTGGAACAAAAAAGCCACTCCGGAGAGTGGCTCTAACCAGCTTATTTAACAGCTAAAATCTGGTGGCCCCTGCTGGACTTGAACCAGCGACCAAGCGATTATGAGTCCCAATCTGAGGCGAATAAAATCAGTAACTTACTGATTTTTAAGTTTTCCTGAAGCCGAATAGTGATAGAAAGCACCAAATAGCGTTGCGCTCTGCTGCCACTTTGCTGCCAATTATCAGCATCAGTAGAAAATCTCACTAAAATGATAAGTACAATATTAAAGCAGTATTAAAGTTATACATATGTTTAAACACTAATTTTAGTATCTCCAGTTTTAACAAGTTTCTTTAATGTAATGCTTAATGTTTTTTTAATTGGTTATAAAAGGTACCATAATAATGGTTATAGCTAAATGGTTATTGTATTCACTTAGCTATAATTTATGTTAACTTAACATTGAATTGACGAGATTTGAAAACTGTTCAGCAATTATCGGGTCAAAGGGTTCTTTTCTACTTGTAGCTTCCTGTGCCTCATCAAATGTATTAGCTTGAATTTTGTCGAGCTCAAAATACTTTTTGGTAAATTCTCCTTTTGCGCTTCCGGGCACGACTTGATAATAAACAATTTTTCGTCTATTAACTTGAGCCACCAAATATACTAAGTTATCATTCCAATTGTCAATGTTGGGGTGAATAAACTTATAATGATCGGTTTGATAGTAATTTTCAGATGCTTTGAAAGCTTCAAACTCTCCCTCAATAAAAGAAACGTCCTCACCTTTAATTCTCATATTGCATCTTTTGCAAGATACTGCCAAATTCATCATCTCAAACATTTCTGACTTAATTTTAGATTTTGGAATGATATGCTCTATGTCAAGTACCATATTAAATTCATCGTCAATGTTACGAGAACAATAACAACAACATTCCTGCTGATTTTGCCTAAGGTGATTTTTTATTTTTCTTTTAAGATCACTAAGAGACTCATCACTCCAGAATGTATGGCCGTGCTCAATAGCGTTTGCCATCAAGACTTTTTCCTCTTCTAAGAATGATATATTATTCATTATTCAAACCCTTTCTTAATGGCAACTTTTGAAATTAAATCACCAACACCTTTAAGGAATTTTTTTTGAGCAAAGTCATTTGACATGCCTTGAAATTCTGCAAGGCGTTCTCTTGCTGTTTTTAATGATATTTCACCGCCGGTAAATTCATCAATAATATCTACGCATCGATTTGATAAGGCCCTGTTCTTAGGCGTCAGCGTGTCAAAATAATCAATATATAACTCTTCAGCATTATCATTAAATGATTCAACTCTGGTGAAAAAGTCATTTTCTCTCTTAAAAATTGCCACTTCATTGTTTTCTGAAACAGAAGATATAATAAGAGGTGAGTGTGTTGCTACAACAACTTTACATCCATTATATCCAATGGCTCCCTTAAGAAGATCGAAATACTCCCTTTGCCATTGAGGGTGCAAGCTATTCTCAGGTTCATCGATAAAAATAAATGAGCGGTCATTTGCACAAAAAGCAATATGTACAAGTAATGCTATAAAAGATAGTTCTCCTGAACTTGCAAAGCTTAATGGAAATGACTTACCACCTTTGCTCAAAAAAACATCTATTCCAGAGATAATATTTGCCTTTTTCAAAAGCCGTTCGAACTTTAGTAAAAGTAAATAAGAGTCGAAATTACCTTCATAAAATACATTGCTTTGATTATTTAGCCAAACTAAAGCGCTGTAACCATAATTTATCTGATGAATAGCTTTGTCTATGGCCATTTTAAGCTCATCTGGTATTTCTTCATCGCTGTTATCAAAGAAAATGGGATAGTAATCGCCTGCTGAGTTTTTATTATATCTTATTGCATCTTTGAATTTTTTCTTAAATTTTACTGAAATTCCAACTCTCTGTTCATATCCTATATGATCTAAAACTGAAAATATGCTATTGACTTTATTTTTACTTTCAGTGGAAAGAGTTTTTTTGATCGCTTGAGCAGGGAAATTCCTACCGAGTTTACTACCAATATAGTTATAGTTTAGGCTTTTTTGATGCGCTTGAAATTTATCAAAGAGTGTATTTGAAACTGCAATTGTGGTGTAACCTGAATCGTGAAACTCTTCAGCTAAGTTGTGGAGTAGTCTGCTTTTCCCACTTCCATTTTTCCCTACTAAAATAAAATAATCTTTTGAGGAATTTATAATGCCTCTAGAATTTAACATTTTTTTCCTTAGTAATTTTGTTAACCATCTTTTCCGATGAATCGAGGGTTCGTTATTTTCTGAAGTTTGATTTTCTATTATAAAACCTATTTATAATCAAATTAAAGAGTTAATGCTTATAGGAGTTATAATGTTTATTTTGTTATCTATGTGACGAGATTAACTGAAAAATAGATTAACTATAATTTGAAGGTGGTTGTTATCTGTTAGCTCACATTTCATATTAATTATACCTCCATAAAATTTAAAGGGTTAAGTAACATTGCCTCTGACAAATGGTCCGGAGCAAAGTGTGCGTACCGCATAGTAACCTTTATATCTGTATGCCCTAATATTCGCTGAAGCACAAGGATATTGCCTCCGTTCATCATGAAATGAGATGCGAAAGTGTGACGTAGTACATGCGTTAGCTGCCCTGCAGGTGTTTCGATGCCGGCGCGCTGCATGGCCTTTCTAAAGGCTGAATAGCATGGTGTAAAGAGCGGCTGCGCCTTTCTGCTTGAGGGTAGTTCTGCCTGCAATTTTTCTGCTATCGGCACGGCCCTATTTTTCTTGCCCTTAGTTTTTACGTAGATGATCTGACCGGTGCGGATTTGGTTTCCCTTCAAGCCTTCGGCCTCACTCCATCGTGCTCCCGTCGCCAGACAGATTTTCACTATAGTAGATAGATCTTTAGATCGGCTTTTCTCACATTCGGCGAGAAGGGTTCTGATTTCCTCAATGGTAAGATACGCCATCTCCGATTCGCTGATTTTGAACTCGCGCACGTTCTCAAGCGGATTAGGTGCAGTCCATTCATCCAGGCGGCGCAACTCGTTGAACATGGCTCTGAAGTAAGCCAATTCGAGGTTTACCGTGCGGGGCGTAACCGTCTTTACTCTGCTTGAACGCGTAATCTTGCCGCTTAACCGCTGTTCCCGATAAGCAGCAAAGATTTTAGCGTTGAATTCGATAGCAAGCGGATTGCCCATTGCCTCACAGGCGAACGCCATCGTTGTTCGCCGCTTCTCACCATCGGCTAAAGTAATTCCATGCGTATTGAACCATAGCTCGACCAGATCAATTACTCGCCGCTTATCCGTCTTTTCTCCCAGCCACGGCTTATCCTGAGACTGTTCTTTAATAAACTTCTCAAAAGATAATGCTTCACCTTTCGTTGCAAACTGGCGGCGGATTCTTTTGCCGTCTCGGCCATTCGGGAAGACCTGTGCCTGCCATTTGCCGTTGGATAGTTTGCTAACAGCCATGTTTTGCCTTACAGGTACTCTGTGCGGGCAACGACTTTGCCCAGCACTGTAATTTCACTCGCTAAGCATTCAAATGAAGCCTTTTCATTCTCTACTCGTATTCTCCCGCCGGGAAAACGCACCAGTTCTCGAATACTTACCAATTTATCAATCTCGATGAGCCAGGTCCCATCTACAATTTCACCTTCATACGTGTCGACCAAATAACTTTTCCTGTCAGCATTAATCACAAATGGGGCGTTCAATCCAGCAGGCAGTGAGCCTTTATCCAGAATGAAATCATCCATAGGCTCTAAAATCCCATTTGAGATTTTTTTATGTGTGGCAATCACAACTCGAGATTCCTCAGCTTCCATAAAGCGTGCACCTTTACCTGTTGTAAGCCAGGTTAGCGATGCTCCCGTTTCCATATGGCAAATGATCACCCAATCAGCTGGGAAAGTATCGCGTGCTGAACGGTTGGCAAGTGTACTTTGCGACACACCCAAATGAGCGCATAGCGCTTGGCGACTACTGAATCCGTACGCCTCAACTAAACGCAGAATAGTGTCTTTTCCGCCCCGGTTGCTCTCAACTGCTTCACGTACCACTTTTGCATTATGGCGATTTGTGTTTTCTTTCGTTGACATATCCGATTTGTGATCCTATTCTTCGGTCTGTGATGAGATGAATAGCGTTTAATAGTGATACCTAACACCTAAACCGAGGAATACTGCATCATGACCCGTAAACTTTCAATGCGCCCATCAATCAATCTCGTGATTTCAGAACCCTACATAACAGTAGAAGAGTTTTGCCGCCGTACCGGTTACAAAGAAGGAACTGTCCGCCAGATGTACCGTGAAAACCGCCTGCCGATCAGAAAGAAAGAAGGGGTTAACGGGCTTATCGAAATCAACATGGTGGCCTTAACGATAGAGGCGGCCGCTGGCTGCGAAATCACAATGCAAGGCTAATGGATTCCATATTGGGATATCAAAAGGGATTAATCATGTTTGATTTTCAGGTTTCCACACATAGTCACTTTGATGAAGCCTGCCGGGAGTTTGCGGCAAAGCACAACATTATCCAGCTGGCTAAAAAAGCGGGCCTTAACCCTCAAACTATCAGGAACAAGCTGAACCCGGAACAGGTGCATCAGCTTACGGTTCGGGAAATGCTAATCCTTACCGATCTGACTGAAGATGCTACGCTGGTTGACGGAATGCTGGCGCAACTTCAGTGCCTGCCTTGTGTACCAGTGAATGAGGTGGCGCAGGAAAAGTTATCTTCATATGTCCTCAAGGCCACGGCAGAAGTAGGGCAGCTGGCCGCAACTGCGGTCGTTCAGGACAAGATCACCACATCCTGCCGACGCGGCTTAATTCAGAACGTAAACAGCGGCATTCGCTGTCTGACGCTGGCCGCAATGGCCGTACAAACGCGCATCCATTCAAACCCGACGCTTGCCAGTACTGTTGACGCCATCAGCGGCCTTGGCGCCTCGATCGGTATCAGCTGAGGTAAGCATGGCATTTTCAGTGGCCCCTCTGCTGAAGCGGCAGAGTCCGTCATCGGCCTACGGGCACGGTTGGATCATGGGGCAGGGCGGCAGGCGCTGGCATCCGTCAAATAACCAGGCGGAACTGCTGGCAGGTTTAACCGGAAACGGGAGTAATAAAAAATGGCAATTGAAAGTGAAAACATTGCTGCGCAGTTAAGCGCCGGTCAGCGTGTTAATGGCCTGAATCATATTGCGGCTATCCGTGCGCAATTATGGGGTGACAATTGTGGCAATGAGTTAAAGCGTTTTATGGCTGATATGCGAGACAAGCGCGATACGCAGTACGAGCAGAACAAAAGGGCATTAAGCGCAATTTTCTTCCTGGCAAATATCCGGTCAGAACGTCATGACGTTGAATTTGATGAACTGACGAGTGATGAAAAATACGCGCTGATAAGTGCGATGAACCATTTTCGTGCAGTCGTAAGTTTATTTCCCAAAAAGCTGACGTTACCTAATTAATTAACCCAAAAAATTAAATGGCGTAAACCCGTCGGGCATTCTTTTGCCAAAAATCTGGAGAAACAAAGATGAATAACTTTATTGAAGATATAAAAGCTGAAGGTTACGACCTGCCATTAAATTTAATGCTTCAGGATGCGCGAATGGAGGAAAGACGAGCCAGGGCTGAAGTCATGGTGTCTCGCCTTATTGTTCTGGCATGGAAAATCCGAAGCAGTCAGTTAAGCCATGTGGAAGCCGCTGAGCTACTTACCCAGGAAGCTGAGAAATTTCAAAATCAGGCAGAGGAGCTGCACTGATGACAGACGCAATGGACCGCGTGCAAGAGCGTGTACAGGAGGAACTGGCGCGCCATCTTCATAATGCCCTTAATCGGCCCGTGCAGATTAGCGAGTTTTTCTGTCTCGCGTGTGGTGAGGCGATCCCTGAGGCCCGCCGCCGTGCCGTTCAAGGTGTGACCCGCTGCGTGACCTGTCAGGACATCAGCGAGCTGAAGCGTACTCATTACAACGGCGGTGCGGTATGACCACAAAACCGGTTATCGATGGCCGTTACGCCATTTCCGTAAAGCAGCAGAAGCAGCCGGGCAAGCCCCGGCTTATTGCTTTAGAGAAATTCAGCTGGCGGGAAGAGGAGGGCGTACGCAGGCAGGTTTCGGAAGTCATGGCCCTTTACAGCAGCCCCGTGCTGCTGGTGCGTGACCTGGTGTCCGATGCGGTCGGGTATCAGGTGCTACGTAAAGGGATGGAAACGGTCAGCAGCTATGTGGCTGAAACCCGCAGGCTGGCGGAGCTGGCCGAAATGGCGCTGGCTGAGCTGCGGGCCGCACATGACTGAAGCCGTAATGGAAATTCTTCAGGGAAGCTATCACGCCGTTAATCAGATGCGGCGTGAGTTCTTTGCGCCGGGCGCGCCGAAGGACATCACCCTGACGGAGCTGAGGCTGTGGCACCAGGACGCCACGGATCACGACTGGCGCAGTCAGTATCTGCACGATATGCCAGATTTTCTCGCTGGTTATTTTGGTGAGCGCTATGCCAGATTGCTGACAGACGGAAAACAGGGCCGTCGCCGTGCCAATACGTTTTTACGCCAGACTATCGGCCAGAACGTATTGCCACGCCTGCAGCTTGTCCGCAGCCGCTACAGCTTGCCCGAAACGGCCGCAAGTGAGCTGCCGTTTATCAAACAGCTGGAGCGCCTGCCTACGCTGGACCGTCAGGACGTCCGCGATCTTGCCTATAAGGTCGGCACCTTCATGGCGCAGAGTCTGGCTGATTTCACGACCGCCGTGACCCTGCCGGATGACGCCGACGAAGAGGCGATCACGCTGGTTGCCTACCGCTACCTTTCCGAACTGGCCGCGCTTACCGGTACCATGCCGCCTTACCGGGCTGAATATCAGACTGGTCGGGGCACGCTGCCGCTGCGTAAGGCGCAGTCCGGCCTGCTGCGAATGATGGCCCCGGAGTGGTGGCGCGGACGCCTGAAGAAAATGCGCGATCTGCAGCGTGAGCATATGGCTATCGCCGTCGGTCAGGTACAAAAAACCGCTTCGCCGTATGTGTCCCGTGGCACCTTGGGCGAATGGGTGGAGCAGAAGAAACGCAACCGGGAGTTTTTCAAACGCTTCGACCTTATCAACGACGAAGGTGATCGCATTGCCCTGGAAGATATGGTTAACCGCAGCAACGCAAATCCGGCCGTTCGCCGGTGCGAGCTGATGGTGCGAATGCGCGGCTTTGAGGACATAGCCAATGAAACCGGATGCGTTGGTGAGTTCTACACACTTACAGCGCCGTCAAAGTATCACGCCGTATACAGTAAAGGCGGCTTCGTGTCGCAGTGGAACGGTGCCAGCCCCAAAGACACGCAGCGCTATCTCTGCAAGGTCTGGTCAAAAATCCGGGCCGCGCTCTCACGTGAAGACATTCACGTTTTTGGCTTCCGCGTAGTGGAGCCGCATCACGATGGAACGCCGCACTGGCACATGCTGCTGTTTATGCTGCCGGAACACCGGGAGCGGGTGCAGGAGATTATGCGTTATTACGCTTATCAGGAAGAAAGCGCGGAGTTGAAAACGCCAGAGGCGCGCCGGGCGCGATTCCATGCCGAAAGCATCGATCCGGCCAAGGGCAGCGCTACGGGTTATATCGCCAAATATATCTCCAAAAACATCGACGGCTACGCGCTGGACGGCGAAAAGGACGACGAAACGGGAGAAAGCCTGCGCGATATGTCGAAGGCCGTTTCCGCTTGGGCGTCCCGTTGGTCCATTCGTCAGTTCCAGCAGATTGGTGGCGCACCGGTTACGGTATGGCGTGAGCTGCGCCGGTTGCGTGATAAGCAGCTGCCTGATCCGAAGATGGACGCCGTGCTGGCTGCCGCTGACGTGGGTTGCTGGGCGTCCTATACACAGGCGCAGGGTGGGCCGCTGGTTTCCCGTGAAGATCTGGTTATCCGCCTTTGCTACGAAATCACTGAGCAGGGCAACGAGTATGCGGAAGACGTGCAGCGCATCCAGGGCATCTACTCACCGCAAGTCTATGGCTCTGAAATCCCCACGCGTCTGGTTAATTGGGAAAAGGTCGCCAAAGCCGAAGCGCCAGCGGAGGCAGGTTTTTCTGGCGGCTCTGCCGCCCCTTGGAGTTCTGTCAATAACTGTACGGGGCCGCAGCGCCGACGATTAGAGCTGGAGTTAAAAAGCCGGGGGTTCGATGGCAGTGATGAGGAAATAGCGCTGCTTTTGAGGGGCGCCAACCTCGATAGTGGGGCAAAAATGAAGCTTTTCTATCAGAACGGCAGGTTACAGGAGAAGCGTATCGGCAGCTGAGAGCATCAGATCAATCCCATTGAAAGTTAAAAAAAGTTTCACATCATCTGAAATTTTTTATACTGTATATATATCCAGTGAGCAGAGTGAAGGAGGCGACATGCAGGACTATCTTTTGGAGTCAGTAAAACTCCAGCGTATTGATTTCTTTTTAAAACTTGTTTCTGTCAGTGACTGTAGCGATCAGGAAAAACGTCTGGCAATAGAATGGGTATCAGAACTAACAGACGAACTGATGGCGCGCCTGCGTAATCACGAGTACAACCGTTCAATGCAAATTTCAGAGTGATAACTGGTAGTGCGGCGGTGATAACTTGGCGTGCATGACTATGCCGCATGAATTCGCATGATCCCCAAAGGATCGCCAGCATTGAAGCCCGCCAGTCCCGGCGGGCTTTTCCGTATGTCATGCAGGTGCATGAAAACCGCTACATAAAGCGGGCAGGCGTGGCGGGGGTACGAGCGCGCGCTGACGTAGATTTTTAGGCATTCATAAATAAATTGGGGATTTTGTTTAGCTAAAATGTAAAATCAACGACGATGATTCACAAGCTACGAATTCCGAATAATTTCCAATGATTTCTATGCTTAAAACGCTGGTTAGGTGAAAAATGTCAATCAGGATGAAAACGTTAACTCCTATTTCATACTCTATAAAAGCAAAGGCCATCAAGAAAAAACTGGCAAGATTTAAAGATCATGACTTCCTTGAAAATTTTTATAGGCACTTCCATTCGTTCCGTAATGAAAAATATGGAATAGTTTACAATTTTCCTTGGTGTTGCTTCCTTGCATTAAAATGGAAATTTTCATCCCCGGAAAGCAGGAATGCAAGGAGTATGTCTTATAGTGAATTCGTTAAAATTATAAATAGAATCTATGATTTGCAATCTGAAGCTTCTAATTTAAACGCTGAAGACAATTTAATTCTGGGTGTTAGGAGGATAACGATAAATCAGCTTCTATATCAGCATTCGGATAAATTTAACTACACATCATTAATTAGACAGTATATTTGGTATTGTGATGGGGATCCTTACTTCAAAGAAAGTTTTTATAAAATTACCGGTCTTGAAATGAATAATTATTACCGGATGGCTAGCTATTTATTTATCATGGCCTTGATTAAGAAAAGAAATGATTCTGAAGTTTTTCCTTATAAGCTTTTTATTCTTCATTGGGTTCCATTGGTTGGCATTGGGCAAGTAAAGAAATTTTTTAATTTAATTTCATTAAAGGCTGAGGATATAAGAGGATTTATTGATGGATATAAATATCATCATGATTTGATTATAGAGTATTATGAAGATACTCCTATGCTAAGAAAACCTGCAATGCTAGCAAAAGAAGGTTTGGTTGTATTTTCTAAAAAGATATTGAAAACAGGATTGGTAAATTTAGTGCCAGAAATACTAAAGGATAATTTCCAAGAAGAATATAAAGTTGCCTTTGGGAAAGTACTTGAGAATTATACTGCTGATGTTTTCAATTGTTATGGCTATAAATTTATCAATGAAAATGGAATTAAAGAACTATATAAGAAAAACAAACTGGATGGAAAGTCTGTTGATTTTCTTATTCATGAACATGATGGTTATATTTTAATTGACTGCAAGGCAATAGAGCCTGCTCCTTACATAAAAACTACTAGTGACCCTGAAAGAATAAGGCAAAGGCTAAAATCCAGCTTTATTAAAGGGATTTTCCAAGGTGAGCATACTGCTTTTAATCTTTTAAAATCAGGGGTTATTGGAACGAGCAAAAAGCTATCTATAATAGTAGTTGTACATAGAGATCATTATCTTTCTAATGGTTTAGATGTAGAATCATTAATTTACAAATCATTAAGCTCTGAAATTACAATAAAATATGGGGTGTTACCAATTCCACTCAGTCGCGTATATTATATTACTATTGATAGCTTAGAGCATCTTTTAGGGGTATGTAAGAAAAAGAACATTTCTTTAAACGCATTCATAGACTATTGTTCAGAATGTGACTCTTCTTTTAAATCAAAAAGAGCCAGCATCGATATGCACATGAGTGACATATATTCAGAGGGAGTTGAAGATATTCAAAAAATAAAGGATGTTAAAGATGTGTTGCTCCAGGAAACTACTAATATAATAGGAGGTGGAGGTAAAATATAGCAGGGTAGGGTTGAAGCATTCATATCGATGCTAGATATATCTATATTCATGATTTTCAATTAATTTTTAGGGGCTGAGTAAGCCCCTTTTTTGCTTAATTTAATATATATTCCTCAAACCTGATAACTTCTTCGCCAAGCCATGCATTAAGCTCTTCAAAGCGTTTTTGTAATGGAACAAGTTCATTCCTCACAAAAACCCGGCTGGCTTTCTCCACATCTCCAAACCCCCCAGTGTTGTTAGGAATAATCCCCATCATCTGCGGCGGCACGCGGTGTGCGGCCATCATGTCATCCCGTGACACGTTCTTGATATTCAAAAACTCATCCTTTGCCGCTACTTCTGACAACGGGATAATCTGAATCCCGTCCTTCTTCCCGCTCGGCGAGTACATAAACAGGTTACGGAAATTGCCTGGGCCTTTCGCGCTGCGCATCGCCTTGCGCATGCTGTCCACGTCCTCCTGACTCTGCGCCGGATCGGTGACATACATGATGAAGCCCGCATGGCTGCCGTTAAGGTAATACTTCCGGCGGAACAGGGTGGCCGACTCGTTCAGCAGGGTAGAGGGAATGGCGGACAGGTATTCCGGCAGGCCGTAAATCTCCTGGTTTAAGTCCGGTTCCATCAGGTGGAAAACGCTGCCCGGCGTGAACTGGTAGGGCTGCGTGGTCAGGCCATATTGCACAAACCAGTAGGTATCCAAATCGGTGCCGCGCCGGGTATATTTTGCCAGCGCTGGCTCCAGCGACAACAGGCCGCCAAGGCGGTTAGTGCGCTTCTCCAGATAGGCATTACCAAACACCAGATAATCCTGCACGAAGCGGCTGAAAGCCTGCTGACTGAGCAAAGGATGCGGGATAAAGGTGCCGGTCAGAATATTGCGCTTCACGTTAATCGGTGAGCTGTGATGTACGGCGGCGCGGAACGTGCGCGCCAGCCCGTCAAAACTCACCGG
The DNA here is from genome assembly GCF_050113845.1 of Pantoea sp. FN0305. NCBI lineage: Bacteria > Pseudomonadati > Pseudomonadota > Gammaproteobacteria > Enterobacterales > Erwiniaceae > Pantoea > Pantoea sp. FN0305. The sequence goes on along the minus strand of NZ_JBNJSN010000006.1, from coordinate 12,547 downwards.
CGGTTCATACCAGCGGTCCATCACCACGCATTCCACGTAGTCCAGCAGTTCGCGGCGATCGAGAACCGGCACTGGATCGCCAAACGTGAACGCTTCTGCCGCCGGTGCGCCGGTCATTTTTTCCGGCTGGCTTACCGGCTGCGTGCGGGCGCGGCTTTTTCGTTTGCTCATTTAACAGATCTCCATAATGTTGCGGGTGTGGGCCGCTTCGCCCTGCAGGGGTTCGTTTGCCAGCGCGTGCATGGTCGCCCAGGCGAGATCCGCGTGGCTGGCTTCCTCGCTGCGGCTGGCTTCATAGGTGGGGCGGTTGCCGCTGGCCGTGACGGCTTTGCGGATCGCCATGAATGACTGCGCGATGTCGAGGTGCCCGGCGTCAAACTCCAGGCGCTGATGACTGATAATGTCGTACGCCTTCAGTACCAGGGCGTTTTTTACGTTCGGGTTGTAGACAAACTCTTTCACCGCCGGAAAGAACATCTTCACATTTTCATAAACGCCCAGGCCGACGCCGGTTGAGTCGATGCCGATATAGGTCACGTTGTACTGTTGCGTCAGCTTTCTGATAGCCTCCGCCTGGGCGCGAAAGTCCATGCCGCGCCACTGGTGGCGCTCCAGGATGCGGAACTTGCCGCCCGGCACGGCAGGCGGGGCGATCACCACGCACCCGGCGCTGTCGCCGTTCTGCGTGCCTTTGGCCGGGTCGTAGCCTATCCAGACTTCCCGGAAGCCGAACGGGCGCAGGGCCAGCGCCTCAAAATCGGTCCAGACTTCCCAGCTGTCCACCATGCACGCCTGCAGCAGCGTGAGCGGGAACACGGACGCCAGGTCGTCCACAAACTCACACATCAGCAGGTTCTGGTATTCCGGCGGGCTGTACTCCAGGCGCAGCTGGTCAAGGTCGAACAGGTTACAGCCGCCGCGCACCGCGTCCTCCACGGTGACAATCTGGCGGAACTGGCCGTCATCGCAGAAACGGCCCGGCGACAGGTTCGGGTGCGTCAGGTCAATGTCCACGCGATCGGCTTTGGCGCGGCCCCGGTTGAACAGGGCGCCGGACCAGAACGGATAGGCGCTGTGGGTCAGGCTGGACGGCGTGGAAAAGTAGGTCTGTCGCCATTTTTTGTGCAGCGCCATACCGGACGCCACCTTGCGCAGTTCCTGAAATTTCGGTATCCAGAAATATTCATCCAGATACAGGTTGCCGTGGTAGCTCTGCGCGGTGCGGGCGTTGGTGCCCAGAAAGTACAGGCACGCGCCGTTGCTGAGCGTCATCGGGTCGCCTTTCAGTTCCACGTCCACTTCTTTGGCAAACTCAATGATGTACTGTTTGAAAACGTGCGCCTGCGCCTTACTGGCCGACAGGAAAATCTGGTTGCGCCCGGTGGTCAGCGCATCAATCAGCGCTTCGCGGGCAAAGTAGAAGGTGGCACCAATCTGGCGCGACTTCAGCACGTTGCGGATACGGTGCTTGTTACCGGCTTCCCACCACTGGCGCTGATAGCCGAACATCGAGCCGTGAAAAATCTCCTGCAGCTTCTCGATCTGTTCGTCTGAAAACACATTCTTTTCCGGCGGCCTGCGTGGTCCGCTGTTGCGGTTCGCCACCTTCGGATTCAGGTCCGCTTCGTTCCCGCCGTTGCTGAATTTGCCGATGCGGGCGTGGCGCTCGGACTGGCGCGCCAGCAAGTCAATTTCCTTGAAGTCTTTCCCTTCTTTCTGCTCCTTCATGATGAGCTGGCAGTAACGCGCAGCCGTGGTGAGCTGCATCTGGTCAAGCGGGCCATAGTCGCCCCACTTGTCGCGCTTCTTCCAGCTGTGAACGGTCGCAGGCTTCTCTCCCAGCATTTCAGCAATGCGGGCGATACGGTATCCCTGAAAGTACAGGAGCATGGCCTGCCTGCGGGGATCGAGGTCGTCGGGCGTCATCATCGTAGTCATGGGCACAAAATACGGTCCCGCCGCCTGCTTTTCTGCCGCCGTGCTTTGTGTGGTTTTTCACACAATGTTCCCGCGTTGTTTCAGGCACCCTTCCGCCGCAAACATAGGGCCTCACGAGTTTTTCCTCAACGGAGCCTGACCTATGGCAGTGAAAGCAAAGCGTTTCCGGATCGGGGTGGAAGGTGCCACCACGGACGGACGCGAAATCCAGCGCGACTGGCTGGAAGATATGGCGGCGAACTATGACCCGAAGGTCTACACCGCCGTGATCAACATGGAACACATCAAGGGCTACACGCCTGACAGCCCGTTCCGCCGCTTTGGCGTGGTGGATGCGCTGGACACGGAAGAAATCCAGGGTGGTCTGCTGGACGGCAAGCTGGGGCTGTTTGCCACCATTTCCCCGACCGACGAGCTGGTCACCATGACCGGGAAAATGCAGAAGCTGTTTACCTCGATGGAGGTCGCGCCGAAGTTTGCCGACACCGGCAAAGCCTACCTGATTGGCCTGGCGGTGACCGACGACCCGGCGAGCCTCGGCACCGAAATGCTGGCCTTCAGCGCCAGCGCCGCGCAGAACCCGCTGGCGAACCGCAAAAAGCACCCGGACAACCTGTTTACTGCCGCCGTTGAAACCGTCATCGAGCTGGAAGAGGTGCCGGATGAAAAGCCAGGCCTGTTCGCCAGCGTCACCGCGCTGTTCCGTAAAAAGCAGCAGTCCGACGATGCCCGCTTTTCGGATGTGCATCAGGCGGTTGAGCTGATCGCCACCGAATACCAGGACTTCAGCGCCCGCACCGATGCCGCCCTGCAGGAGCAGGCAGCACGCACCGGCGAGCTGGAAGCCGGACTGAATGAATACAAAGCCGCGTTTGATGCGTTGCAGGAACAGCTGAGCCGTCAGGACAGCCGCAACGATTATCGCCAGCGCGCACCGGGCGGTGACGCACCGGCAGGCACCCTGACCAATTGCTGATGGAGCAACAGACCCAATGAAAAAGAATACCCGCTTTGCCTTTAACGCCTACCTGCAGCAGCTGGCCCGCCTGAATGGTGTGGAAATTACTGAACTCTCCAGCAAGTTCAGCGTGGAGCCGTCCGTGGCGCAGACGCTGGAGGACCAGATCCAGCAGTCCACTGCGTTCCTGACCCTGATTAACGTGATGGGCGTGGCGGAGCAGTCCGGCCAGCTGCTGGGTCTTGGCGTGGGCAGCACCATTGCAGGCACCACCGACACCACGACGAAAGAGCGTGAGCCGACCGACCCCACGCTGATGGCGGACGTGGAATACAAGTGTGAGCAGACCAACTTCGACACCGTGCTGACCTACGCGAAGCTGGACCTGTGGGCCAAGTTTCAGGACTTCCAGGTGCGTATCCGTGACGCCATCGTGAAGCGTCAGGCACTGGACCGCATCATGATCGGTTTTAACGGCGTGAAGCGCGCCAAAACCTCTGACCGTGCTGCAAACCCGCTGCTGCAGGACGTAAACAAGGGCTGGCTGCAGAAAATCCGTGAGGATGCGCCGGACAACGTCATGGGCAGCGTGACCAAAGACGGCGTGACCACGGCGGAGCCGGTGAAGGTGGGCAAAGGTGGCACCTACGCCAACCTGGACGCGCTGGTGATGGACGCAGTGAACGAGCTGATTGACCCGATTTTCCAGGACGATGACGGGCTGGTCGTGGTCTGCGGACGTGAGCTGTTATCCGATAAATATTTCCCGCTGGTTAACAGTGACCAGGCCAACACGGAGAAACTGGCCGCCGACCTCATTATCAGCCAGAAGCGCATGGGCGGCCTGCAGGCCGTGCGCGCGCCGTTCTTCCCGGCGAATGCCGTGCTGATTACCCGTCTGGATAACCTGTCCATCTACTGGCAGGAGGAGACCCGCCGCCGCTCGGTTATCGACAATCCGAAGCGCGATCGCATCGAAAACTTTGAATCGGTTAACGAGGCGTACGTGGTGGAGGACTACCGCTGCGCGGCGCTGGTTGAAAACATCACCACCGGCGACTTCAGCGCGTCAGCTGATACCGGAGCGTAACGCATGAGCCTGAGTCCCGCACGGCAGCACCGCCTGCGCATTCAGGCCGAACAGGCCGCCCGCCAGGGCGGCAGCGTTCGCCATGCAAAGGGCTACGACCTGATGCTGATGCAGCTGGGTGAAGACCGCCGCCGCCTCAAGGGCGTCCAGTCCACGGTCAAGAAAGCCGAAATCAAGCAGGAAGTGCTGCCCGGATATGCCCACTGGGTGGACGGTGTGCTGGCCGCCAACGGCGCGCAGCAGGATGACGTGCTGATGTACGTGATGCTCTGGCGCATCGATGCGGGGGATTATGCCGGGGCGCTGCTGATTGGCCGCCATGCGCTGAAGCACGGCTGGGTGATGCCGCAGGGCTTTAACCGCAACGTGCAGACGCTGCTGGCTGAAGAAATGGCCGACGCGGCAAAGGCGGCGCTGCTGGCTGGCACCCCGTTTGATGCGGGGCTGCTGCTGCAGACGCTGGATGCGGTGGGAGAGCTGGATATGCCGGACCAGTCCCGTGCCCGCCTGCACAAGTCGCTGGGCTGGCTGCTGCGTGAAAGCGATCCCGCCACTGCCCTTAACCACTTAAAAACCGCCCTGCAGCTGGACGAGCGCTGCGGAGTGAAAAAAGACATTGAACAGCTGGAGCGCCGACTGCGCAATGCCAGCTGATAACCGGACGTGCCCACGCGCGGGGCGGCACGGGGTGGCGACAGGCATGGCCTTATCAAAACCCCGTCCACCGCCCAACTAATTCAGGAGAACCACGGCAATGAACTTTGTAGCGCCGGAGCAGGCACCGGACACGCCGGAAATTATCGAAAACACGCCGTTCTGGCCGGACCTTAACCTGGCAGATTTTCGCAGCGCCATGCGAACGGACGGCACCGTGACCGCGCCCCGTCTGCGTCAGGTGGTGCTGACCGCCATTTCTGAAGTGAACGCGGAGCTGTACGACTACCGCACCCGCCAGCAGCAGCTGGGCTATGTGTCGCTGGCAGCGGTTCCGGCAGAAAAGCTGGCCGGGCAGAGCCAGCGCGTTCATCACTACCGCAACGCGGTGTGGTGCTGGACGCGGGCGGTGCTGAACGAGCGTTATCAGGACTATGACGCCACGGCGGCAGGCGTGAAGCGCGGGGAGGCGCTGGAGGATGCCTCGGGCGATCTGTGGCGGGATGCGCGCTGGGCCATCAGCCGCGTGCAGGACCGGCCGCACAGCATCGTGGAGCTTATCTGATGAAAGTGCGTGCGCAGCAGTATGACACGGTGGATGCGCTTTGCTGGCGTCACTACGGGCGCACGCAGGGGCTGACGGAGCAGGTGCTGCAGGCGAATCCGGGGCTGGCTTCACACGGCCCCTTTTTACCCCACGGGCTGGAGGTGGAGCTGCCGGACGTTACGCCTGCAGCCACTGCGCAGACCGTACAGCTTTGGGACTGAAACCATGACAACAGAACGCATCAGCGCGTTTATCACCTGGTGCATCGCGGTGGCGATGGCCTGGCTGGGTGAGATGTCGCTGAAAGATATTTCCACCCTTGTGGGGCTGGCGCTGGGCGTGCTGATGACGCTTATCAGCTGGTACTACAAGCGCAAAACCTACCAGCTGCTGGAAAGCGGCCGCATCAGCCGGAGTGACTATGAATCTGCAAACCGTTAGGCGCTGTACGGTGGGCGTGGTGCTGGCGATTGCCGCCACGCTGCCGGGCTTTCAGCAGCTGCACACCTCGGTGGAAGGGCTGAAGCTGATTGCCGGTTTTGAGGGCTGCAGGCTGCAGCCGTACCAGTGCAGCGCCGGAAAATGGACGGACGGGATCGGCAACACCCACGGCGTGGTGCCGGACAAAGCCATCACGGAGCGGCAGGCGGCGGAAAGCCTGATTACCAACGTGTTGCGTACGGAGGCAGCGCTGGGCCGGTGCATCGTCACGCGGCTGCCGCAGCATGTCTATGACGCGGTGGTGTCGTTTGCATTCAACGTGGGCACCGGCAACGCCTGCGGCTCTACGCTGGTGAAGCTGCTGAACCAGCGCCGCTGGGCGGATGCCTGCCGTCAGCTGCCGCGCTGGGTTTACGTGAACGGTGTATTTCATCAGGGGCTGGATAACCGCCGTGGGCGGGAAATGGCCTGGTGCCTGAAGGGGGCGGCGTGATGCGCGCACTGGTGGCAGTGCTGCTGATGGCGATCGCGGCGATGTGCGTTCAGACGTGGCGGCTGGACAGGGCTGAGCAGCAAAGCCGCAGCCAGGAAAAGGAGCTGACTGCGCTGGAAGCGAAGCTGAACCAGAAAAACAGCCAGCTGATTGCCCTGAATATCCTGACGCAGACCAACAGCCGGGAGCAGACCCGGCTTTATGCGGCAGCCGAAGAAACCCGTGCGCTGCTGCAGACGCGCCAGCGCCATATCGAGGACCTGACCCGTGAAAATGAAGCCTATCGCCGCTGGGATGCTGCCCCTTTGCCTGCTGTTGCTGTCCGGCTGCGCCAGCGACCGGCCATCAGCGGAGGTCAGTCTTACCGTGACTGGCTGTCCCAGAATAACGCGCTGCCACCTGCCGGAAGCCGCCCCGCGCAGTAACGGCGATCTGATGCGCCTGCTGGATGAGACGGAAGCCGCCTGGGCGAACTGCGCGGACAAGGTGGACACCATAGTGAACTGTCAGGAAAAAGACGATGAACAAACCGCAGTCCTTACGCCACGCCCTGAATAAGGCGGTGCCCTACGTGCGGGAGAACCCGGACCGGCTGCACCTGTTTGTGGATAACGGTTCGCTGGTTGCCACCGCTGCCGCGTCCATCTCATGGGAGTACCGCTACACCCTGAACGTGGTGGTGACGGATTTCACCGGTGACCAGAACCTGCTGATGGCACCTATTCTCTACTGGCTGCGGGACAATCAGCCTGATGCGCTGCAGAGCCCTGACGAGCGGGGAAAGCTGTTTACCTTTGAGGTGGATATTCTGGGCAACGGTGCCTGTGACCTCAGCCTGAACCTGAAGCTGACGGAGCGGGTGCTGGCGCGGGAAGTTGACGGACAGATGCAGGTTGAAGCCGTACCGGAGCCGGACGAGCCGGAAGAATACTGGACGGGCCGCTGATGGATGAACTGCAAAAGATTGACGACTGGCTGGCCGCGCTGCTGGCAAACCTGGAACCGGCAGCGCGCACCCGGATGCTGCGAGAGGTGGCGCGGGACGTCCGGCGCATACAGCAGCAGAACATCACCGCGCAGCGTGCGCCGGACGGAACGGCATGGGAGCCGCGCCGGATGACCGCCCGGACAAAACAGGGGCGGGTTAAGCGCAAAATGTTTACGAAGCTGAAAACGGCGAAATACCTCAAAGCGCAGGCGAATGCCAGCCAGGCAGAGGTCCGGTTTACCGGGCAGGTGCAGCGTCTTGCCCGTGTGCATCACTACGGGTTGCGCGACCGGGTGAGCCGGGGCGGACCTGAAGTGAAATACGCAGCGCGTCCCCTGCTGGGCGTGGATGATGATGTGGAAACCACGGTGCAGGAGGCTTTGCTGCGCTGGCTAATTGACAATTGATTTAGGTTAAATACTGATAGCTTTTTTCTGCTTCTTTTTTATTATATTCAGTAATTTTATTTGTTATGTATACATCTACGATCATTGCAACACCCAACGACATAAAATAAATTAGTGAAAACAAAACTATAGGTGCCATTACCATTATTGTTAAGAAGTTTTTGTCTGCGTATTTTTTTATTTCTTCTTTCTTTTTTGGGGCTAACATGTAATCACATATAAAAGATTTTGTTTCTTCTTTGATTGCTTTTATTTCTTTAAGCTCATCTTTTTTTAAGCAAGTTTCAGCAGTTATTTTCCAAATGTTTTTATCTTCAGGGTTTTTAGCTTCGCCTGGTTTTATCCAGATTTTATCTTGGGTGGTTTTGTGCTTAAAATCAACCCATTGAATAGGGCCATTGATAAGTATTTTAGTAAAGCTATAAAAGAAGATTAGGCAAACTAAAATAATAAAGCCACCAAGTATAATTTGGGTATACTTTGAGGATGTTGTTTTAGCTCTTGTGTTTTTCTTATACTTACAATAAGTGATTCTAATTGTAGGTGCGCTGAAATTTAAATCATCAATTAAAAATTGTTCTTCTGGGTGAGTTTTGTTTAACCAACTCCAGCAAGACTTAATTGCACCGGCCAGCCATTTAAAGATAATACCGCCGATAGCAGTAGCTAAAAAAGCATTTAATTTATCAATGTCCACGATTTTTTCTCCTTTTCAGACGAAGTATCAGTATATGTACCAACTACCAAACAATGAAGATTAACTCCCGCAGACGAGCTTAGTAGGCATGATGTAGTTATGATCATACAAATCACCGAAATTATGCGCTTTATTATTAATATTTTACTTACATGATTTTATTAATTCTTTCAAAATCTTTATTTCTTGATCAATGACATTAAATCCTTTATCAACAGTCTCTCTGAGCTCTGCATCAATCGCTTTGATTTCCTGCGCATAATCAATCATTACTTCGATTTTTTTATCACGCAATCTTTTATACATCTCCTTATCTTTATTGTTATCGGCCATATCGAAGAGGATTCTTTCATATTCTACAGCAAGATCATTATTACCTTTAAAAGTCTGTATTAATGAGCGAGTATAAGTGTAGATATTAATTATTGAATCTCTTGGGTTATCATTTAATTTTGCAATGATATTTGCATTTTTTTCATAGAAGGTAAAATTATCGTCTCCAATAGGGAAAATAAAATCCAGCATTTTTCCAGGGCCGATATTATCAATGTGATGTTGCATCCTTTTATTATATAGGTTAATTAGAGTAGAAACTTCGCCTTTAACTCCTTTCAATACTGACAATTGTAACTCAAGTGACTCCCTTTCTGCTCCTGCCCGAGTAATCTTAGCCTCGCGATCGACACCTTTAAGAGTAAATACCCCCCCAACAAATGCGCCCATTAATGCAGTGATAAAGGATGACACCCATTCAGGAATGCTATCTAAGAAAACATTAACTTCACTCAAAAAACTCATTTATGCCGCCTCATGTTCATTCTGATTTAATTTAAAGCAGGTAAAATATCAGCTCAATGGGTCCGTACAGATAAATATTTGTATCACATCTCACACAATGCCTACTACTGCCTGTCAACCTTAGTTCATGGCAACCTTCCTTTATGAACGCACAACTCACCGAAATCATGCGCCTTATCACCAACCTGATCCGCACCGGCATTGTGTCGGAAGTGGACCGGGACAACTGGCTGTGCCGGGTGAAAACGGGCGACCTTGAAACCAACTGGATTAGCTGGCTGACCCTACGCGCCGGCAGCACCCGCACATGGTGGGCGCCTACCGTGGGAGAGCAGGTTGTCCTGCTGAGCCTCGGCGGCCATCTGGAAACCGCCTTTGCGCTGCCTGCTATTTATTCCAATACCTTCCCGCCACCGTCCGATTCAGAAGAGGGCAGCGTGACCGCATACCCGGACGGCGGCTGGTTTGAATATGACCCGGCCAGGCACCGCTGGCTGATTAAGGGCGTGCAGAACGTGGTGATAGAGGGGGCCGAAAATATGGAGCTGAACACGAAGCGCTTTGCGCTTAACGCTGAGCAGGCAGAAATCAACGCGGAAATGACCATTAACGGCGGCGTGACGCAGAGCGGCGGCGCCATGAGTTCTAACGACGTGGTGGTGGATAAGCACAAACACGGTGGCGTGAGGTCCGGCAGCGATACGTCAGGAGGCCCGCAGTGATGTATCTCGGCATGAATCAGCAGACCGGCAGGGCGCTGACGGACACCGACCATATCCGGCAGTCGGTCCGCGACATTCTGGTAACCCCGCAGGGCAGCCGCATTGCCCGGCGTGAATACGGCTCAATGCTGTTTGCCCTGATGGACCAGCCGCAGAACGATGCGCTGAACCTGCAGCTGATGGCCGCCATCTACGCCGCGCTGAGCCGCTGGGAACCGCGTATCAGGCTCAGTGCCCTGCAGGTCAGCCGCAACTATGACGGCTCCCTGCAGGTGGAGTTAACCGGGCAGCGTGCGGACGGTTCGCCGCTGGGCATGAACGTCTCAACGGGAGGAAACAGTGGCGGTAATTGACCTTTCACAACTGCCCGCGCCGGAAGTGGTGGAGGTGCCGGACTTTGAAACGCTGCTGGCGGAGCGCAAGGCGGCGTTTATCGCGCTGCATCCGGCCGATGAGCAGGAGGCGGTGCGCCGCACGCTGGCGCTGGAGTCTGAACCGGTGGTTAAGCTGCTGCAGGAAAATGCCTACCGGGAAATCCTGCTGCGCCAGCGCATTAACGAAGCCGCGCAGGCGGTAATGGTGGCCTATGCGCTCGGCAGCGATCTGGATCAGCTGGCGGCGAATTACAACCTGAAGCGCCTGACCATTACTCCGGCGGACCCGGAGGCTATCCCGCCGGTTGAAGCGGAGATGGAAACGGACGATGACCTGCGTCTGCGTGTGCCGGATGCCTTTGAGGGGCTAAGCGTGGCCGGACCCAAAGCGGCCTATGAGTTCTATGCCAAAAGCGCTGACGGGCGCGTGGCGGACGTATCGGCAACCAGCCCGGCCCCGGCTGAGGTGTTAATTACCGTACTGAGCCGGGAAGGAGACGGCACGGCACCGGCTGACCTGCTGACTGTTGTGGACAGCGCGCTGAATGACGAAAGCGTGCGCCCGGTGGCGGACCGCGTGACGGTGCAGGGCGCTGAGATATTCCCCTACCGCGTGGAAGCCAGGCTGCATCTTTATGACGGTGTGGTGGCCGGTCCCTGTCTGGATGCCGCTAACGCGGCGCTGGCCGCCTACCTGAAAGAACAGGCGAAGCTGGGGCGCAGCGTGCGCCAGGACTCTTACGGGGCAGTGCTGCGTGTGGCTGGCGTGGATTGGGTGGAAATGGTCGAACCGGCCAGCGACATTATCATGGACCGCACGCAGGCAGGTTACTGCACCGGCACGCTGATAACGGTGGCGGGTGACGCTGCAGGGGGAGCGGTATGAGCCTGAACAACAGCCTGCTGCCGCCAGGTTCATCTGCCACTGAGCGCAGGCTGGCCGCTGCCTGCAGCGACCTGGCCGGGCTGAAGGTGCCGCTGCGTGAACTGTGGAACCCGGCAACCTGCCCGGTAAAGTTTTTACCGTACCTTGCCTGGGCATTTTCGGTAGACCGCTGGGATGAGAGCTGGGCGGAGAGCGTCAAGCGCAAGGTGGTACAGGATGCGTTTTACATCCATCAGCACAAGGGAACCATCAGCGCGGTGCGCCGCGTGGTGGAGCCGTTCGGTTTTCTTATCCGCGTTATTGAATGGTGGCAGAACGGCGAGGCACCAGGCACCTTCCGGCTGGATATTGGCGTGCAGGACCAGGGCATTACGGAGGAAACCTATCAGGAGCTGGAGCGCCTGATAAGCGATGCCCGCCCGTGCAGCCGTCACCTGCTGGGCATGTCTATCAACCTGCAGGTAAGCGGCGAAACCGTTATGGCTGCAGGCAGTTATGACGGTGACGATCTCACCGTTTACCCGTACACACCTGAACTGATTACCGTCAGCGGACCGCTTTATGGCGGCGCGGCGATCCATGTTATTGACCTGATGGAAGTGGGACCATGACACAAAAATATTATGCAATCGTGACCAACCTCGGCGCCGCAAAGATTGCCAACGCCGCCGCGCTGGGCACAAAGCTGAACATTACCCAGATGGCTGTAGGTGACGGCGGCGGCTCATTGCCCACGCCGGACGCCAGCCAGACACGCCTGGTTAACGAAGTGCGCCGCGCTGCGATTAATACCCTGAGCGTGGACGCGGCCAACGCCAGCCAGATTATTGCTGAGCAGGTTATCCCGGAAACAGAGGGGGGCTTCTGGATCAGGGAAATGGGGCTGTTCGATGCAGAGGGGACGCTGATTGCGGTCTGTAACACGCCGGAAACCTACAAGCCCGCGCTGCAGGAGGGAAGCGGCCGCACGCAGACCGTGCGTATGATTTTAATCGTGAACAGTACCGACGCTATTACGCTGAAGATTGACCCGTCCGTGGTGCTGGCAACGCGGAAGTATGTGGATGATAAAGCGATCGAGGTGCGCGCCTATGCTGACAGCCTGATGGCGAAACATCTTGCTGCCGCCGATCCGCATTCGCAGTATGCGCCAAAGGTCAGCCCGACCTTTACCGGTACGCCGAAAGCGCCGACTGCGGCGGCTGGTAATAACTCCACGCAGCTGGCAAACACAGCGTTTGTGCAGGCGGCACTGGCAGCACTGGCAGGCAGCGCACCCGCCACACTGGACACGCTGAAAGAGCTGGCTGACGCGCTGGGCAATGACCCGAACTTCTCCGCTACGGTGCTGAACAAGCTGGCCGGGAAAATGGATATTGCGAAGAACGGCAGCGATATTGCCGACGTGGCGGCGTTTCTTAAAAACCTTGGTTTAAGCGAAGCGGCAAAAAGAGAGGTTGGAACAGGCAGCAATCAGATTCCTGATATGTCTGCATTCGCTTTCACGAAAGGCAATCCGCTTAGCTACCAGTTGCCGGGAGGTCTGATTCTGAA
>NZ_JBNJSN010000005.1:0-356537 GCF_050113845.1 Pantoea sp. FN0305 | reverse complement strand
GTTGACAGTCCATCAACAATCGTAGGACTGACGCCGAAAAGTTCTATCGCCCCATCTGACCAGATGGCCCATGAGCCATTCGCGTTAGCGCCCCGACTTACCACATACTTTGCTTCTCCCAAACCAAGGTTTTTAAGAAACGCCGCCACGTCGGCAATATCGCTGCCATTCTTCGCAATATCCATTTTCCCGGCCAGCTTGTTCAGCACCGTGGTCGAGAAATTCGGGTCATTGCCCAGCGCGTCGGCCAGCTCTTTCAGCGTATCAAGCGTGGCAGGTGCCGCTCCGGCCAGCGCCGAAAGCGCAGCGGTCACAAATGCCGTGGTTGCCAGCTGCGTGGAATTGTTGCCCGCTGCAGGCGTCGGGGCTTTTGGCGTACCGGTAAACGTCGGGCTGGCTTTCGGTGCGTACTGCGAATGCGGATCGGCGGCGGCCAGATGTTTTGCCATCAGGCTGTCGGCATACGCCTTAACCTCAATCACTTTATCGTCCACATACTTACGCGTCGCCAGCACCACGGACGGATCGATTTTCAGCGTCACGGCCGCCGTGCTGTTCACGATTAAAATCATGCGGATGGTCTGCGTCCGTCCACTGCCTTCCTGTAGCTGCGGCTTGTAGGTTTCGGCACAGTTCGCCACGGCCACCATATCGCCGTCGGCATCAAACAGCCCGATTTCACGTATCCAGAAGCCGCCTTCATTTTCAGGAATGACCTGCTCGGCAATTATCTGGCTGCTGTTCACCGCATCTATGCTCAGCGAGTTCAGCGCAGCACGGCGCTTTTCATTAACGAGCCTGGTCTGTGAAGCGTCAGGCGTTGGCAGTGAGCCGTTGCCGTCGCCCACGGCCATTTCGGTAATCTGGATTTTGGTACCAAGCGCGGCCGCGTTGGCAAGCTTGGCTGCGCCCTGATTCGTCAGCAGGGCATAGAATTTTGTTGTCATGCGTGTACGTCCGTCAGGTCAGTAATATGCACCGCCGCGCCGGTATAACCCGGCCCGCTCACGGTAATGGTTTCGGGTGTGTAGGGATAAACAGTCAGCTCATCGCCACTGTACGCCGCCGCCGCTACCGGCAGCGCGCCGGTTGAGTCCAGGTTAATCGACAGCCCGATGAGGTGGCGGCTGCACGGCTTGGCATCCGCAATCAGGCGCTCCAGCTCGTTATACATTTCCTGCGTAATGCCGGTATCCAGCACGCCCACGTCCAGGCGGAACGTGCCGGGTGCCTCACCGGTTTTCCACCACTCAATGATGCGGATCAGATAGCCGAGCGGCTCCACCACGCGACGCAGCGAGCCGATGGTGCCTTTATGCCGGTGAACGTATTCCGACGCGGCGACCACGCTGCGCTTTGTGGCTTCCGGCCAGCTGGCATCCCAGCGGTCAACCGACCAGGCCCAGGCGAGATACGGCAGCAGCTCAACCGGGCAGGTCTGCGCGTTCCACAGTTTGCGCAGCGGCACCGGAATGGTTTCTATCTTCGCGCAGGCTTCAGCGGCGGCCACTTCCAGCACCGACGAGCCGGACGGTAGCAGGCGATCACTCATCTGAACCCCCGACCGTTATGCGGTAGCCGGTGCAGTAGGCGGCCTGCGTCTTGTCCAACACCACATCAGCGGCGGGCTGCGCCAGTTCAACACGCTGCACGCCCTCAACATGCAGCGCGGGATACAGCGCTGACTTGCGAATGTCGCGGCCGAGGCGGGCCTGCGCACTGACAAAGGCAGCGAGCTTTTTCTCGGCAGCGGCGCGCACCGGTTCAGCCTCCGGCCCCGGATAGAGGTACAGCGCCGCCTCAACGGCATAATCTACGATAGCGGCCGACTGCACCGTGACGCGATCGGCAACCGGGCGTACGTTCTCATCGTTCAGCGCGGCATCCACCACGGCCAGCAGGTCGGGCGGGGCTTCTCCGTTGCCCTCACGCGACAGCACCGTGACGGTGACGCAGGCGGGTGACGGGCTGATGGCTGAGGCATCCGCCACGCGGCCGTCGGCGCTTTTCGCGTGGTATTCATAGGCACCGGTCGGCCCGGCCACGCTCAGCCCCTCAAAGGCAGACGCCACGCGCAGCCGGAAATCGTCGTTACTTTCCATCACGGCAGGCGTCGGCGGGATGGTAGTGTTGTCGGCCGGGGTACGCGTCAGGCGGGTAACGCCATTGTTCGCGCCGAGCTGGTCAAGGTCGCCGTCGTTGGCATAGGCCACCATGTTTGCCTGCGCCGCCTCATTTACGCGCTGGCGCAGAATCACCTCGCGGTAGGCGTTTTCCTGTAACAGCTTCACGATCGGCTCGGACTCCAGCGCCAGCGTGCGGGCAATCGCCGCCTGCTGCTCTGCGGGGTACAGCGAAATCAGCGTGGCCTTGCGCTCAGCCAGCAGCGTTTCATAATCCAGCACCTCAACCACATCGGGCGCAGGCAGCTGGCTCAGGTCAATGGTTGCCATAAGGTCAGCTCACAGGGACGGTTAGTGAAAAATCCTGCGTGGTGTCGGTGCGGCTGCCGGTGATTTCCACCGCCATGCCGCCGTCAAACGCAGGCTCGTAACTGATGGACGTCAGTTTTATGCGCGGCTCCCACTGCAAAATGGCCATGTAGCAGGCAGACATAATCTGCAGGCGAAGCGCCGCGTTCTGCGGCTGATCAATCAGCGCCGACAACAGCGAGCCATAACTGCGGCGCATAATCCGGGAGCCGATCGGCGTGGTAAGGATGTCGCGCACCGACTGGCGGATATGCTCAAGGTCTGCCAGCACCTCGCCGGTGTCGCGGCTCATGCCGCTGTATTGCGCAGTAGTCATAGTGGCGCTCCCGTTGTTCCGTCGCTGTCGCCTTTATGCTGATGCGTGTGCAGTACCTTGCCGTTAGAGCTGAGCGCGCCGCCACTGTGCTGCACATCGCCTTTCATGGTGCCGCCGCCGGTCAGCTCGAAAGTGGCGGTTTTCAGCGTGTGGGTGCATTCAACCAGCGGACTGTCCAGGGTGATGCTTACCGCCGCCTTAATCAGCGCGGTCTGGATGCCGGTTGCGGTCAGCGCGCCGGTATCCGGCTCGTACTCAATCACGGCACCGTCCGGGAATGACCAGTGCAGGGCGTCAGCGGATGCCGACGGGGCAGGGTTATTGTCAGAAAACACGCCTGGCACCACAAAGCCGGTATCCAGCTCGCCGCCGAGGCAAAGGACAAGCACCTGCTCGCCCACTGACGGCGCACTCCATGAGCGTGAGCGCCCGGCACGGGCAGTAAGCCAGTGCAGCCAGTCGGTGGTGTTGTTTCCCGTATCCACGCGGCATACCCCGTCGTCCAGATTGACGGCGGCCACGGTGCCGATGCGGATCAGGTTGCGCAGCAGGCGCAGAATTTCTGCAAGTTGTTCGTTCATGGCGCTATTGTTTAATGAGTACGTAACTGAAACAATCGAATGCGGTTTGTCTGTCCATAAACAAACAACTTTGCGCAGAGGTAAGATATGATTTGTGAGCAAGTGAACTTTACTGACCCTACTGACTTTTTAAACTACTTTCTTCGGTGGAATAATAGTCTTAACGGTTTTATTTTTAGAGGTGTTGCAGATGAAAAATGGAAGCTTATCCCTTTATCTTTGCGTTTGGAAAAACGAGAGGATTTAATTAAGCTCACTGGCTCGCCACCTTCAACTTTAAGCGGAAATAATTTGGAATTTGATCAAATTAAAATGGAGCATTGTCTTTTAAGGGATTTTTACCGACTTGCTGACAGGCAAGGGCTTAGGGTTCCTCACTCACCTTTCTTAAGAAGAACATTAGCTTCAGATGTTGATGTAACCGTATTGAATTTTTTTAATGGAAATAATTATTGGATACCAGAAGATTTTTATGATGTTGCTGGCCTTGCACAACACTACGGAGTTCCCACTCGCCTGCTTGACTGGACATATGACCCATTTGTCGCGTTGTACTTTGCTTTAAAGGGAGCGCTTAATAGGCAAGGAAAGCTATGCATTTGGTGTATGAATAAATCAGTAATAGTAAATCCATTTTTCATTTTACCTAATTGCGATATAAAGTTCATTACGCCACCGTATTTTGATAATCCTAATTTAAATGCACAGCAAGGGCTATTTACTCACATTCCTATCAAGGCTGTTGCGCCACAAAGTGATATTGAAGGGACTAAGGTTGATCGGCGCCCGCTAGATAAGATAATTGAAGATGAGATTTTAATTTCAGGGCCACGTACATCAGAAAAAATTTTTATTAAAGTCACATTACCTTGCAACATGGCTAAGCAAGCCTATATGCTTTTAGCAGAGCATGGATATGGTTCGGCTAAAATGTACCCTGGCTACGATGGGATAGTTCAACAAATGGAAGATAATGCAGATTTAAAAATCAATTAATTTTTTAATTATTTCGGACTGCACATATTCTACATCATGTTTATTCAAACCCAGCAGTGGTCGTGCCTCATACTGAACTTCTTTACTTCCACGGGCTGGCCTGTCGCGCAGCCCGTAATGATGCACGCGGGCCATGCGCTGCACGTTGCCGGTAAACTCCACCACGGCGTTGACGGCGCCGGCTTTTGCCTTCATGTATTTTGCGGTGCGCAGCTTTTTGAACATCTCACGCTTTACCCGGCCTTTTTTGCTGCGTGCCGGCTGCGTCTTGCGCGGCGTAAACGGCGTACCGTCCGGCGCCTGCTGGCGTTTAATATTCTGCTGCTGACCGGCGCGCAGTCGCTTCGCAATGGTGCGGGCCATCTCCTTACGTGCCGCCGGCGAAAGGTTTGCAATCAGCGCGGCCAGCCTGTCGTCGAAAGTGTCCAGCCCGTTCATGGTGCCAGCTCGCTGATGAGTTCGCCGTTAACATAAAGCTGCAGCGGCCTGTTAACGTTTTCCGGCAGCGGCGGCTCGCCGATATGGTTAACGTGCAGCGCGTCGCCGTCCTGCTTCACGATCACGCGCTCGGTGAGCTGCAGGTTAATGCTGATATCGCAGAGCGTGTCGCTCAACACATCCGCCTTAAAGGTGAAGCCGGTGCGGCGCTTTTCCTCGGTGGCCATAATGTCGGGCTGGTTCTCGCGCAGCCAGGCCAGCACCGGCACCATCACCAGATCGATATCGTCGGCGTAGTCGGTGATCACCAGGTTCAGCTGGTACTGGTATTCAAACGACAGCGAGCTGGCGAGCGTCGAGACAATCCGTCCCGAATCAATAAACATATTCAGGCTGTCAGGGTTTCGCGCCAGCAACGGGACGCTGTTGGTCAGCGCCTCGCGCAGCTGTTTCGGTTTCAGCATCGTGTTGCTCCTGGCATTCTTTGATAATTTCAACCTGCAGCCCGCAGGAAGCGAGCGCGGCTTCCAGCTGGCGGTTATCGGCGGCCAGATCGCCCTGCGTCTGCAGCCGGTTGCCCGGCACCGGACAGCTGGTCACGCGCGGACAGCCAGTCCAGATAATCGCGGGCGTTGCTGAAGGCGGGACGGCTGTGCAGCCGGATAACATCATCAGGCAAAGCAGCAGCAGACCAGCCGCGTAGTGTCGGGTTAGCATCGGTTTCCCTCTGTATCTGCAGTTCACGGTTAAGGGCACCGGCCGAGGCGCGACCCTGCAGCAGTCGCAGCGCGGCCTCGCGTTTTGCCCCCTCGCGGGCCTCATCGTTCAGGCGGTTAATCGCCTTGTCCCGGCTTTCAATCCCGGCCGACAGCGTGCCGATCACGCGCTGCGCCTGTGCCAGCTCGCTTTCGGTTGAGGACAGGCGCCAGCAGGCAAAGGCCAGCGCCGCCAGCGCCACGGCAATCAGACGCATCATGCGGCCCCCTTAAGACACCAGGCCAGTTCCCGGTCGCGGCGGTTCTGTAATCCCTGGCTGAATACGCCCTTCACAAATACCCAGCGCGGCAGCTGCAGGCAGGCGCTGCGCCACTCGCCCCGGTTGATATAGGCGCCGAGCGTGGAATGGCAGGCGGCATAGGTGCCGACGTTAAATGCCCACGACACCACCGCGTCATAGACCGGCTGCGGCATGTCATGGCGCATACAGGCATCAATGGCGCGCTCGACGCGCATCACGTCATACACCAGATTCACCGCCGCCTGGCGCTCGCTGACCACGCTTTGCGGCGTCACGCCTGCGGTATGCCCGATGCCGTTCGTCCAGACATCGGCGCTGCACTGATAGGGCGAGGTGCGGCAGCCTTCTGCATCGGCAATCAGCTGCAGCCCGGCCTCTGATGTTTTCAGGGTTTTAAACTGCGGCAGCAGGGCAGCCATTGCCAGCACGGCCGCCACGGCGCAGCGCTTAACGGTCTGGCTCAACATTCACCCCCTGCGCCTGGTGGCGCTGCAGCTCATAGGTTTTACGGCGGTAGTGCCAGTTAATAAAAAACGTCGCCACGTTAATCACCAGCGTCACCACGGCAACGCCTGAGCCAACCATAAAGGCAATATCCTGCGGCGTGTGGCGGCCAAACCACATCAGGATGAGGCCGATCAGGTAGTTAATCAGCGAGCTAATTTTCTCCATGCTTGTTAGTCCCACAGGTTAACGGTTTCATCCGCTGAGGATGCCGGCAGCGGCGGCAGCGTCACCTCACAGCCGTGCGGCAGCACCGGCCCGCTTTCCGCAAGACCGGGGTTGGCGGCATAAACCAGCTCGACCACCTGCTGCGTGCGCCCGTAATAGCGAAAGCAGATTTCATCAACGGTATCGCCCTGCTGCGCATAAATTCTCATCACAGCAGGCTCACAATGCAGCCGGGCTTTTCAGCGATGCGGCTGATACTGAAGCGGGCGTCACGCCAGTACTCGTCGGCGGTGCCTTCCACCACGTCGGCCTTTTTACCGGCGGCGTCGTAGCCGCGATAGCGTTCGGCGATGGTGGCGGCCGTCAGCGCGGCCACGGCGGCGAAGTAGTGCGTGACCTTTTCGCTTTCACCGTCGAAGGTCTCGGCCGGCACCGTCGTCAGCAGGGAAAAGCCCGCCGCCATCCTGTCCGCCCGCCAGTCGTACAGCTCGGCGTTCACTTCGGAAATCGCGGTTTTCACCGCCAGACGCAGACGGTCGGCGGTCACGGTGCCTTCAAGGCGCAGCGCGTTGCGCAGCTGCTGCAGGTCAATGTCAGGCCAGAAAAAGGTGTTTTTCACCGGCGGCTCGGCGTCGGGCGCCGGTCGCTGTCCGTTTATTACTACTGAAGTCATTTCATGGCCTCTGAATAGGTGGGCGGTGGAGGCCGGCGCAGACGCTTAAAAAGCGCATTGCCGTCCTGCCGCCCGGCGCGGGGCGCGTTCTGTCAGCGGCGGGCTGCTGCCTGCTTTTTCATGGCCGTAGCCAGCCGCTCGATGTCTTTTTTGACGCCGCAGCCTTCGTGCAGCTGCAGCGCCCGTGTGAGATGGGCTAAAGCCTCTGAAGCCCTGCCCGCATCGCGCAGCACATACCCGGTGATTTTGTGCAGCTTGGCGCGCACCTGGTCGGGCATGTCTTCGGATTCCGTCAGCCTGACGGTCGCCAGCAGCGGACTGACACCCACCGGCGTCTTTAACGTCCAGGCGCGTGTCGCCGCGCTGGCCACTTCCTCGGCCAGCAGGTAGGCGGTGCTGTCACGCTTAAAGCCGTCAGGCGGGACAAGCCCGTGCAGCAGGGCATGGCGTGCGATTTCCAGCGCGCCGGGAATGTCGCCCGTATCGAGCCGCCAGATCATGACGGTCATCAGGACGGCATCCTGCACGGCTTTCCCCTGGCTCAGCACGCCCGCCACCCACGGCTGATAGTCCGGCAGCATCTGGCGTTTCAGCTCCGCCTTGCGCTCGTTGGAGCGCACTTTTTTCAGGCGACGCTTGTCGTCGTTGAGCTTTACCAGCATCTGCTCATAGCCGGTTGCGTGACGCAGCGGGTTGCTCTGCTGCTGTGCGGCCTCAATGGCCTGCTGGCGCATCATGTGACGTCGGGCAGGGCTTAACATGGGTTACGCCTCCGGGGTTTCCGCCGGGGTTTCCGTTCCGGTGGTCGCCGTGGCTGCCGCCTTCTCTTCCGGCACGTCGGACAGCTCGATGTTTTCCAACAGGCAGCCCGCCGCGTAGTCTTCCACCACGTAGTCTTCGTTGATGGACTCGTAGTTTTCGATGCGGTCGCGCTTCGGCACCTCGTCGATCAGGCGGCGGTGCGTGCCTTCCTGCCAGTAAATTGACAGGTTATCGAGGCGCGTGATCATCAGGGCATTGGCCGGGAAGTACGGCACGCGTACGGCGGGCAGGTTGCCGATGCGTTTCTGGCTGACAATCAGGTCGGCGGCCAGCTGCTCGGTGTTGGCCTGGCTCTGGTTCACGATGGGGAAATACTTGTCGGCCAGCAGCTGACGGCCGCAGATCACAACCAGCTCCGGGTCTTCCTGATACCACGGCGCGATCAGGTTGTTGGTGGCGTCCATTACCAGCGCGTCAAGGTTGGCATAGGTGCGGCCCTTACCGACCAGCACCTTTTCGGTCACGCTGCCGTCGTCATTGGTGGTTTTGCTCATCACGCGGTCGGGGGCTTTTTCGCGGTACTTCTGCAGCCAGCCCACGGCCACGTCCTGCAGCATCGGGTTAGCGGCGCGGTTAGAGGTTTTGGCGCGATGAGTGCCGTTAAAGCCGATCATGATGCGGTCAAGCGACTGGCGCTTTACGATGGCGTCCCGCAGGCGGGCCTGAAAGTCTTCATAGCGCGCCCATAAATCCAGCGTGTTATAGCGAATATGGAAGTCATAGTTCACCTGCGCACATTCATAAACGTCGCTGTCCAGCGCGGCAAAGTCGGCAGTTTCACGCTCGTCGCCGCCCGCGGTGTCGGTGGTGCTGGCAATCGAGCCGGTCACGCCGATGCCGATTTTTTCGCCCTTCATTTCGGCGACCGGCACGATGTTGATACGGGTCAGAAAGTCCGAGGACTCCTGCACGCGGTTCATCAGGGTCTGCGTGACCGACGGCTCCACGGTGAATTTTTTGTTCATGTCGCCGGTGTCCACGCCGTTCAGCTCGGCCAGGCGGGACATAAAGGCATTAAATTTAAAGCGGGTGTTCTGGCGCATCTGCGCTCCTGTTCAGTTCAGTTATCGGGTTGTGGTTCAGGCAGCGCCTGTCAGCAGTCGGTCTGCACGCCGGACTTCGGATCGCTGCCGGTCGCGGCCGGGCGGCGGGTAAAGCTGGCGCCGTCGTTCTGCGAGAGCTGCGTTTTCAGCGCGCCGAAGGCGCTGCGGTCGTCGGCAAGCTGCTGCTCCAGCGCCTCAAGGCGTGCGGTTAAGCCTGATTCCAGCGCCGACAGCTTCTGCGTCAGTTCGTCTTCGTTCTGCTGCACCTTTTCCGCCACGGCGGTGACGGCCGCGCCCATGTCGGCAAACAGCTCGTTGTCGGTTTTCTTTTTGCGGGAAAACAGGCCGGTGACGTAGCTCAGGACGGACGGCGCCGGGTCGGCGACCTCCTCGAACTCGATCGGCGTTTCCTCCGCAGCGGTAAAGAGGTTGTCCGCGTGCAGCTTGCGGGAGGCCAGCGGATTCGCCGCAGCGGTGGCGCTGAAGGTCAGAATCTCGGTGCCGAGGCTCGCCGGGTCATCGGTCACGGCCAGACCGACCAGATACGCCTCGCCAGTGTCAGCAAACGCCGGGTTAACCTCGATTGAGGTGTAAATTTTCTGGCGCGCCTTGGTCAGCTCGATCAGCTCGGGCGTCGGGTCAATCCAGCCATACAGCGCCAGCTTGCCCTTCAGCGGGCCGTCGGTGATTTCCTCTGCCTCCACGGCGGTGACGTCGCCAAAGCGGCGGAAGGTGCTGTCAGGCGCATAGCCCTTGATGTGTTCCATGTTGATGCGCGCGCCGTAAACGGACGGGTTATAGCTCGCCGCCATCTGCGAGATCCATTCACGGGAAATTTTGCGCCCGTCGGTGGTGGCGCCTTCGACTGCGATGCGAAAACGCTTTGCTTTGATTGCCATGTATCAGGCTCCGGTCAGGGGTGTGATTCAGTTCGGGGGCAGTTTCCCCGCCGCACGGATTTCCCTCAACGAAAGCCAGCCCGCTCACCGATGAGCAAACAGGGACAGCGGGCGCGGGCGTTCCGGCGCCGGTAGCCTTGATGCCATGAACATGACACCGACAACCACCATCAGCGATCCGCGCCGCCAGGCGGCCCTGCTTTACTGGCAGGGCTATTCTGTGCGCCAGATAGCGGAAACGCTCAGCATCAAAACGCCGACCGTGCAGAGCTGGAAGCTGCGCGACGCGTGGGACGACGTTGCGCCCATCAGTCGCGTGGAAGCCAGCATGGAGGCGCGGTTAATCCAGCTCATTCTGAAGGAGGTAAAAGGGAATGGTGACTACAAGGAAATAGACGCGCTCGGCCGCCAGATTGAGCGCCTCGCCCGCGTGGAGCGCTACCGCAGCAGCGGCAACGAGGCCGATCTGAATCCAAACGTGCGCAACCGCAACAAAGGCGAGCGCCAGCCGGTCGTGAAGAACGTCTTCAGCGACGAGCAGGCGGAAAAGCTGACCGGCCTGTTTATGGATAACTGCTTTGAATATCAGCTCAACTGGCACAGGGCCGGACTGGCTCACCGTATCCGCAACATCCTGAAGTCGCGCCAGATAGGTGCCACGTTCTACTTTGCCCGCGAGGCGCTGATTGACGCGCTGACCACCGGACGCAACCAGATATTTCTGTCGGCCAGCAAGGCGCAGGCGCACGTCTTTAAAAACTACATCATCGACTTTGCCCGCCAGGTGGACGTTGACCTGAAAGGCGATCCGATTGTGCTGCCGAACGGCGCCCGTCTGATTTTTCTCGGCACCAACGTGCGCACCGCGCAGAGCTACACCGGCAACCTGTATCTCGACGAGTATTTCTGGATACCGAAATTCCAGGAGCTGCGAAAGGTCGCCAGCGGCATGTCGCTACATAAGAAATGGCGCACCACCTACTTTTCCACGCCGTCGAGCCTGTCGCACTCCGCCTATCCGTTCTGGTCGGGCGAGCTGTTCAACAAGGGACGACGCAGCAAAGGCGACCGCATCGAGATCGACCTGTCACATACGCACCTGGCAAAAGGCGCGCTCTGCGGCGACGGCCAGTGGCGGCAGATTGTCACGGTCGAGGATGCGCTGACCGGCGGCTGTAACCTGTTCGACCTCGACCAGCTGCAGCTGGAATACAGCCCGTCGGAATACCAGAACCTGCTGATGTGTGAATTTGTGGACGATGAGGCGAGCGTGTTCCCGTTCGCCGAGCTACAGAGCTGCATGATCGACAGTCTGGAGGAGTGGAGCGACTTTAACCCGTACCTGCCGCGCCCGTTTGATTATCGCCCGGTGTGGATTGGCTACGACCCGTCGCACACCGGCGACAGCGCCGGCTGCGCTGTTATCGCGCCGCCGCTGGTTGCCGGCGGCAAGTTTCGCGTGCTGGAGCGCCACCAGTGGCGGGGCATGGACTTCGCCGCGCAGGCAAAGTCCATCGAGGAGTTAACGAGAAAATACACCGTCGAGTATATCGGCGTGGATGCGACCGGCATCGGCCAGGGCGTTTTCCAGCTGGTTCGCCAGTTCTACCCGGCCGCGCGTGAAATTCGCTACTCGCCGGAAGTCAAAACCGCGATGGTGCTGAAGGCAAAGGACACCATTAGCAGCGGACGCCTGGAATACGACGCCGGCCACACCGACATTACGCAGTCGTTTATGGCGATCCGCAAAACCATGACCGCCAGCGGCAACCGCTCCACCTATGAGGCGAGCCGCAGCGAGGACGCCAGCCACGCCGACGTCGCCTGGGCAATTATGCACGCCCTGCTTAACGAACCGCTGACCGCTGCCAGCGGCGGCGCCAACCCCTCAATTCTGGAATTTTACTGATGAGCAAACGCAGGGGCCGCAAGGCTTTTACCGCAAAAACGCAGCCCGTCCAGGCCGCCACGCCGCAGCAACAGGCTGAGGCGTTTACCTTTGGCGATCCGACGCCGGTTATGGACAAGCGCGATATTCTGGATTATGCCGAGTGCATCGGTAACGGGCGCTGGTATGAGCCGCCGGTCAGCTTTCACGGGCTGGCGAAAAGCCTGCGCTCGGCGGTGCATCACAGCTCACCGATTTACGTGAAGCGCAACATTCTGGCGTCTACGTTCGTGCCGCACCCGATGATGAGTCAGCAGGAGTTCAGCAAGTTCGCGCTGGATTATCTGGTGTTCGGGAATGCCTTTGCCGAGCTGCGCCGTAACGGACTCGGTGAACCGTGGCGGCTGGAAACCACTCCGGCCAAGTTTACCCGCCGGGGCGTGGAGGAGGGCGTTTACTGGTTTGTGAATGACTGGAAGGAGCCGCATCCGTTCGCCGCCGGCAGCGTCTTCCACCTCATCGAGCCGGACATTAATCAGGAGCTGTACGGCCTGCCGGAATATCTCAGCGCGCTTAACTCCGCCTGGCTCAATGAAGCGGCCACGCTGTTTCGTCGCAAGTATTACCAGAACGGCGCGCATGCGGGCTACATCCTGTATATGACCGACGCGGCGCAGAGCAGCAGCGATATTGACCGGATGCGCCAGGCAATGCGCGACACAAAAGGCCTGGGTAACTTCCGCAATCTGTTTATGTACGCGCCGAACGGCAAACCGGACGGGATTAAGATCCTGCCGCTCAGCGAGGTAGCGACAAAGGACGATTTCTTTAACATAAAAAAGGCGAGCCGCGACGACCTGCTGAGCGCGCACCGCGTACCGCCGCAGATGATGGGTATTATCCCGGATAACTCCGGCGGGTTCGGGGATGCTGTGAAGGCGTCACAGGTATTCGTGCGCAATGAGCTGACGCCGCTGCAGGAGAGAATGAAGGAAATAAACAGCTGGATGGGGGAGGAGGTAATTGAGTTTCGGTACTACTCACTGGAAACAGCTAACCCAGCCTGAGTGGCATTGCTTATTCTTGGGGAGCTATTTTTTCTGGCCTAAAAGTTATTTGTGTATGTGAATCCGCTTTGTAACAGATGCAAATTTCCATACAGAGGCCTGACTGGCTTATAAGGTTATGTTTACTAACTGAGAATAATCTTTTTTAAAAGCAAGACAGGGTTAAAGCAGCTTTTAAATCAGGAAAACCAATTGGCAGTGAGAGCTCGCCGTGTTATTAGCTAATATCACGCTGTCTAGGCTGTGACTGGAAAGAATAACAAAAAAGATACGGGATACCATTTGCAGGACATCGCGGAAATAACTCGATATCCTGCAAGTATTAAGCCCCTGAGATACTTATTCCCACATACTATTCTGATTCATAAAGTCCAGACCGACACGCGTCTGCGATACGCCAAATTTGTGTAAAAGGTTAAGCGCATACTCATAGCGTAATTCTGACACAGCGTGAGCATTTAAGGATGTCATTTTAAGTGCTGGCTCTGTTTCCTGCTCAGTAATCCGTGGTGAAAACAGATTGAGTGCGAAGTTTTCAGTAAAACGCCCAAGATCAGCTGCATAAAACGTATCCCAGTGCGGATTATCGCTGCCAATCCAGTAAGCCATAGGCATGCCATTCATATTCAGATAGATATAGTCATTCAGGTTCGCATTTGAATTTGCTTTATTCAACTTGACCGGAATGAAGCGAACAGCTCTGAACACTAAGTAGTTATCGCCAATTCGTGACTTCCATTGAGAGTTTTTTTGACCTGGTACCAAATCACAGGCAGGAGTCAGACAGACCCACAATTCTCCTTCAATATCAATAACAGTTCCGGTGACAAGATGACTATTGCGAACAGGCATTGAACAGGAGTAAGCATTCAAGTGTCCCAGCGCCAATTCTTTCTTACTGATACATTCTTTGAAGAAATGTTCGACAAACTGTTTTTCTGCAGAAGGGAACATAGCCTGAGCGGCCTCCAGTATGCGCTTTGAAAATCTACGCAATTCTTCTCGTGATGCATTAGCCAGTTGTTCCCAGTGCAGGTTGACAGCTTTATCATGTGCAAAATCACTCTGCCCGTTTTGTAATAGATGAAATAGCCATCCTGCCTGTGCATAGCGGTTACTGATAATTTCCGAAGCCTGTCCGATACCGCGTTCATCGAGTTCATAACGCATTTTTGCCATGAGAAGCTGCATGGGGGAGGCATTGTGATGTATAAGGGCGTCACTAAGTGAACCTATTAGCTCTTCATCGGGTTCATCAGCGCTCTTTCTTATAACGCAAATAAATGTCTTACCCGTGCTGATGTAATTTGTGGCTTCATCCCAGTGCCATTTTAGGTCAGAACGCGTGCCGGCATCTTGGCGAATGTTATAACCTTTAAGCAGTTCTGCCAGTCGCCATCGTACTAAATCTGTTTCGTTAAGGCCTGTTTCAAGTGCAACCTTTTGAATATCAGATGCAAAAGCATGTAGCGGACATGAAGGGTTACGTGGTGCCATACATTTTGCGGGAGAGGGTGACATGCAAACCTTAAGGATTATAAGCAATGGGATGTCATCCGTGACCCAGCGCTGGCCTTTTCCATCTTCATTATCGTCTAGCCAGTCATTCATTCGGTTATTTACTGAGGCCTCAGGCCATAAAGGATGCGCCGGATCGATGTTAACAAAATCGCTGAGGATATCGGTAAAAACTTTCTCGATATTATCTGAAAATCCTTTAGTGTGTACGAGGGTTAGATTGTAATGGTTATTCTGATCCAATGACTGAATAATGTTGCGTGCTCGACGACCGTCATCAGAGGGACCATTACCGTCAAGATGGTAGTCCAATACGATAAGATCGCTGTGATGAATGTGCGGTGGGATACTATCTTCACCGCCAAAAGCTGGCGTCTTGCCATCAAACACATCAACGCTCCAGCGATAACGGGAGTGACACATTGCAATAATACTCTTTAGCCGCGCAATATTTGCACCATTTGCAAGCCTCTCAGTTCGAACACCTGCGCTACCACTGTCCTCTTCAATCAGTGACAAAAGAGTAGGATATTCATCATCAATTACGGTAACGTTGCGAATAGGCGTAATAAAGGCTTCTTTTATAAGATCTGCATAAAGGGTATTCACGTTAGTCATTTTTTAGTCCTTTGAATGTCATGACAAAATGAGCTCCTTTAGCTATCCCGGCCATTGATTGACTTTCGTAACGTATACTGTGTCCGCCTGCCATCAGATTTTGTTTACAGAGATAGAGACCCACGCCGCGCCCCCCTTTTTGACGTCGGGTAAAAAACAGAGTAAAAAGATTGGTCAGATCATCCTCATCTACACCGGGTCCGTTATCACTAATCCAGACCTCATTACCTATGCAGTCTAAAGTAATAGTGGGCTGAGGAGCATCGGTTTTTTGTACCCAGAATAGAGCATTGTTAACAAGATTAATAAATACTGGATAAATCCGAGCAGGAAATTCCATCAACGTAATTTGTTTGAATGCAGGAGTAAAGTTTAGCTGAATATTAGTGGAAGCAAGCTGTGTAGAAAAATAACTGGTCACATAGTTTTCAATATTGCTTCCGCGGATAGCCGTAATTTCTTTCTTACCCGAAAGCTTTAAAGGTGAAAGGAACCGAAGTTTTTCCATCAGTGTGCTTTGGCTCTGCAGAGCATGTGCAACATGTTTATGCAGAGCGGGCTGCAGAGAGGCCTGTTGTAGGGCCTGTAGCGAATAGGTCAGTTCTTGATCAAGCCCGTCAAGTTCATGGCCAATAATTTCGACGGTGATGCCCAACTGAGCTAGAGAATGTAATCTCGCCACCTCATCGCGATGGCGGGTGGTTTCATTCATGCTATGTATAGCCAAACTTTCCAAGTCAATCTGTTCGTTGATTCTTTCAAGTGCTGTAATGTAAGGGGAAAGCTTCTGAGCATTCTCAATGTCTATCCGTTGCTGCTCTGAATCTAAAAGACTTAGCACAGGTGCGAGCATTATCTTATTGAGCCTTAGATCTTCCAGATACCCATCCATGCTCAGTTTGTATTGCTCGCGACAATATCGCACCAGCTCATCAAACTCGCCTTGCTGGCGGGCAAGCATTTCTTTACCTCGTGCAGCGTACCGAGTGATAGAGTTATTAATCGCCGCTAGCTTGCTGCGATATATTTCGTGAGCTTTCTCGTAATCTGTTTTCTGTGTAGACGCGGTGATCGCCTGATTAATGGCAATTGTCATTTCACGGATGATTTCCTTGCATCGTAGCTCTTCTTTACGGTAAGAGCGATAATCATCCTCTAGTCTCCCCAAGCTTGCCGGTACAGGACTCAGCGAATATCCCTGTACCGTTTCAGCATAATTATCGGTTATTTGTTTGAGTGACTGTAGTTCCTCCAATGCATTAAGACTTAGGCGACCAGCAAGATTTATCTGGAATTCAGACAAAGTGGATACCATCTCCTTCAATTCACTGATGTTTTTATTTATGGCTGTTCGAATGCGTTTACGCTCTTTGCTCAGCAGTTTGCTCCGGTCTTCTTCTGCTTTCATTTGAGCTTTTTTATCCCTGATATCTTCAAGAGCTGTAATACGGGTTTTAGCTGAGCTACCGAACCAAGATTCGGCCGAATCAATGAGGATTTTTTCAACAATTTCCCGAAAAAGCTTTGACGCACGATTTTCAATAAAACCCTCGCGACCAGCTTTATCTTTAAGATTAGGGTTGTTTTCACGGGTAATAGCAATACGTCCAAACATCTTACGGTTGGACCAGAAATGACGCCCCGCATTTTTTGAACGACGCTCTTCAATAGAAAAATAATCGCTATCAACGCGTCCGTAAGGCATTACACGTAATCCGTCACGATAGATACGAAAACCTCCATATTTTTCGGACTGCTCAATGAAATGCGCATGCTGAACAGCATTCAATGAAGAAGATTGGTAATTCAATTCATAGGTCCCGATGCGCAGATGAAATTGACCAAATGCGCTGTCTTTTCTTGTTTTATAAGCTTGACGTGGTTTAATGACGCAGTTTTCGATCCATTTTCCAAAGACCTTCACCCGCCCGCGAAAATAGCCTTCATCATCTACCTCTCCTTCAATGATGTGCTCCAGATCTTCCAAATCTCGCAAATCAAATTCCCGCGTTGGGCCAATAATTTCCCGCGGGGTGTTACCTGACCAACTGGTAACACTGTAAGTAAAGTTCTTAATTGCTCTTTCGTTTTCACCTACAAAAGGATCTGTAAAGTTTGACAGCGTCTGAAAAAAACGTTCACGAGTGCTTTTTTCTGTGTCATCCGCTTGGGTTAACGGAACTGATGAAAGATTTATGGCTAAGTCATACTGAATATCAGCGATAAACATAGCTGTGCCGTGAGTAGATGCTCCCGTCCAAACAGACCACTTACTAAAATGATTTTCGCGAAAAACGTCACTTATCAATGTTTGCTCTATTTGCTGCTGGGTAGATCGTTCTAGACCTTCTATCTTTTCCTGTTCGCTAAAAGCATGCCAGGCATTGGTAAGGCGAGTATTACGCGCTTCGTCATCCGGATCTCCCCAGATGTTTCCCATCATCTGATCGAAAAGCAAAGGAAGTGCTTCAGAAAGATCATTTCTATTGCTGAACTCGCGCACAGGGATACGGATATCGTTGAGATAAAGAAACGGGTTCTCAAATAATCGCCAGTCAATCAGTGCAGCAACATAGTCTTGATTTTCACGTTTTGAGAGCAGCAATAAGAGTGGACCTAGGGCAGCCGATGATAGTCGACCAATACCTTTCTGTCCTTGCTTAGGGCGCTCAGATAAACCATTGCGATCTCTCTCGGGGATGGTAAAGCCATTTGTTTTGGATTCCGTACCGACAGTAAGCCACTTCGACTCAAATTCATTACGGTTCATACCATGACCATCATCGAGCAGAGCAGCTACCGGGATCTCACCATCAAAAATATGTAGGCTTACATCAGTCGCATATGCGTCGTAAGCATTCTTCCAAA
Organism: Pantoea sp. FN0305; assembly: GCF_050113845.1. Lineage (NCBI taxonomy): Bacteria > Pseudomonadati > Pseudomonadota > Gammaproteobacteria > Enterobacterales > Erwiniaceae > Pantoea > Pantoea sp. FN0305. The sequence continues at coordinate 338,628 of NZ_JBNJSN010000005.1, read as the reverse complement.
GCTCTGATATAGCTGTCGGACAATCAGCGATCTGTTCGCGGCCTAGGTGATCAATGGTTCTAGCCCGGGTCTGAAAAGTGACATGCCTTGTCATAATTGACATTCCTCTCGAGGGATAGTATCTAAATTTTGCCGCCTTGTAGTAGGGGCTGACGGCTCTTCCAGCAGCGCTTTAATGGTTTGCAAGAGTATCTCGCCTAATCTGACAGGCACGGCGTTTCCAATTTGGCGGGCTATCGCAATCGAGCCGCCTTTAAAGATGAAATCATCTGGAAAAGTCTGAAGACGTGCTGCATGCCTTAAAGATATGCCGTGCGGTAGCCAAGGGTGTACAAAACGGCCTTTAGACGGGTTATAGCAGCCGGTCGTTATGGTATTCGATGGGATATGCGGATATATTCTTCCATATACATCTTTATGGCCATCATGAACTGTATGGCATGCCAGCTGCCGGCCTGACTCCTGTCTGTCACCAAGAAGGGGGGTATTAGCAAAAAGCGCGCTCATTTCAGGCGAGTGCTTCATCCTTATATTACAGGGATCTTCTTTTACTATGGGATTGCCCCAGCGCAGATTTAAAATACAGTGCTCTGCTGTCTGTGGGTTAAAAAGGCACTTTTCAATCAAACGCTTTTTAAAGAGATCTAGTACATTTTCTGGCGGACGCTCAAATACTGTGGATGCTGTTACCCATGGATTCGGGCCACTTTTATGACAGGTGGCTGCAGGTGGCCAAACCAAGTTCTCGGTGCAAATATCATTACGTATAGCAAGGATAAAGGCGCGCTTGCGATTCTGAGGTACGCCATAGTCTCGTGCGTTAAGAATGACAGGACGGCCGCCTGGAAGAGTATAGTCATGCTCCGCTATCAGAGACATGAAGGTCTCAAGATATTCTGCGTGTCGTGGCCACAAAAGACCGGGAACATTTTCTACCAAAAAGGCTTTAGGCCGCAGCTTTTCGACAAAGTCGAAATATCTTAACAGTAGGCCATTACGTGGGTCGTCCTTCCCTGCATTATTGATACGGTGCACAGAAAATCCTTGGCAAGGTGGGCCGCCTAATAAAATATCTAGTTCTCCATGCCCGATCCCCAGGAATTTCATCAATGCATCAATATCAAAGTCATTGATATCTTGTGAAAAAACTTGTGTCTGAGCATGATATTTCTTAACAAGATTAGTGTAATAAGTTTCTGCAGCGTGCGTATCCAGCTCTATTGCAGCCTGAACTTCTATGCCTGCGTTAAAGGCTGCAAGCGAGAATCCCCCCGCACCTGCAAACAAATCAATCGCTTTCAAAATTAGGACTCATTATTTTAATTTGATATGGCTATTATACCGAACATTCACCTTAAATCTTCTTCACGTTAATGCTAAAAGCAAGGCTGTACAGTCATTTTTCATAATATACTAACTTGGCTCGCCGCAAGCTATCCAGACTCTTTGGGCAAGTATCACTTGAATACCTTGAAGAACGTCTACCTCTCGTTCTTAACAGACGCTTGCATAAGCGCTCAGTTACGCTTTTTGGCTTCTTGTCCGCTCAGTTTGTAATCCCAGGCTTGCAGCATCTAACCCAACTCGACCCTGCCTGTGTAGCCTGCTCATACATGTTTACTGCAGCGCGCGCAATGCTATCCCCGCCACGCCTGCCCGCTTTATGCATCGCTTTTCATGCAACTGCATGCAGTCGGCCGAAGCGCGTCAGTACTGGCATGGAAAGGAGTTTGTGATCTTCTGGAGATCATGCGAATTCACGCAGCGGCATGCGTTTTATTGCAACGAAAAAAAGCCACCGGCGAAAGGTGGCTAAAAAGGAGGGAAGTAATACTTATTATTGTTTTGCAGGATAGAAAATCAGGTCTTCCAGGCTGGATGTATCAATCGTTCTTGCCATGTCACTGACCATTGATAGAGCCATTTTCAGTTCGTTTTCTTCACAGTGCGCTACCAATGACACATCGGCTATAAATTGAATACGTGCGACTGTCTCGCTAATTTTATCTATGTCCATCAGCCTGTTAGCTCCTTATCTGTAATGAGTACTGTATGTATAAACAGTATCATGATGAGCGCGGGTCGTAAAGAATCGTATGGCTCAGAGTATTCCGACTGGTGATTTCTTATACGTTCAGAGTGTTGCGATGCTTCTGAGCCAGCAAATTAAAGCGCTCAAGCGGTGAAGATTTAGCGCTACGCTCGTAGCGCAGACGGCCTGTCGCATCGCTCCAGTAAGCGCGGCTACCGATTCTGATCGCATGACCGGCCATCATTCGCGTAACTTCTCCCTCCGTCAGCCATACACGATTAACGTCGAATACTTTTTCTTTAAGTTCTTCTCGTGCTTTGACGTGATTACCTGGCGGCGGCGCCGTTCTGCGATCAGAAGATGGGGCATTTTCACGTAATCGGTTTAATAACCGGCGGCGTTCTGCCTGGCTGGGTGGGGTTGAGAAATCAATAACTGCTTCGCCGTTAGCAAAATGAGGTTTAGGCTCCGTACAGTTATTGACAGAACTCCGAGGGGACGCGGGCGCGTCCCTAAGTTCAAAACCCAAATTAACGGCGCGCTTCGGCACGATCTCCCACTGAGCCAGACGCGTCAGGATTGGCGTATCGTCACCCACAGATGCGGCGTAAACGCCTTTGATACGTACTGTCTCCTCACCGTATTCATTACATTCATTACCTGCCTGATACCAGGTACGCACGGCCAGCTCGTCACGACGTACAAACGGGCCGCCCTGAGCGTTGACATAGGCAGCCCAGTCGCCGGCGTCGGCGGCATCATGCGCGGCAGCAAATTCCACGCTCAGGCCGTGGGCGGTTTCGCTGTCGGCCATGCGGCGCAGCTCGCGGTAAACTGTTACCGGCGCGCCGCCCACAAACTGGAATTGACGAATGTGCCAACGGGCCGCCCAGGCAGAAACGGCAGCAGCAGTTTCCTTCAGCTCTTTTCCGCTTTCATCATCCAGCTCGCCGTCCAGCGCGTACCCGTCGATGTTTTTAGAGATGTATTTCGCCACGTATCCTGTCGCGCTGCCTTTCTTCGGATCTATTGCTTCTGCATGGTAGCGAGCTTTACGGGCCTTTTCCGTGGTCAGCTCGTCGGCGTCCTGCTGGTATGCGTAATCGCGAATTACCTGACGCACCTGATCCACATCTTCCGGGCGCATAAACATCAGCATGTGCCAGTGCGGCGTAGCATCATGATGCGGCTCAGCCACACGGATGCCAAAAATACGAATATCTTCACGATGAAGTTTGGCGCGGATCTTTTGCCACACGCTGCAGAGATAACGCTGTGTATCGGCCGGACTGGCGCCGTTCCATTTGCGGTTGCGATGCCCGGTTTTAATAGTTGCGTGATAGCGGGCCGGCGCGGTCAGCGTATAAAACTCCCCGACAAAGCCCATTTCGTTGCAGATATTTTCAAAGCCGCGAATACGGGTCATCAACTCGCAGCGGCGGATCGCCGGATTCGCGACGCTGCCATCATATTTTTCAATTAGGCTGATGCGATTGCCTTCTTCGTCTTCCAGCTCCATGCCCTTGAGAAACTCGCGGGTACGACGCTTCTGTTCTCGCCATTCGATAACGGTCATTGAACTGGCATAAGGGGTGTGCTTTTTGCTGACGTTTGCCAGGGCGATTTGCAGATGTTCACGCCATGAGGCAGCAACACGGCGCAGACGTCCTTTCCACCATTTTTCGTTTTGCATACGTATGATGGCCGGGGCAACGTCTTCCGGGCAAAACAGGCGGGAGGTAACCTTATCCCACAACGGTGGCGTTTGGCTCAGCTCACGGGTGATAGCCGCCGCGGTCATATAAATACGGTGAGTATATTTGTAATCTGATTCGCCGCCGGCCTGACCGTGCGCCTGCGCCATTTCCGCCAGGATAAAATTGGCGATATCGCCGGCCAACAGGTCAACATCGGCACGGGCCATATCAGGCAGCCGGTTAAAACGGCGCATCAGCTCCCATAGCGTGCCGGCAGCACTCGCCGCGCCTTTATGCTCTTCGGCATTGCCGGTCAGCAGGGCAAAGGTTCCTGTGTTCATATCGCCGAGACGATATTGCGCGTTAACTTTTTCAACGCGTGGCAATGTGCGCTCAACAAAGGTTTTTGCTAAGTACGCATTGGCACGAGCTGTACCGTAAGTTTTCTCCAGTTCACTGACGCGACGTTTAACATCAAGCTGTACCAGCACGGGTTGTTTTTCCAGTAGCTCCTGCGCATGCAGCAGCGCCGCAATCAGCTGATCGCGGCGGCGGGTTTCTTCATATGTGGGGTATGGACTGGCGATGGCCTCCCGTGGCGCGTTCCACGGGTAGGCGTATTCCTGATACATCAGAGGCCGCCGTGATAATGGCGGCTTTTAAGTTCAGCCACTTCCTGACATGCAACACAACGGGTAACACCCGTTATGGCCTGGCGTCGTGCTACCGGGATTTCTGTGTCACAGTCATCACAAAAAAACGCACTGACCTGTATCGGTCGACGGATAACAGCTGCGATATTGCGCGCCAGCATTTCTTCAGTGCGCTGCTGTACCAAATCCATAGTATCAGCCATTAGTGCAGCTCCCGTGATTCGTTGTCGTAACGCTCGGCTTCGCGGCGGATCAGCTCAGCGGCTTCAACACCATTCAGACCCTGTTGGTTGATATGTGCAGCTAGTTCAGTCAGGCGTTCAGAAATAACCTGCGCGCGGCCTTTACGCTCATCCATACGTGCGTTGTTTAATAACGCCGTTATGGTTTCCACATGTTCGTTATATTTATGGGTTTCAATATTTCGCATTTATCTATCTCCAGATTTCAGGCAAAAGAATGCCCGGCGGGTTTACGCCATTAATTTCGATTGGGTTATTTATTCAGCTAAAAAGCTATCTGCTATAGAGAACTGACGCGGCAGGATACGGCCCCAGCGCGCCATTTTGTTCATTGCCACGATGATCAGCTCGCGGCGGCTTTCGTCAAAATATTCAAACGGTTTACCGACTTCATCTACCTTGAATGAGCCGGGCGCATCACGGTTCGCCAGGGTCATTACGCAAAACTTGAACTCTTCGTTTTGTCGGTTGAAATAGTTCAGTGCCGGATTGCTGTTGTTCTTTAGTAGCTGCCGCCACGTTTTCCGAAACTCGTCAAATGTCATTCTTTCGACTTTATCCACGCGCGCATGCACCAGACGAATTTCGGTAAAAGGTGCCGTTGCGTGTTTTTGTGGTACAGCGAGGGCTGCATTACTCACAGAAACCTCCGATAACAACTTTCATGCGTTCGATAACGCTTTGAGGCCGGGTTGTCAGTTCATTCAATAGTTGCTGTTGACCGTGACATGGATGCCAGCGTTTACCGTTCTTACCTGTAATCCAGCCATGCCCGTGCGCTGGCAATTGGCTCTGACGCTTCAAAAGTGGTGCGACTGAAAAGGGCATAGTTACCTCAGCTCAGACCGATAGAAGCGCCGAGACCGCTTACAGCATCGAGCGTAGAAGCCATCGTCGGGTTAGTATGGATACGAGCATGAACGGCCATTGCCGCCAGTGTCAGGCAGCGAATACCTGAATTCACACTATCGACGAAAGCATTTTTGCGTGACTGCGTCATACGCTCGGTTGATACCGCGCCGGCAGCAACCTGACCAACAGCAGCTGTTGCATTCATCACATAAGACGCCAGCTTTTCCGCTGCCAGTTCGTTCACTGGTACTGAAGGCAAACAATGAAGCTGTGCCAGCAGGCCATCGACCAGCGTCGAGTCTTCAGTGATATCGGTAAGCTGCAAGACCTCAGTTAGCGTTAACTGGTGCGGCTGATCGGGATTCAGCTTGTTACGCAATACCTGTGGCTTCATCTCTACTTTGCCAGCCAACTGACTCAGGTTGTGGTTCTGTGCAAATTGCCGGCAGGCATTATCGAGGTAAGGGTGTTTAGAGACCTGATAATCAAACATGATTCGAATCCTTGAAACTTGCAAAATCAAGTTAGCGTTTGATGTAACGACAGTTCATGGCGTGCTGCAGGTTTTTTTCACGCCATGCAGCAACGTTAATCAGAGCATTACCGTGTTTTTCCATCACGTCAGTGCGCGTCTGGCCGGTCTTTTTGCATTCCACCGTGCGTTTAACGGTACTGGTTGGAGTAGGGGCGAGAAGTACGACGCCATTAGCAATCCATTTCTCTAATACGGACTTGCTAATGCCGTTCGCGGCGGCGAAATCTTCTTTGGACATGGTGGCGGAGGTGTTGAGCGCCAGTGCTTTTTCAACAGCAGTGTTAACCGCCGCACTAAGTGCAGGCATTAATGCAGCAGCAAGGTTAGCAATTAACTCTGGTGACTGAGGTAATTCAAAAGCGTTTCCACTGTTTGCATTTTCAGTATGCATAACGCAATATCTCCTTTGGTTCGTTTTGTTCTACGGTGTTTCATGTGGTGTGAGAACACTTTAGATCGTAAAGACGATTTGGTAAATGATTATTTGTCATTTTATGGTGTTCCTATGAATTCAGGGAAGGGCGGTAGCGTCGAAATTTTAGAAAGACTCATGTCTTCTTATGGCGTAAACACCCAGAAAGACCTTGCGGCGTCGCTTGATATTCCTGCTAATAACATAAGCGGCTGGACGCAACGAGATAGCGTACCGGGTAATGCCATCATTAAATGTGCATTGGATACCGGTGCTGACCTACAGTGGCTAGTTACTGGAGAGCTTGCAAAAGCAAATTTCGATAGCGGATCTAATAACCCTAAAGGAAAAGCTCTCTATGCCGAGATCACTTCAAACGGCGGCAAGCCAGTTTTGCGCCGCATCATGGATGCTTACGGCTTCACTCTGCAAAAACAGCTCTGCGAGCTGCTAGGTATCTCATCTGGTACGGTCAGCACCTGGGTACGCAGAAATTATTTCCCTGGCGATGTGGTGGTGACTTGTGCGCTTGATACCGGCGTGTCTTTGCAGTGGCTGGCGACAGGAAAGGGCGTACAGCCGGGCGAAAGTGCAAAAGAAAGTACTGCAACGGCTATTCCGCGTAAAAATCTGATGTCAGGTGTATTGCAAGAAGCAGGTAGTTGGGCAGGCGATTTAGGCTTCGTCCCGCATGATCTTGTTGAACCAATCTTTATTTCAAGCAACTCCGGAGCATGGATTATTGATGCGAGTGTTTCCAGCATTAGTAATGGACGCTGGTTGCTTGGCGTGGATGATAAGTATGACATTTATGATGTTGCGATGTTGCCGGGGCGGAAAATTAGCGTTTCTAATAAATTTTCTAACTTTATTTGTGGTATTGAAGAGGTCAGTGCAGCTGGTAATGTTGTGCTAACTATGGAATATAATTTCTAAAAGAAAAATGATATGGAAAAATCTTAATCTCGCTCATATTAATTGATGATAATTTCAAGGCGATGCAATTCAATTAACCGATGTCATTTCAATTACATTTCAAACTGGTACGTATATGAACTATTTCTGGATTACACAAAAACCAAAATCTCAGCAAGAAGAGTTAGCAGATGGTTATATCAAGTCTCGGCCATTAGATAAATATAATTATTTTAGAGAGTCAGTTAAAAATATCAGAAAAGGGGACGTGCTATTTTTCTGTTCCAGAGGCATTATTAGTCATATCGGTTTTGCAGATAGTTCAGTCATATATGAATCTGATGAAAAAGGCGACATATGGAGGGTGAAGTTTAATCATTTTACTTTGGGAAGACATATAGAAATTTTAGAACACAAAAAATACTTACTCGATAATAAAAAGATTAAATACTCTCCGATAACTAATGAAGGCAAGTCTCAACAGGGTTACTGTTCTGAGATTCCAGATTACGTAGCCAATTTTCTGTTGTCTAGAGCTGGTGTCTATCTATCTCATGGGAAAGTAATTGAGTTGGAAAAAGGTTCTAATAACAGAATAAAAAACATCCATGATTTACTTGGTAAACTGAAAAGAAATGATGTGATAGATGTTATAAATAACTATAAAGTATTGAAGAAATCACTTTATAATTACCAACAATCATCAACTTACGACCTAAAATATAGTCTTAATTTTTTTGCGCCCAAAGTGATTTTTGGTTTTTCTGCAGCTAAAGTATTAGGTAGGCCTTTATTTTCTGATGAGTTTTCTGGCGGTAATGAGACGCCTTGTTTTGAAATTTTGAAGGGGTTGGGTTTTGAAATTGTTGAAAAAAGTTCTTATGGTTCAAATGTCATAGAAAAAGAAATAAATGAAATCGATGAGGATGTTTCCGCTATTGAGCAAGATCAAGGCCTTACTATAACTGAACGTCAGCAATTGGTTGATGCGAGAATTGGTCAAGGAAAGTTTCGAAAAGATGTCATTTCACTACATAAAAAATGTATTGTTACTGGAATCGATCTCAAGGTTTTATTAAGAGCAAGCCATATTAAACCTTGGAAATACTCTACTAATCAGGAAAGATTAGATCCTGCAAATGGTCTACTATTATCTTCTAGTATTGACGTCCTTTTTGATAGAGGTTTAATAAGCTTTGAAGATAATGGCCGCATTATTATTTCGGAGCAATTACAAGGCAGCGATGTTTTAGAAAAGTTAGGTGTTGATATTAAAAGAAACTTCCCCATTAGCCCTAAAAATTGCTCCTACCTTAGATGGCATAGAAAAAAATATTTTTCATGAGACTTATTTGATTTTTTCTTTCAAAAAATTTTCAATAATTGTGGCGATGTAGTCAAAATGTCGCCACAACACACCATAACTGATTGATTATATTGGATTCGATTAGTATTCGGTCTTTTTTTATCCAATATTCAAAAACATTAACTTATGTAAAAATCAATGACTCACTCAGCATCCTGTTCTACTCTATATCCCCCCTCTGTTGACCCGTTATAGTCAGTTTGTGGACGCGGTTTTTATTCTTTGCAGCGGGTTTAAATAAATGGCGTCTTCCAGATGGCCTGGCGTGAAATGCGCATAACGCATAGTGACTCTGATATCTGAGTGGCCGGGAATACGCTGAAGCACCCGAATATTACCGCCGCCCATCATAAAGTGGCTGGCGAAAGTATAGGATAATACGTGGCTCATCATCAAATACCACGGTGGTGCCCGAGACAAGCCCCGCTGGTCATCGGATGGGAGATAAGATGAAAAAAATTATTATGGCGGTAACGACCTTATTGCTGACAGTTAGTTGTTCCGCTGTGCAGGCTGAGTCACTTCAGGCTGATGTGAAAGCTTTTCAGGATAATGCTGAAGAGTGTCAGCATTTTGCAGGTGAATGGGATAGTTCTTTGCCCAAAAGCCGACAAAAGGAAATTGAAGCAGGCGCAGATAAATATTGCACGGTGGCTCGCCGGCAGCAAGAACAGCTTAAGAAAAAATATCCAGGTAACAAGCAAGTAGAAGAACTCCTTGCTGAGTATGATCTCTGAGTAATTTTACTTGGCAGCATGTAAAAGCGCCGCACATGTATGACGGCATCAGATAAAGTATGATGCCGCTTACTAAATCCCATTTAAATCTTATCTGAACTACTTAATCCTCTTCATTTTTCTACTTGCCTGTTGTTACTTCATATCCTATATCGGACAACAGCACCTCAAAATCCAGCGTGGTGGTGTACACGTTGCCGCTCAGGCTGTGCGTTACCTTACTGATGTGCCAGGGCTGCGCATCGATCACGGATTTAAAGCCGCTCACCCTGACCGGCGTCTCCGGGAAAAGGTCAGCCCGGCCCATCGCCAGCGTCAGCGAAAACTCCGCGACGCCGCGCTGCAGTTTTTCCCACTTCGCTTTTGCCGCGCGCATGGCAGCCGCCTTCGTGAGGTAAACTGTGGTCAGCGCAAAGACATTATCTTCACTGCCCGCCAGGTATTCCCCCTCACGGGCCTCCGGCTCCTTTGTGGCCGTAGTTTTCTTTTTCTTTGCAGCGGGATGCTCCAGCGCACGCAGGTGCTGCTCTTTGGGCTTGCGCTGCAGCTTGAACTTTTCAGCTTCGGGTCTCTGGTGTGCAGCCTGCTGGACGTCACGCCGGTATAGGTACCGCGATCGGCAATGCTGAAGCTGTGCCGGTCGCCGTCCTGGCGCGTCAGGGGCAGCTGCGGGATCGGTTTACCGCTGACGGTCACGCCCGCGCCGGGGCGGATAAACAGCAGGCGCCCCGCCTTGATGGCCGCCACCGTGCCATGCAGCGAAGCAAGCCGTGTCAGAAATTTAGCGCCCGTCTCCTGCGTCTGGTCGATATGGCGCACCGCAATACCCGTGAATTCAGCCGCAACGGCAGGCGTCAGCTTGTTACATTCCGCAGACGGGTTTGGCCTGGCCTGCAGCTCGGCGGCCAGCGTGCTTTTTTACCCGCCTTGCCGATGGCCGACAGGACGTTAGTCAGCAGCTCCGGTTCATTGAGCGGGAAGGCGGTGGCATCGGCATCTTCTGCAGTGCAGACCATGCCGACAATGGCCCTGGAGACGGTGGAAATGGTGCGCGTGCCGTCGTTGATCTCGACGACGCGGACACCATGATGATAATCAGACATCTGATGCACTCCATGTTATGGGTGCGTTCAGAGTGGCAGCTCAGGGCAGGGGGCGCATCCTGTTACGGTTCGCTGGTCGCTGACCAGGCAGATGAGATGGATGCAATCAATCCGGTAAATTTTATCGCCAGGCTAAATCTGGACAGCGGAATACAGCAGCGGCAGGATGAATTTCTTTGCAAAAACAGGAATGATTTTAGAAAACAGTTCAGTGATGCGATCGATATACTGACTATTGCCTCTATGCTGGTCAGCCTCCTTGTTATTCCTGTAAGCAGTAAACTGGGTGCTGGCATGGCGACAAGAGGGACAAGTCCACTTTCGCTGGCAAGCAGAACGTTGATCCGGCAGAGATTCAAGAAGGGAAGAAGGACTATCACCTGGGCAAAAATGCTCAGGGGAGAATGGGCCTACCCCACAAGTGTTGGAACTTGTATTGGCCGCTGGTTGCCCTGGATAGGGGCGGTTCTGACCGCGTATGATTTGGCAATGATAACCCGGAATGTCATACACCGTTACAGGCTGATCGTAGGATAGGAAAATTCAAAATGGATAAAGCAGAACGCGTGCGGGCGCTTCTAAAAAAGCATTTCTGGGATATGCCTGATGAGGCATCTTTAAGCACTGGTAAAAAAACGGTGTTACCGGAGGACGCGCTTGATTTTTTTGAGGATTACGTAGAACAGTGTCAGGTTGATATGACGGGCTTTAATTTCCGCTGCTATTTTCCTAATGCCGGGATCCGTTTTCTTCCTAATGCAATATTACCGGCCTATTTAAAAAATGACCATCATCAGCCGGAGCTGCTAACGGTCAGTATGTTGATAGCTTCTGCTGAAGCAGGATATTGGCTGTATGCTGGCAAATAAGCTGCTCAATTTCTCAGGCCAGGTGGGTATGGTTTGTTTCTGACGTTGCTTCAGCGCAGAATTTAAACGCGAATCCGCTCAACTGGTTCTTGACCAGAACTACACGGTGGCAGATGCAGCCAGTGCTATGGATGTGGGTCTTTCAACCATGACTCGATGGGTAAAGCAGTTGTGTGATGAACGTCAGGGTAAAACGCCAAAAGCCTCCCCCATAACCCCGGAACAAATCGAAATACGCGAGCTGAAGAAAAAGCTACAACGTGTTGAAATGGAAAACGACATACTAAAAAAGGCTACGCCAGTTTTAGTTGACCACTACACATCCCGACATAATGACCAGTTACAACTGACCGTTCAGACCGATTGCCGGGCATACCTTCAGGCCCGTATGACGCTTCTTGCATCGCGTCTGGAAGAAGTTAACGCGATGGCTCTTGCCGGTGATTTGCCCGATGTTGATATCTCAGATAAAGGCGTAAAAATCACTCCGCTGGAGAACAGGTTCCTTCGGGTGCTTCCCCCTTTGCCGATTTGGTTTATGGCATGCTTCCTCATCCGAAAATTACGGAGAGACTGGAAGAAGTGGACAACTGGACGGGGTTTACGCGTCACTTCTCACACCTCAAAAATAATAACGTCAGACCAAAAGACGGAAGACTGTTGCTGACCACTATTCTGGCCGACGGCATCAATCTGGGGCTGACAAAAATGGCGGAGCCCTGCCCGGGGGCAACAAAATCGTCACTCGAAGGTATTCAGGCATGGTACATCTGGGATGAAACCTATTCAGCGGCACTGGCCGAGCTGGTCAACGCTCAGAAAGCGCGACCTCTGGCTGCATTCTGGGGCGACGGTACAACATCGTCGTCAGATGGGCAAAACTTTCGGGTAGGCAGTCACGGGCGTTATGCGGGTCAGGTCAACCTTGGGTATGGTCACGAGCCGGGCGTGCATATTTATAAGCATATCACAGACCAATATAGCCCGTTCTACGCCAAAGTGATCAGCCGGGTGCGCGACTCAACCCATGTGCTTGATGGTCTGCTGTATGATGAAAGCGATCTGGAAATTACCGAGCATTACACCGATACCGCAGGTTTCACTGAACATGTTTTCGCTTTGATGCATCTGCTGGGATTCGCTTTTGCGCCGAGGATCCGGGATCTTCATGACAAGCGGCTGTTTATTCATGGAAAGGCCGAGCGCTATCCGGGGCTTCAGTCCGTCATATCAACAACCAGCCTGAATATCAAAGACATTGAGGCGCACTGGGATGAGGTATTACGCCTGGCAACCTCGATTAAACAAGGGACTGTCACCACATCGCTGATGATTAAAAAGTTAGCCAGTTACCCAAAACAGAATGGACTTGCCAAAGCGCTGAGAGAGATTGGCCGCATCGAGCGGACACTGTTTATGCTGGACTGGTTTCGTGATTCCGGTCTGCGCCGACGCGTACAGGCAGGGCTGAATAAGGGGGAGGCCCGTAATGCCCTTGCGCGAGCGGTGTTTATGCACCGGCTGGGTGAAATCAGGGATCGTGGGCTGGAGAATCAGAGCTACCGCGCCAGTGGACTGACGTTACTGACTGCGGCAATCACATTATGGAACACGGTATATATAGAAAGAGCCATTGAGTCACTGAAACGAAAAGGTATTCCGATTAATGATCAACTGGTATCTCATCTTTCTCACCTGGGCTGGGAACATATCAATCTGAGTGGCGATTACGTCTGGCGTAATAATATTAAGTTAGGGTCCGGAAAATACCGCGCATTACGCACAGTCGATACCGCATTGTACAAAAAACAGTCTTGGCATGGGATGATTTCCCTTTTCCAGGCGGACCCCTATTAGTGTTTCGATGCAAGAGCGTCACAAAAAAGCCTGGCACAAACTCCCGCCAGTTCCTCAACGTCCTGGTCACGCTCGGCAATGCGGGACATCTGGTCGAGTATTCCCAGAACCAGTCTTGCCTGATAACGGACGGAGATATCGCCACGCAGAATACCTGCCTGCTGCTCCCGCTCCATGTTCAGAGCAATCCATTCGAGCATCTGTACCTTTGTAGCCTCACCACTGAAAGTCTGAAAAAAACTCATCTCTGTTAAATCACGGTCTCTGCACAGTACGGTCAGAAAGCGCATAAAGCTCTGACGTAAATCTTCATACAGAAGATCCGGGTTAAGTCCGGGAGAAATCAGGCACTGACGGGTTGCTTCGCGCAGTTCACTGCGAAACTCGCTGACCAGCGTTTCAAAAAGCGCTTCCTTACTGTCATGGTACAGATAAAAAGCCGGCTGGCTTACGCCTGCTTCAGCCACGATGTCGCTGATTTTTGTTTCGTGAAAACCTTTCCGCGCAAAGACCTTTATAGCCGCTTTGCGGAGTTTCGCCTGTGTATGAGCGGCGCGCTCAGCCCTTTTCGACATATTAACCATCATTTTTCCTCTGCTGCTGGAAGATAACAAAATTGTTGCGTCCTGTCAGCTTAATGGTTACTTTTAAGTAAGTTATTAGCCAGTAACCTAAGAAGGTAGATCATGACTGTTCCCGTAATTGCTATTTTTCGCGTAAAGCCCGGCACCGAAACCACGGTTGAAAAACTGTTTCGTTCGGTTATTGATACCACGCTTGCTGAAGAAGGTTGCATCAGTTACCAGCTCAATCTTGATACGAAGGATGCGGGTCGTTTTATCTGGACGGAAGAGTGGCAAAGTCAGGCATTGCTCGATCGCCATCTGAATGCGCCGCATATTCAGGCTCTGTTTTCTGAGCTTCCACAATATATTGAGTCGTCAGAAATTATCGCGCTGAAACCGCTGGCCGGGGGCGCAGCATGAAGCTCTATGTTTACGATCATTGCCCCTTCTGCACGCGGGCACGTATGGCGTTCGCCCTGAATAATGAGCCTGTGACGCTTTCCATCATTATGGAGGAAGATGCGGATACGCCTGTTCGTCTGGTAGGCAAAAAGGTGGTACCTATTCTGGAAAAAGAGGACGGGTCGCATATGACAGAAAGTCTGGATATTGTGCGTTATATTGACGGAACCGGCACAACGGCGTTTTCGGGTCAGGTCACGCCCGAAACAGAGGCATGGATAAATGATGCTTGGCCTGTTGCCCTTAAGCTGTTCATTCCGCGTTTCACACAGGGTGATTTTCCCGAGCTGTCCACGCCGGAATCCCGTGAGGCTTATCGTCAGCGCGAGGAAAAAGCCTTTGGTGACCTGGCCGCTTTAACAGTCCGCACGTCTGCTCTCATTGATGAAATGCTGCCTAAACTGCATGCTCTGGTACCGCTGTTACAGCTTCGTCAGCAACCTGATATCAACGATATCGTTCTGTGGCCACTGCTGCGCTGCTTGTCCATCGTAAAAGCACTTTCTTTTCCCCCCGCTGTTCGGGACTACGCTGTCAGGCTGGAATCCCGGACGGGGATTCCTTTGCTGTTTAACCAGGCGTTATAGAAGGAAAATGAAATGCCAGAACAGACGCGTTCCGCACGTTTCATACTGGCTGAAATCGCCAGGCGGCTGCCGGAATATTCAGACAGCATGCTGGCTGACGAGTATCTCACTGACAGACCTGAAGCGAGCTGCCGTGTTTTTCGTGCCTATCATGGCGTAAAGCCGCACTTTCACCAGCAATGCGATGAGTACCTTTATGTGCTTTCCGGACGGGGCACATTCTGGATGGAAGATCCCAGTGATGAGGCTGAATTTGCTCCCGGTCACCTACTGTTTTTCGAGCGTAACGTTGTACACGCGCTGCCAACTCTACTGGAAGAACCAGTTATTTTCCTGTCGTTAGATAGCCCGCGTCGTAGCCCTGAAGATATTACGTTCGTTGATCCTGGTGATGGCAATGCAGGAACGTTCATGGCCAGAAATAATAAGCCAGCTTAGATATCGAGACGTGTTGCAATGCTGGAAACAGAATGACCGCGATCAACAACCTGTTTGACTGCTTCAATTTTAAACTCTTCGGGAGAACGCTTACCGCTCATGGGCACCTCTCTTCAAGTCATTTTAAATGACTCTGAGGTGTCTGTTAAACCTGTGGCGATTACAGAATGGCCTGGCCTCGCTTTGTAGGCCTCCCACGACATCATAAAGTGTTCTGGCAATGAAGAGGGCAGATTCTCATTCATCCCGTGCACTCTGTGTTACAGGCTCCTTGCTTCGCTGGGGATTTTACATCTGTATACAATAGATACAGAGACGTTCATTCATGGTTATAAATCCTGTGCTATAGATCACATCTCCTTTACAGAAAACCGGGAAACGGTTATGGCTTTGGCATTGAAAAAGGATTTACTTGTAGGAGCGGTACTGGTTGAGGTACTGCGTCAACATCCGGAAATTGAGTTACCAGGTAACTTCGTAGATGCGGTTATAGAAATGAGTACTGCTTTATGCGAAAAGTTTCCGCGCGATGATGATTCTACTGCATCAGGTAATTAAAAAGCGCCTTGGTAACGAGAACAGATAACGGCAAAATCCTGTAAGGCTCGCTTTGACGGGCCTTTTCTGCATCCACGCCACGTCTGTTTCAACTGTGGTTACGCGTAGCCAAATGAGCAAACTGGCATGAGGTGCAATGTATGGCGCTTGCGGTGGGTGCGTCTGATGCATAGCATTTATTATCTTATAGTTTTTCTTTTCAATGATATGAAAAAGGTCTCAAGCTTAACGCCTGTGAAAACAGCTACAACATCATGCATTAAGCTAATATCGCTCACGTGATTATTTCATTTCTACAATATAAATTTTTAGCGCTGGCTTTTTGTTAAGCATACCCTATGCTTAAAATATGAACAAAAAAGGAGCCGCCAGTAAACTCATCTGAAGTATAAAAATATTTATAAAATCAAAGAAAAACAAAATGTTTTTTACCCGGGACGCGGTGGTTGTGCCAGCCTTTTAACATCCTTTCAGCCTGACCGGGCAAAATATTAATTACAATAAAAACGGGGAATAAAAAATGAAAATTGCCTGCCTTGCCTGGGGTTCGCTTATTTGGAAGCCGGAAAATTTACCTTTAGCTTTTGACTGGAACCCGGACGGTCCTGTTATGCCAATTGAGTTTTCCCGTGTAGGGGATCAGGGCGAACTGGCTACTGCCATCTGCATGAATGCTCCACCTATACAGGTTTACTGGGCTTTGCTGGATACCAATACCCTCCAGCATGCTGTCTCCTCCCTGCGCGAACGAGAAAAAATCCCTGACTCTCGTGAGGATGGCGTAGGAAAATTTTTACTGAAAAGCATGCCAACCGGGGTTCTGGCTAACTGGGCCGTAGCGCAAAAGCTGGATGCGGTAATATGGACGGCTCTGCCGCCAAGATTTTCTGGTCTTGAAGGCCGTATCCCTTGCGCTGAAGATATCCTGGAATATCTCGGCTTACTTGAGGGAGAAAAGCTTCAGCATGCTCAAAACTATCTGAAAAAAGTTCCAGCTAGCATCAATACGCCTTATCGTAAGCTTGTCCGTGAGCAGCTGGGATGGGATTGTTAAGCAGGGAGCAAGAGAGTTAAGTCAGTGAAATTATAAAATATCAGACGAAAAAATAACCCTCCATTAAGGGAAATCCATTATCTCTGGAGGGGATGCAAGGCACCTGTCGTTACAGAAGCATTATTAAATAATTGGAATCTTATATTTTGATCTAAAGCAATTTTGTCATAAACCTGACAGAACAAATCAATAAGCCAGATAGCTAGCTGTTTCTTTACAAACCGCTTTTAATAATCCTTGTTAGCGTGGCGATAATCACGGAAGTAAACAGCGAGAGCGGCAGGAAAGAGGCAAGTGGTTTCTGGTTTTTAGCAGCGCTCAAAGCAATGCTCTGAACGCTGCGAATTTTAAATTCGTTAATCGATTGGGGCAGGTTGTAGCAGGTCGATAACATCATCGATCTCATTACTGGCGGCATGTCTGTCAAGGGCAACGGCATAGTACTTTCCTTTACAGTAATGCTTTTTTACCACAACCCGGTGGCCAGCAGCGTTGTCCCCCTGACCCGCTGATGGAGAGGACAATGTGGTCGGAACAACCAGTTCGTCTTCAAGTTTTTCCGCTTCAATAATTCGGTTATAACCGTCACTGGAAAGCAACAGATGTTGAATACGCATATCCCTTCCTCTTGCTGATAGATTTGTACGAGTCTTGAAGAAATTGTAGCGCAACGCTTATCAAATGCCGGAATAGCCTGATTAAAGGGTTGTTTGGGGCAAGCATTTAGCGTAGCAACAGACGTATCAGACGCCTCTTGCTATCGATGCGACGTGGTGAATTACATCCTTATTTTTCGTCGCGTACCGACTGACTGTCTGCTTATTACCTGCCTGCGGCTATAAATCCAATGACAAAATGTTCAGGAGGAAACATTGTGGAGGTTGCGGTCACTTTGCAAATAACCCCGAAAAAGCTTCAGAGGCAGGTAAAAAAGGTGGGGAACATAGCCACGGCGGTGGACGAAAGGATACCCGTGTTCTTTTAACTGCCAGCCCCAACGGTACAGGTTGGGGCTATAACTTTTCAGGCCGGTGCGTCCTGAGCGAAAAATCCGTTTACACGCTGAAGCCGTAGGGGAGAATTCCCTGAAACAGAGATTGCGTATAGATGGCAGCCTGATTTACGCTATAGAAATATGTAATAGTTATCAATGCGTTAACCTATAGTGCAACGCCTGCATTCTCCAGCACCTTAATAATTTTAAGGGCACCGGTATAATTAATATGATCGCCATCAAGGAAATCAATGCGATCAAAATCCTGATGCGCGGAAAGATCGTGCAGAACAAAACCATCACCACACAGGCTGTCCAAAAACGTCCGGTTTTCCTGCAACATTCCCTGATGCATATGTTCACGGTAGGCAGCAGGAAAAGGCGGGATGACGTAGTGAACGGTTATGCCACTTTTTTTAGTTTGTTCCGCTATCTCCAGCAGTAAGCGCATGTTCGCTTGCTGGCTAAGCTTATATTTATAATTTTTACTGTGTAATTTTGCTCGTGCTGCGCTGCTGACTGGAGCCTCGCTTTCATCCAGAAAAGCGGCATCTTCTTTTCTCTGCTCCCAAAAATCATGGCATTTTGCCAGGGTTTCAGCACAGTCCAGTTTTTGATGAATATTGTTGAGAGCGGGAACATTCATATGGAAAGGAATGATTTCCGCAGCCCATTCGCAAGCCGTGCGATCAACAAACGACTGTCTGGTTTTATGGTGAGGGATAATATTGTTTAACTGATTGTAATGACTAAGAATATTTACAACACGGATATTCTCTTCCGCTCTGGTTTTGGCCAGTTCATAAAAGAGATCAAACATACCAAACATGATAACGATCTCTTTAACATTCCCTCTCTCAGTGTAATGCGCAATCATCGCCTGAGCCTGTTTCATATCCATACTGTGCATTGCCAGATTAACAGCGGAACGAAGGTTTTTTTGAGGGAATGCATGATAGCAATAAGAGTTGCCAACAATTAAGGTCGCCGGATCTTTATTGATTAAACGAAGATGCTTTTCCTGCAGATAAGCAATGAAAGTATCTTCATTATATGAAAAGGGAGCCGCCTTGTTGAACATCACTTCCTGAAAGTCCGCAATGAGCAGGGCCGCATTAACTTCAGGGAGCGTGAGGATATTAGCCGCATCATGATCGTAGATGATGATTGGCCGCTGGCTTTCAGTAAGCTGCTGGTGAAATGCTGCCGCAGAAACCGGTTCGGTTAAGGTGCATTTGATAAAGTAAAAATTCCCCAGCGCGCTTTTATCCAGATATTGATAAAAATATCCGGCATGTTCTTCATTACCAAAGAAAAATATGTCTAATTTTTGGTGATGAAAAATATTTAACCAGTAATGCCAAAGCGCTTCTTTCAGGCAACCTATTTCAGTCTGCGCCAGCCCGCTTTCCAGCACGGCTGCCACGCTATTCAGCAGATTGATGGTAGGTTCATTATCCATGATAAAGGCGGGATGGTCAGACAGGCATTTCACCAGTTGATTAACCGCTTGCTCTGCATTACTTTCAATGTTTTTAGATAAGCTCTTAATTTCTTTAAGAAAAACCAGTTCCTGTGCCAACGTTCAATCCCCCTTTAATCGTTTTGCTCAGTGTAACGAGCCTGACGATTATCTATGGGAAAATAACGGGGGTAATTAATGCGCTTTTATCAGCATTACTTATGTTTGGGTAATGATCCGGGTAAAAGATATTGCGATGGCAGACCCGTGATTTTCATACTTCAGCATGCTTTTTTGCCAGCAATAAAAAGGGTCGCCATAGCGACCCCATCATCTGTCTTTATGATATCAAACAGCATTCATAGCTGTTACGTTGATGTCAGATCGTAGAATGCCATGTCTGGCAGATTGCTCATCAAAGAAGTCGTTTAAAGCACGAGCAGCGTTTTCGCCATGAATTGGCAAAGACATTTCAACGGCTTTTTCGCCTTTTTTAATGATGAACTTTACGAACCAACTTTTCTTAACTGAACTCATTCTTTGCCTCCCCTGGTGATAAGTCGGGTATCTCCCCGTGATTATTTAATCGGCGAATTTTGCTAAAACTTTAACCATTTTCATGGCAAGTGATCGTTAATGATGACAGCTACTGCTTTTATCATCTTTCTGCGCGCTGGATAACAACGCAACCGGAGGCATATTGTGCCTAAGTTGTGACTGACCTTGAGCTGATGTCGATCAAAATTCATACGCACAGCAGTGTTGACATGATTGGATGTGCACTTTTGCTGACTGAAGGCAACATTTTGTGGGGCTTAACGCAGTTTATACGCATTTATGCACAGGCTACCCCCATTTTCTGTGGATAACTAACCGGCGGTTTTAAACCGCGATTTAATCTGTGGTTAGCCAGTGCGAAAAAGGGTGCTTAGCACACAGAAGAGAAAAGCGTGCGGTGGGTACGGGCGCGCGCATTGGTCAGCGCGCCCGTATCTCGAAAAGAACCCCGGCAGGGATGAAAAGAGGGAACAAGTAAAAAGCGATTGATTTTAATTAATTTTTTTCAGGCCACGCTATAGCAGGAATGCCGTTCAGTTTAGGCCTGGCAAAGAGATCGCCCTGGAAATTACAGATACCTGCGGCTTCCAGCCACATCCATTCTTCCGGTTTTTCTACGCCCGTGGCGATAACGCAAATCTCCAGGGAAGAACAGCATTTGATAATTGCCTGAACAATCGCCTGTTTCGGACCGCTTTTATGGACATCACGAATAATGGTGTGGTCGATTTTTACCCGATCTGGTTGAAATTGCACCAGTAGTGAAAGTCCGGCATATCCTGCGCCAAAATTATCTATAGCAAGGCTGATGCCTGCAGCCTTGAGCTGCTTAATGGCCGTTTCAACTTCCTCGATCCGTGAAATAACTTCGTTCTCAGTGACTTCAACGACGATCTGCTCAGGTACCAGCCCATTTGCTTCAATCTCACTCAACAAAAAATTAACGGCATTCGGGACCATAACCAGCGACATCGGCAGCAGGTTTACAGAAAGCGTTTGTCCTTTAATCCCTAACTTTTTAGCCAGCGCAAAGGCAGCCTTCTTGGATTGCAGATCGTTCCGGTAGATTTTATCGCGCGAAAGCGCTGATAAATCGTCCAAAGGCGAGCCTTCACACACAGGCTTTATCAGAGCTTCAAGCGAGTCTGTTTGACAGGAAAAGGGATCGATAATGGGCTGCATGGCCACGCTAAAGGTTTCGGCTTCGGTGGTCGGCGCTTCCGGCTGAGAAAGGGAGGCGTCATCGCTAATGAAATCCCAGTAATCTGCCGGCGGGATTTCAAAATAGTTCTCTTTTTCCCGGGCTTCAACAAAGGTGCGCAGGAACTGTAGCGCTCTGTCACTATAAGTCAGCTGGTATTTTGAGGTGCCTCTGTCCAGTACGGCCTGAAGAACGCTCTCCTTGTCATATTTCCGGAGATCGAACAGTTCCATTCCTGTATTACCAAAGCGACGCGCAGGTGCGTAATCCCGTAACAGTTCCACCAGGTTATGATGTCGTGGATCGCGGCAAATCGCCGCATAGATGGAAAGCACCGCTTCTTCAGGGCCTTCCAGCAGCTGGAAAAAGTGGGTGCCATTAAACAGTAAAATACCGGTAACGCCATATAATTCATTGTGACTATTGGCCTTAATGACCATTTGCTCCAGCTCTTTAACCGGGACGTCATCGACAAGGTGGCTGCGATAGATAAGGGTAGATAACATAGCGTATTCCGTGGTGTTTGTGTTTATGTTGCACACCTTAACAGAAGCCTTTACGTTGTTGTCCAGATCTATTAAAAAAGCATCAACATCTTTCCTGATCAATGCGTGTTTAGAAAAGTGGCTTAAAGCGGCGTTCCGGAGGTTTTAATGTTATCTGTTGAAAAGAAAAGCTGAGTGGCTTGTTTGACAGGAAGCAAGGCGGGTTGGTTGCGGCAGGGCGCAGAGAGGTCACAGCTTATTAGCAGAGAGGTCACAGCTTATTAATAGGTTAGAGAGGATCAGACTGGCAGGAAGCCTGCCAGTCTGCGAGACGTTATTTACGACCCAGCAAATAACCAAATACTACCCCGACAGCGGCAGCAATAGCTAAGCCACCCATCGGATTGGAAGAGACCTGGCTGCGCACGGTATCAGCGGCATCCCGTACTGCGTAGCTCGCCTGGCTGGCATATTTACGTGCGCTGCCCTGAGCTTCATCAGTATAGCTATCCGTTGCGCGACCGTAAGCTTCCTGAGCCTTACCTGCGCCTTCACGTACTTTATCTTCAACTTTACCTAACATATTTTTCTCCTTTGAAAGCGTTGAGTAAATGAAGTCTAGCAGAAATAAAATTAGCTGCCGCGCAATGGGAAAAAACAGAGCGGATTCACATCGGCTTGGCCTGTTTACCGCAATTTATTGGCAGAAGTTTTACCCACAACGGCATGGTAAATAAATAACGCAGGCATTATCCAGTGAGGACATGCGGTCAGGCATGCAGCTTATTAACTGAATAATATGGTTTTTTTGTCTGTTGTGATTTGTTAATCATCAGGAAGATAAGTCTAATAAAAAAAAGATAAATTAAGATTAATCTGTGCAGGCAGTAGCGTCAGGAAATATTTAAACAGATGAAAAATAATTACGATCTGTGTAAATAAGCCTGTATTGTTGTGAAGCACAGCGTAGTTAAATAAAGCCTCAATAGAAAGGAAATAATTTAACCGATGAGTTGTTTTTTTAGTGTGGTTAATAAGCCAGCGCGAACTTCTTGCCAGGTGAATCCTATTAACGGATAAAAATTTTTGCCGATGCTGATGCTGATGCATTGCAGAGAAGTGAAAAAAGGGAAAGCATTTCCCCTGTTTTAGATCAGTTACGCGCTGCGGCTGCTTTAATCCATGCCAGCACCAGCGGCGAAATTTCCTGGCGTAGCGCTGCGCGTTCAGACTGAAACAGCGTGGCGACAAAAAAGCGGTGGTCGGGCAACTCGATAGCGCGTACATCGCCAGCCATATCATGGGCGCTCATGCGTAATGGAAACGCCTCCAGTTCACGAATAAAGTCGGGGTTAACACCGAAATTACAGCGATAGCCTTCATGCGTCTGCAGACTGCCGTAAGCGTCAGCAATGAGGCTGCCTGGCACCAGCTGCACATCACCGGTTTTCTCAACCAGTGAGCATGCCAGCGGTGTAATCACTAAGCGTCCCGTCTGGTCTGTTTCCGCATGTCCGGCATCGTGCCAGCCCATCACGTTGCGCGCATATTCTACCAGCGCATATTGAAACCCGCCGCAAGAGCCCAGAAACGGAACCTGCTGCTCACGCGCCCAGCGAATAGCGGTAAAGGCACCGCGATCGTGTTGATAAGGGCTGCCGGGCACCAGCCAGATGCCATCATAGCTTGTCAGATCATCTGCGTTATGAATCGAGGTGGTCGGCAGCCAGTCCCAGCTGGCAGTAATATTTAACTCACTTAGCGCCAGAGGAATGGCCAGTGGAATAGCCTGATGTGCAACGGCGGACGGGCGATAATCGCCGACTAAGGCAAGACGAACAGCAGCGGTCATCTTTAGTTTCCTGTGCAGTGAAAAAAAGGAGATGCGTCAAATTCTGCTCCTTTTATAGCGGTTTTGGTTAATTTATGCGATAAAGAGCACAGATTTAAGCGTAGTAAAAGAAGTTATCGCAACGGTCCGGTGGACCAGTCCCTGTGCGATAGCCCGCCGTCCGGCCAACTCATCTTCTTTATAACCGTCACGGGAATCCGTTTAATGCATACCAAACCAGCAATTTTACTGGCAGGCGTTCTGGCGCTCGCTCCTGCATTAGCGCAGGCGGAAACGCAGCACAGCCATTGGGGAACACGTTGGCAGCGACTGCCAGCTACGCCCGTTCCGGTGGCTGGCATGCAAACAGGCTATGCCGATGTAAACGGTATCCAGCTTTATTACGCCACAACAGGCAAAGGCGCGCCGCTTATCCTGCTGCATGGCGGGCTGGCTAACAGTGATTACTGGGGGCTACAGGTTACGGAGCTGGCGAAGCACCATCAGGTGATCCTGGTCGATAGCCGTGGACATGGTCGCAGTACGCGCAATGCGCAGCCTTACGGTTATGATTTGATGACCGACGATGTTATTGCTTTGATGGATCGCCTGCATCTGCCGACAGCCGCCATTGTTGGCTGGAGCGACGGAGCAATTATCGGGCTGGATATGGCGATGCGTTATCCGCAGCGGGTAAGTAAAGTGTTTGCTTTTGCGCCAAACACTACGACGCAGGGCGTAAAAACAGGCACCGAAAAGAATCCGCTGTTTGCGGCTTATATTTCCCGTGCAGAAGAGGAGTATAAAAAGCTGTCGGCCACGCCCAATGATTATGTGCATTTCAGGCGGCAGATTAGCCAGATGTGGCAGTCACAGCCTGGGTGGCGCGACGAAGATTTAGGCAAGATTACAGCACCGGTAATGATTGCTGATGGCGATCATGATGAGGCGAGCGATCGCCATCATCTGGAGCATATTGCCGCAACCATTCCTGATGCCGGCCTGCTGATCCTGCCTACCGTCAGCCATTTTGCCTTTCTGCAGGCGCCGAAAGAGTTCACCGATGCGGTGCTGCACTTTCTTGATGATAAAACATCCCGCACTTGATGTATAAAGGTGCGGCGACCATCTCGCTTAGCCAACAATGAGTTTATGTGCCAGGCGGGCCATAATCTCCAGTAGCAGCAAGTTGCCGCTAAAAAGGCAGATTAGTATAAAAATAAATTTCTTTTGGCTATTCATTCTGTTCCGCAACTGTGAATTGATTCCGCTGCTACACTTTAAAGGCAACAGCCTTAACCGCATATCAACATCTCCCTTACAGCTGTAAGGAAAACCAACATGTTGTATCAATACCTTGATGGTGCTAACTGGCGGCATATTTATATCGTCGGTGATTTGCATGGCTGCCGTGCCTTACTGGATCGCCAACTGCTGGCAGCGCGCTTTGATCCGCAGGAAGATTTGCTGATCTCAGTGGGCGATCTGATCGATCGCGGGCCGGATAGTCTGGGTTGCTTGCGTCTGCTGGCAGAGCCCTGGTTTCGCAGCGTGCGCGGCAATCATGAAGAGATGGCGCTGAACGCGCTGCAGCAGAACGAAACTCTGCTGTGGAAAATGAACGGTGGAGATTGGTTCTGGCGGCTGAATACTGAGCAGCGCGATGAGGCGCAGCGCGCGCTAATACAGTGTCAGACGCTGCCTTTGATCCTGCATATTAGTCTGGAAGAGCGTACTGTGGTTGTGGCGCATGCTGACTATCCGGCAGCGCATTACGCTTATGAACAGCCTGTTAATGAATATGACGTGGCCTGGGGACGCGAACGCATCCATCGTTTACAGCGCGGTCAGGGAGAAATTATTACCGGAGCGGATGATTTCTATTTTGGTCATACACCGCTGGACCAGCCGCTAAGCGGCTGGAACCAACACTTTATTGATACCGGCGCGGTGTTCGGCAATCAACTCACGCTCATTAAAATTCAGTAAGCGGATGCCAGCGTCCGGTTAGCGCCGAAACAGTTTACCGTCGCGCACCAGCTCACGTGGATAGCTGTTTTTCAAACGCTGACCTACCTTTTTCGCCAGGCCAAGCGGCTGTTGTTGCCAGGTCACCAGCACTTCATCGCGTGGCAGCGGTGCCTGTGGCCAGATATCACGCCCGCGATACCACTCTTCCGCTTCATCTTCGCTTAGCTCAACGCTATTGGTGGCATCGGGACAGGCGAGGGCGATCACCGCTTCATGCTGCCAGCGATAGCCTTTGTTGAAAGTTTCCGCCAGCTTCAGCCCAATGCGCGAAAAACGCACCCGCCCAAAAAGCGGCTCTGCTGTGCCGGGAAACAGCCAGATCTCTTTATCACGCTGCCATAGCGAGTGCGAAGAGGGGCAGTGCAGGCCAGATTTTGCAGCAGCCTGAATCACCGTCTGCGCATCTTTACGTGACAGCGGGCTAAAAGGA
Organism: Pantoea sp. FN0305; assembly: GCF_050113845.1. NCBI lineage: Bacteria > Pseudomonadati > Pseudomonadota > Gammaproteobacteria > Enterobacterales > Erwiniaceae > Pantoea > Pantoea sp. FN0305. Next base: position 312,701 of record NZ_JBNJSN010000005.1, on the reverse strand, counting down.
AACTTGCCAACCTTATAACCTGGCGCAGGCAGTGGTTCCACGCTGTTCGTTTTGCGCAGCCGCGCCACAAAAAAGCCTTCACTATCGAAAAGCTGCGGGAAAACGTGTAAAAAGCCTTCCTGCGTAACGGCTTTATCCGCGCCGGGAAAAAGATCCTTTAGTGTATCGATCTCTACGGCATCAGGATAACGCTGGCAAAGCCACGTCACGACCTGCTGATTTTCCAGCCTGTTCAGAGTACAGGTGGAATAAATCAGCGTGCCGCCGGGCCTGAGCGCATGAAAAGCGCTGTCGATCAGATCGCGCTGGGTGGCGGCGATAGCGTGAGTACTTTCCAGCGTCCAGTTGCGCAGGGCGTCGGGGTCTTTACGAATCACACCTTCGCCAGAGCAGGGAGCATCAAGCAGAATGGCATCAAACGTTTCCGGCAGCGCCGGGCCAAAGACGCGCCCGTCAAAATGGGTGATTGCCGTATTGCTGATACCGCAGCGGCTGATATTTGCGTGCAACACTTTTACCCGGCTGGCCGCATACTCATTAGCGACAATCACACCCTGGTTATTCATCAGCGCCGCCATCTGGGTCGTTTTCGAGCCGGGCGCAGCCGCCACATCCATCACGCGCTCAGGTTGCGGCTGTACAGCAAACAGCGCGCTAACCGGCAACATCGAGCTGGCCTCCTGGATATAAAAGAGTCCGCTGAGATGTTCAGCGACGCTGCCCAGCGGCAAGGCCTCATCTTCTTCGCTGCGCGTTATCCAGAAACCTTCAGCACACCAGGGGATCGGCGTGAGCTGCCAGCCATAGTCAGCCGTCTGGCTTAAAAAATCCGCCACGCTGATTTTCAGCGTATTCACACGCAGGCTGCGGCGCAGCGGCTGCTGGCTGATAGCCAGAAAGTCCTGCAGACTGGCTTCATCGGGCAGCGTTTGCCGCATCAGGTCAAGAAAGGCCTCAGGGAAAGGGGCTCGGGATTGTTGGGGCACGACAGAGTTCCGGTAGTTGCAAAAAAATCAGGCGGGAAGTGTACCACAGCCAGGGCAAAAGCTGATGAAGAGGGGAGCCTGACAGCCAGACTCCCCTCAGGCGATCAGGAGGAGGGGATTGCCGTCCCCCATTTACGCCACTCTTTCGGCTCGCCATCCTGCAGCAGGAAATGTTTGCCGGAAGAGGCCCGTGGCGCCAGCGGCACCGTTGGCGGCGTGGCAAACTGAATGCCCCCGCGAATAAACTGCTGGAAGGTGCCGGTTTTCACAACGCCGCCAATCAGGCCAAACTCCAGGTTATAGCCAGAGGCCAGCCAGAACACCGAGTTGTTGCGCACCAGATGCTGATACTTTTTGCTGATGCGCAGCTGAACCTGCACGCGATCCGCCATGCTGCCGAGCGAGGTGCCGGTTACCGTACCAACCTCAACGCCCCGGAACAGTACCGGCGTGCCGATGCCCAGCGATCCCGCTTCCGGCGCATCAACCACAATATTCAACCCGTCCAGATAGCGTGAGTCAGTAATGGTGGTTTCCTGCAGCTCAAAACGGCGCGTCAGGCTGCCTTTACCCGGATCAACGTTGATATAAGGCTGCAACAGCGTTTCCAGGTGATTGACCCCGGTAGCGGATATTTCCGGCGACACTACCGAGAAACGGCTACCGTTGCGGGCGAAGCTTTGCACATATTCCGGATACAGCACCGCTTTGGCGATAACCTGATTATGATCCTGGCTGAGCGCCAGCGACTCCACCTGACCAATATCAATACCCAGGTAGCGAATCGGCATGTTGGCAGAGAGCTTGCTGCCATCATAGGTGTGCAGCAGAATCTGGCTGCCGACGGCGCGAGCGGCAGTTTCAGAGCTGTAGAGCACACGCGTTTCATTTTTGCTGCTGCTGGCTCCTTCAAGGTTATCAAAACTGATGGCACCGCGCAGCGCCCGGTTCAGCGGTGAGGCCTGAACCGTCAGCCCGCTGCCGTTGAGCTGCACTTTGGCCCCGCCTTCCGCCCAGAACACACTATCAGGGGTCAGCAGCTTGCGATATTCCGGCTTAATATGCACCGCCACCACAAACTCGTTGGCCTTCGGCGTCACATCAACGATTTCACCTACCTGGAACTTGCGATAGAGCACCACTGAACCGGGCTGAATATCTGGCAGGCTGTTAGCCGTCAGCGTCAGGGTGGTCGGCGGACGTTCGCCGGTAATGCCTTCCTCCGCCTTCTCCGCATTGGCGTAGAGCGGATACCGATCGCGCGGCGCGCCTTTGCTACCGGGCTCCAGGCGAATACCGCCATCTACCCATTCACTGGCGCTGGCACCCAATACTTTCATGCCATCAAGACCAAATTTAACGTCCAGTCGGCTATTGATAATAAATTTGCTGTCGGCATGTACCAGCTGGCGATGTTCCGGGGCAATTGCCGCTTCGAACTCCACCCCTTTTTCGGTGAGGTGGCGACGGATCACCTGACCAATCTGAATGCCGCGCAGCACAACCGGCTGGCCCGCATCAATGCCGTAGCTTTCCGGCGCGCTCAGGCGCACGGTCAGCACATCAGGCTGCTGTAGCAGCGCCTCGTTGCTTTGGCGGACCTGAAAACGATTTTGCGGGTCGCCCTCGCCAGGAATCAGTTCCAGCGTGGTGCCGGTGAGCAGCGAACTCAGGTTAGGATTATTCAGGGTAACTTTCGGACTACGCATCTCAATACGCGTACCGCTGCGCATCAGACCCACCACGGAAGGATCCAGCGTCAGCTCGCCAATCACGGTGCCGCCGGGCTGTAGCGTCATTTTGGTCAGGGTACCCACTTCCAGTCCCTGATAAATCAGCGGCGTGCTGCCTTCCTGCAAACCCTTGCCATTGGGCAGATCGAGCGTAACGATGACGCCACGCTGGCTATGTGCCAGATCGGGATAAAGCTGATAGCTGCTTTCGCTGGCGGCCTGCTGTGACGCGGGCGGAGAGTCAAAGGCGATAGCGCCGTTCACCAGCGCCGCAAGGCTTTCCAGCTCTACTTTCGCCCCGCTAAGGTTCACATCCGCCTTAACACCGGAAACGTTCCAGAAGCGACTATCCTTTTTCACCAGATTAGTGAAGCGGCGCTCGATCAGCGCATCAATAGTTACGCCGTTATTATCGGGATTAATCGTGTAATCATAGACGCGGCCGACCGGGATTTTGCGGTAGTAGACGGGCGAGCCGGTATTTAGCGAACCCAAATCCGGCGCGTTTAAATGCACCATCATCTCACCGGTATTAACACGGTATCTGGGCTGCGTATCCAGCGCGACGAAGTTTTCGCGGCGCGGCCCGCTCTTGCCGGGCATCATACCGATGTAGTTACCGCCGACTAAGGCATCCAGCCCGGAAACGCCCGCCAGCGAAGCTTTGGGCGTCACCAGCCAGAATTGCGCATCTTCACGCAACGCGTCGCGCATGTCGCTTTTAATACTGACGCGTACCTTGATTTTACGCAGATCGTCGCTGAGGCTGATGCCCTGCACGGTGCCAACCTCAACGCCCTGATAGCGTACCGGCGTGCGACCCGGCACGATGCCGTCCGCCTGGGCAAAGTCGATGGTTACCGTGGTGCCGCGCTCCTGATAGTTGGTCCACAGCAGCCAACCGGCAATCATCAGAGCGATAAAAGGCAGCAGCCAGAACGGCGAAATTTTACGCTTGTTGGTTATCCGCGCTCTAGTCGGTGTAGTCGGCGTTTGTTGCATGAGCATCCCAAATAAGACGGCTATCCAGCCACTGTACGGCAAGGATAGTTAAAATTACCGCGGCGCCAAAATAGAAGGCGGCCGGTCCCATAGTAAAAGCCAGCAGCTGGTCACGATTCACCAGCGACATGGTTAACGAAATCACAAACAGATCCAGCATTGACCAACGCCCCACCCAGGTCACCAGGCGCAGCAGCCGGATACGGGTTTTTAGCCCTTGCTGACAGCGAAAATGAATACTGAGCAACAGCACCAGCAGCACCAGCACCTTGGTAAAAGGCACCAGAATACTGGCGATAAACACAACCGCCGCCACCGGGATATTGCCGGAGGCCAGCGACAGAATGCCGGAGAAGATGGTATCTTCCTGACGCGCGCCGTTGAGATAAATGATAGAAATTGGCAGCAGGTTGGCCGGTATCAGAAACACGATGGCTGCAATGAGCGCCGCCCACGATTTTTGCAGGCTCAGGGGGCGACGATAAGCAAGACGTGTATGGCAGCGCGGACAGCGTCCACGATCGTCCGGCAAGCCGGTATGATGACAGTTCAGGCAAACCTGTAGCTTCTCCTGCGCAACTTCCGCCTGCGGCTGCGGATAGAAGCGATGCCACAGCTGCTCCATATTCAAATGGATCATGGTTAACAGGCTAAGGATCATCAGTGCGATAAACGCCACCAGCCCATAGCCAATGTCGATATCGGCATAATCTTTTACCTTAATAGAGGCGACCGCAACGCCCATCAGGTAGATATCCAGCATGACCCACTCTTTCAGGCGCTCCAGCATCAGCAGTACCGGGCGCAAATTCATGCCCAGTCGGTTGCCGAAAAACAGAAAGCCGATAGCGCCGACCAGCGTAACCGGCGCGCCAATGGTGCAGAAAGTCACCATCGCAGCGGTCAGCACGTCACCCTGCATGGTCATCTGCATAATGCCCGTCAGAACGTTGGCGCGAATGGGCGTGCCCAACAGGCGGATCTGGATAAGCGGCTCGATAAATGCAAAAGGCATTAACAGCAGCATGGTCACCGCCATGGCCATCAAACGGGTCATCGACCAGTCCCGGCCGGTCATGATTTTAGCGTTGCAGCGCGGACAATGAGCAGACTGGCACGATTTAACATCCGGTAAGGAAAAAAGGGTATCGCATTGCGGGCAACGCTGATAACGTTCATGGGGCAGAACGTGACTGATAGTATGTATTTTCATATAGTGAAGCAGTGACCCTCATCGTGCAGATAAGCACGGTCCTTGAATGATGCAAAACGGACGCTGAGGGGCATAGCCCGTTTTGATAATCCGATCCGCAAGATACTAAGGTTATATTAACTGCCGGAATCCTTCACCTTGTGGCAATGGATATTTAATGCTTATTTTACCGGACGGCTCAATTGTAGCCGTCCGCTTGCTTTTAAGATGGTCAGAAAATGAACAAACAAGAATTTTATCACGATCTTAACCGCGATCTGCGTGCGCTTATCGCTGGTGAAACCAGTTTTCTCGCCGCGTTAAGCAACAGCAGCGCGCTACTGTTTGAGCGTCTGGAAGAGGTTAACTGGGCAGGTTTCTACCTGTTAACCGAAGAGAAGACGCTGGTGCTGGGGCCGTTCCAGGGCAAAATCGCCTGCGTACGCATTCCGGTTGGCCGTGGCGTGTGTGGCACGGCAGTTGCAGAGAAAAACGTGCAGCGTGTGGATGACGTGCATGCATTCCCGGGTCATATCGCCTGTGATGCCGCCAGTAACGCTGAAATCGTGCTGCCGCTGATCGTCGATGGCGAGGTGATCGGGGTACTGGATATCGACAGTACGCGCTTTAATCGCTTCGACAGTGAAGATGAAACTGGCCTGCAAACCTTTACCAGTGAGCTTTGCAACGTGTTAGCCCAAAGCGATGTTAAAAAATATATTCATCTGAATCGTGGCTAAAGCGCTGGATTTCGTGGCAATTGCTGATGGGGTCATTATAATGTCGCCTGTTCATGCCCGCGCTGGTTGGCAAACCCGTTGTAATCAGGAAATTTCATGGAAAATCAACCTAAGTTGAATAGCAGTAAAGAAGTCATCGCCTGGCTTGCGGAGCGTTTCCCGCACTGCTTTAGTGCCGAAGGTGAAGCGCGTCCGCTTAAAATCGGTATCTTTCAAGACCTCGTCGAACGTGTTCAGGGTGAAATGAACCTGAGCAAAACGCAGCTACGTTCCGCTCTGCGTCTTTATACCTCCAGCTGGCGCTATCTGTACGGCGTTAAAGCGGGCGCAACCCGTGTTGATCTGGATGGCAATGCCTGCGGTGAGCTGGAAGAGCAGCATGTTGAACATGCGCGTAAGCAGCTTGAAGAGGCTAAAGCCCGTATTCAACAGCAGCGTCAGCAGCAGCAGGCGAAAAAGCGTGAAGCGGGTGCCGGTGAAGATGCGCCTGCGCGTCGTCCGCGTAAAGCCGCCAGCCGTAAACCTGCCGAAGGTGGTCAGCCTGCGCGCAAAGCCCGCACCAGTGAGGCGCGCCCGGCTCAGGATCGTGCGCCTGCCGCACCGCGTCAGCCGCGTCCGCAACCCGTTACCGACACTTCAGCGCTGCAGCCTGGTCAAAATATTAAAGTTAAAGCTGGCAAAAGCGCAATGGACGCCACTGTTCTTGAGATCTCCAAGGATGGCGTCCGGGTACAGCTGGCATCCGGCCTGGCAATGATCGTACGCGCAGAACATTTACAGTTCTGAAACGGAGGCCACCCTGGGCATGAACAAGTTTTTTAAGATGAGCGTGATGGCGGGCCTGCTACTGGCAGGTCACGCCATTGGCGCTGATAGCATTACTCGCGCGGATCAAATCCCGCAGCTGCAGGAAGAGCCGCAGCACGCTACCGTTAGCGAACGCGTTACCTCCCGTTTTACCCGCTCTCACTACCGTCAGTTTGATCTCGATAACGCCTTCTCAGCGAAAATCTTCGACCGCTATTTGAACATGCTGGATTACAGCCACAATGTGCTGCTGGCAACCGATGTGGCGCAGTTCGCTGATAAAAAAAACACGCTGGGCGATGAGCTGCGCAGCGGTAAACTCACGGTGTTTTACGACTTATTCAATCTGGCGCAAAAGCGTCGTTTTGAGCGTTATCAGTATGCGTTGACAGTGCTGAACAGGCCGATGAGCTTTACCGGCAACGATACCATTGATACCGATCGCAGCAAGGCGCCGTGGCCGAAAAATGCCTCTGAGCTGAATGCCCTGTGGGACGCGAAAGTTAAGTATGACTGGCTCAGCCTGAAGCTGACCGGCAAGCAAGACACTGAAATCAAAGATATTCTCACCAAGCGCTACAATTCCGCTATTCGTCGTCTGGCACAGAGCAACAGCGAAGATGTTTTCCAGCTGGCGATGAATGCGTTTGCGCATGAAATCGATCCTCATACCAACTATCTCTCGCCACGCAATACCGAGCAGTTTAATACTGAGATGAGCCTTTCTCTGGAAGGTATCGGCGCGGTGCTGCAAATGGATGAGGACTACACGGTCATCAATTCAATGGTAGCGGGCGGCCCGGCGGCAAAAAGCAAAGCGCTGAGCGTTGGCGATCGGATTGTGGGCGTGGGTCAACCGGGCAAACCGATTGAAGATGTCATCGGGCTGCGGCTGGATGATGTAGTGGCAAAAATCAAGGGGCCGAAAGGCAGTAAAGTGCGCCTGGAGATCCTGCCTGCCGGTAAAGGCACCAAAACCCGTACCGTTACGCTGACGCGCGAGAAAATACGCCTTGAAGATCGCGCGGTCAAAATGAGCGTGCATAACGTCGGTAAAGATAAAGTTGGCGTGCTGGATATTCCGGGTTTCTATGTCGGCCTGACCGATGATGTGAAAGTACAGCTGCAGAAACTGGAAAAACAACACGTTGATAGCGTGGTTATCGATCTGCGCACTAACGGCGGCGGAGCGCTTACCGAAGCGGTGTCGCTTTCCGGTCTGTTTATTCCCAGCGGCCCGGTAGTGCAGGTGCGCGATAATAACGGCAAAGTCCGTGAAGACAGCGATAATGACGGCGTGGTTTATTACAAAGGCCCGCTGGTAGTATTGGTCGATCGCTTTAGCGCCTCGGCGTCAGAAATTTTTGCTGCGGCTATGCAGGATTATGGCCGTGCGCTGATTGTCGGCGAGCCAACCTTCGGTAAAGGCACCGTGCAGCAGTATCGTTCTCTGAACCGTATTTACGATCAGATGCTGCGCCCTGAGTGGCCTGCGCTGGGGTCGGTACAGTACACGATTCAAAAATTCTACCGCATCAACGGCGGCAGTACGCAGCGTAAAGGTGTTACGCCCGATCTGCTGATGCCTACCGGTGTCGAGGCGGCAGAAACCGGCGAGAAGTTCGAGGATAACGCTCTGCCGTGGGACAGCATCAATGCGGCAAGCTATACCAAATCGGGCGATTTAAGCGATCTGGTGCCTCTGTTGACCAAAGCGCATCAGCAGCGTATCGCTAAAGATGCCGAGTTCCAGTACATCATCAAAGATATTCAGCGCTATAACGCCATGAAGGACAAGCGCAATATTGTGTCGCTCAATCTTGCCCAGCGTGAGAAAGAGAACCGTGAAGATGATGCGCTGCGTCTGGAGCGGATTAACGCACGCTATAAAGCGGAAGGGAAAAAGCCGCTGGCTAAGCTTGACGACCTGCCGAAGGATTATAAAGAGCCCGATCCTTATCTGGACGAAACGGTAAATATTGCTAACGATCTGGCGCATCAGTCGCCGGAACAGCCGGGTAAAAAAGCGGCAACGGCAAAATAAATCGTCGATATAACCTCCCTTTAAAAGGCACCGCGTTGGCGGTGCCTTTTTTATTGCGCGCCATTGTTTAGCCCGGCTGTTTAATCGCATAAAGTGAGGTTAAAAAAAGATTGCGACAAAATGTAAAGTTATGTCTTTTTAAGCACTTAAACGTTAAGTATGCTTGAAAAGCTACGCGATGCCCCTACGATGTATATCCGCGCATGGGCGCTTAGTTAACTGAGGAAGATTAAAGTTTATGATGCGTATTGCTCTTTTCCTGCTGACCAACCTTGCCGTGATGTTGGTATTCGGGCTAATTCTGAGCCTGACAGGAATTCAGTCAAGCAGTGTGCAGGGCCTGATGATAATGGCGGGTCTGTTTGGCTTTGGCGGTGCGTTTGTTTCACTGCTGATGTCGAAATGGATGGCATTGCGTTCCGTTGGCGGTGAAGTTATTGAACAGCCGCGTAATGAGACGGAACGCTGGCTGATGGAAACGGTAGGGCGTCAGGCGCAGCAGGCGGGGATCGCTATGCCGCAGGTAGCGATTTACCATGCGCCTGATATCAACGCGTTTGCTACCGGCGCACGTCGCGATGCTTCGCTGGTCGCCGTCTCTACCGGCCTGTTGCAAAACATGAGCCGTGACGAAGCGGAAGCCGTGCTGGCGCATGAGATAAGCCACATTGCTAACGGCGACATGGTCACCATGACGCTGATCCAGGGCATTGTGAACACCTTTGTGATCTTTATTTCCCGTATCCTCGCACAAATCGCCGCAGGCTTTTTGTCCGGGAACCGGGAAGATGAAGAGAGCAGCAACGGCAACCCAATGGTCTATTTCGCCGTGTCCATGGTACTGGAGTTGGTGTTTGGTATTCTTGCCAGCATGATCACCATGTGGTTCTCACGTCATCGTGAGTTTCATGCTGACGCAGGCTCAGCGCGTCTGGTAGGCCGTGAAAAAATGATTGCGGCGCTGCAGCGGTTAAAAACCAGCTACGAACCGCAGGAGCCGGGCAGCATGATGGCGTTTTGTATCAACGGTAAAGGCAAATCATTAAGCGAATTCTTTATGTCGCATCCGCCGTTGGATAAACGTATTGAAGCGCTGCGCAGCGGCCAGTATCTGAAATAAAAGTCTCTGCCAGCCTGGCTGGAATAATGAAAAAACCACCTCTCAGGAGGTGGTTTTTTATTGCCTGCGGTTCAGGGATAACGGCCAACCCCGGCGTTAACTGTGCTTTTCTAGCGGCTGGCGCAGGCGCGACAGGCTGAACAGCGCGGCGAGGGTAGAAAACAGCCCCGCCAGCAGCAGTGAGGCGTGCGTACCCTGCGTATCAAACAGATTAAACATAAGCGCTACCAGCGCCGCGCCGCTGGTTTGTCCCAGCAGGCGAGCCGTGCCCAGCATACCGCTGGCACCGCCGCTGCGATGGCGTGGTGCGGCAGAAATGATGGTGTGATTATTTGGCGACTGAAACAGGCCAAAGCCCGCGCCGCATAAAATCATGCGCCAGATAATATCGCTATCCGTCGGCGCAACGGGCAACCAGGCCAGCGCAAACAGACCAAAGGCAAAAACGGCCAGCCCGATCCCACCCAACAACCCGGCATGAAAGCGTTCCAGCAGGCGTCCGGCAATCGGCGACATCACCATCGTGGCCAGCGGCCAGGGCGTCAACAGCAGACCGGTTTCCACCTCGCTTCTGCCCAGCACGCTCTGCAAAAAGAAGGGCAGGGAAACCATCGCCAGCATCTGCGCCAGAAAGGAACAGATCGAGGTGCAGATTGAAAGCGAAAAGATGGGGATACGCAGCAAATCCACCGGCAGCAGCGGAAAGGGCATTCTCAGTTGACGCCGGATAAACAGCGTGCCGACCAGCAGCAACGCCAGCAGTTCGGCCAGAATAAGCCGGTAGTCCTGGCCCTGCGCCGCGCCGCTTAGCGCTGACAGCAGCAGGCCGAAAGTCAGCGCATTCATTACCGCGCTGGTAATATCGAAACGCTGCGTTGGCGATGACTTCTGGGTGTTGTCCGGTAAAAAGCGCCAGGCCAGCGCCAGCGCCAGCATGCCCGCAGGCACGTTAATCAGAAACAGCCATTTCCAGGACGCCACTGCCAGGATCGCAGCAGCAACCGTTGGCCCCGCCGCGCTGGAGACGGCGACAATCAGCGTGTTAATCGCCATGCCGCGTCCCAGATAGCGCTGCGGATAAATAATCCGTATCAGAGCCGTATTCACGCTCATTAGCGCCGCGCCGCCAAAGCCCTGCAGAACACGGGCGAAAGTTAACATGCCGAGCGAGTCAGAAAAGGCGCACAGCAGCGAAGTAGCGCTAAACAGCAGCAGCCCGCCCTGATAGATACGCCGGTAACCCAGCAGATCGCCAAGAAAAGAAAACGACAGCAGGGAAATGATAATCGCCAGCTGATAGGCATTAATGATCCAGATCGATTCCGCCGGGCTGGCCTGAAGCTCGCGAGCAATAGTCGGGAGGGCGACGTTGGCAATGGTGCCATCAAGCACGGCAACGGTTATTCCTAAAGCAATAGCGGCTATCGCGCCATAACGACGCGGCAGCGGTAAACCGTCAGAGGATGTAGTCACAGGCATGCTTAAAATTAAAGAGGGTGAATATCACCATGCTAATGATTTTTTTAACGTGATGCATCTTAATTGCATCGAAAAGTCTTACAGATGCATCACTTGTCACGCACAAATATTGCCTGCGGCAGGAAGAGCCACGTATACTGGAAATGGCGTTCCATTTTTAATAAAACAATTTTAAAAAGGCTTTGATTATGGCGAATGTAGATGGCGATAAACAGCCCGATTCGGTCTCTTCTGTACTGAAGGTGTTTGGCATTTTACAGGCTCTGGGCGAAGAGCGTGAAAACGGCATTACCGAGCTATCGCAGCGCGTGATGATGTCCAAAAGTACCGTTTATCGTTTTCTGCAAACCATGAAGTCGCTGGGCTATGTTTCTCAGGAAGGCGAATCAGAAAAGTATGCGCTAACGCTGAAGCTGTTTGAGCTGGGTGCCAGAGCGTTGCAGAATGTCGATCTGATTCGCAGCGCAGATATTCAAATGCGCGAGCTGTCGCGGCTGACCAAAGAGACCATTCATCTTGGGGCGCTGGAAGACGATAGCATTGTCTATATTCACAAAATCGATTCGCTCTATAACCTGCGCATGTATTCGCGTATCGGACGCCGCAATCCTTTGCACAGCACTGCGATTGGCAAGGTGTTGCTGGCCTGGCGCGATCGTGCCGAAGTGCATGATATTCTGCGTGAGGTGGAGTTCCGCCGCAGCACGCCGCACACGCTGGGCAGTGAAGAAGAGCTGCTGAAAGTGCTGGATGTGGTAAAAGTTCAGGGCTTTGGCGAAGATAATGAAGAACAGGAAGAGGGGCTGCGCTGTATTGCCGTACCGGTTTTTGACCGTTTCGGCGTGGTGATTGCCGGTATGAGTATCTCTTTCCCGACTATTCGCTTTTCAGAAGAGCGCAAGCATGAATATGTCGCGATGCTGCATCGCGCAGGACGCACGCTCTCATCGCAGCTGGGCTATCACGACTATCCTTTTTAAAGAACACAAAGCGGCACCTTCAGGGTGCCGCTGTTGCTGAAGGGCAATCTAGCCGTTATTGTCCACAACCTCAGAGCTTTTTCTGAGCACAGGACAATCCGCCACGCCAATAATGCCGCTGTCGCTGTGCAGATATTGCGCTTTGATCATCCCGCGAGCCGTCAGATACTGACACTGTAAACCGATACCGGCGACATTTTTGTGGCTGCCGGTCAGGATGCCATAGCCGGTTAGCAACAGTCCCAGCCAGATGAGCGCCAGTAAACTCACAATTCGAAGCAATATTTTCATTTTATCTCCCTGTAAAAATGGCAAGCTTCCCGCTTCGTTGCCGAAAGGGGAGCAGCATAGCCTGATTGCAGGATGAAAGCGATCGGAGGAAGCTTAAAGCGATGTTCTGACGCAGCGGCTATTCATTACAGTGAATCCAGGTAAAATCGTCGGCGTAACGTAAGACAAGCAGAGGTTGTTATGAACGAATTAAATGGCGGTGGCACTCTGATGCCGCTTATCAGCAGTATTGCTTTTGCAGTGGTGGGGCTGATTGCCTGGTTTTTTGTGAATCGTGCCAGCGTGCGTGCCAGTGAACAGATTCGTCTACTGGAAGCGCTGCTGGAAGAGCAGAAAAAACAGAATGCTATCCTGTATCAGCTGACGCAGCAGGCTGCCGACGGCGAGCAACAGCAGAGGGATGATGAGCAGGACCCAGATTTCACCCGCCTGATCCCGGAGCGATAAACAGTCATTACGGCTAAGGAGCAGAAGGATGAAATGGAAAAATCCCTGGTACGACGCGGAAAAATCACACCACACGCCGGAAGGATTTTGCAATCCAGAGCCTGACCTGCGCCAGTCGGGCGATCTTCAGCGCTGGCGTAAAGAGCGTAAAGCGCAGGGAGTCCCGTTTCCTCCACACCAGGGTTATGACGCTTTTACGCAGCAGTGGCAGCAGCAGGCCGATCTGAGCGGTGAACAGGACTGCATATGGTGGCTGGGCCACGCAGCGATAATGCTGCGGCTGGATGGGCGCTACGGTTTAATCGATCCGGTATTATCGCAAAGAGCTTCGCCGCTGCGCTTTTATGGGCCGCAGCGTAAAACGCCTGCACCGTTGGCTATTAAAGATCTACCTTCTCTCGACTGGGTATTGATCTCGCATAATCATTACGACCATCTCGACAGGCCGACCCTTAACGCTATTCTGCGACGCTTCCCACAGGTCCAGTTTATTGTGCCGCTGGGGCTTGAGCCCTGGTTCCGCCGGGCAGGCGCGCGCCATGTGGTGCAGCTTGACTGGTGGCAGCAGACGCAGCGTCACGGGATAACGTTTCATGCCGTACCGGCGCGCCACTGGAGTATGCGCACCCTGTACGATCGTAATCGTTCGCTTTGGTGTGGCTGGACCATTAAAACGGAACATCTTAATTTCTGGTTTTCTGGCGACAGCGGCTATTCACCCAGTCTGCTGGACATAGCGCGTCGTCTGGGACCCTTCAATCTCGCGGCATTGCCCATAGGCGCCTATGCACCAAGATGGTTCATGCAGGCACAGCACATGGACCCACAACAGTCAGTATCATTACATCAGGCTATCGGCGCTCCGGTAACCATTCCTATCCACTGGGGAGTATTTGAGCTGGCTGATGAGGCACTGGATGAGCCGCCACAGGAGCTGGCACGGGCGCTTGAGGCGGCTAAGCAGAATAAAATGCGTTTCCGCCCCTGGAAAATAGGGGAAAGGGCCAATTTAAATAATATAAACCAGGAATAATCTGATAACAGCGAGGGATGATTTAATAGTGTAACGGTTACGCTTTAAAACGCCCTCGCCTTATTCAAAAGATCGGAATGACTTTTAAATAATAATGCTGCGTTTATTTGGGGCAGGTGAATTTATATATTCCTTTTTTTGGTGCAGCCTGGCAAATTTGCTCCCGCCAGGCAGATTACAGTGATGCTATTTCTGATATTGCATGGCCCTGAAAGCAGGCGAAGACGTTGAAAAAAGGTGAAGTAAAGTTGCCATAATTATGCAATATTCTTCCGTTACAGTGAGAAGCGGCGAAGGTAAAAACTGAGACGCACATCTCTTCAGGCCCACAGGCTGCTGGATTTCACTGCCGGACAGCAACGTAGCATGCCCGGGCGAAGGGGCGGCGTTTAACGTTTCTTAATGCATAAAACTGCAAACCTTGTAATGAATTCACAATAAGTGTGCGGCAGGTCGATCACCGTTTAAAAATTACTTGCCATAAATTATCGGATATGTGATAACGCTATTAAGCAAAACGAGGTACAGCTCTGTTTATGTATGGCATATTCAGTAAAGAAGTAATGAGTAAAGACGTTGACGTTGAATACCGCTTCCTTGCCGAACCTTATATTAGTGCCTCATTCAGTAATGTCTCTGGTTTTCTGTCAGTCGCCTTCGGGCAAATAAACATTCTAAGGAATTACAAAGATGGCAAAAATTAAAGGTCAGGTTAAGTGGTTCAACGAATCCAAAGGTTTTGGCTTCATTACTCCGGCAGACGGCAGTAAAGATGTGTTCGTTCACTTTTCTGCTATCCAGGGTAATGGCTTCAAAACCCTGGCCGAAGGCCAGAACGTCGAGTTCGAAATTCAGGATGGTCAGAAAGGTCCGGCTGCGGTTAACGTTGTCGCTATCTGATAGCCTGTTTTTCTTTTCACGCGGTGCTTTATTTACTGCGTAAAGATAAGGCAAAGGCCCTGGTCAATGACCGGGGCCTTTCTTTTTTGGCAGCTTTTGGCGGATGACGCTGTTGCCTGCAGCGTGTAAACTGCGCGCCTGATTCAGCCAGAGAAAGAGACCATGGATTATCTTTGTCCCCTCTGTCAGCAGCCATTAACGCTGGTTCATCACAGCTGGCGCTGCGCGCAACAACATCAGTTTGATCGGGCAAAAGAGGGCTACGTTAATCTGTTGCCGGTGCAGCATAAGCGCTCCAAAGAGCCCGGCGACAGCGCAGAAATGATGCAGGCGCGTCGGCAATTTCTGGATGCCGGTTACTATCAGCCGCTACAGCAGAGAGTAGCTTCTTTATTAACGCAACAGCTATCTGCGCAAGCCAGCATACTGGATATTGGCTGTGGCGAAGGTTATTACACTGCAGCGGTGGCCGATGCGTCGGGAGAGCAGGCCAGCGTTTGCGGGCTGGATGTGGCTAAGGTAGCAATTCGGGCTGCGGCAAAACGCTATCGGCATATCGATTTTTGCGTTGCGTCCAGTCATCGTCTGCCTTTTGCCGATGCTTCCCTGGACGGTGTTTTACGCATTTACGCGCCCTGTAAGGCGGAAGAGCTGGCGCGCGTGATCCGCAGCGGGGGCTGTTTGTTAACCGTAACGCCTGGTCCACGCCATCTGCTGCAGTTCAAAGCGCTGATCTATTCGCAGGTGAGATTGCATGATACGCAGCAGGAAGTGCTGCCAGGATTTACGCTGGAACTGGAACAGCAGCTGGCGTATCCGTTAACGTTAAGCGGTGCGGATGCGGTAACGCTGCTGCAAATGACGCCGTTTGCCTGGCGCGCCAGCGCGGACGTATGGCAAGCGCTACGCGACAGTGCGCAATTCAGCAGCGAGGCGGATTTTATTGTGCGTCTTTGGCGCCGTAGTTAATTGAAAATGTCAGGCAAAATGCGTCCAGAGGATCTGCGCGCCAATGGCAATCAGCACTGCGCCGCCGAGCAGTTCAGCACGCTTGCCCAGCAGCGGGCCGATCAGGCGCCCGATTAGCATACCAATAGTGGTCATGGTAAAGGTAGAGAGGCCAATCAGCAGCGCGGTCAGAACAATATTGACCTGCATAAACGCCAGACTCACGCCAATGGCCATCGCATCCAGGCTGGTGGCGATAGCGGTGGTGACCAACAGGCCCAGTCCATGCTGTTTTACCGGTTCACAAGGCGCTGCCGTGACGGGCTGCTGGCGGCAGCCTTCAATCAGCATACGTCCGCCTAAAAAGCAGAGCAGGGTAAAAGCGATCCAGTGATCCCAGCGGGCAACGAAGTGGGTAGCGAACTGGCCAAGCGACCAGCCCACCAGCGGCGTCAGGGTTTCAATAACCCCAAAAATGAGCCCGGTGCGCAGCGCTTCGCGTAATTGTGGACGTTGCAGGGCGGCGCCTTTACCGATGGCGACGGCAAACGCATCCATTGACATGCCAAAGGCAAGAATAAGCAGAGCGGAAAAAGTCATCGAAGTCGTAACCTCGGCTGGGAATACCATAACCTGACGCGCCTTCCCAACCAGACAGGCACATCGGTCAATGGTCTCGCCTACCGTAAAAGGTCGCACGCGCCACGTTGCTGTAACAACGAGTATGTTGACAGGTGCATTTCTGTATTAATAACAGAAATCGGCTACTCCCCAAGAACGGCGCTCACCTTACCACATTATCTTTTGTCTTCAAAATAAAAATAGTGTCACGACAGCTTGTATGGATATTATATGTTGCGCTGATAACAGCAGGTAAAAATAATCCTGATAATGTTAAGGGAATGATGATGAAATAAAAAAGGCACACACTTTATGTGCAATGTTATAGCCTGTTGAATATGCCTTTTGCTATATTTTATCTTATTGATTTTCAATCATTACATGGTGGATTTTTTCCAGATCGTCCAGTTCCCTGACCCTGATTAACAGGTTTCGTTGTTCCAGTTGAATAACCAGAATGCCATCCTCTGATAAATTCATACCTTTTATACGGTCATAATTAACCCAGGCATTCTCGAAGAAAAGCCCCTGCTTTTTTAGTAATAACTGCGGGGTGCGGATCCATGAGAGATAAACCGAAACGACAATGAGTGCCATCAATAATGTCGTGGTTATTACCGGTCCCTGTTGGGCTACGTTATTATAAATAAGAATCATTATCAGGGCGATAAAAATAATATTATCGACTTTGCTGCGGCGCTGTAGGGGAACCTGCAGCAGCGTTGGGCCGTGACGACGTGGCATCATCCACTGATCGTAAACGGCGTACAGCAGCAGCAGAGCGATAAACAGCACCAGAACAATGTCAGTTAATGACATAAAGACTCCTCAGATAACGCCGGCAGAGGGAGCTGAATAAAAAAACGGCCAGCCGTGGCAAGCGACTGACCTTCTGAAGCGCGGGTTACAGGCCCAGCAGGCCAATCCAGTAACCGAAAATCCCGATAGCAAAGAAGCCAATGATGATCCACAGCGCATTCACTTTGCGACGTAACAGCCACATACAGCCAAAAGTGAGCAGCAGCGGTACCAGCCCCGGCATCAGCTGATCCAGAATTGTTTGTACCGTGGTAACGGTGGTTTGACCGGTTTGGTCGGTAATACGTGAAACCACCAGCGGGATGTTAACATGAGTCCACTTGTTAACCAGCGCCCCCATAACAAACAGGCCGAGAATTGACGCCCCCTCCGTAAGCTTTTGCAGGAAGCCGCCACCCATATCATTAACGATATCTACCCCTTTTTTGTAGCCATACGCCACGCCGTAGTAACGAAACAGCAGACGTACCGCGTTAAACAGCACAAAGAACAGTAGCGGGCCAAGCAAACTGCCGGTCATGGCGATACCGGCACCCAGCGCAGCGAAGACCGGACGCATGGTGCCCCAGAATATGGGATCGCCGACACCCGCCAACGGTCCCATCAGGCCCACTTTGATGCCGTTGATCGCGGCATCGTCAATGGGCGCGCCATTGGCCCGCTGCTCTTCCATCGCCAGCGTGACGCCCAGAATAGGCGCGGCCGGATAGGGATGAGTATTAAAAAACTCCAGGTGACGCCTGATGGCCTGACGACGCTCTTCGTTATTTTCCGGGTAGAGCCGACGGATAGCGGGGACCATCGAGAAGCAGAAGCCCAGCGCCTGCATACGTTCGAAATTCCATGAGCCCTGAAAAAGATTGGAGCGCAGAAAGACGCTACGCACATCGCCGCGCGTCAGTTTTTTTGCCGTTGCTGTAGTTGTATCTACCATTTGCATACCCCTTAATCTAATTCGTTATCCAGGTCGTTCCGGGCCGGGCCTGAGGCAGGCGCAGCGCCACCAGCGGCACGGTTATATTTGGGACTGAGCTGAATATAGAGCGCAGCCATTACCGCGCCAATCACGCCCAGCGCAACCAGGTTGAAATCGGTAAAGGCGGCGGTAACAAAGCCCAGGTAGAAAAACGGCATCAGATAGCCAGCGCGCATCATATTAATTACCATCGCGTAGCCCACGACCACAATCATGCCGCCCGCAATATTCAGACCGTTGGTAACCACTTCCGGGATGGCGTTCAGCATATTCTGGACCGCGTCGGTACCTACCGATACCGCCACAATCACTGCGGGGATAGCGATACGCATTGCCTGCAGAATCAGCGCGGTGACGTGGATCCATGAAATGGCGGTGAGGTTACCTTTATCGGCCGCTTTATCTGCCGCGTGCTGGAAAGCAACGGTGATGGTACGCACGATAATGGTTAACACCTGACCTGCAGCGGCCAGAGGGATCGCCAGGGCGATACCGGCACCGATGCTCTGACCGCCGGCAATCACCAGGATGGTGGAAATGATCGAGGCCAGCGCGGCGTCTGGTGCGACGGCTGCGCCGATATTCATCCAGCCCAGCGCGATCATCTCCAGCGTACCGCCGATAATGATGCCGGTTTTCATATCGCCCAGCACGGCGCCGATTAAGGTACAGGCGACCAGCGGCCGGTGAAACTGGAACTCATCCAGAATGGATTCCACACCGGCAATACAGGCGACAATAAACACCAGCGCAATTTGTAGAGTGGTGACTTCCATTGCACTTCTCCTGTGACAGAGTAAAACTGCATGAAACCTGAAATATCAGGCGCGTGGGATGGCGATCAGTGGTTCATTTTGGCGATCAGGTCCATCATTTTCAGTCGTGGATCGTTGGAGACTTTTCTGACTTCCAGTTCGATACTGCGAGCGTTGAGTTTTTTAAACGCTTCGATATCGTTGTCATCCACAGAAACAGCGTTGTTGACCTGCGTTTTCCCCTGGCGGAAGGCCATGCCGCCAATGTTGACTGATTTCACCTCAACGCCTTGCTCAACGACCCGCACTACATCGGTCGGATTGGTGAACAGCAGCATGACGCGATCGTGGGCATACTTCGGGTTATTCCAGACGCGTACCATTTTATCGACATCCACCACGTGTGCGCTGACGCCTGGCGGCGCCACCTGGGTGAGCAGTGTTTTACGCACCTTATCGGCTGCCACTTCATCACTAACGACGATGATGCGGTTGACGTTGGTCTCCTTGGTCCAGCGCGTCGCCACCTGACCATGGATCAGACGGTCATCAATACGCACCAGGCCGATTTTCATATGATCTTCCGGGCCCAGCACCGGCTGCGGCGCGGCTGAACGCGCAGGGGCCGCTGGCGCCGCAACCGGTTCAGGCGCTTTGGCTTTCAGCGCTTTCACGCCTTCACGGCCGGTTTCCACCGCAATGGCGACCAGCTCGTCAAACGCAGGATCGTCATCCCGAGCCATCAGGGTTTCCACCAGCATAGGAATATTGACGCCCGCGATAACCTCATGTTGCTCTTTATCCACGACGATACGGCTCGCCGCGTTGAACGGACTCCCTCCCCAGGTGTCGACCAGAAAAAGCACGCCTTTGCTGGTATCGAGCTCAGCGAGACGCGCGTGGTATTTTTCAATCAGGGTTTCAGCATTTTCACCGGGCACGAAATCGATCCAGCCAATGTTTTGCTGCTCACCTAATAGCATTTCGGCGGTTTTGAGCAGCTGCTCCGCCGCCCAACCGTGTGTGCCGATTACAATAGCAATAGTCACTTGCTACCTCCGTTTTCATTATTGAGCGATTCAGTCCAAAACCGATTCGCCAACGTTGTTATCCGGGCGTTGCTGTTTCAACGGTAATGAACATGCAGGCCTTACCGTCAGCGGAGCGCTTCTTTTTATATAACTGACAACCTAAAGATAACTTCGGGATTTATTTTAGTGAGTGAAAAAATAAATTTTGTGACCCGCCTCAGTTATTTACAGGCTTATCATTTCGATACGAATAATTAGTAGAAGTAATCAAGATGCGTAAATTTTTATTAACCATGAGAAATTATTTTGACGACCCTGGGGCAACTGCTAATATCATTGCCTCTTTTTCAATACAGGAGTAACGGGCCTCAGCCCTCCCTATGGACTGTCACCGACGTCTTTTATTCACGCCACCGGGTCATCCGGCTTCTTTGTTAACGCCTTCTGGCGTCACTCTTGGTTCTGCTTTCCTGTTCTGCCGCGCTACGGTTATTGAACCCGGCGTTCGGTTTTCCTGCTGCATTTTTCGGAGTCTGTAATGGAATTTCTTTTAGACCCTTCGATTTGGGCCGGTCTGCTGACGCTTATTGTTCTGGAGATCGTGCTGGGGATTGATAACCTGGTTTTTATCGCTATCCTCGCCGATAAGCTGCCGCCAAAGGAGCGTGACAAAGCGCGTCTGATTGGCCTGTCGCTGGCGCTGCTGATGCGTCTGGGCCTGCTGTCGTTAATCTCCTGGATGGTAACCCTGACGCGACCACTGTTTAGCATTGGGCAGTTTAGCTTTGCCGGACGCGATCTTATTCTGCTGGCGGGCGGTTTCTTTTTGCTGTTCAAGGCCACGATGGAGCTGCATGAGCGGCTGGAAAACCATCCGCACAACAGCAACGGTAATAAAAGCTACGCCAGCTTCTGGGCGGTGGTGGCTCAGATTGTGGTGCTGGACGCTGTTTTCTCGCTGGATGCGGTCATTACCGCCGTGGGTATGGTGAATCATCTGCCGGTGATGATGACCGCCGTGGTGATCGCGATGGGCGTTATGCTGCTGGCCTCCAAACCGCTAACAAATTTCGTGAATGCGCATCCAACCGTGGTGGTGCTCTGTCTGAGCTTCCTGCTGATGATTGGTCTGAGCCTGGTCGCAGAAGGGTTTGGTTTCCATATTCCTAAAGGGTATCTCTATGCGGCGATTGGCTTCTCGATTCTGATTGAGTTGTTCAACCAGATCGCCCGGCGTAATTTTATCCGTCATCAGTCGCATCGCCCCATGCGTGAACGTACCGCAGAGGCGATCTTACGTCTGATGGGCGGACGTCGTGGCGGGGCAGCAAACGTGGAAGCGGGGCAGAGTACCGTAGAAAACCCGAAGCTGCCGCAGGAAACCTTCAAGGATGAAGAACGTTATATGATCAACGGCGTATTAACGCTGGCCTCACGCTCGATTCGCAGCATCATGACGCCACGCGGAGAAATTTCCTGGGTGGATGCCACTAAGCCGCTGGATGAGATCCGCATGCAGTTGCTGGATACGCCGCACAGCCTGTTCCCGGTTTGCCGTGGCGAGCTGGATGAGGTTATCGGCATCGTGCGTGCCAAAGATCTGCTGGTGGCGCTGGAGCAGGGCATGAATATTCATACTTTCGCTGCCTCATCGCCGCCGCTGATCGTGCCGGAAACGCTGGACCCCATTAACTTACTGGGCGTGCTGCGACGGGCAAAAGGCAGCTTTGTGCTGGTGACCAATGAATTTGGTGTGGTACAGGGGCTGGTGACGCCGCTGGATGTGCTGGAAGCGATCGCCGGTGAGTTCCCGGATGAAGATGAAACGCCAGATATTGTTGTTGATGGCGATAGCTGGCTGGCAAAAGGCGGCACCGATTTGCATTCGCTACAGCAGCGGCTGGACTACTTCGATCTGGTTAAGCCGGGCGATGATTACGCTTCGCTGGCCGGCCTGCTGATTGCACAGAAAGGTCAACTGCCGCTGCCGGGAGAGACGATCGATATGCCGCCGTTGCATTTCATGATTGTCGAAGCGACCGATTATCGTATCGATCTGGTGCGTATCATCAAGGATCGGCCGCAGGACGAAGAAGAAAGTTAATGCGATAGCCGGGACAGCGGGTCCCGGCAGTTACTCTGGCAGGCTGGCCTGATGCTGGGCCAGCCATGCCGGAAACGCCTCCAGCGGCATCGGACGAGCATAGTAGTAGCCCTGTAAGGTATCCACACCGCGCTGGCGCAAATAGCTGGCCTGCTCGGCGGTTTCCACGCCTTCCGCCACCAGCCTGATATGCAGGCGCTGCGCCAGAGAAATCACCATATCAGTTACCGTTGCGTTAATCGCATCGGTGCCAATGGCAGCGGTAAAAATCTTATCCAGCTTCAACACATCCGGGCTTAAGGTTCTCAGATAGGAAAGCGAGCTGTGGCCGGTGCCAAAATCGTCAATCGCGACCCTGATGCCTGACTGTTGCAGCTGCGCCACCACACTCTGATCCATCAACGGCAACGCATCACGCTCCGTTAACTCCACCACTAATCGTGGTAGCGGATTAGCTGGCCACCAGATTTTTTGCAAGTCATCAATGATGGCCTGGTTATGGAAATGGCTGGCGGCAACGTTAATAGCAATATGAAAATCAGCGGTCTGCGGCAGCTGCGGCAAATGGCGCACGGTTTCGTTAAGGACAAAGCGGGTCAGTGGGGCAATAAGATTGTGACGCTCGGCCAGCGGAATAAACAGATCCGGCGGTATCCAGCCCTGACGCGAGTTATGCCAGCGTAACAAAAGCTCAATGCCGTCGCAGTTACCGGTGCGGCTATCGATAAGCGGCTGGCAGTAAACCATAAATTCATGCGCAGAGAGACCATAGCCGATTTGCCAGGAGAAGCTCATGCGGTTAGCTGTCGCCAGCCAGACAATATAGCCGGTTAGCAGGCTAAGCAGCAGGGCGAGCGGCAGCTGTGAAGGCAGTGACAGCAGAGCCAACTGGGTGGGTGCTGGCCCGTACAGGATAATGGTAAAAGGGTAGCGCAACGAACTCTGTTGATAGCCGACTTCACCTTCTGCCGGGCGGGTATTTTCAATTAGCGGATTACCGTACTCCAGGCTTTTGCCACCGATATTAAACACCGCGCGCTCTACCCAGGGCTGCGTTGGCTCCAGCAGATAACGGCTCATCAATTCGATATTGATGACCTGCAAAATGCCGCTGCGATTATCCAGCGAACTGGCGGTCCAGAGCAGTAAAATCGGCGATCCTTTGATCAGAACGTTGTCCACGCCCAGCGTCATGCGCTGATTATCTACTGCCAGCTCGGGGTAAGCTTCATTGAAGATGAGCGATTGTTCGCCAAACACGCTGGAGCAGTAAACACGATTCTTATCCACTAACAGGATGGCGCGTACGGTTTGCATGGCGGAGATTTTTTCATGCAGCAAAAAGCGAATATCGTTGCATTTAAGTCCAACCAGGCCGACGGTGTTATTTGCTGCTACGTCCAGCGGTGAGAAAAGGCGATCGAAACGCTGAATAGCGTTACTGGCAAACTGTTGCGACTGCTGCTCTATCCGCTTTTTTTCTTCTAAGTAGCGAAAGGTTAGTGTAAGGATAAGCACCAGTGCAGCGACTATCGACGCGATAAACAGCCTTTTACGGCGAAGTTGTCCAATAATCTGCTGGGATATTTGCATCCGTAGCCACCCTTTACACCCAAATAAAATTCCGACATTTCCATATCGGCATCAGCGGCATTAAGTTTAGCGACGTTGGAGAAAAAGACGCGTCTGTGGGAGTAAGCGTTGAGCCTCAGAGAGCAACAGCAAGCCGTCCCGGCTGAATCATGTTGCGGGTGTGATGAAGCGACCTGAAAGGGGAATTAATACAAGGAGGCTGTGCAGGCAGGGCGGCACCTGATATCCATGCGCGGACAGCCAGGCACCTTATCATAAGCCTGAGCCGCGCTCCAAACGCGGCTCAGACGAGCGATATTTAATCGCACTGCACCTTGATTGCCAGTCCGCCGCGTGAGGTTTCGCGGTATTTGGCGTTCATATCTTTGCCGGTCTCGTACATCGTCTCGATCACTTTATCCAGCGACACACGCGGCTCGCTGGTACGGCGCAGCGCCATGCGCGCCGAGTTGATCGCTTTTACCGAAGCGATAGCGTTACGCTCAATGCAGGGAACCTGCACCTGACCGGCAACCGGATCGCAGGTCAGACCAAGGTTATGCTCCATACCGATCTCTGCAGCAACACATACCTGTTCCGGGCTGGCACCCAACAGCTCTGCCAGGCCTGCCGCCGCCATGGAGCAGGCCACGCCCACTTCGCCCTGACAGCCGACTTCCGCGCCGGAGATGGAAGCATTCATTTTATACAGCGTGCCGACAGCACCCGATGCCAGAAAATAGCGAATGAAAATATCGGGGCTTACCGATTCGATAAAATGATCGTAATAGGCCAGTACCGCAGGCACGATGCCGCAGGCACCGTTAGTCGGCGCAGTCACAACGCGTCCACCGGCAGCGTTCTCTTCATTCACCGCCAGTGCAAACATATTCACCCAGTCGATAACGATCATCGGATCGTTAGAGTGCTTGCCGGAAGAGACCAGCATCCGGCGCAGCGCAGCCGCACGGCGCGGAACCCGTAGCGGGCCAGGCAGTACGCCTTCGGTATTCAGTCCACGATCGATACAGTCGCGCATCGTCTGCCAGACGGCAGCAAAATAGCTCTCGATCTCCTGGCGGCTATGCAACGCCAGCTCATTCTTCATCACCAGGCCGGATACAGAAAGCCCGGTCTCGCGGCAGTGCGCCAGCAGCTCTTTCGCTGAGTTAAACGCATAAGGCACCGAAACTTCATCCAGCACCGGTTCGCCAAAATGCTCGTCATCCACGATAAAACCGCCGCCAATGGAGTAATAGGTTTTACTGTAGATGCAGGTTTCGCCAGCGAACGCATGGATGCGCATAGCGTTTTCATGGCGAGAAAGGTTTTCACTGCGGAAATTCATGCCGCCTTCGCGCGGAAAATCGACCTCATGCTGACCGTTTGCCAGCAGCAGACGCTCGCGCTGTTCAACATCACGAATAAAGGCAGGGATCGCATCAATATCCACGCTTTCAGGCGAGGCGCCGGAAAGCCCCATAATAATGGCGATATCGGTATGGTGTCCTTTACCGGTGAGCGAAAGCGAGCCGTAAACCTCCACGGCGATGCGCGTAACGTCCAATAGCCGGTTATCCCGGCTCAAATCATCGACAAACTGTTTGCCGGCTTTCATTGGGCCCAGGGTATGGGAACTCGACGGGCCAATGCCGATCTTAAACATGTCGAAAACGCTAATCACGCTATACGCTCCTTAACTATTAATCTCGCAGCACAATGCACTGCCTGTATACCTGTCATGCTTCACGTTAAAGCCGAACGAAAACCCGTTGTGCTTGCTGGCTGCCTGAACCTGATTAATGCGAAACACCTCAGAAACTTCCTGATGAGTCAGCGCGCCAAATATAACTATTTTGTGGGAATAGGGAAGTGATTTGGATCGCTAACCCAGGAAAATTTAGTGAAAAATCACGGAAAGGGTGCTTTTTGCCCAACATTTATTTGGTTATCACGTCGCCAGTTCCGGCATTATCTGTAAGCTAAGCTGGCGGATAATGCCGGCCGTCATGCCCCAGACAAAATAGTCCTGATACCAGGATAGCCAGACCTGATGCGTCATGCCTTCACGGTGAATCTCCAGCGACGTATAGCGCGAAAGACGCAGCGCCTCCTGCAATGGCATTTCAAAAATGGCATCCACTTCATCAGCGCTGGGCTGGAGCGGCAGATCGGGCGGAATAATCCCCACTACCGGCGTTACCTGAAAGCCGCTGCTGCTGCCTACCACGGGTAAGGTGCCAATAAGACGCACATCCTGCGCCTGCAGCGCGATCTCTTCCTGTGCCTCACGCAATGCGGTAAAGCACAGGGAGGGATCGCTGGCATCACGCATGCCGCCGGGAAAAGCCACCTGACCTGCATGCTTGCGCAGCCAGGGCGCGCGGCGCGTAAGCAGCAGCCCCGGTTCGGGACGGGCAACAATCGGCACCAGTACCGCCGCCTGGCGACGGGCGAGTAAAAAACCGGGCGACGGCGGCGGGGGCTGGAGCTGGAAGCGGGTCAGAAAACTATCAAGCGTCAGCGGCAGGGTCATCAGGCGCGCCATCCTCCAGCAACGGTAAAATGCGGCCCAGCTTATGCAGCGTCTCCTGATATTCCAGTTCCGCCTCGCTGTCGGCAACGATACCGCCGCCTGCCGCACAGTAAAGCTGACCGCGTTCCGCAATCAGCGTGCGAATGGTAATGCTGCTGTCCATTCTGCCGCAGCAGCTCAGATAACCGATGCTGCCACACCAGGCGTTACGGCGCTGCGGCTCTAACGCTTCAATAATCTCCATGGCTCGTACCTTGGGGGCACCGGTAATCGATCCGCCCGGAAAGCAGGCGCGCAGCAGATCGCAGGCGCTCAGCTCCGGCTTCAGGCGGGCGCGGATAGTGCTGACCAGATGATGAACGGCAGGAAAAGGCTCAACCACAAACAGCTCCGGTACCCGCACGCTGCCGGGCACCGCGACGCGGCCAATATCATTACGCAGCAGGTCGACAATCATCAGGTTCTCGGCGCGATCCTTTTCCGATTCCGCCAGTTTGCGCGCCTGCAGCCGATCGGCCTGCTCATCCGCCAGACGCGGTAGCGTCCCCTTAATGGGCCGGGTTTCGATAACATCGTGCTTTAACGAAAGGAAACGCTCCGGCGACAGGCTAAGAATAGCGCTATCCGGCAAACGTAAAAAGGCGCTAAAGGGCGCACGGTTACTCTCATTAAGCCGCTGGAACGCCTGCCATTCATTGCCTTCATAGCTTGCCTGAAAGCGTTGCGCCAGATTGACCTGATAGCAGTCGCCAGCCTGCAGCCAGGCCTGAATACGCTCGAAACGCTCACGGTAGCCTTCCGGCGTCATGTTTGACTGCCAGCGGCAGGTCAGACGAAACGGCGCAGCGATCGGTGGCGGCAGGCTATTCAGCCAGCGTAGCCGCGCATCTGCGGGCTGATGATCGACCAGCGTAAGCGTTTGTTGCTGATGGTCAGCAATCAATGCCCAGTTATAGATGCCTGTCGCCATATCTGGCGTGGCGATATCCGCAATGGCCTGCTGCGGCAGGCGCTCAAACCGGCGGCCTAAATCATAACCAAACAGGCCAAGCGCGCCGCCCTGAAACGGCAAATCGTCACGCGGCGCAACCGCAGAGAGCAGGCTGGCCTGTTCTGCCTGCAGCAAGCTCAGCGGATCTGCTGCTGATTCCGTGACAACGTCACCTTTACGGATGCGGGTTACCTCTCCGCGCGTCTCCAGCGTCGCAACAGGATCAGCCACCATAATATCGAAACGGCTGTCAGGATGATCGGCAGAACCGGAGCTAAGCAGCATCGCCCAGGGCAAATGGGCAACGCGACCAAAGAGTTCAGAAAGCGCATCAGGCGTATAGGGTAAAGCGTGGTAGACTACAGGCATCACTTTTAGCAGCGTTAGTGGTGGTCAAACGGCAAGCCTGGCATATTTTTTCGCTGCTGGCATCTGTTTGTTTACCGTAAAATATTCATGCGGCTGACCAACAACGCGCGCGAAATTCAGGCACGTTGTTGTCCGTTTCAATTAATAACAGGAGCCATTATGTCTACAGGTTTACCGGCGTTAAGCCATGAACAGCAGCAACAGGCGGTGGAGCGTATCCACAAACTGATGGCCGAAGGAATGAGTAGCGGAGAGGCCATTACCCGTGTGGCTCAGGAGATCCGCCAGACGCATACTGGCGGGCATGTCGCAGCACTCTTTGAAGAAGATGAGGATGATGAGGCCTGATCAGGCGGGATTGAGCGCGGCAATAATTTTAATTTCTACTTTATATTTTGGGTTCATTAAACCGGCCTGAACGGTGCAGCGCACCGGGGCGTTGTCTGGTGAAACCCAGGCATCCCAGGCCCGGTTCATCGCGGCAAAATCCGCCTTATCAACCAGAAAAATAGTGGCGTCCAGAATGCGGCTTTTATCTGAACCCACGCGAGTCAGCAACCGGTCGATAACCGCCAGCGCATTCGCCGTTTGCGCTTCAGCATCTTCATCCAGATTCTCCGGCACGCTGGTGTAATAGACGGTATCGTTGTGGATCACCGCTTCCGACATACGATGTTCAGGATCAATACGGGTAACTGACATAGCTTATTTCCTTATTCCGTTTTTTCGCCGTTAGCCTGGCACAGTTAAGCCCGCGCTGTCATCAAAATGAGGGCGGGGTGATGCTTTTGCCGCCAGCCGTTCGAATGATTTCAGGTATAATCAGGCCGTTTTAACGCAACCAGAGAGGATATGTGGCAGACGATTTTGCAGCTGATGGCGCTTTAGCGCAGGCAATACCCGGTTTCCGGCCGCGCGAGGCGCAGCAGCAGATGGCCGTAGCGGTCACGCAGGCGATTGATCAACGCGGCGAGCTGGTAGTAGAAGCGGGAACCGGCACGGGAAAAACCTACGCCTACCTGGTGCCGGTATTACGTGCCGGCAAGAAAGCGATTATCTCCACCGGATCAAAAGCGTTACAGGATCAGCTTTACAGCCGCGATCTGCCAAAAGTGGCGAAGGCGCTGGCGTATAAAGGTAAAACAGCACTGCTGAAAGGGCGCTCTAACTATCTCTGCCTGGAACGGCTGGAACAGCAGAGCATGACCGGCGGCGAGCTGACCGTCCAGACCCTCAGCGATCTGGTTTATCTGCGCCGCTGGGCCAGCGAAACGTCGGATGGCGACATCAGCGGCTGTAGCGGCGTGGCGGAAGACAGTGCAATCTGGCCGCTGGTGACCAGCACCAACGATAACTGCCTCGGTAATGATTGTCCGCTCTATAAAGATTGCTTTGTGGTCAAGGCGCGTCGTCGGGCGATGGATGCCGACGTAGTAGTGGTCAACCACCATCTATTCCTGGCAGATATGGTGGTTAAAGAGAGCGGATTTGCTGAGCTGATCCCCGAAGCGGATGTGATGATCTTCGACGAAGCGCATCAGGTGCCCGATATCGCCAGCCAATATTTTGGTCAACAGCTCACCAGCCGGCAGCTGCTGGATCTGGCGAAAGATATTACTATCGCCTATCGCACCGAAGTGCGCGACGTCCAGCAGCTGCAAAAAGCGGCCGACCGGCTGGCGCAAAGCGCTCAGGATTTCCGTCTGTCGTTAGGCGATCCCGGTTTTCGCGGCAATCTGCGCGAGATCCTCAATGACCGTGATGTACAGCGCGCCCTGACATTGCTGGATGATGCGCTGGAGCTGTGTTATGACGTGGCGAAAATGTCGCTGGGACGCTCGGCGCTGCTGGACGCCGCCTTCGAGCGTGCTTCACAGTATCGTAATCGCCTGAAGCGGTTAAAAAATATTAGCGAGCCTGGCTTCAGCTACTGGTATGAATGTAGCTCACGACATTTTGTGCTGGCGCTGACGCCGCTTTCGGTTGCCGAGCGCTTTCGTGAAGTGATCAGCGAACGCCCGGCTGCCTGGATCTTTACCTCTGCCACGCTGGCGGTAAACGAAAAAATGACCCACTTTATGGATCGGCTTGGCGTGCATCAGGCGCAAAGCATGATCCTGAACAGTCCGTTTGACTATGCGCGTCAGGCTTTGCTCTGTGTACCGCGCGATCTGCCGTCGCCTAACCAACCGGGCGGAGCTAAACAGTTGGCGCGCCGCCTGCTGCCACTGATCGAAGCGAATAATGGCCGCTGCTTTTTCCTCTGTACTTCGCATCAGATGATGCGTGCGCTGGCGGAGGAGTTCCGCGCCAGTCTGACGCTGCCGGTGCTGCTGCAGGGCGAAACGGGCAAAGCGCAGCTGCTGAAACAGTTTATTGAGGCGGGCAACGCGCTGCTGGTGGCAACCAGCAGCTTCTGGGAAGGGGTGGATGTTCCCGGCGATGCGCTGTCGCTGGTGATTATCGATAAACTGCCCTTTACCTCGCCAGACGATCCCCTGCTGAAGGCGCGTATGGAGGATTGTCGTCTGCGCGGAGGCGATCCTTTTGATGAGGTGCAGTTGCCCGATGCGGTGATCACCCTGAAGCAGGGCGTTGGACGCCTGATCCGCGATGTGGAAGATCGTGGCGTGCTGGTTATTTGCGATAACCGCCTGGTAATGCGGCCTTATGGCGCGGTATTTCTTAATAGCCTGCCGCCAACGCCGCGTACCCGCGATCTGCAGCAGGCGGTCAGCTTCCTGCATCGTCCCGATGAGAAGTAATTCCCTGGTGGCTGTGCTAAGATGCGCGCCGAAAAAAATTTCTCGCCTGAGGTTGTTATGTCCGCGCGAATTTTAGCTCTTGATACTGCTACTGAAGCCTGTTCGGTAGCGCTGTTGCTGGACGGTGTCGTTGACGCCCATTTTGAACTTTGCGCACGCGAGCATACGCAGCGTATTCTGCCAATGGTAGAAGAGATGCTGACGCGCCATCAGATGACGCTGTCGCAGCTGGACGCGCTGGCATTCGGTCGTGGGCCGGGCAGTTTTACCGGCGTACGCATCGGCATCGGCATTGCGCAGGGACTGGCGTTTGGCGCAGGCCTGCCGCTGCTGGGTGTTTCCACGCTGATGACCATGGCGGAAGCTGCCTGGCAGCGTCATGGCGCTCGCCGCGTGCTGGCGGCGATTGATGCGCGCATGGGAGAAGTCTACTGGGCGGAATATCAGCGTGCTGATGATGGTCAGTGGCAGGGCGCAGCGAGTGAGGCGGTGCTGAAGCCGGAAGCGGCGCTGGCGCGGATGCAGCAGCTTTCTGGCGAATGGATGACGGTTGGCACCGGCTGGGCTGCCTGGCCACATCTGGTGACGGAAAGCCCACTGACGCTGCACGCCAGCGATATTACCCTGCCTGCGGCGGAGGCGATGTTGCCGTTGGCACAGCAGCTCTGGCAGCAGGGCGCTGCCTTACCGCCGGAGCAGGTGGAACCCGCCTATTTACGCAATGAAGTGGCATGGAAAAAACTACCGGGACGCGAATAGACTGGCGGCAACTTATTTATTACGCAATAGTCTAATCAGGCAGGTTTCTGGAGAAAGCTATGCGTAAATATCTTAATAACAAAACAGCTCTGCTGGTAGCTACGCTGCTGTTGGCCGGCTGCGTGACCGTCCCGGATACCATTAAAGGTCGTTCACCTGTGCCGCAGCAGGATTTGCTGCGGGTTATGAACGCCCCTCAGCTTTATGTCGGACAGGAGGCGCGCTTCGGCGGTAAGGTGGTAAAAGTCACTAACCTTAACGGCCGCACGCGACTGGAAATCGCCACTCAGCCGCTGGATGACACCGCGCGGCCCCGGTTGAATGCCGCCTCGGTTGGCCGTATCTGGGCCGATATCAACGGCTTTGTCGATCCAGTTGATGTAAATAACCAAATGGTAACGGTGGTCGGCACCATCAGGGGCAGTGAAAAAGGCGAGATCGGTAAGGCCAGCTACAACTTTGTGGTGGTCGATGTCGCTGGCTATCAACGCTGGCGTTTGCAGCAGCAGGTTGTTATGCCAATGCAGCCGATCGATCCCTGGATCTGGTATGGTCCGGGACGTCATCATGCTGGTTTCTGGGGGCCAGGCCCCTGGGGCAACTATTACAATTCCGGTCCGGTACAAGTGCAAACTATCCTGACGGAATAAACATCCCGGTAGTAATGATTAGCGGCCCGGTCGCCTATTATGTGACCGGGCCATTTTATTGTTAAAAAACAAAAAAATTTAGTGATGGGCTTCGCAGCCTGAACGGCAGGTGTTAGTCATACTGGTACAATGAGTTAAAATATTGTTAACAAAAGCGGGCCGAGGCTGCGATGGCGAATAAATATGATTTCCGAGGTGAATCCTTGAATAAGGTCTGGCTGAACCGTTACCCCGCCGATGTACCGGCGGAGATCAATGCCGATCGTTATACGTCGCTTATCGATCTTTTTGAGCAGGCTTCCCAGCGTTACGCCGATCGTCCTGCTTTTATTAATATGGGTCAGGCGATGAGCTTCCGTAAGCTGGAGCAACGTAGCCGGGCGTTTGCCGCCTATTTGCAGCAAACGCTGGGGCTAAGTAAAGGCGATCGGGTGGCCATTATGATGCCTAATCTGCTGCAATATCCGATTGCGCTGTTTGGCATACTGCGGGCCGGTATGGTAGTGGTGAATGTAAACCCGCTCTATACCCCACGCGAGCTGGAGCATCAGCTGAATGACAGCGGCGCGAAAGCGATCGTTATTGTTTCTAACTTTGCCCATACGCTGGAAAAAGTTGTAGCGAAAACCTCGGTCAGGCACGTTATTCTGACCCGTCTGGGCGATCAGCTTTCGCCTGCGAAAGCCACGCTGGTCAATTTTGTTGTGAAATATATCAAGCGGCTGGTACCGAAATATAACCTGCCGGATGCGGTCTCATTTCACAGCGTGCTGCAGCAGGGCGCACAGCTGGATTATTTGCGACCGGAATTACAGAATGACGATCTGGCTTTTTTGCAATATACCGGCGGCACTACTGGTGTTGCCAAAGGTGCCATGCTTACCCACCGCAATATGCAGGCTAATCTTGAGCAAACCAAAGCCACCTATGGCTCACTGCTGCGCGACGGCAAAGAGCTGGTGGTCACGGCGCTGCCGCTCTACCACATCTTTGCGCTGACCGTAAATTGCCTGTTATTTATCGAGCTCGGCGGGCAAAATTTGCTGATTACCAACCCGCGCGATATTCCCGGCTTTATAAAAGAGCTGAGCAAATATCCTTTTACCGCCATCACCGGGGTAAATACGTTATTTAACGCCTTGCTGAATGATAAAAATTTCCAGCAGCTCGATTTTTCCACGCTGCGTCTGTCGGCGGGCGGGGGGATGTCGGTACAGAAAGCGGTGGCGGAGCGCTGGGAGAAGCTGACCGGGCACTACCTGCTGGAAGGGTATGGGCTGACCGAATGCTCGCCGCTGGTTTCGGTTAACCCCTATGATATTACCTGTCATAACGGCAGCATCGGTCTGCCGGTGCCCTCTACCGAGATCAAGCTGGTGAATGACAACGGCGTGGAAGTGGGAACAGGAGAGCCGGGCGAGCTCTGTATCAAAGGGCCGCAGGTTATGACCGGCTACTGGCAGCGTCCGGATGCCACCGATGAAGTGCTAAAAGAGGGCTGGCTCTATAGCGGCGATATCGTTACCGTCGATGAAGAGGGCTTTTTGCGTATCGTGGATCGTAAAAAAGATATGATTCTGGTTTCCGGCTTCAATGTCTATCCGAACGAGATTGAAGATGTGGTCATGCAACATCCGAAAGTGCGCGAAGCGGCGGCCATTGGCGTACCAAGTGACCTTTCTGGCGAAGCGGTGAAAATCTGTATCGTGAAAAAGGATCCCTCTTTGACCAAAGATGAGCTGATTGCCCACTGTCGACGTCATCTCACCGGTTATAAGGTGCCGAAAATCGTTGAGTTTCGCGAAGAGCTACCTAAAACCAATGTGGGTAAAATTCTGCGACGCGCGTTGCGTGACGAGATAAATAAAGCGCCTGCCGCCTGATGCCGCGAGTATGTTAAGCTATGGATGTAAGCGCCGGTTAATCCGGCGTTTTCATTGTATTCATCAGCATTAGCAACGCAAACGTACCGCTGGCAAGAGAGCAAGCATTTGAATTACACCTATATCACCACCAATGAGGCGCTCCAGGCCTGCTGTGACGCTGCGCGTCAACACCGTGCTATTGCGCTCGATACCGAGTTTGTCCGCACCCGCACCTATTATCCGCAACCTGGCCTGCTGCAAATTTATGATGGCGAACAGATCACGCTGGTTGATCCTCTGACCATTACCCAGTGGCAGCCGCTGATCGATCTGCTAAGCGACGCCAGCATCACGAAATTCCTGCATGCCGGTAGTGAAGATCTTGAAGTGTTTCAGCACAGCTTTGGGGTCATGCCAACGCCGCTGATTGACACGCAAATCCTCGCTGCTTTTAGCGGGCGTCCGCTATCAATGGGCTTTGCCGCGATGGTCGAAAACTTTACCGGTGAAGTGCTGGATAAAAGTGAATCACGCACTGACTGGCTGGCGCGTCCGCTTTCTGCCCGTCAGTGTGAATATGCGGCCGCCGATGTGTTCTGGCTGTTGCCGATTGCCCACACGCTGATGGATGAAACCGCAGCGGCAGGGCAGCTGGATGCGGCGCGCAGCGAATGTCTGCTGCTTTGCCAGCGCCGTACTGAAACGCTGCAGCCGGAAGAGGCGTATCGGGAAATCAGTAACGCTTCGCTGCTGCGTCCGCGTCAGCTGGCGGCATTACAGCACCTGGCGGCCTGGCGTCTGAAACTGGCGCGCGAAAAGGATATGGCGGTTAATTTTGTCGTACGCGAGGAAAATCTCTGGAAGGTAGCGCGCTATCTGCCGGGTTCGCTCGGCGAGCTGGATCACTTAGGACTGAGCGGTCACGAAATCCGTTTCCACGGCAAAACGTTGCTGGATATGGTTAATGAGGCCAACGCGCTGCCGGAAGAGAGCCTGCCGGAGATGCTGCTCAATATTAACGATCATCCGCACTATAAAAAAGCGTTTAAAGCGCTGAAAGCAGTGGTGCAGGAAGTCAGCGAGCGCAGCGGGCTGAGTACCGAACTGCTGGCGTCACGCCGTCAAATCAACCAGCTGCTGAGCTGGCACTGGCAAATCAAACCGCGAGAAACGCTGCCCGAGCTGGTAAGCGGATGGCGCGGCGAATTGATGGAACAGGAAATCAAACAGGTACTGGCGGACTATCCGCAGTAGCCTGCATAAACGTTCCCCTGCGTAAGGCAGGGGAAGGTCAGGAATGAAGACGAATCATTTCGCGGTTTCTTCCATTTCTGGCAGCGTCACGTTCAATTCCAGTATCGAAATATCATCACCGCGCTGATCCAGCTGTACAGTTACCATCTCCGGATCAATCTTCACATACTTGCAAATCACTTCCAGAATGTCGCGCTTCAGCTGGGGAAGATAATGGGGCTCACTATCGCCCCTCCTGCGTTCAGCTACGATAATCTGCAGCCTTTCCTTGGCTATGTTAGCAGTGTTCTTTTTACGGGATAAAAAGAAGTCAAGTAAGGCCATGGTTTATCCCCCGAACAGGCGTTTCAGGAATCCCTTCTTCTCTTCTTCAATGAAGCGGAAGGGGCGTTCTTCACCGAGTAACCGCTCAACGGTATCGGCATAGGCTTTGCCCGCATCGGATTCAGTATCCAGAATCACGGGTTCGCCCTGGTTGGAAGCGCGCAGTACCGACTGATCTTCCGGGATTACGCCAACCAGCGGAATACGCAGAATCTCCAGCACATCTTCCATACTCAACATATCGCCGCGGCTAACACGGCCTGGATTATAACGCGTCAGCAGCAGGTGCTCTTTTACCGGCTCCTGGCCGTTTTCAGCGCGGCGTGATTTGGAGGCGATAATGCCCAGAATACGATCGGAGTCACGCACCGAAGAGACTTCCGGGTTGGTGGTGATAATAGCTTCATCGGCAAAATAGAGCGCCATCAGCGCGCCGGTCTCAATACCTGCCGGCGAATCACACAGCACAAAGTCAAACTCCATCTTATCCAGTTCGTTCAGCACTTTTTCAACGCCTTCGCGCGTCAGTGCATCTTTATCTCGCGTTTGGGAAGCAGGCAGGATATAGAGGTTTTCTGTACGTTTGTCTTTAATCAGTGCCTGATTCAGCGTGGCATCGCCCTGGATAACATTGACGAAATCATAAACCACGCGCCTTTCACAGCCCATAATCAGATCGAGATTACGCAGACCGATATCAAAATCGATCACCACGGTTTTCTTCCCTTTCTGTGCCAGACCGGTAGCAATGGCCGCGCTTGACGTGGTCTTGCCAACGCCCCCTTTGCCGGATGTAACTACAATAATGCGTGCCATATATAAGAATTCCTTATAAATAAAAAGGGGCCTAATTCAATGTCTGTATTGTCAGCGCGCCATCTTTTAGGCTAAGGCGCGCTGCTTTTGCAAAATATTCCGCCGGGATTTGATCCATAATCCAGTACTCGCCCGCTATGGAAACCAGCTCCGCAGATAAACTGGTACAAAATATCTGGCATTCACGATCGCCACCGGCGCCCGCCAACGCGCGTCCGCGCATCATGCCATAAATATGAATATTGCCGTCGGCAACCAGTTCAGCACCGGCGCTTACGCTATTCGTCACGATCAGATCGGTATTACGCGCATAAATTTGTTGCCCGGAGCGAACCGGCGTGGTGACCACGCGCGTTTTAACCAGAGTGCTTTCCGGCGCCGCTACCGCAACCGATTCTACCGGTTCAGGATTTTTTTTCTGTTCTTTGCCTTCGGACAGGATGGGCAGGCCGGCGCGTGCGATCATGCGCTTAAGCGACTCATCTTTACAGCCGCTGACGCCTACAATGCGTAACCCCGTCGAAGCGATAGCCTGCTGCATCTGTTTCCAGTTAACGTCACCGTCCAGAGAGGCTACATTCAAAACCACGGGCGCATTTTTGAGAAAGGCAGGTGCCTGGTCAATTTTGTCCTGAAGCGCCTGACGAACCACATCGGGATGCGTGTGGTGTAAATGAACAACAGACAGAGTAAAACTACTGCCTTTAAACTCGATTGGCGTTTGCGACATCTGTCCTGGCTCAGTCCTGTTATGTCTAAACCCGACTAAATTATGCCTGATTTAGCCAGCGCGTAATCAAGGCGGGACATTATTCCTAACTACTGCAAGCATGTTATAGTTACTGTTATATTCAGGCAAGTCACCACCCCGCTTAATTCGAGTAAAAAATATGTTTTGTGTGATCTACAGAAGTCCCCAACGCGATCAGACTTATCTCTACGTTGAAAAAAAAGACGACTTTTCCCGCGTGCCCGAGGAGTTGCTGCGGGGTTTTGGCAAACCGCAGCTGGCAATGGTGTTACCCCTTGAACGCACTAAGAAACTGGCGAATGCGGATATTGAAAAAGTAAAGCTGGCACTGCGCGAGCAGGGTTATTATTTGCAGCTGCCGCCACCGGTAGAAGATCTGCTGAAAATACATTTAGGAAAAAAAGATCCGGTTTAATTCAGATTCATCTGTAAATAATAAATTGGCGAATAATTCCCCAATTTATTTCCGGCGATTTTCAATTGATTAATAAGGAACTGATATGAAGCTAAATGCCCTGAGCGCAACGTTACTGACAATAATGTTAGCGGGATGCGCCAGTAAAAATAGCGTCTCTTCAGCGCCTGAAACCACGGGGGCTGTCGCGCCGACACCTGCCGCCAAAAGCGGCGGCTTTCTGACGCCGCCGACGGGTAAAATCACTCTGGCCCAGCAGGGGCGCGATCCTGCGGAGTTCCCCGCTTACGTTGAGCAGCTGAAAGCGCAGGCGCGTCAGCAGGGCATCAGTGAGCAAACCATAAATAGCGCTTTCGCTAACGTGCATTTTGTTGACCGGGTGATTAAATCTGACCGTAATCAACCCGAGCAGAAAATCACGCTGGATGATTATCTGGCGCGGGTCATTACCCCTAAAAAGATTGAGCAGGGCCGCAGCCTTTATCAGCAATATCAGAACGAGCTGACAAGCGTAAGCCAGCAATATGGCGTAGCGCCGCAATATATTGTGGCGCTGTGGGGAATGGAGAGTAACTATGGGCGGCTTCAGGGCCGCGAAGATATTATCTCTGCGCTCGCCACGCTGGCTTTTGAAGGGCGGCGCGAAGCCTTCTTCACTAAGGAGTTGATCGCTGCGCTGAAGATGATCCAGCAGGGTCATATCAGCGCGCCGGAAATGAAAGGCTCCTGGGCGGGTGCGATGGGGCAGAATCAGTTTATGCCCAGCTCTTATCTGAACTATGGTGCGGACGGCGACGGCGATGGAAAAATTGATATCTGGCGTAACCAGCGCGATGTGTTTGCCTCCACGGCTAACTATCTGGCTAAAGAGGGCTGGAATTCTGGCGAAAGCTGGGGACGCGAAGTGATCCTGCCGGTGGATTTTGCCCCCCAACTGGCGGGTCTGAAGACACCACAGGCCAAAACGGTGGGTGAATGGGAAAAACTGGGCGTGCGGCTGAGCAGCAGCGATAACTTGCCGGATACCGGGCAGCGCGGCTGGATTATACTGCCGGACGACGTGGGCGGACGCGCCTTCCTGGTGTATGACAACTTCCGCACCATAATGCGCTGGAATCGCTCATATTATTTCGCTATCAGCATCGGCAAAATGGCGGATGCGGTAGCACAAGCACAGTAGGCTAGCGGCGCCGGCCTGGCGCTGTCACTCTCAGCAAGGGGAAAAGCATGTATCAACATCGTAACTGGCAGGGCGCGCTGTTAGATTTTCCAGTCAGCAAAGTGGTTTGTGTCGGCAGCAATTACGCTAAGCACATTAAAGAGATGGGCAGCGCGACGCCGCAGGAGCCGGTGATTTTTATCAAGCCTGAGACGGCGCTGTGCGATCTGCGACAGCCGCTCTCGATTCCACGCGACATGGGCGCGGTGCATCATGAGGTGGAAATGGCGATTCTGATCGGCTCCACCCTGAAACAGGCCAGCGAAGCGCATGTCGGTCAGGCTATCGCGGGCTACGGCGTCGCCCTTGATTTGACGCTGCGCGATATTCAGGCTGGCCTGAAAAAAACCGGGCAGCCGTGGGAAAAGGCCAAGGGATTCGATAATTCCTGTCCGCTTTCCGGCTTTATTCCTGTTAATCAATTCACCGGCGATCCGCAGCAGTGCGAACTTAAGCTGGTGGTTAATGGTGAAGTGCGCCAGCAGGGCAGCACCGCCGATATGATCACGCCCATCCTGCCGCTGATTGCCTATATGTGCAAATATTTTACCCTGCGCGCGGGCGATGTGATTTTGACCGGCACCCCGGAAGGCGTGGGTCCACTGCATGCAGGGGACCAGCTGGAAGTCTCGCTGGCAGGCCATGGCGTGAGCACGCGCGTGCTGTGATGCTTGCATCTGACCGCTGAACTGTTTATAAGGTGCGCTTTTGCTTAACCGGACATCACAATGACTGAGACCCCTTTCTGGCAGGAAAAGAGCCTGGAACAAATGACTGATGAGGAATGGGAATCCTTGTGCGATGGTTGTGGCCAGTGCTGCCTTAATAAATTGCAGGACGCCGATACGGATGAAATCTATTTCACCAACGTGGCCTGCAACCAGCTTAATATCAAAACCTGTCAGTGCCGTAACTATGAGCGTCGCTTCGAATATGAAGAAGACTGTATCAAGCTGACGCGTGATAATCTGCCTACCTTCTCCTGGTTGCCAGCCAGCTGCGCCTACCGTCTGCTGGCGGAAGGGAAAACGCTGCCGGTCTGGCACCCTTTACGCAGTGGCTCAAGTGCCGCAATGCATGCCGCACGGATTTCGGTGCGTCATATCGCGGTGCGTGAGAGCGAAGTCAGGGACTGGGAAGATCACATTATTAACCGGCCGGAATGGAAAGGCTGATCCAGCCGGTTAATGCTTAACGGGAAAAGAGATCGCGACGCCGGGGTTTGAACGGCTGCGCGATCAATACCAGCAGCGCTACCAGCAGATAAGCAGCGAAAATAATCATTAGCCACTGCGGCATACTCAGCGTAAGAAAAGACCAGACGCGTTCTGAGCAGTCGCCCGTGGCAACAAACACTGACGGCAGCCATTTATCCAGCGGTAGCCAGCCGGGAAAACGGGCGGCGAAATCACAGGTTGTAAATGGATTGGGATGCAGTTGCAGCATCGTATGCTGATAGGAGAGACGCAATCCCTCCCAGGCGCTGTAGAGCCAGATCAGCAGCGCCGCATAGCGCAGCGGCGTTTTTGGCGCGATCGCGCCAACCAGCCCGGCACCCATCACGCCAAACAGCGCGCAGCGCTCATAAATACACATTACGCAGGGTTTCAGCATCATAACGTGTTGAAACCACAGCGCGACCATTTCCAGCGCAAAAGCAGTCAGCGCCAGCAGCAGCCAGGCGCCACGTCCTTTTGAGCATTGGTTCAGGTATCGCAACATAAATCATTCCCTGTCATTAGCGTTGAACCGGCAGTGTAAAGCAAATACACATCGCTGCCAGCCAGGGCAGCGAAAAAACAGAATTAAAAATGACGTAAGATCATTTTGTTCCCGATTTTTACCGGGCGCTATAGCGCATGTGGCGGCAGCCAGCCATGCGCCATCATCCACAATGTCATCGGCTCCAGCGCATACATAATGCAGAACAGCCCCACCAGCGACAGCACAAAGGTATAGGGCAGCGCCATCCATACCATGCGTCCGTAAGAGAGGCGAATCAGCGGCGCCAGTGCGGAGGTCAGCATAAACAGAAACGCAGCCTGACCGTTAGGCGTGGCGACAGAGGGCAGATTGGTGCCGGTATTGGTTGCGACCGCCAGCAGTTCAAACTGCTGCAGGCTAATCTCGCCACGGGTAAGGGCGTTTTTCGCTTCGTTAATGTACACCGTGCCGACAAATACATTATCTGATATAGAGGACAGCACCCCATTAAAGACATAAAACCAGGTCAGTTGCATATTGGCTTCTGCCTGCAAAACAAAATGGATCAGCGGGCTAAAGAGATCCTGTTGCACAATAACTGCCACGATGGCGAAAAATACCGTCAGCAGCGCGGTAAAGGGCAGCGCTTCTGAAAACGCCCGACCAATAACGTGCTCATCGGTCACCCCACACAGCGAGGTGGCGAGAATGATCACCGACAAACCAATCAGGCCCACTTCTGCCAGGTGCAGCGCTAGCGCAACGATCAACCAAACGGCGATGGCACCCTGGATCCACAAATTAAGGCGATCCTGACGGGTACGCTTTTTCCGGGACTGAAGATCGTAATTCATCAGGATCTCGCGCACTTTTTCCGGTAGCGGTTCGCCATAGCCAAACAGGCGGAAGCGCTCCAGCAGCATGCAGGTGATCAGACCACAAATCAGTACTGGTACCGTCACCGGCGCCATGCGCAAAAAGAATTCAATAAAGTCCCAGTCGGCGGCTTTTGCAATAATCAGGTTCTGTGGCTCACCTACCATGGTCATGACGCCGCCTAAGGCGGTACCGACGCCAGCCTGCATCATCAGGCTGCGCAGAAACGAGCGGAACTTCTCCAGCGTTTCGCGACGCGCATTGTGATTGATATCCTCAGACTCGGCATGTTCATCACCTTCCGATAATACGCGGTGATAGATATCATAAAAGCCGGCGGCTACGCTCAGCACCACGGCGACAACCGTTAGCGCATCAAGAAACGCGGAAAGGAACGCGGCGGCCAGGCAAAATGCCAGGCCGAGTACCATCTTCGAGCGGATGGTCAGCAGCAGGCGGGTAAACACAAACAGCAAAAGCTGCCGCATAAAATGGATGCCGGCCACCATAAAGATCAGCAGCAGCAGCACCTCAAGGTTATTCGCCAGCTCCTCTTTTACCTGTTCCGCGCTGGCCATGCCGATGATAATCGCTTCCAGCGCCAGCAGGCCGCCGGGCAGCAGGGGATAGCATTTTAACGCCATCGCGAGGGTAAAAATAAACTCAGCCACCAGCAACCAGCCGGCAAGAAACGGGCTAACGAAGAAAAACAGCAGGGGATTCACAACCAAAAATCCCAGCAGCGTCAGCTTATACCAGTTGGGAGATTGCCCAAGAAAATTACGCGTAAAGGCGCGTCCGGTGGAAATATCCATATGTAACGTTATCCTCATACAGGATTAAGAAAATTTTCAGATTCAAAGGGTAAACGTCGCCAGCGAGCGAGGCAATGCGCATTCGATTAAAGCCACTCAATTCATCATTTTTTGCGCTGGATTCAGGTTTTAAACGAAGCGAGGCTAGGTGATGCCTGGGCCCTCTGGTATGATGAGTGGCATATTGCCTAATGAAAAAGCAACGAGAAATGCTATGGTTATAAAGGCGCAGAGCCCGGCCGGGTTCGCGGAAGAGTACATCATTGAAAGTATCTGGAACAGTCGCTTTCCCCCTGGATCTATCCTCCCTGCCGAACGCGAGCTTTCTGAGCTGATTGGCGTAACGCGTACCACGCTGCGAGAAGTGCTTCAGCGTCTGGCACGCGATGGCTGGCTGACCATTCAGCACGGCAAGCCGACGCGGGTCAATGATTTCTGGGAAACTTCCGGTCTGAATATTCTTGAAACGCTGGCGCGTCTCGATCACGACAGCGTACCGCAACTGATGGATAACGTGCTCTCCGTGCGCACTAACGTCTCCTCCATCTTTATCCGTCGCGCTATCCGTCACTTTCCCGAACAGGCGCGTGAGGTGCTGAAAGCGGCTGAAGGCGTCGAGGATCAGGCGGATGCCTATACCGAGCTGGATTATCGCATTTTTCGCGGGCTGGCTTTTGCCTCCGGCAACCCGATCTACGGCTTGATTCTTAACGGGCTGAAAGGGCTTTATACCCGCGTGGGGCGTCACTACTTTTCCAATCCCGAAGCGCGTACCTTAGCGCAGCGTTTTTATCAGCAGCTGCTCTCTTTTTGCGACGGCACCGAGCCGGAAAACATCGTTACCGCAGTACGTGAATATGGTCGTCGGAGTGGGGAAATCTGGCACAGCATGCAAAAATCGATGCCGGATGATGAGCTTCATCGCCGCTGAGTATGATTGACCCGTTTGAGTAATAACAGGGCCGGATTCGCCTCCGGCCCTGATGGTTTTATAAAGTGTTAGGACGCGGCGGGCAGCGATCCAGTATTTCAACGCTGCCATCTTCATTCTGCTGTTCCAGATGAACCTCAAATCCCCACAGACGATGCACATGCTTTAACACTTCGCGCCGGCTCTTATCCAGCGGAGAGCGCTGATGTGGCACATAGCGCAGCGTCAGAGAGCGATCGCCGCGTAAATCAACGTTATAAACCTGAATATTAGGTTCCAGGTTGCTCAGGTTATACTGCGCGGAAAGCTGCTGACGGATCGCGCGATAGCCCGCTTCATCATGAATTGCGGCAATTTCCAGATAATTGTTCCGATCGTCATCCAGTACGGTGAACAGACGGAAATCACGCATCACTTTCGGCGAGAGGAACTGACTGATAAAGCTTTCATCTTTAAATTCCCGCATGGCGAAATGCAGCGTTTCCAGCCAGTCCGAACCGGCCATATCCGGGAACCAGTAGCGATCCTCTTCAGTAGGCGACTGACAGATGCGTTTAATATCCTGGAACATAGCAAAGCCCAGCGCATAAGGGTTAATTCCGTTATACCAGGGGCTGTTATAGGCGGGCTGGAATACCACATTAGTATGGCTGTGGAGGAACTCCAGCATAAAGCGCTCTGTTACCTTACCCTCATCGTACAGATGATTCAGGATGGTATAGTGCCAGAAGGTCGCCCAGCCTTCGTTCATGACCTGCGTCTGTTTTTGCGGATAAAAATACTGACTTACCTTACGTACAATGCGTAGAATTTCACGCTGCCAGGGCTCCAGCAGCGGTGCATTTTTTTCCATAAAATAGAGCAGGTTTTCCTGCGGTTCAGAAGGGAAACGCACTTTCTCAGCATGCACTTCTTCTTTTTCGCGACGCGGCAGGGTACGCCACAGCGTATTGACCTGGCTTTGCAGGTACTCTTCGCGGCTTTTCTGCCGCGCTTTCTCTTCCTGTAATGAGATTTTTTGCGGACGCTTATAGCGATCGACACCGTAATTCATCAGCGCATGGCAGGAGTCGAGCAGACGTTCTACTTCCTCTACGCCATACCGCTCTTCGCACTCGGCGATGTAATTTTTCGCAAACAGCAGGTAATCAATGATTGAGCCGGCATCGGTCCAGCTGCGGAACAGGTAGTTATTTTTAAAGAATGAGTTATGACCATAGCAGGCGTGAGCGATAACCAGCGCCTGCATGGTGATGGTGTTCTCTTCCATCAGGTAGGCGATGCAGGGGTTAGAATTGATCACAATTTCATAAGCCAGTCCCTGCTGACCATGTTTATAGCGCTGCTCGGTTTCAATAAACTTTTTACCAAAAGACCAGTGCGCATAGTTGATGGGCATGCCGACGCTGGAGTAGGCATCCATCATCTGTTCAGAGGTAATGACTTCAATTTGATGCGGATAGGTATCCAGGCGGTACTGTTTCGCGACGCGATCGATTTCCGCCAGGTAGGTATCAAGTAGCTCAAAGGTCCAGTCGGGTCCGTCACTGAGTCGTTTGCTGTCCTTAACCGGATCGTCAAATAATGTCGCCATAGCGCACCCCTCGTTGGTGAATCCCATTGGGCAAAGCGTTGCCGCAAGGATTCCTGTTGTTTAAGGCTCATCCTGAATAAGAAGGCCCAAAGAACTGAGCGAACACTCTAATGATAGTTCACTGTTTTCCATCTGAAACCGGAATGCAACCTGAAACTGCAATACAAAATAAAGCGGCAATTAAAAACGAAATTTTAAATAACGAATAATGCGAATAAACGCCTGTTCATCAGTATAAAATCCTGTTTATTCTGTTTTTGTATGACCCATGCTAAATCTGCTGGCGTCAGGCTAATTTACCGGCTTAATCCTCACTTGCTGCTGCGATAACTTTAAAAATAATATTTTCCACTGAAATTTAGTCAGCATCTTGTTTTTACTCAGCGCTAAGGTAAAAAAGATGTGAAATATGTCACCGCTATGTTGATGGGAATGCGGCAAAATTATCATCCATAGGGTTGGCTAAGAATTAGTGGATTGTTCTATCGGGGGTGCTGGGGGAATTATGCGAGTTGTCATTCTGGGAAGTGGAGTTGTCGGCGTCGCCAGTGCCTGGTATCTGGCGCAGGCGGGTCATGACGTTACGGTTATCGATCGTCAGCCGGGTCCGGCGCAGGAGACCAGCGCCGCCAATGCCGGGCAGATTTCTCCTGGCTATGCGGCCCCCTGGGCTGCGCCGGGCGTACCGTTAAAAGCGATAAAATGGATGTTCCAGCGGCATGCTCCTCTGGCGATCCGTCTTGATGGCAGCCGCTTCCAGCT
Source organism: Pantoea sp. FN0305 (assembly GCF_050113845.1). Taxonomy (NCBI): domain Bacteria; kingdom Pseudomonadati; phylum Pseudomonadota; class Gammaproteobacteria; order Enterobacterales; family Erwiniaceae; genus Pantoea; species Pantoea sp. FN0305. The sequence goes on along the minus strand of NZ_JBNJSN010000005.1, from coordinate 267,725 downwards.
GCAATGGATGTGGCAGATGCTGCGTAACTGCGATATGCGCCACTATCAGGAGAATAAAAGCCGGATGGTGCGCATTGCGGAATACAGCCGTGACTGTATGAAAGCACTGCGGGAACATACCGGGATCAACTATGAAGGCCGTCAGGGCGGTACGCTGCAGCTATTTCGTACCGCACAACAGTATGAAAGCGCCAGTAAAGATATTGCCGTTCTGAAAGAGGCCGGCGTGCCTTATGAACTGCTGGAGGCGCACCAGCTGGCGCGTGTGGAACCGGCACTTGCCTCCACCCATCATAAACTGACCGGCGGGCTGCGCTTGCCCAATGATGAAACCGGCGACTGCCAGCTTTTTACCCAGCGGCTGGCGCAGATGGCGGCAGAGGCGGGCGTAACCTTTCGCTTTAATACGCCAGTGGATGGCCTGCTGCGTGAGGATAATCGCATTGTCGGCGTGAAATGCGGCGCAGAGATTATTACCGCAGACAGCTATGTTGTTGCCTTCGGATCCTGGTCCACCGCGCTGCTGGCGGATATCGTTTCTATTCCGGTTTATCCTTTAAAAGGCTATTCATTAACCATTCCAATTCGCGATGAGGCCGGAGCGCCAGTTTCCACCGTTCTGGACGAAACCTATAAAGTGGCTATTACCCGTTTTGACCAGCGCATTCGCGTTGGCGGAATGGCGGAAATTGTCGGCTTTAATACGCAGCTGCTGCCCGCACGGCGTGAGACGCTGGAAATGGTGGTACGTGACCTTTATCCCAACGGCGGCAACATTGAACAGGCCAGCTTCTGGACCGGTCTGCGTCCAATGACGCCGGACGGCACGCCGATTGTTGGGCCTACGCCGTTGAAAAATCTTTACCTTAATACCGGACACGGCACGCTCGGATGGACTATGGCATGCGGTTCAGGACAGCTGCTTTCTGATATTATTTCCGGAAAAAAACCGGCGATTGCTGCAGATGATCTTTCTGTAATGCGTTATCTGCCTGGTTATTCACCGGTAACGCCCCCGCAACTGCATAAAGCAAACGTTGCACGTTAACGAGTTACAAGGAGAGGTTATGTCACGTCCGATTGTCGCAACCATTCATAGCGCTGCGCTGCGACAAAATCTGGAGATCGTGCGCCGCGCTGCGCCGGGATCCCGTGTCTGGTCTGTGGTCAAAGCGAACGGCTATGGTCATGGCATCAGCCGCATCTGGCAGCACCTGAGCGATACGGATGGCTTTGCGCTGTTAAATCTGCAAGAGGCGATTCTGCTGCGCGAACAGGGCTGGAAAAAACCGATTCTGCTGCTGGAGGGCTTTTTCCATAGCGATGAGCTTGAATTGCTGGACCGCTATCGTTTGACGACCAGCGTTCACAGCAACTGGCAGATCCAGGCGCTGGCGAAAGCGCAGCTTAGCGCGCCGATCGACATTTATGTCAAAGTGAATAGCGGCATGAACCGGCTGGGCTTTATGCCTGAACAGGTGCATAAGGTATGGCAAAAACTGCGGGCGCTGGAGAATGTCGGAGAGATGACCCTGATGACCCATTTCGCCGAGGCGGAAAAAGAAGAGGGTATCCTTGAACCCATGAAGCAGGTTGAGCTGGCGGCGGAGGGGCTGAACTGCCCGCGTTCGCTGGCAAACTCAGCGGCGACGCTCTGGCATCCGGAAGCACATTTTGACTGGGTGCGGCCCGGGATTATTCTTTATGGCGCTTCACCAAGCGGTCAATGGCAGGATATTGCCGGAACAGGCCTCAAGCCCGCAATGTCACTAAAAAGCGAAATTATCGGCATCCAGCATCTGCGCCCCGGCGCTGGCGTAGGTTACGGCTATCGCTATCATGCAGTTGCGGAGCAGCGCATTGGGGTTGTGGCCTGCGGCTACGCGGATGGCTATCCTCGTCATGCGCCAAACGGTACGCCGGTAGTCATTGACGGCGTGCGCACCACCACCATCGGCGCGATATCGATGGATATGCTCACTGTGGACTTAACGCCTTGTCCGCAGGCTGGAATTGGCTCCAAAGTAGAGTTGTGGGGCGAACAGGTGAAAATCGACGAGGTGGCAAGCAGTGCCGGTACCGTTGGCTATGAGCTAATGTGCGCCGTCGCACCGCGGGTACCGGTTGAAGTCTTATAGTTTACAGCGCGGTCAGCGAGCCGCGCATTTTTTTACTGCAGCGCCATGCCAGAAACGTGAGCGCTGCGCCTACCAGCATCATCAGCGCCAGCGCATCTTTCTCCGTCAGCGGTAACGCCATCATCAGCAGTCCAGCCGAAGAACCGCCCGCCATCTGGATAAATCCTGCCAGCGCGGAAGCGACACCTGCCTGCTGCTGATAAGGCTCCAGCGCATAGCTGGTGGCCGGACCTACGGTAAAGGCCAGGCCCGCTACAGAGATGGCGACAGGTAGCATATAGAGCGCCCAGTGGGTTTGCATCGCGGCTGGAAACAGCTGCTCACCTGCAAACAACATCAGCGCGCCCAGCAGCATCGCCAGCGTTCCCAGCGCCAGACAAACCGGACGTCCAACTTTGCGGATCATTTTATTGACCAGTATGCTCACCAGCATAATCCAGAAGCCGTTTGCGCCGAAGGCGATAGAGAACTCAAGCGCGCTAAGGCCGCCTACCGTCATCAGCACATGCGGTGCCAGCGAAACGTAAGTTAACACCATCCCCAGCGCGCCTGCGTTGGCAAAGGCAAAAGCGAGAAAGCGCGGCTGGCGCAAAATAGCGCCATATTGACGCAGCGGCAGACCTTTCACTTTACGCGTATCGGCAGGGCGCGTTTCTGGTAACAGAAACGCAATCAGCACGCCGATTGCCAGCGCATAGCAGACCAGGAACCAGAAAGGCGCTCGCCAGCCAAAGGCTTCGGCCAGAAAACCGCCCAGCATGGGGGCCAGCGCCGGCACGATATTAAGCGCGCCGTTAAGAAAGCCATAGGCGCGTGCCGCTTCATCACCCGACAACCGATCGCGTACGCCGCTAAAAGCAACCACGGCGGTACAACAAACGGCGCAGCCCTGAATCAGACGCGCCAGCAGAAACATAGGCCAGTTTACTGCGCAGGCCGCGAGCGCGCTGCCGCAGATATAGAGCAGCAGACCTATCATGGCGACAGGCTTACGGCCAAAGTTATCTACCAGCGGTCCGGCGATAATTTGCCCCAGCCCCATAACCAGCAGAAAAATGGGGATAGTGGTTTGCACCGTTGAGACCGGTGTTGACAAACCCAGAGCGATATCCGGTAGCGTAGGCAAATAGAGATCGATGCCAAGGGGCGCTAACAGCACCAGGCTAAGCAACAACAAGGTAAATTTTTGCATCAGGGAAGTTATTATCCGATATTTTTGAGCTGCACAGCGTAGAGAGATGTGACGAAAAAGAAAAGGGAAAAGTAACGAAATCAGGAGCAGCCGGGCTGCTGCTCCTCTAACTTATCAGGCAGGTTTTTTTAAAACCCAGCGATCCTGCTGTTTATCATAGTGACCGATCTCCAGATCCACCGGCTGTCCGTCAATCCACGCGGGAACGCTGGTTTCTTCATCCCAGCCGTCAAGCTGGTAGCTGAGACCGGGATTGGTTTGACAGGGGATACTGATGGTATCAGCCAGTTCAGCATCCATATCTGCATCAATAATCTCGTAGCGACCAATTTTGACTACATGACCCATGGGTTATTTCCCTCCAGGAAAGACGTGAACTATAAGCTTAGTCGCTCTGGCGGGAAATTCGAGGCCGTCAGGTCAGGATTATTCCTTCTCTTCCGGCACCCGCACGCCGATTTTGATCACCTGGTTATCCTCTTTTTCCGCCACGGTCCAGATCAGATGATTCCATTCCACCTGATCGCCCACCACCGGTGCGCCGCCGAGCATGCCCAGAATCAGCTGCCCCAGCGATTGCTGATCGTTGGTCTCTTCATTCAGATCCAGACCATAGATTTGCGCCACGTCGCGCAGTCTTGCATCCGCATCCAGAATAAAGTCGCCGAAAAAGCGCTGGTCAAGCGCTACCGGAGGAGACTGACTGAACAGCCTGCCGAGTGCGGGTAGGTCGCGCTCACGACCAATCACACAGAGCACATCGCCTTCCCGCAGGCGGGTATTGCCGGTGGGATGCATCAGCACATTATGACGGAACAGGGCGGCGATACGCGTTTCACGCGGCATTTGCAGATCGCGCAGCGCTGCGCCGACGCACCATTTATCAGCGCTTAACTGATAAACAAACTGCTCCCAGGGGTTTTCCGGATGGATATCAAGCCCAACGCGACTAATCGGCGAAGCGGTAGGCGGCACGATAACTTTCGCTTTACGCGCGGCAAAGCCCAGTGAAGTGCCCTGTAGCATCAGCGATACCAGCACCACGAAAAAAGCGATATTGAAGAATAGCGAGGCATTTTCCAGCCCAGCCATCATCGGGAACACCGCCAGAATAATGGGTACCGCGCCGCGTAAACCGACCCAGCTGATAAAAACGCGTTCGCGCAGGGTAAAACTGCGGAAGGGCAGCAGGCCAATAAAAACAGAAACCGGGCGGGCAAACAGAATCAGCCAGAGCGAAAGGATCATCGCCGGTACGGCGATATGCCAGAGATCGGAAGGCGTCACCAGCAGACCCAGCACCAAAAACATGCCGATTTGGCTCAGCCAGGCCATCCCGTCAAAGGTTTGTAAAATGCCGTGCCGGTTGCGGATGGGACGATTCCCTAGCAGGAAGCCACAGAGATAGACCGCCAGAATGCCGCTGCCTTCCAGCACCGTAGTCAGGGCGAAAACCAAAATCCCACCGCTGACGGCCAGCAGCGGATAAAGCCCATTGGCTAAAGAGATACGGTTAATCAACTGTTGTATCGCCCAGCCGCCGCCCAGCCCCAACACAATGCCTAAACCAAACTGCTGGATTAATTGAACCACAAACATCCAGCTTAAACCGCTTTCTCCCTGCTGAATCATCTCAATCAGGGTAATGGTAAGGAACACTGCCATGGGATCGTTGCTGCCGGATTCAATTTCCAGCGTAGAGCTGACGCGCTCGTTCAACCCCTTATCCCCCAACAGCGAGAACACCGCTGCGGCATCCGTAGAGCCGATAATCGCGCCAATCAAAAAGCCCTGCATCATATCCAGCCGGAACAGCCAGGCGGCAGCGAGCCCGGTAAGGCCGGCGGTGATCATCACACCTACCGTAGCCAGCGACAGCGCCGGGCCTAATGCGACGCGCAGCGAAGTGGCGCGGGTGCGCATGCCGCCATCCAACAGGATCACCGCCAGCGCCAGGTTAGAAACCATATACGCGAGCGGATAATTATCAAACGCGAAACCCCCGATACCGTCCTCGCCGGTCAGCATACCCAGCGCCAGAAAGATCACCAGGATAGGGATCCCTAAACGGGAAGAGAAGGCGCTGAGTAGGATGCTTGATGCTACCAGCACGGAACCAATAATGAAAAGACTGTAAATTGTGCTGGCATCCAAGGCATTTTCTCCTCGTAAAACAGATGGCAAAAGCGATTTTAAACGTGGTTACACTATAACCGTTTTCAAAAGATAATGCTTTATCAATAGCTTGTCACAGCACGCAGGATAAAAAATGGGTACTTTTCGCAGCATGGCACAAAGTAAAATTGCTTAAAAAAAATACTGGATATTAAACCAGTAATACGTATACTATTTGTACTCCCTAACGGGCTGATGCTACTTGCAAGTCAATGGTGAAGCTATGATGATTTCTACTGAGAGCCTGAACGCTCTTCATCAATCCGTCACAATGAGTAGCCGTGAAATCGCCGAGATGACCGGTAATACCCATGGTGAAGTGAAACGTCTGATTAAAAGTCTGGAAACGGCCCAGCGTCTGTCACAGCCGTTAATCGCATGGGATTACGAAGCTGACGGCACGACACGCCAGGAATATCGTCTTAACAAGCGTGACTCGGTGCTGGCCGTGGCGCGTTTATCGCCAGCCTTTACTGCTGAAGCGCTTGATCGCTGGCAGGAGCGGGAAAAAATGGCGCATCTGCCCGATTTTACTAATCCAGCGGAAGCGGCGCGCGCCTGGGCCGAACAGTTTGAACAGCGTCAGAAAGCAGAGCAGCAGCTGGCGCTTTTCGCCCCCAAGGCTGAATTCTTCGATCGTTATGTCACGGTTGAAGAGGAGTCGCTTGGTTTCCGTCAGCTGTGCAAAATGCTGAAGGTTAAAGAGCCTGACTTTCGCCAGTTCCTGCTGGAGCGTCATATTATGTACCGCATGAACGGCACGCTTACGCCGCATCAGCAGCATATCAACGCAGGGCGCTTTACTCTGCGTTCCGGAGTAGGCGAAAACCAGCATGCGTTTTCGCAGGCGCGCTTCACGGCTAAGGGCGTGAAGTGGGTTGCCAGCCTGTGGGCAGGGCATATTGCATCGCAGCCGAAAGGCGCTGCGGCCTGATAACAAGCCGGGAAGGAGAACGTCGATGAATGGATGCGATGCAAGTTAAAAGCCGGTCATGGACCGGCTTTTTTGTTTCTCAAATCCGCCTGGCTCGCCTCATGGGTAACATCGCCTGCGCTATACCGGTTCGGAGTTTTTCATCCTTCGCGCGGCTTCGCGCTGTTTTACTATCGCCTGTTACTACCTTTTCGCTTAAAGCTGAGATTTAATCAGCGTCGATGCGCAACGGGTGTTTTACTGAAATAAATTTATATCAAAAGTAGATCACAGTTTTAATAATAATAATTTAAATATTGAATCATTCTGTTAGTTTTTACGGGTTTTCTGCTTTATTTTTTATTGCTGACTAAAGGTACTTTCCCTTGAGAAGAGGGACGGGAACTTTATCAACACAAATCCGTTAACTTTATAGATTGAGTGTGTAGTCTTAATCAGAAAATGATATTAGTTCGCAGAAAGCCTTCTGCTATTCAAACTCATAAAGGAAGCACTTTGGCTGGTAAACTTACAGGCGTCGCTTGCATAGCTTTTACTGGAGTGGCAGCTTTTTCCAACCTCTGTCTGGCGGATGAGCTGGATCTCTATTCCCTTCATACCGCTTCATTTGCATACCATCTTTATTCTCCGACCAAAGATTATAACCAGTACTTCAAAAATAATTTGATTGCTGTGGAAAGGCGGGTTAACGAGAACTCAGATTACAGTCTGTATGCGGGTACCATGATTAACAGTGAAGGGAATCGATGCGCGCTACTGGGTTTTGAGAAGGATTGGGGAACCTACAACAACCTGACCATTGAGGGCATTTACCTCTATGCCGGTGAGTTTTGGTTTAAGTCGTTTTCAAACTGTGGCGATAAGGGTATGTACCAGGATATAAAGAAGATGACTGGCGTTGGCTTCGCTCCTTATATTTATCATGGCGTTAAGTATGAAATGAACCCTCATGTTAATTTCAGATCGGGCGTTCTGCTGCCGGGAATTTTGGTTCTTAGTCTGCAGTTAAAATTCTGACGGGCTGGACAACGAGCGCATGATGGCGATAAAAAAGCAGCCTTCAGCGGCTGCTTTCAAGGCACCAGCTTATACAGACTAGCTCATCTCGCTGGCCTGTTTATGAAACAGCTCGCGGAATACCGGATAGATATCCTCTGGTTCACGAATATGCTGAATCGCAAAGTTATCAAACGCGGCCTGAAGATGCTCATATTCACGCCACAGCGTTTGATGAGCACGGCGGGTAATCTCGATATAACTGTAATAACGCACCACCGGCAAAATGTTCTTTGCCAGTATCTCATGGCACAGCGGTGAATCGTCAGCCCAGTTATCGCCATCGGAAGCCTGCGCGGCGTAGATATTCCATTGCGTGGGATCGTAGCGATCTTTCACCACCTCATCCATCAGCTTTAAGGCGCTGGAAACAATAGTGCCGCCGGTTTCCTGCGAGTAGAAAAACTCCTGTTCATCCACTTCCTTAGCCTGAGTATGATGGCGAATATAAACCACTTCCACGTTTTTATAGGTACGGCTCAGGAACAGATAGAGCAAAATATAGAAGCGTTTTGCCATATCTTTTGTTGCCTGATCCATTGAGCCTGATACGTCCATCAAACAAAACATTACTGCCTGACTGGACGGCTCCGGTCGTTTTTCAAAGTTTTTGTAACGCAGGTCAAAAGTATCGATAAAGGGAACGCGCTCGATGCGTGCCCGCAGTTCAGCAATCTCTTTACGCAGCCGCTCTTCTTCCAGAAGCTGCACCGGCTCGGTTTTTTCCACAGTCTGCAGCGCATCCTCCAGCTCATGCAGCATACGGCGTTTACCTGCCGTCATCGCGGTACGCCGCGCCAGTGAATTCTGCAGCGAGCGTACCACGCTGATATTGGCGGGCACGCCGTTAGAGGTAAAGCCGGCGCGATGCGTCTTATATTCATTCATCTGCCGCTGCTGCGTTTTACGCAGGTTGGGCAGAGCCAGATCTTCAAACAGCAGATCGAGATATTCATCCTTGGAAATTTGGAAAACAAACTCATCCTGACCTTCACCATCCTGGCTGGCGTTGCCCTGGCCGCTTCCGCCGCCGCCGCCGCCGCCCTGAGGACGTTCTACACGGTCATTCTGTACAAAATGATCGTTGCCGGGATGAACGCGATGGCGGGTGCCGCCGCGTCCCTGATGGAAAACAGGTTCATGAATGTCATCTACCGGTATAGAAACAGATTCACCACTCTCAACGTCGGTAACCGAACGTTTATTGATGGCCTCGGAGATCGACTGTTTAATTTGCGACTTGTAGCGGCGTAAAAAACGCTGGCGATTTACCGCGCTTTTATTTTTGCCGTTCAGCCGCCGATCGATAAAATAGGCCATAGCTCCCCCAAACCACGTTGCAAGCAAGGTCGGACATAATGTCCGACCTCTTTACTGTCGCTTCCGTTACGTTTATAGGCTGGTACGCCTCACTTACGATGATTTGCGTACGCGCAGGTACCATTCGCACAGCAGACGAACCTGCTTGCGGGTGTAGCCTTTTTCCATCATACGGTCGACAAAATCATCATGCTTTTTCTGCTCATCGGTTGACGTTTTTGCGTTAAAGGAGATAACCGGCAGCAGCTCCTCGGTATTAGAGAACATTTTTTTCTCAATAACCGTGCGAAGCTTCTCATAGCTGGTCCAGTTTGGATTACGTCCGCTGTTCTGTGCGCGGGCGCGCAGGACAAAATTGACGATTTCATTACGGAAATCTTTGGGATTGCTGATGCCAGCTGGTTTTTCAATTTTCTCCAGCTCAGCATTCAACGCCTCGCGATCAAAAAGCTGACCAGTATCGGGATCGCGATACTCCTGATCCTGAATCCAGAAATCCGCATAGGTCACGTAGCGATCAAAAATATTCTGACCATATTCTGAATAGGATTCCAGATAGGCGGTCTGGATCTCTTTGCCAATGAATTCGGCATATTTAGGGATCAGATAACCTTTCAGAAACTCCAGATATTTCTCGGCAAGTTCCTGTGGGAACTGCTCGCGTTCAATCTGCTGCTCCAGAACGTAGAACAGATGGACCGGGTTTGCCGCCACTTCCGTATGATCGAAGTTAAATACCCGCGACAGAATTTTAAATGCGAAACGTGTGGAGAGCCCGTTCATGCCTTCATCCACACCAGCATAATCGCGATACTCCTGGTACGATTTGGCTTTCGGATCGGTATCCTTCAGGCTCTCCCCGTCATAAACCCGCATTTTTGAATAGATGCTGGAATTTTCCGGCTCCTTCAGGCGGGAAAGGATCGAGAAGCGGGCCAGTGTTTCTAGCGTACCGGGCGCGCAAGGTGAATGGGTCAACTCACTGTGATTAAGCAGTTTTTCATAAATCTTGATCTCTTCCGAGACGCGCAGGCAATAAGGCACCTTAACGATGTAAACACGGTCAAGAAACGCCTCATTGTTTTTGTTGTTACGGAACTGCACCCACTCAGATTCGTTGGAGTGCGCCAGAATAATCCCGTTAAACGGCAGGGCGGAAATCCCTTCCGTACCGTTGTAGTTACCTTCCTGCGTTGCGGTCAGCAGCGGATGCAGCACCTTAATCGGCGCTTTAAACATCTCTACAAACTCCATGATGCCCTGGTTGGCGCGGCACAACGCCCCTGAATAGCCGTAGGCATCAGGGTCGTTTTGCGCATGGTTTTCCAGCTTACGGATATCCACCTTACCGACCAGCGCGGAAATATCCTGGTTGTTCTCATCGCCCGGCTCGGTTTTTGCGATAGCCAGCTGCTCCAGAATCGACGGCCAGACTTTAACCACTTTAAAACGGGTGATGTCACCGCCGAACTCATGCAGCCGTTTTGCCGCCCACGGCGACATAATGGTGCCCAGATAACGACGCGGCACGCCATACTCTTTTTCAAGAATATTGGCATCTTCCTGTGGATTAAACAGGCAGAGCGGATGGTCATTGACCGGACTGCGTTCGCCGTCGGCGCTCAAAACATAAATAGGTACGCGCTGCATCAGCGATTTTAAGCGTTCGGCGAGTGAGGATTTACCCCCACCAACCGGGCCCAACAGATAGAGGATCTGTTTTTTCTCTTCCAGGCCCTGAGCCGCATGTTTCAGGTAAGAGACGATTTGTTCAATCGCTTCTTCCATCCCATAGAACTCTTCAAAAGCCGGATAACGTGCAATCACACGATTTGAGAACAGTCGGGAAAGGCGAGGCTCCTGGGCAGTATCGACCATGACTGGCTCACCAATAGCCATCAAGAGTCTTTCTGCCGCGTTGGCGTATGCACTGCGATCCTGCTTACAGGTAGCAAGAAATTCCTGCAGTGTGAACTCTTCGTCCTTGGCAGCTTCATAACGCTGACGATAGTGATCGAATATATTCATAGCGATGCCCGTCCTTTCGTTTTTAGCACAGGTAATGGAAGCGTTATAAAAGGTGTATCAGCTTCCGGAAGATATTCTCTTGGGAGTACAGCAACCCTTATGCCAACCTGACGTATTTTTATCGGGGTACACAGATTTGATGGTTACTCTGCTCGAACGAATCACATAGGTTACTTTTAACTGTAGATGGCATTTCAGGAATTTTCTTTAATGCTATTGAATTGCACCAGGAAAGTGTGACCGGTAATAAGCATTGCCCTTGCGGGGCGCGGCCTGTGACGGCTTTGTAAATAAGCGGAAAAAGGCTCAGCAAACTGAACCCTTCTTTCCTTCGAATATGACAAAATGTATTAAGATTTAAGCCTGTCACGTAATGACGTTAAACTGCCTCTCTAATTGTTCTATTTATGGAAGAAACATATTGTGAACCGATTCAAAATTAGCGCGCTTGCTTTGCTGCTGCCTCTTTGTGGTGTCACCCAGGCGGAACAGACGTCTCCGCTCACGCTGGGTGCGTCAGTGGCGTATGTGCAGAGTCCCTATAAAGGGGGACAGGATCGCTATTTACCGCTTCCGGTGATCAACTATGAAAGCGACAGCTTCTGGCTGCGCACGCTGCAGGGTGGTTATTATCTGTGGAAAGATCAACAGGATCAGCTTTCTGTTACCCTGGCAGGCTCGGCGCAGCGCTACGATCCGGATGATAACGATCTGGGCGCGATGAAAGGGCTTGATGAACGTCACATGACGCTGATGGGCGGCCTGGAATACCGTCATATTGCTGAGTGGGGGATTGTGCGGACCAATCTGCTTGGCGATGTACTGGGCAAAAGCGACGGTATTGTCTGGGATCTGACCTACCTTTATCGCTTTGAGTTCGGTGACTTCAGCGTGGCGCCTGGCATCGGCGCAACCTGGACCAGCGCCAATCAGAATCGTTATTATTATGGCGTGTCCAGCCACGAGTCAGCGCACACCGGCATTCGTCGCTATCAGCCGGATGACAGCTGGAGTCCTTATCTTGAGCTAAGCGCTAACTATCGCCTGACCGAGCGCTGGAATACCAGCGTCTATGCACGCTATACGCGTCTGGCTGATGAGATTAAAGATAGCCCGATGGTCGACACAGATTCTCAACTCACCACCTGGGCTGGAATTAGCTATAGCTTCTGATTAAGCAGGCTAAAACAGGGCAGCGGGCGCTCCGTTGCGCCTGTTTGGTGCATGCCCGCTGTGCAAAGGAGGGAGGATGGGCAAAAATATAGCGTTTGCTGCAGATTTGACGTTGCCAGCCATTGGTCAGGGTACCTGGTATATGGGTGAAAAAGCTGAGCTACGTCAGCAGGAAATTGCCGCCTTACAGGCTGGCCTGGAGTGCGGTTTAACGGTAATCGATACCGCTGAAATGTATGCAGACGGCGGGGCGGAGCAGGTTGTTGGTGAGGCACTGCAGGGAAGGCGCGATCGTGCCTGGCTGGTTTCAAAGTTTTACCCGTGGAATGCCGGCGTTGATGATGCAAGGGAAGCCTGTGAACGCAGCCTGAAGCGCCTGAAGACGGACTATCTTGATCTCTATCTGTTGCACTGGCGCGGCAATATCCCGCTGGAGGAGACGATCCGCGCAATGGAGAAACTTCAGCTGCAGGGAAAAATCCGCCGCTGGGGCGTGTCTAATTTTGACTACGAGGACATGCAGTCGCTTTGGCAAGAGCCAGGCGGCAGTGCCTGTGCCGCTAACCAGGTGCTGTATCATCTTGCCTCACGCGGCATTGAGTTCGATCTCCTGCCCGCCTGTGTTGAGCGCCAGCTGCCCGTTATGGCCTATTGCCCGCTGGCTCAGGCTGGGCGTTTGCGCCATGGCCTGATGACCTCGCCCGAACTAAACGACATGGCCGATCGGTTGGGGATTAGCGTAGCGCAACTGCTGCTGGCGTGGGTGATCCGCCACCCGAACATCATGGCGATTCCCAAAGCCAGCAGTATCAGCCACGTGCAGGAAAACGCCGCCGCGTTAAACGTGACGTTAGATGAAACGCATGTGAAGCAAATCGATCTGCTGTTTCCGCCGCCGCAAAGCAAGCAGCCGCTGGATGTGGTCTGAAAATAACGTCATGCAGGCCGGGCATTTGCCCGACCTGCAACAGCTGGCATACTTTTCAGACAGCAAGATAAATTAGCGCTTTTTACGCAGGCGGAAGGTCGTGGCCAGGCGTGCCGGCTGCTCGGGCGCACTCTTCATTGGCGTATTGATACGTGCTGTTTCTACGCAAACCATGGTCTGAAAGCCATCGTTCGCCATATCGGCCATGCTGCAGGATAACTCCACGCCCGGATTCCAGGTAACCACATCGCTATGATGATGGTGGTAAACCTCAATCACCCGCTGCCCGGATTTATCGTGGATCAGGCTGCAATCTTCTGGCCGGGTATAAATACGATCGACCTGACCGGCATAGCGCTGTTTGCCATCCTCAGAGGTTGCCTGTTCGCCGCCTTTCACCTTATCGATAAAGTGCGTGCCCAGACCGCTGACTTCCACCTCCGCAATATCCGCCACGTTGAAATAGCTGTGCAGGGCGCAGGTTGCCTGGTATTCACCATGCGCTTCCAGCTCAATTTCACAATGTTCACCCAGGCGAAAGCGCGCAATTAATGTGAAATCATGCGGCCAGAGCGCTTTGGTCTGCTCATTACTTTCCAGCACCAGCGTCAGCAGAACATTGTCGTTATTTTCATCGTGAGCAGAGAGCGTCCAGGGTTGATTACGGGCAAAGCCGTGTGCCGGTTGGCCTGCCGGGCCAAACCACGGCCAGCAAATCGGTACGCCGCCGCGAATCGCCTTGCCTGGGGTAAACGCCGTTTTGTCACTAAGCCAGATAACCGGCTTCTCACCGTTTGGCTGCCAGGCAATCAGCTGTGCGCCCTGCAGCGTAACCGCAGCACGCACTTTCGGATGATTAACCACAATAACGGGCAATTCGCCAATCTGTCGTTGGCTCAGGTAAGGGGAGATCTGGTTTTCCACGGGAAGCGAAAAGATTTTTTCGGTCATGATGTTACCTTGCTGGAATTCAGACGATAAAAAAGGGCGACCGTAGTCGCCCTCTAAGCTTAGTCTGTCACCGTTACTTATTTAGAAGCAACCAGCGCGACCAGATCCAGAACTTTGTGAGAGTAGCCGGTTTCGTTGTCATACCAGGAAACCAGTTTCACGAAGTTGTCGTTCAGTGCGATACCGGCAGCGGCATCGAACACAGAAGTCAGGGTTTCGCCGTTGAAATCGGTAGAAACCACGGCATCTTCGGTGTAGCCCAGAACGCCTTTCATGTCGCCTTCAGAAGCGGCTTTGATGGCTTCACAAATTTCTTTGTAAGAAGCAGGCTTAGCCAGACGTACGGTCAGGTCAACAACGGAAACGTTCGGAGTCGGAACGCGGAACGCCATACCCGTCAGTTTACCGTTCAGTTCCGGCAGAACTTTACCTACGGCTTTAGCCGCACCGGTAGAAGATGGGATGATGTTTTGAGCTGCGCCACGGCCGCCGCGCCAGTCTTTGTGAGACGGGCCATCAACGGTTTTCTGCGTTGCGGTAGTTGCATGAACGGTGGTCATCAGGCCTTCAACGATACCGAATTTGTCGTTGATAACTTTAGCCAGCGGTGCCAGGCAGTTGGTGGTGCAGGATGCGTTAGAAACGATGTCCTGGCCAGCATATTTGTCAAAGTTAGCGCCACGAACAAACATCGGGGTGTCATCTTTAGACGGGCCGGTCATAACCACTTTTTTAGCGCCAGCAGCGATGTGTTTGCGTGCAGTTTCGTCGGTCAGGAAGATACCGGTTGCTTCCGCTACTACGTCAACACCGACTTCGTCCCACTTCAGGTTAGCCGGGTCTTTTTCAGAGGTAACACGGATTTTTTTGCCGTTTACGATCAGCGCGCCGTCCTGTACTTCAACGGTGCCTTCGAAGCGGCCGTGCGTTGAGTCATATTTCAGCATGTACGCCATGTATTCCGCGTCCAGCAGATCGTTGATTGCAACGATTTCAACGTCAGAACGTTGCTGCGCAGCACGGAAAACGATGCGACCGATACGACCAAAACCGTTAATACCTACTTTGATAGTCATATATTCCACCAGCTATTTGTTAGTGAATAAAAGGTTGCCTGTAAAATTACAAAATCCTTACCAGGCGTCAAGCGGAATCGTGTCAATTATTGCGACAAATCAAACCTGTGATGGTGAATTTGCAGGTAAAAATCCGCTTCCGCGCCTATTCTCCCGCAGGAGTTTTACGCCTCGATTACCGAATATAAAGGCCTGCTCTGACTGGAAAGTGATCTTCATCACAGTTTGACAGTTAAGCGGCGGTGAAAATTCGCCAGGCACAAAATATTAAGCTGTTCTTGTTAACTGTTTGTTAGAATACTAGCCGATTTTTCCAGAATAACACTGCCAGAGATGATGAAAATGGCTAAAGAATTGAACGATCGTACGCCTGATAACCAGCTTAGTGAAATGCAACGTTATGTTACCCAGCAGCGGGGCACTGAGCCGCCGTTCAGCGGCGCGCTGTTGCATAACAAATCGGAAGGTATTTATCACTGTCTGGTATGTAACGCGCCGTTGTTTTTATCGGAAACCAAATACGATTCTGGTTGCGGCTGGCCCAGCTTTTATCAGCCTTACAGCGATGATGCGATTCACTATCTGGAAGATAATTCACATGGCATGCAGCGAATTGAGATTCGTTGTGGCAGCTGCGACGCTCACCTTGGCCACGTCTTTCCCGATGGCCCTCAGCCGAGCGGCGAACGCTACTGCGTAAATTCGGCCTCGCTGAGCTTCAGCGATAATGACGGTAATCAGATTAAAGGTTAATACGATGAAATCTGAACTCAAGGCGATAGTCGAGGCAATGACCCCCGAAATTTATCAGCGTCTGGCAACGGCGGTAGAAATCGGAAAATGGCCAGATGGCGTGGCGCTTACGGAAGAGCAAAAAGAGCACTGTATGCAGCTGGTTATGCTGTGGCAGGCGCAGCACAATCATCAGCCGCAGCATATGAGCATCGGCGCGGGCGGAGAGCTGGTCACCCGTTCGAAACGCGAACTAAAAGAAGAGTTCGGTATCAGTGACAGCGTCACGCGTATCACGCTGCAATAATTATCCCGCCAGCACGGCGGGATAATGGCCTTACTGGCGGATTAGCGCGCCGTTTGCCGCCATATCCGCTAAGGCCTGCTGGCTGTCCTGCGGCTGTAAGTTAACGCCGCGGCAACCTTCAGCAATCACTTCTACCTCATATCCTAACCGCAGCGCATCCAGCACGCTAAATTTCACGCAATAGTCTGTGGCCAGACCCATCATGACCAGACGCCTGATGCCCTGCTGACGTAACCAGGCATCAAGCCCGGTCTGACGGCGATGACCGTTATCAAAAAAGGCGCTGTAGCTGTCAATATCAGGCTGCTCACCCTTATGAAATATTTTATCGATTAACGTGCGCCTGAGCGCCGGATGAAATTCTGCACCCTGCGTATGTTGAACAGCATGATCGGGCCACCAAATCTGCGGCAGGCCATTCAGCTCGCCCAGCGTATTCACGGCCTTACCGGAAACCGAAGCAAAACTGCCATGGTTTGCCGGATGCCAGTCCTGCGTGGCAATCACCGGTTCGCCACGCCGGTGAAATGCTTCGGCCAGCTGATTAGCTACGGCAATAGTCGCGTCGCCGTCGGCCACCGCCAGTGCGCCGCCCGGACAAAAATCATTCTGCAAATCGATAAGGATCAACGCCTGGGTCATAACAGACTCCGCTATTAGTTATCAGAGGTTAGCTCGCCACGCAGATTGACCTGCATTAGCTGCCGCACTTCATCGCAGCTTAACGGCTGACTGAGTAAATAGTGCAGTTTGGTCAGAGTAGCCTCTACCGTCATATCGAAGCCGCCGATCACGCCTGCATGGGCGAGGGCGTTGCCGGTAGCGTAGCCCCCCATATTCACCTTGCCCGACATACACTGCGTAAGGTTAACCACCACAATACCGCGTTCGGAGGCTGCCCGCAGCTCAGTCAGGAATTCGGCGTTTTGCGGCGCGTTACCCACGCCATAGGAGCGCAGAATCAGTGCTTTTACCGGCTGGCGCAGAAAGTTGCGTACCACTTCAGCAGAAATTCCCGGATAGATGGTCACCACCCCGATTGGCTGAGGCGTAATAGGATGAACGATCAGTTCGCCTTCGCCTTGTGGGGAGGCGGGCGTATTCAGTCGTCGGATATGAATACCCGCTTCCAGCAGCGGCGGCAAATTGGGCGAGGCAAAGGCATTAAAGCCATCTGCATGGGCCTTGGTGGTGCGATTACCCCGGTAAAGGGTGTTGTTAAAAAATAACGAGACTTCTTTGATCGGGTAGTTAGCCGCAACGAAGAGTGCGTTCAGTAAGTTTTGCTGGCCGTCAGATCGCAGTTCCGCCAGCGGGATCTGTGACCCTGTCACTATTACCGGCTTGGCCAGATTCTCCAGCATAAAAGAGAGCGCCGAGGCGGTAAACGCCATGGTATCGGTGCCGTGCAAAATCACAAAACCATCGTACAACGCATAATTTTGCTGAATATCGTCTGCAATCGCCTGCCAGTCTTGTGGCGTCATATCAGAGGAGTCGATCAGCGGCTGATATTCATGAATGGTAAAGTCAGGCATCTCCGGACGATGAAACTCCGGCATGGCTGACAATTGCTGCTGAAGGTGGCCGGAAACCGGAATATAACCTTGTTCTGAGCGCTGCATACCGATGGTTCCGCCGGTATAGGCAACGTAAATGGATTTTTTTTGCATGAAAAGCGACTCAGCTTGGCGGTAAAACCGCAGTATAAGGTAAAGTCTCAGGAAGAGCAGCCCGACCAGCGGCAATACCGGCCGGGCTGAAAGTTATCGCACGTCGCCGCAGGTCAGGCAGAGAGCGTAACGGTTTTGCGGATCGTTCAGGGTTCCCAGAAGCCCGGGCTGCTGTTTCATGGCGCTTACCACATCCACCATCGGGGCCGGTAGCCAGGCTTTTAACGTAGCGGGCAGCAGTGCCTGTACTGAAGCATCCATCTGGCCCAGTACCATGTCAATAAAGGCAGGCTCATCGGCAAACCAGTTGAGTTGTACATTCTTCACCTTCGCCAGTTCTGCCGCCTTAGTAATGGCATCATCAAAATCACCCAGTGCATCGACCAGGCCATTTGCTTTGGCATCTTCACCGGTCCAGACATGACCCTGGGCGATCTGATCGATCTGCTCAGGCGTTTTCTGCCGTGCTTTTGCCACCAGGCCGATAAAGTTGCGATAGCCGTTTTCAATGCTGAGCTGCATCATTTGCTGTACTTCAGGCGGCAGCGCCTTGGTGGTGGCAACGTCCGCCAGCGGCGAGGTCGCTACGCCATCAGTATGCACGCCGATAGCATCCAGCGAATTTTCCACCGTATTAATTACGCCGAAAATGCCAATGGAACCGGTTAGTGTCGCCGGGCTGGCAATAATGTAGTTAGCAGGCGTTGAAATCCAGTAGCCGCCAGAGGCTGCCATGCCGCCCATGGAAACCACCACCGGCTTGCCTGCTGTACGTGCTGCCGCCAGCTCCTGACGCACCACTTCCGATGCGGTTACGCTGCCGCCAGGGCTGTTTACACGCAGTACAATTGCCTTGATTGCCGGGTCGAGCCGCGCTTCGCGGATCTGCGCTGCGGTGGTATCGCCGCCGACGGAGCCCGGCGTCTCTTCGCCATCCATAATGGCACCATTCGCAAGGATCACGGCGATATTGCCATTCTGCGAACTGGTATCCTTCACCGGATAGTCATAGATGCTGATAGCGTTGTAATCCTGATCCTGTTTGTCCCAGCCAAACTGTTTGGTAAACAGCTGCTCGGTTTCGGCACGGGTCGCCAGCTGATCCACCAGCTTGTTTTCTTTCGCATAGAGTGCCGTATCGCCGCCGGTTTTTTGCAAACCGCTCAGTAGCCCCTGCGCGCCAGGGAAAAGCTGTTGTGGGCTAATCTGACGGTTAGCGGCAACGGTATGCAGATAGTTTTGCCACAGTTCGCCTACCCAACGGCTGTCGGCCTCGCGCGCTGCCGGCGACATATCATCACGCAGGAAAGGCTCTACCGCAGATTTATAGGTGCCGACGCGGAAAACGTGTGAGGTCACTTTCAGCTTGTCGAGCAGGCTTTTGTAGTAAAGCGTGTTGGTGGCGAAGCCGTGCAAATCGACGGTGCCCTGCGGCGAAAGGTAAATTTTATTGGCATAGCTGGCGAGGTAGTATTGCGCCTGACTATAGCTGTCGCCGCTGGCGTAAACCGGCTTGCCGCTGTCGCGGAACTCACGCAGCGCCTTGCCGATATACTGCAGAGAAGGCTGGTCGGCCCCGGCAAAGTTACGCAGGTCCAGCACGATTCCGGTGATTTTCTCATCCTCTTTGGCCTGACGGATCGCTGCCACCACATCAAAGAGCGAATTCTCTTTCAAACGATCGCTGCTGGCACCCAACAGCTGACGACCAATTTTGCTGAGCTTGTTGCTGACCGAAGGTTTATCGACCACCACGCCGGAGAGATCGACTTTTAGCGCGCCACGCGGCACCTCTGCCGGTGTGCTGACGCTTTTAATCTGTAGCCAGATCCCTACGCCAATCAACAGCAAAAAGATAAAAAATAAGTTGAGGATGCATTCACGAACAAAGTTCAGCACCCGCCATGTCCATTTAAATAAGCCGGTTATGATTCGCCACAACGTGCGCATGTTTTCTCCATAATCACCAGACAGAGCACAGAAAAGCAGCTTTTCTGCCAGAATTTCATCCACATCCTAAAGAGCAGTGGGGCAAATGTCAGCAGGAAATCGCACGCGGCTGTAACAAAAGGTCAGCCTGTGCTAGTTTGCAGTGAATGCTAATCATTATCAGGAGGCATAAATGGATGCACTGGATTTACTGGTTAACCGTCGTTCCGCATCGCGCTTAGCCGAGCCTGCGCCACAGGGCGAAGCGCTGGACAATATTATACGCGCTGGTATGCGCGCACCGGATCACGGCACGCTACAGCCATGGCGCTTTCATATTATTGAAAAGCAGGGATTAGAGCGCTTTAGCGCGCTGCTGGAGCAGGCTGCGCGTGACGGAAACATGGATGATAAAGCCATTGAAAAGGCGAAGCAGTCCCCGTTCCGGGCGCCGATGATTATCACCGTGGTTGCGCACTGCGTCGAGCATCATAAAGTGCCGCGTTGGGAGCAGCTGTTATCAGCAGGCTGTGCGGTTATGGCAATGCAAATGGCTGCCGCCGCACAGGGCTTTAACGGTATCTGGCGCAGCGGCGCCTGGACTGATAACGACGCGGTAAGAGCGGCATTTAACTGTCGCGAACAGGATGCGATTGTCGGCTTCCTTTACCTGGGCACGCCGCAGTTAAAATCATCCACCACCGTTTTACCTCCTGATACCGCCCCCTTTGTCAGTTATTTCTGACAGATCGCGCGCCGCTGTTTTGGCAGGATAAGTTGATTATCCTGCTTTTTATCCACTCCGCCGCAGGGATGGCTTATCACGCCAGAGCGAACGCGTTAACATAGATGACCGCTCTTATTGCGAGCGGTCTGATGCCGATTAAAGCCGGTGTTCCTTATTATCTTGTCTTAAGAGAGCTTTGCCCCATTCATGCGCCTGTTTATTGCTGAAAAGCCAAGCCTGGCCCGCGCCATTGCCGATGTGCTGCCGAAACCGCATCGTCGTGGCGATGGTTACATTGCCTGTGGAAACGATCAGATGGTTACCTGGTGCGTGGGGCACCTGTTAGAACAGGCCCAGCCCGACAGCTATGACAGCCGCTATGCGCGCTGGTCATTAGCGGATTTACCTATCGTGCCGGAAAAGTGGCGTTTACAGCCGCGTCCTTCCGTAGCGAAACAGTTGAATGTGATCAAAAAACTGCTGGAGCAGGCGGATGAAGTGATCCACGCCGGCGACCCCGATCGCGAAGGACAACTGCTGGTGGATGAGGTGCTGGACTATCTGGCGCTGCCCGCTGCTAAACGTGATAACGTCCAACGCTGCCTGATTAACGATCTCAATCCGCAGGCTGTGGAGCGCGCCATTAA
This sequence comes from Pantoea sp. FN0305, assembly GCF_050113845.1. Taxonomy (NCBI): domain Bacteria; kingdom Pseudomonadati; phylum Pseudomonadota; class Gammaproteobacteria; order Enterobacterales; family Erwiniaceae; genus Pantoea; species Pantoea sp. FN0305. The sequence continues at coordinate 246,739 of NZ_JBNJSN010000005.1, read as the reverse complement.
CCGTCTGCGACAAAACAAAGAGTTTATTCCGCTATGTGTATCGGCGCTGGCTCGCGCCCGTGCTGACTGGCTGTATGGCATAAATATGACCCGCGCATGGACCCTGTTGGGGCGCAATGCTGGTTACGACGGCGTGCTGTCGGTGGGGCGCGTGCAGACGCCGGTATTGGGGCTGGTGGTGCGGCGCGATGAAGAGATCGAAAACTTTATACCAAAAGATTATTTTGAAGTAAAAGCGCATATCGTCACGCCTAAAGAGGAGCGATTTGTGGCGCTCTGGCAGCCCAGCGACGCCTGTGAACCCTGGCAGGATGAAGAGGGAAGGTTATTGCATCGCCCGCTGGCGGAACATGTGCTGGCGCGCATTGGCGGTCAGCCTGCGCATGTCACCGGTTATCAGGACAAGCGGGAAAACGATACTGCGCCGCTGCCTTTCTCACTTTCCAGTCTGCAGATTGAAGCGGCCAGACGCTTTGGCCTGAGTGCCCAGACGGTACTGGATACCTGCCAGCGGCTGTATGAAACCCATAAGCTGATTACCTACCCGCGCTCCGACAGTCGTTACTTGCCGGATGAGCATTTTGCCGGGCGTCATGCGGTATTAAACGCCATTAGTGCGCATCGGCCTGATATGAAAACCCCGGCCGATTTCGATACCAACCGTAAAAACCGCTGCTGGGATGATAAAAAGGTGGACGCTCACCACGCCATTATTCCTACCGCGCGCAGCAGCGCCGTGCGTCTGAGCGATAATGAAGCCAATATCTATGGGTTGATTGCGCGTCAGTATCTGATGCAGTTTTGCCCGGATGCGGTTTACCGTAAATGTATTATTGAGCTGGATATTGCTGGTGGTAAATTTATCGCCAAAGCGCGTTTTCTTGCCGAGGCGGGCTGGCGAGCATTGCTGGGCAGTAAAGAGCGGGATGAGGAGAATGACGGTACGCCATTGCCGGTGGTAGCGAAGGGCGATGAGCTGTTGTGTGAAAAAGGGGAGATCGCCGCAAAGCAAACGCAGCCGCCACGGCCCTTTACCGATGCGACGCTGTTATCTGCCATGACCGGCATTGCCCGCTTTGTGCAGGATAAAGATCTAAAGAAAATCCTGCGTGCGACCGATGGTTTAGGAACGGAAGCAACCCGGGCCGGCATTATCGAACTGCTGTTCCGGCGCGCCTTCCTGACCAAAAAGGGCCGTTATATCCATGCGACCGAAGCGGGCAGAGCGTTAATCCACTCTCTGCCGGAAATGGCTGCGCGTCCCGATATGACGGCTCAGTGGGAATCAACGCTGACGAAAATCAGTGAAAAGGCCTGTCGCTATCAGGATTTTATGCAGCCTTTGGTCGCAACGCTGCATGACCTTATTGCGCTGGCGCGTCAGCAAAGCTCGGCGCGCGCCTTTCGGGGCGTAGCGGCACCCGCCGGGAACCAGAAACGTCGTAGTAAAAAGGCGAAAGCAAAGGAGACGGAATAATGAAACTGGCATGGGGAATTATGCTGGCACTGCTGTTAAGCACGGCAGCGCAGGCGCAACGCCATGATTATCATAGCGGCGGTAATCAGCAGAGCGATATAAACAGCGATGTGATAGTGGATATGCCGCCGGAAGTCTGGACGCAGGGGCAAAATCGTTCGCAGAATCCGCCCTGTTTGCGTTGCTGTATCTATGAAAATCGTAGCTATACCGAAGGCGCGGTGGTTAAAGCGGAAGGGGTGCTACTGCAGTGCGTACGCGATGAGAAATCGTTGGGCACCAATAATCTGATCTGGCGTATCGTGAAATAACCAAGGGCGTTGCGACAAGCCTCGCAACGCCTGCTGTTTAAAGCTGGAACTCAGCCCAAATCGGCGCATGGTCGGACGGTTTTTCCATAGCGCGGATCTGATAGTCGATGCCGGTATCGATACAGCGCTCTGCCAGCGCACGCGTGGCCAGCAGCAGATCGATACGCAGGCCACGGTTATCATCAAAACCTCTTGAACGATAATCAAACCAGGAAAAGCGATCGGCGCACGCGGGGTTCGCGGCTCGCCAGGTATCGACCAGACCCCAGTTAAGCAAGCGATCCATCCACTCCCGCTCTTCCGGCAGGAAAGAACATTTACCGGTACGCAGCCAGCGCTTACGGCTATCTTCACCGATACCAATGTCCAGATCGCTGCTGCTGATATTCATATCGCCCATCACTAAAACCCGATCGTCCGCCGTCAGGTGGGTTTCCAGATAGTTTTGCAGATCGCGGTAAAATTTTTCCTTTGCCGGAAATTTTGTCGGATGGTCACGGCTTTCGCCCTGCGGAAAATAGCCGTTAATCACGGTAATATTCCCGGATGGGGCGGGGATTTGCGCAATAATCAAACGGCGCTGCGCCTCTTCATCATCCTCAGGAAAACCGCGCTGTACCATAAGCGGCATTTCGCGGGTCAACAGGGCTACGCCATAATGGCTTTTCTGACCATGATAAAAGACGTGATAACCCAGCTTGCTGACATCCTCCAGCGGGAACATATCATCATGAACCTTGGTTTCCTGCAGGCCGATAACGTCAGGATTATGCTGCTGAATCAGCGCTTCCAGCTGATGGGGGCGAGCGCGTAGCCCGTTGATATTGAAAGAGATGAATTTCATATTGCGATAACTGCACAGTAAAAAGATGGCAGGATGTTAACAGAGATGTTTTGCTGATGACAGTATGTAAACCGGATTGCGCACGTTGTCTCGCGTTGCTCGACGCGAACCTTGTCGAAGCTTCTCACCTTCTCCCTGGGGGAAGATGCCGCATTAGCGCTGAGTTTGAAAACAGGGGGAGTATACAAAGATGGTGGTGGGAGAAGGATGACTCGTCGCTGCGCTCCTCACCCTGCGGGCCGTGCTGCGCACGTTGTCTCGCGTTGCTCGACGCGAACCTTGTCGAAGCTTCTCACCTTCTCCCTGGGGGAAGGTGCTGCATTAGCGCTGAGTTTGAAAACAGGGGGAGTATACAAAGATGGTGGTGGGAGAAGGATTCGAACCTTCGAAGTCTGTGACGGCAGATTTACAGTCTGCTCCCTTTGGCCGCTCGGGAATCCCACCAGATAAAACAGGTTTGCTCTTATTGTCGCTTTCAGCTTCATCCGTCATCAAGATGATGGATGCCAGATTTGCCCGTAAAACTCGCCAACATGCCCGGCGGGTTTTATTCCTCTGCGCTGAAACAGAAGAGTGGTGGTGGGAGAAGGATTCGAACCTTCGAAGTCTGTGACGGCAGATTTACAGTCTGCTCCCTTTGGCCGCTCGGGAATCCCACCACGGGTCAGGACAATATTGCCTGAAAGCGGGGCGCATCATAACAAATGAAACGATGCTGTAAAGCGCCCCACGAAAAAAAGCGGTCTGTTCGCCGTTTTTTTACCCACGACGCCGCTTTGTTGAACAACCGGCATCGGTAAAGCTTAACTTAAAGAATAATCGTGCGGTTGCCGTAGACAAAAACACGCTGTCCCAGCACCTTATATAGCGCACGGCTTAACACATTTTTTTCTACGTCGCGTCCCGCACGCATCATCTCTTCTGCCGTATAGCTGTGGTCAACGTTAATCACGTCCTGCATGATGATTGGGCCTTCATCCAGGTTGTCATTTACGTAGTGCGCGGTGGCGCCGATAATTTTTACCCCGCGTTCGTACGCCTGGTGATAAGGGCGCGCGCCGATAAACGCCGGCAGGAACGAGTGGTGAATATTGATGATCTGGTTCGGGTAACGTTGCACAAAAGCGGGCGTCAGAACGCGCATATATTTTGCCAGTACCACGTAATCAGGCTGATAGCGATCGATCTGCTCTGCCATCTGGTTATCGTGCTCTTCTCGCGTCAGCCCTTCGTGGCTCACCAGAACAAAAGGAATATCGAAGCGCTCTACCAGCGAACGCAGCGTATCGTGGTTGCCGATAACGGCGGCGATTTCCATATCCAGCCCGCCGAAAGCGCTTTTCATCAGTAGGTCGCCCAGGCAGTGCGCCTCTTTGGTAACCAGAATTACCACGCGACGACGTCCGGCACATTGCAGCTCACGAACCGAACCCTGCGGGAGCGCGCTGTCCAGATCCGCCAACAGCGTCGTATCGTTAAAAATGCCTTCCAGTTCAGTGCGCATAAAAAAGCGCCCGGTGCGATGATCGACAAACTCATTGTTTTGCACGATGTTGAGCTCGTGCTTGTAGCAAATGTTAGTGATCTTGGCGATAAGGCCCTTGGCGTCAGGGCAAATAGTTCGAAGTACTTTACGTTGTAAGTTCTGCGCTTGCATGAGTTATCAATCCTGTCGAAGCGGGATAGCAGTGGATCTGAACGGCACCAGCATTACTGGCCGCAACACTTTTTGTATTTTTTTTCGGAGCCACAGGGACAGCGGTCATTACGACCCACCTGGGGTGCGGTTCCATCAATATAGTACCAGCGTTGATCCTCACGGACAAAGCGCGAGCGTTCATAAACCGCCCCTGTGCGGCCATTTTCGCTATAACGCGCAAAAAATGTCACATAAGCTTCATTATCATGACTTCCCGCCTCGCGGGCGACGATGGTCAGCCCTTGCCAGACGGTTTGTGGAAAACTTTCAGATAAGGCCTGGCGCAGTTGTGAAGTACGATGCGTGCTGTGCCAGGTCGCCAGTAAATAATCAACGTCATGTCGGGCATAGGCCGTATAGCGGGAACGCATTAGCGCTTCCGGGCTGGGAGGGATATGCTCGCCACTTAGATAGGGACCGCAACATAGGCTATACTGCAATCCGCTGCAGCATGGGCAATTTTCAGACACGTGAACTCCAGATTTTGCAACAACAGGGCGAAAGACGTTATTTTACGTTATGTTATCTGACCCGAACATATAACGCTATTCAATGAAAAGGGGTGAAAACAGGAATGCAATGAGACAGGTAAAAATAGGACTGGCGCTGGGCTCAGGCGCTGCCAAAGGATGGGCGCATATCGGCGTAATTGATGCGTTGTTGAGTGCGGGGATCCGTATTGATGTTATTGCTGGCTGCTCTGTTGGCGCATTGGTTGGCGCAGCCTGCGCGACCGAAAGATTGCCGTTGTTAGAAAAGTGGGTAAGATCCTTTGGTTACTGGGATGTGATTCGGTTGATGGATTTTTCTTGGCAGCGGGGCGGTTTACTGCGAGGTAATCGCGTATTTAACCATATTCGTCGTTTAATGCCTGATGAGTCTATCGAACAGTGTCATATTCGTTTTGGCGCGGTAGCCACCAACCTGAGCACCGGGCGAGAGCTATGGCTAACCGAAGGTGATTTGCATCAGGCGGTACGCGCCTCTTGCAGTATGCCAGGACTGTTGCCGCCGGTGAGACATAACGGCTATTGGCTGGTGGATGGCGCGGTGGTGAATCCCGTTCCGATCTCTCTGACCAGAGCGTTAGGGGCAGATATTGTTATTGCTGTTGATTTACAGCACGATGCGCATCTCATACAGCAGGATCTTTTCTCTGCCACACCCATGCAAAACATGCCGGAGGAATCTGTATCCTGGCGCGGCAGGCTGCGCCAACGTTTGGCACAACATTTAACACAGCGACGAACATCTCTTTCGCCGGGTGCGATGGAGATCATGACAACCTCAATTCAGGTACTTGAAAATCGCCTGAAGCGTCACCGCATGGCGGGGGACCCGCCGGATGTATTAATACAGCCTTATTGTCCCCAGATTAGTACGCTTGATTTTCATCGTGCAGAGGAAGCGATTGCAGCCGGAAGAGCCGCAGTTGAGAAAAAAATGGATGAATTATTACCATTAGTACAGAGCCGGTAATGAAAATGGGTCAATCACACATGTTACTTCAGGCAATTCTGACAGGCACAAGTGCGTTTTTTGAACCACTATTGAGTTATCTGGCTTACGGGGGAAAACAATGGAAAAACCATTAAATGGAAAACAGATCTTGATCGTGGAAGATGAGGCTGTTTTTCGCTCCCTGCTGGAAAATTTCTTGTACTCGCTTGGCGCTACGCTATTGGTAGCCAGCGATGGTCTTGATGCTATCGAAACGTTGCGCTTCCATCAGCCCGATATGCTGATTTGCGACTTAGAAATGCCTCGTATGAATGGCATCAAGTTAGTGGAACACTTACGCACCAACGGCAACCAGGTTCCCATTTTGGTCATTTCTGCTACCGAGCAGATGTCCGATATAGCACACGTTCTGCGCCTTGGCGTACAGGATGTGCTGCTCAAACCGATCAAAGATATGGAGCGCCTGCGTGAGGCGGTCTACGAGTGCCTCTATCCATCAATGTTTACTTCTCAGGTTGAAGAAGAAGAGCAGCTGTTTCAGGACTGGGATGCATTAGTCAGCGATCCCACTGCGGCCGCCAAGCTACTTAAACAGCTGCAGCCGCCGGTTCAGCAGGTTATCGCTAACTGCCGGATGAACTATCGCCAGCTTACGATGGCGGAACAGCCTGGACTGGTCCTGGATATCGCGGCTTTATCGGATAAAGATCTGGCCTTTTACTGTCTGGACGTGACGCGTGCCGGTGATAATGGCGTGCTGGCTGCGCTGCTGTTACGCGCGTTATTCAACGGGCTACTGCAGGAGCAGCTTTCCGGGCAGAAACAGCGTTTACCTGAATTAAGCAGCGTGCTTAAACAGGTTAATTTGTTATTGCGCCAGGCAAATCTTAAGGGGCAGTTTCCATTATTAGTCGGGTATTATCATCAAACCTATAAAAACCTGATTTTGGTCTCTGCTGGCTTAAACGCAACGCTGAACATTAGCGGGCAAGAAATACAACTCAGAAATGGTGTGCCTTTGGGCACAATGGGCAGTACATATCTCAATCAAATTAACCAGCAGGGCGATGCATGGCAATGTCAGGTTTGGGGAAATGGAGGGCGGCTGCGTCTGATGTTGTCGCCTGAATAACAAGCGAATGCTTTTTATTTTTGCGCCGCTCAGACAGACCTTAGTATAACTTTTACACTTGGGTAATAATCTTAATTTAGCCGGGAAGAAGTTATCCAGGATAAATCCGGCGCCCCTTAACTGATATACTCGTTTCGTTTTTTAAATCGACATATCAAGTATTAACTTGAACGGCCTATAAGAGAGGTATCTTAATGTCTGCCTATAAGTCAAAAGTAAAAAAAGCGGTAATCCCCGTTGCCGGTTTAGGGACGCGCATGCTGCCCGCAACCAAAGCCATTCCAAAGGAAATGTTGCCGCTGGTTGATAAGCCGTTAATTCAGTATGTCGTTAACGAATGCATTGCTGCCGGAATCAATGAGATTGTGCTGGTTACGCACTCGTCAAAGAACTCCATTGAGAACCATTTTGATACCAGTTTTGAACTGGAGGCGATGCTGGAAAAACGCGTTAAGCGTCAGCTGCTGGATGAAATTCAGTCTATTTGTCCGCCACACGTTACCATCATGCAGGTGCGTCAGGGCATCGCAAAAGGTCTGGGTCACGCAGTAATGTGCGCGCATCCGCTGGTTGGCGATGAGCCAGTTGCGGTAATTCTGCCAGACGTCATTATCGATGAGTATGAGTCTAACCCGACCAAAGATAACCTGGCTGAAATGCTGAACCGTTTCGACGAAAGCGGCCGTAGCCAGATCATGGTAGAGCCGGTAGCAGACGTTACGGCTTACGGCGTTGTTGATTGCCAGGGTGCTGAACTGCAGCCGGGCGACAGCGCGCCGATGGTTGGCGTGGTAGAAAAACCCAAAGCCAACGAAGCACCGTCTAATCTGGCCGTTGTTGGTCGTTATGTCCTTTCTGCAGATATTTGGCCGCTGCTGGCTAAAACGCCTCCGGGCGCAGGCGGTGAAGTTCAGCTGACCGACTCTATTGCCATGTTGATGGAAAAAGAGACCGTAGAAGCTTATCACCTGAAAGGCGTTAGCCATGACTGCGGCAACAAGCTGGGTTATATGCAGGCTTTCGTTGAGTATGGTCTGCGTCATCCGTCACTGGGCAGCGATTTCAAACAGTGGCTGAACGATACAGTTGAAAATAAAAAGTAATTCACACAGCAACAGGATAACGCAATGAAAGTCACCGTATTTGGTATCGGCTATGTGGGTCTGGTTCAGGCTGCGGTATTGGCCGAAGTCGGACATGACGTTCTTTGTATTGATGTCGACGAAAACAAAGTCGAAAATCTGAAGAAAGGGATCATTCCCATTTATGAGCCGGGTCTGACGCCGCTGGTTAAGCAAAACTATGAAGCGGGTCGACTGAATTTTACTACCAATGCCGAAGAAGGCGTTAAACATGGCGTTATGCAGTTTATCGCCGTGGGTACGCCGCCGGATGAAGATGGCTCTGCCGATCTGAAATATGTTACTGCGGTAGCGCGTACCATTGCTCAATATATGGATGAGCATAAAGTGGTGCTGGACAAGTCTACTGTACCGGTCGGAACCGCTGACCGCGTGCGTAACGTCATGCAGGAAACCCTTAAGGCGCGTGGGCTGGATTTGACCTTTGATGTGGTCTCTAACCCAGAGTTCCTGAAAGAAGGTGCCGCAGTAAGCGACTGCATGCGTCCTGAGCGTATCGTAGTCGGAACGGATAACGATGAAGTCGTTGAGCTGCTGCGTGAGCTGTATGAGCCGTTTAACCGCAATCACGATCGTCTGATTCTGATGGATATCCGTAGCGCTGAGTTAACCAAGTATGCGGCAAACTGCATGCTGGCGACCAAAATCAGCTTCATGAATGAAATCTCCAACCTGGCGGAACGCCTGGGCGCGGATATTGAGAAAGTGCGTCAGGGTATTGGTTCAGATTCCCGTATCGGCTATCACTTCATTTACCCGGGCTGCGGCTACGGCGGTTCCTGCTTCCCGAAAGATGTACAGGCGCTGATCCGTACGGCGGAAACCATTGGCTATAAACCTCGTCTGCTGCAGGCGGTGGAAGCTGTCAATGATGATCAGAAACTCAAGCTGCCGACCTTTATCAAACGCCATTTCGGTGACGATCTTAAGGGTAAAACCTTTGCGCTGTGGGGACTCTCATTTAAACCCAATACCGACGATATGCGTGAAGCGTCCAGCCGCGTGCTGATGGAAACGCTGTGGGCTGCAGGCGCAACGGTACAGGCGTTCGATCCAGAAGCGATGGATGAAGCTCAGCGTATCTATGGTCATCGTACGGACCTGAAGCTGATGGGAACAAAAGAAGCCGCTCTGCAGGGTGCAGATGCGCTGGTTATTTGTACCGAATGGCAGAACTTCCGTGCGCCAGACTTCGACGTTATTAAAAATGCCTTAAAACAACCCGTGATTTTTGATGGTCGTAACCTGTATGATCCAGAAAGAATTAGCAAACGCGGTTTTGTTTATTATGCAATTGGCCGCGGAGCGTCTATTCAAATTGCATAATTAATGAGGTAAAGATGAACTATCTGGTTACCGGCGCGGCAGGGTTTATTGGTTTTCACGTTACCCAACGCCTTCTGTCGGCCGGTCACCAGGTTGTCGGTCTCGACAACCTGAATGATTATTATGATGTAAATCTCAAACGTGCCCGCCTTAATCAAATCACTTCTTCAGACTTTACTTTTATCGAAGGCGATTTATCTGACAGGGACGCAATAGCCTCGCTGTTTGCACAGCACCGTTTCCAGCGTGTTATTCATCTGGGGGCGCAGGCAGGGGTTCGTTATTCTATTGATAATCCACATGCATATGCAGACGCTAATCTGACGGGGCACCTTAATATTCTTGAAGGCTGTCGTCATCATAAAATCGAGCATTTGCTGTACGCCTCTTCCAGTTCTGTTTACGGTCTGAACCGTAAAATGCCATTTTCCACCGACGACAGCGTAGACCATCCGGTTTCGCTTTATGCGGCCACGAAAAAAGCCAATGAACTGATGTCGCATACTTATTCACATCTTTACGGTATCCCAATGACCGGTTTGCGCTTCTTTACCGTCTACGGACCGTGGGGACGCCCGGATATGGCCCTGTTTAAATTCACCCGAGCTATTATCGCGGGCGAAAGTATTGACGTTTATAACAAGGGTCAAATGCGCCGGGATTTCACTTATATTGACGATATCACCGAGTCGATTTTCCGCCTGCAGGATGTGATACCACAAAAAGATCCTGACTGGACAGTTGAAACAGGCTCGCCTGCCACCAGCTCTGCGCCTTACCGTGTCTATAATATTGGTAACAGTCAGCCGATAACGTTAATGGCTTATATAGAAGCCCTGGAGAAAGCGCTGGGTACAGAGGCGCAGAAAAATATGCTGCCGATGCAGCCAGGCGATGTGCTGGAAACCAGCGCGGATACGCAGGCACTGTACGATGTGATCGGATTTAAACCGCAAACGGGCGTGGAAGAGGGCATCAAACGCTTTGTGGAATGGTACCGGGCTTTTTATAAGGTCTGAGTTAAGTAATTAAAAAAAGGAAGCCTGGGGCTTCCTTTTTTTGGGTGTGGCCTGGCATGACAAATACGACAAAAAGACCAATAAAAAACCCCATAACAAAATGGGGTTAAGAGAAGCACCCTGAACAGGAATTACAGCAGAAAATCATCCAGCTGCTTGCCTTCCTCTTCAATGGCTTTCTTGATTACCGCAGGAGTACGGCCCTGGCCTGTCCAGGTTTTGCTTTCGCCATTTTCATCAACGTATTTATATTTAGCCGGACGTGCAGCACGCTTGGCTTTGCCACTTGTTTTAGTTGCTGCCATAGTTTGCAGCAGTTCATTCGGATCAATGCCGTCGGCAATCAGCATTTCGCGGTACTGCTGAAGTTTACGCGTACGCTCTTCAATTTCAGCCTGCGCCTGACTTTCTTCTTCGCGGCGCTCATTAACGACCACTTCCAGTTTTTCCAGCATTTCTTCCAGAGTTTCCAGAGTACATTCTCTGGCCTGGGCGCGCAGTGTACGGATGTTGTTCAGAATTTTAAGTGCTTCGCTCATTGTCCTAATCTCAAAATATATTGGGTGGGAGAAATGTTCTGCTTGATAATAATAGAGGTGGAAAAAAGGAACTGCAATAGTTAATTTTGTAAGAAATTCACAAAGTCTTATTAAAGTGAGATTTGCATAACGCAATTGGGGGAAAGTTATAGTTGTCTCAGGCGAAAATAAGCCAGTCCCATTAAAAGCTATCATTAAACGGCCTTAGGCTTACAGGGGATTATCTGTTCAGCCCGGCGCTTAAAATCGTCGTATAACCTAAAGCGTTAGCCTCATTAAGCTTAAAGTGCAAAGGTTCAGAGCGACTAAAAAAAGGCCATAATAAGAACAGGGGTTGAGGTTTTATCATTTAATGCCATGGACAGGGATTATGCGTTACTGCGGATGATGTTAAACAAGCGCCGCGGTTAAACAACATAATCATATTGCAGGTTATCCAGCCGGTGCTACTGAGGCTATGATACAATCGTCGCCGTTTTTGTTTAACCCTTTTGGCGGAGTTCAGCCCTATGGCTCAGCTTTATTTCTATTACTCGGCAATGAATGCCGGGAAATCCACCGCATTGTTGCAATCTTCTTATAATTATCAGGAAAGGGGCATGCGGACTTTGGTCTGGACTGCGGAGATAGATGATCGCTTCGGTAGCGGTAAAGTCAGCTCACGCATTGGCCTTTCGTCACCGGCTAAATTGTTTAACAATCAGACTTTACTGATGCATGAAATTACTGAAGAACATGAAAAAAAGCCGATACATTGCATACTTGTTGATGAATGCCAATTTTTGACGCGCGAACAAGTTCGAGAACTTTCTGATGTCGTCGATTATCTGGATATACCGGTATTGTGTTATGGCTTGCGCACTGATTTCCGTGGTGAATTATTTAGCGGAAGCCAGTATTTATTAGCCTGGGCTGATAAACTTATCGAATTAAAAACCATTTGCCATTGTGGCCGTAAAGCCGGGATGGTGCTGCGTCTTGACAGTGAGGGTAAACCCTATGCCGAAGGCGAGCAGGTAGTTATCGGCGGTAACGAGCGCTATGTTTCTGTGTGTCGCAAGCATTATAAGGATGCGCTGTCTAAAGGCGTTTTACAGCCCGTAGAGCCTTTCTGAAAGGGGAAGCGTAAGCTACAGCGCCAGATGCGTTACAGAGGCTTACAGAGCGTTTATAGAGGAAGTGAAGCGGCGGGAAAACAGCACAGAACACCGGGAATGCGTCCAGACGTCAGAGATAAAAAAACCCGCCGAAGCGGGTTTTTTATGGTCTGAGAATCAAACTTTTTTAGCTTTCTTCTCTACTTTAGCTTCTTTGACCGGCTGAGCAATGATCGCTTCAGAGACAGATTCAAAGGGTTCTGCATATTCGCGACCGTAGAAGGTATCAAGCATGATCTGTTTCAGCTCAGCAATCAGCGGGTAACGCGGGTTAGCGCCGGTACACTGGTCATCAAACGCGTCATCAGCCAGCTTATCGACTTTCGCCAGGAAATCAGCTTCCTGTACGCCTGCCTCACGAATCGATTTCGGAATACCCAACTGGGCTTTCATATCTTCCAGCCACGCCAGCAGTTTCTCGATTTTCTGCGCCGTGCGGTCGCCGGCAGCGCTCAGACCAAGGTGGTCGGCGATTTCGGCATAACGACGGCGTGCCTGCGGACGATCGTACTGGCTGAACGCTGTCTGTTTGGTCGGATTGTCATTAGCGTTGTAGCGAATAACATTCGAGATCAGCAGGGCATTAGCCAGGCCGTGCGGGATATGGAATTCAGACCCCAGTTTATGCGCCATTGAGTGACACACCCCAAGGAAAGCATTCGCAAAAGCGATACCGGCAATGGTCGCGGCGTTATGAACGCGTTCACGCGCCACTGGATTTTTCGCACCATCGCGATAGCTGTCTGCCAGATTGTCTTTCAGCAGTTTAAGGGCCTGCAGCGCCTGACCATCAGAGTACTCATTGGCCAACACAGAAACATAGGCTTCCAGCGCGTGGGTTACCGCATCAAGACCACCAAAAGCGGCCAGCGATTTCGGCATATTCATCACGAGGTTGGCATCTACGATAGCCATATCCGGCGTCAGCGCGTAATCAGCCAGCGGATATTTCTGGCCGGTAGCATCATCGGTCACCACCGCAAACGGCGTAACTTCTGAGCCGGTGCCTGAAGTGGTGGTCACCGCAATCATTTTCGCCTTCACGCCCATTTTCGGGAACTTATAGATACGTTTACGGATATCCATAAAGCGCAGAGCCAGCTCTTCGAAATGGGTTTCAGGATGCTCGTACATGACCCACATGATTTTGGCTGCGTCCATCGGAGAGCCGCCGCCAAGCGCAATGATCACATCCGGTTTAAAGGAGTTCATCTGTTCTGCGCCTTTGCGCACGATGCTTAGCGTCGGATCGGCTTCCACTTCAAAGAAAATTTCGGTTTCGACGCCGTGAGATTTCAGTACAGAGGTAATCTGATCGGCATAACCGTTATTAAACAGGAAGCGGTCGGTCACGATAAAGGCGCGTTTTGCTCCGTCAGAAGCCACCTCTTCCAGGGCGATAGGCAGAGAGCCACGACGGAAATAGATAGATTTTGGAAGTTTGTGCCACAACATATTCTCAGCTCGCTTGGCCACGGTTTTCTTATTGATAAGATGTTTAGGACCGACGTTTTCAGAAATTGAGTTGCCGCCCCATGAACCACAGCCCAGCGTCAGAGAAGGTGCCAGTTTAAAGTTATACAGGTCGCCGATACCGCCCTGCGAAGCTGGCGTATTGATCAGGATGCGCGCGGTTTTCATTTTGTCGCCAAAATAATTTACGCGTTCATGCTGGTTGTCCTGGTCGGTATACAGACAAGAGGTATGCCCGATACCGCCCATCGCCACCAGTTTCTCTGCTTTAGCCACAGCCTGCTCAAAGTTTTCTGCGCGGTACATTGCCAGCGTAGGCGAAAGTTTTTCATGGGCGAAAGGTTCAGATTCGTCCACCAGCTGCACTTCGCCAATCAGAATTTTGGTGCTTGCCGGTACATGGATGCCTGCCATTTCGGCAATTTTCACTGCTGGCTGACCCACGATGGCTGCATTCAGCCCGCCGTTTTTCAGGATGATATCCTGCACGGCTTTCAGCTCTGCGCCCTGTAACAGGTAGCCGCCATGGCTGGCGAAACGTTCACGTACCGCATCATAAACGGCGTCTACCACGATAACGGACTGCTCTGAAGCGCAAATGACGCCGTTGTCGAAGGTCTTGGACATCAGAATAGAGGCCACGGCACGCTTGATATCTGCGGTTTCGTCAATAACGACCGGGGTATTCCCCGCGCCGACGCCGATAGCGGGTTTACCCGAGCTGTAAGCTGCTTTCACCATGCCCGGGCCACCGGTTGCCAGAATCAGGTTAATATCCGGATGATGCATCAGCTGGTTAGAAAGCTCGACGGAAGGCTGGTCAATCCAGCCGATAATATCTTTCGGCGCACCAGCGGCGATGGCAGCCTGCAGCACGATATCCGCTGCTTTATTGGTAGCGTCTTTCGCTCGCGGATGTGGAGAGAAGATAATACCGTTACGGGTTTTAAGGCTGATCAGCGCCTTAAAGATAGCGGTGGAGGTTGGGTTAGTGGTAGGGACGATACCGCAAATCAGGCCGGTGGGTTCAGCAATGGTGATGGTGCCGAAAGTCTCGTCAGTTTCCAGAATGCCGCAGGTTTTTTCATCTTTATAGGCATTGTAAATATATTCTGAAGCGAAGTGGTTTTTAATCACTTTATCTTCCACAATACCCATTCCAGATTCCGCTACCGCCATCTTTGCCAGCGGAATACGCGCGTCGGCAGCAGCCAGCGCGGCGGCGCGGAAAATTTTATCAACCTGCTCTTGAGTGAAATTGGCGTATTCGCGCTGCGCTTGTTTTACACGTTCAACAAGTGCGTTAAGTTCAGCGACATTGGTAACGGCCATAATGCTCTCCTGATGGAAGTTAAACTCTTTTAGTAAACAGACCAGGCTAAATGCGGCATTACACTTTGGAGCAGGCAAATAACCCATTTTGCGCTTTACTTACTCCGTACTGTTTACTGAAAGAGTTTCTATGGCGAAGGCGTTGGTAAATGACAGCGCACCTCGTTATCAATTCCTTTTGATGAGGCCAGCTTACCTGGATCGGGGTAGATGTCTGTTGATTTAGATCAATATTCCTTGAAGCTGACACCTTTCAGCGTGATTATTTTTTGACCAGCATCAGGTTTTGACTAATCTGCTGTAACAGCAATTGTTTTTCGCATCATTAGCTAAACAATCTTTTAACAATGGATTTTTTACCTGCGTTGAAAGGTAATTACAGCTTTTTAGACTGGGGTTGTCCGCTGGCAAGCGGATGATATTTACTTTAAATTAAGGCGGTTATTATTGGCGCATTTGCGGAGTAGTTTGTGAATACCCTTGCACTGGATCTGTCCGGCTATATTAAATTTTTTGTTGGCCTGTTTGCGCTGGTGAACCCCATCGGGATTATTCCTGTTTTTATTAGCATGACCAGCTACCAGCCGGTGGCTGAAAGAAACAGAACCAACCTGACGGCGAACCTTGCTGTGGCGATTATTCTCTGGACATCGCTGTTTCTGGGTGATGCCATTCTGCATATCTTTGGTATCTCTATCGACTCTTTCCGTATCGCAGGCGGCATCCTGGTGGTGACCATTGCCATGTCGATGATTAGCGGTAAGCTGGGCGAAGATAAGCAGAATAAACAGGAGAAATCAGAAACGGCAGTACGCGAAAGCATTGGCGTTGTGCCGCTGGCATTGCCATTAATGGCGGGCCCGGGTGCCATTAGTTCAACTATTGTCTGGAGCACGCGTTATCACAGCTGGATAAACCTGCTGGCCTTTAGCATCGCCATTGCGCTATTTGCCTTTTGCTGTTGGCTTTTGTTTCGCGCCGCGCCGGTTATGGTGCGCGTGCTGGGGCAAACCGGCATCAACGTTATTACCCGTATCATGGGGTTATTACTTATGGCGTTGGGCATAGAATTTATTGTTACTGGCCTCAGAGCAAGCTTCCCTGGCCTGCTTAATTAACCTTTTCATAACCGATGTATGCGTTACATTGGTTATGAGCTTTATTCTTCCGCGCCAGGCAACTTAATTTTCCCTTTAAATCATTTTTTGCCCTAAAAAAGTGCAATTGCGCACTTTTCTGCACTATTTTGGTGCCTCTATTCATATTCCTTAATAGCGGATGCTAATTATTAGTTTAATTGCTGATTTTTCTGTGACTTTGGTTTACCTGTCCAGAAATGTGATTATTTTCACATCAATTACTGCGTAATATTTTTCATCCTCCAGATTTTTATCAGCTGTTTTGCTTTACTGATAGATGATCATTCTATGTGAAGCATTTGTTATGATTTTTTACCGCTTTTTCAGGCGATTGCCATATTGAGCGGCCCTCTGAAGCAGGCTTCTGGCTGTTTTTTCTTTTGATATCAATCGAATAAATCATAATTCATCAGTAAAAATAACACTTCCGTGTTTAGAGCGATCATGATAAAAGAGAAATAGATAACATTTTTACTATTTGTTTTTGGCACAAAAAAATTCATCTGTTAACTTCCGATTAAAGTTTTTTTGATCTGGGCAAAGTGAGAACGGATTTTGCTTTACAGCCTGCAGGTGACTTCTAAGAGCAAAAGGTTTTATGAATCCAGCAAATCCTGATTATTTTGGCAAAGCGGCACTCATTGTTCTCCTGGCTTTGTCTGTTAATGCGCGGGCAGCCAGCGTGCCGCCTACTGTAGAGTTAGCTCAGGATCAAACCATTGTTATTAATAACGGTACCGAAGTCGCCTCGCTGGACCCACATAAAACCGAAGGGGTCCCGGAAAGCGATGTCATAACTAATTTGCTGGAAGGATTGCTTGTAACTGATAACGCCGGTCGTCTGGTACCGGGTGTTGCGCAGCAATGGCAGCAGCAAAATAATGTCTGGACCTTCACCCTGAGGCCGGATGCCCGCTGGAGCAATGGCGATCCGGTAACGGCCGCCGATTTTGTCTATAGCTGGCAACGGCTGGTGGATCCAAAAACGGCTTCTCCCTACGCCAGTTTTTTGCAGTACGCACATATTCTGAACGTCGATGAAATTATCGCAGGCAGGCAACCTCCCTCGGCGCTGGGCGTAAAAGCGCTGGATGATCATCACCTGCAGGTTACGCTAAGTCAGCCGGTGCCTTACTTTACGGCGATGCTGGAACATACCCCGCTAAAGCCGGTTCATCGCCAGACCCTCGAGCAGTGGGGGGACAAATGGACGCGCCCGGAGCATTATGTCGGCAACGGCGCCTATACGCTGAACAGCTGGGTGGTTAATGAGAAAATTACGCTGAAGCGCAACCCACATTATTGGGATAATGCGCATACGATTATTGAAACAGCGACCTTCTTGCCGATCAGCTCGGAAACCAGCGACGTCAACCGCTATCGTAGCGGCGGTATCGATATTACCAACAGCGCGATCCCTCCCGAACTCTTTCCTATGCTCAAGAAAGAACTGGGCGCTCAGGTGCATGTCAGCCCTTATCTCTGCACCTTTTATTATGAATTGAATAACCAGCGTCCGCCGTTTAATGATGCGCGGGTGCGTACGGCGGTAAAATTAACCCTGGATCGCCAAATCATCGCTGAAAAAATCATGGGGCAAGGGCAAATTCCCGCCTTTGGCTTTACGCCGCCCTATATTAACGGGGCTAAATTTACCGCGCCGGCCTGGTTTACTCAGACGCAGGCAGAACGCAACGCCACAGCAAAACAGCTGCTGGCCGCGGCGGGCTACGGCGTGCAAAAGCCGCTGACCTTTACGCTGCTCTATAACACCTCCGATCAAAATAAAAAGCAGGCAATTGCCGCCGCCTCAATGTGGAAAAAAAATCTTGGTGCTAACGTCACGCTGCAAAATCAGGAATGGAAAACCATGCTGAATACCCGTCATGAGGGAAATTATGATGTGGCGCGCGCAACCTGGTGTTCCGACTATAACGAACCTTCCTCTTTCCTGAATATGCTGCTGAGCGACTCCTCAACCAATACCGGTTTTTATCGTAGCCCGGCGTTTGATGCATTAATGGCGAAATCGCTGGTGGCCGACGATGCGCAGCGCGCCGTGTTATATCAACAGGCGGAAGCGCAGCTGGATAAAGATTCAGCGCTGGTGCCGGTCTATTACCGGGTCAGCGTGCGGCTGGTGAAGCCCTGGGTAGGCGGCTTTACCGGCAAAGATGCGCAGGACCGACAGAATATTAAGAATTACTACATTACCAAACATTAATTCGCTGCCCGGGTAATCGATAACGGGCGGTAGATGATGGCAGCCGTAAGAAAACAGGAAGCAAACCCTGTCCGGCTTCAGGTTCCGGAGCGCGTGACAGGTAACCCGTACAGCGGGGGAAAGCCGTAGGTAAATACCGCGGTAATTATAAAAAAACTGGAGTAAACATGACCAACATCACAAATAAAAGCCTGGCGGCACTGGGCGTTATGGCAGCGCTAGGCGCATTAAACGTGAACAGCGCGCTGGCAGCCAATGTGCCGGCAGGGGTGCAGCTGGCGGAAAAACAGGAGCTGATCAGAGGCAACGGCGCCGAGCTGCAGTCGCTCGATCCCCACAAAGTCGAAGGCGTGCCGGAAGCCTATGTGAGCCGCGATCTGTATGAAGGGTTGGCGATTAACGACGCCGAGGGAAAAATTCAGCCTGGCGTGGCGGAAAGCTGGGAAAGCAAGGAGGGCGGTAAGGTCTGGATCTTCCATCTGCGTAAAAATGTGAAATGGTCCAATGGCGAGCCGCTAACCGCCAATGATTTTGTCTATAGCTGGCGTCGCCTGGCCGATCCGAAAACGGCATCGCCCTACGCCAGTTATCTACAGTACGGCCATCTGCTGAATGTGGATGATATTATTGCTGGCAAAAAAGCGCCGGATACCCTCGGTATTAAAGCCGTTGATGACCATACGCTGGAGGTTACGCTGAGCGAAGCGGTGCCTTATTTTTATAAGCTGATTATTCACCACTCTATGTCGCCGGTGTATAAACCCGTTATCGAAAAATTTGGCGATAAATGGACGCAGCCGGAAAACTTTGTTGGTAACGGCGCGTTTAAGGTTAAAGAGTGGGTGATTAACGAACGCCTGGTTGTAGAGCGTAACCCGCAATACTGGGATAACGCCCATACCGTACTGAATAAAGTCACCTTTCTGCCCATTTCTTCAGAAGTGACCGATACAAACCGCTATCGCAGCGGCGGCAGCGATATGACCTATAACTATCTGCCGATTGAGCTGTATCAGAAGCTGAAAAAAGAGATCCCGCATGAGATCCATGCCGACCCGTATCTCTGCACCTATTATTACGAAATTAATAACCAGAAACCGCCGTTTAACGATCCACGCGTACGTACCGCGCTGAAGCTGGGTATCGATCGCGACATCATTGTGAATAAGGTAAAAGCGCAAGGCGAAGACCCCGCCTGGAGCTATACGCCGCCATTTACTGACGGCATCACTCTGACCAAACCGGAATGGATGAGCTGGACCCAGCAGAAACGCAATGAAGAAGCGAAAAAGCTGCTGGCCGAAGCGGGCTATACCGCCGATAAGCCGCTGTCGTTCAGCCTGCTGTATAACACTTCCGATCTGCATAAAAAGCTGGCCATTGCCGCCGCCTCGATCTGGAAGAAAAATCTGGGTGTGGAGGTCAAGCTACAGAACCAGGAATGGAAGACCTTCCTTGATACGCGTCATCAGGGCAACTTTGATGTCGCGCGCGCCGCCTGGTGTGCCGATTACAATGAACCCACCAGCTTCCTGAATACCATGCTTTCAGACAGCAGCAATAATACCTCGCACTATAAAAGCGCTGAGTTCGATAAACTGCTGGCGCAGGCGTTGAGCGCAAAAGATGAGGCAACGCGGAGCCAGATTTACGCCGAAGCGGAGAAGGTGCTGGATAAAGATTCCGTTATTGTGCCGATCTACTACTACAAAAACCTGCGTCTGGTGAAACCTTACGTCGGCGGCTATACCGGCAAAGATCCGCTGGATAATTCGCACGATAAAGATCTCTATATCATCAAACATTAATGCAGGCTTCCGGGCGGTCGCAGGCCGCCCATTTCGGGCAATATGGCTTCGGCTATCCGGCTGAAGCCAGGTTTATCAGGTACGGGCAATGTTAAAGTTCATCCTGCGTCGCTGCCTTGAAGCAATTCCGACGCTATTTATTCTGGTTACGATCTCTTTCTTTATGATGCGCCTGGCGCCCGGTAGTCCATTTACCGGCGAACGCGCCTTAACGCCGGAAGTGATGGCGAATATCGAAGCGAAATATCATTTAAACGATCCGATGTGGAAGCAGTACGTCGATTATCTTAACCAACTGGCGCACGGCGATTTTGGTCCTTCGTTTAAATATAAGGATTATACCGTTAACGATTTAGTGGCCGGCTCGTTCCCGGTTTCCGCGAAGCTCGGCGCGGCGGCCTTTATTTTTGCCGTGCTGCTGGGGGTAACGGCAGGCGTTATCGCTGCGTTAAATCAAAACAGTAAATGGGATTATGTCGTCATGGGGGTGGCGATGACCGGCATAGTTATTCCCAGTTTTGTTGTCGCGCCGCTGCTGGTATTAATCTTTTCTATTACTCTGAAATGGTTGCCCGGCGGTGGCTGGAACGGCGGGGCGCTGAAATTTATGATCCTGCCGATGGTGGCGCTGTCACTGGCCTATATCGCCAGCATTGCGCGTATTACCCGTGGCTCGATGATTGAGGTCATGCACTCTAACTTTATTCGTACCGCGCGCGCCAAAGGATTACCGACGCGGCGTATTGTGTTACGTCACGCTTTAAAGCCTGCGCTGTTGCCGGTGCTTTCTTATCTTGGCCCCGCTTTTGTTGGGATTATTACCGGTTCGATGGTTATTGAAACGATTTACGGGCTACCGGGAATTGGGCAGCTGTTTGTTAATGGCGCGCTGAACCGTGACTATTCACTGGTACTGAGCCTGACGATTTTAGTCGGCACGCTGACCATTGTGTTTAACGCTATCGTTGACGTGCTGTATGCCGTCATCGATCCGAAAATTCGTTATTAATACCGGGGCTCGCCATGATTTTAAGTAAGAAAAATAGCGACGCTCTTGATACGTTCAGTGAAAAGCTGGAAGTGGAAGGGCGCAGTTTGTGGCAGGACGCGCGTCGTCGTTTTATACATAACCGTGCGGCGTTGGCCAGCCTGTTTATTTTACTGCTGATCGCGCTTTTTGTGATTATTGCTCCCTGGGTCTCGCCCTTTACCTATGATGATACCGACTGGGCGATGATGTCTGCCGCGCCGGATATGGAATCAGGCCACTATTTTGGCACCGACTCCTCCGGGCGCGATCTGTTAGTGCGCGTGGCGATCGGCGGGCGTATCTCACTGATGGTTGGCATTGCAGCCGCGCTGGTAGCGGTAGTGGTTGGCACCCTGTACGGCACGCTGGCAGGCTATCTGGGCGGGAAAACGGATTCCGTTATGATGCGTTTGTTGGAAATCCTTAACTCTTTTCCCTTTATGTTCTTTGTGATCCTGCTGGTGACCTTTTTCGGGCAGAACATTCTGCTGATCTTTGTCGCCATCGGCATGGTCTCCTGGCTGGATATGGCGCGTATTGTGCGCGGCCAGACGTTAAGCCTGAAGCGAAAGGAATATATTGAAGCAGCCCAGGTCGGCGGCGTCTCGACAATCAAGATTGTACTGCGCCATATCGTGCCGAACGTGCTGGGCGTGGTCGTGGTCTACGCCTCTTTACTGGTGCCGGGCATGATCCTGTTTGAGTCATTCCTTAGCTTTCTGGGCCTGGGAACGCAGGAGCCGCTCAGTAGCTGGGGTGCCTTGCTGAGCGACGGTGCCAACTCAATGGAAGTGTCGCCCTGGCTGTTGCTTTATCCGGCAGGTTTTCTGGTTATCACGCTGTTTTGTTTTAACTTTATCGGTGATGGCCTGCGTGATGCCCTCGACCCGAAAGATCGTTAAGGAGTTTCCCGATGAGTACGATTGAAGTTCAGCCTGTAATGGCAAAAAGCGCGGGAAGCGACTTACTGCTCGACGTAAAGGATTTACGCGTCACCTTTTCTACGCCGGACGGCGATGTCACCGCGGTTAATGACCTTAACTTCAGCCTGCGGGCCGGTGAAACGTTAGGGATTGTCGGCGAATCCGGCTCTGGTAAATCACAAACCGCTTTTGCCCTGATGGGCCTGCTGGCCAGTAACGGACGCATCGAAGGCTCCGCGCGATTTAACGGTCGTGAAATCCTTAACCTGCCGGAGAAGCAGCTTAACGCGCTGCGGGCAGAGCAGGTGGCGATGATTTTCCAGGATCCGATGACTTCGCTGAATCCTTATCTGCGCGTCGGCGATCAGTTGATGGAAGTATTACAACTGCATAAAGGAATGAGCAAAGCGCAGGCGTTTGAAGAGTCGGTACGGATGTTGGATGCGGTAAAAATGCCGGAAGCGCGCAAGCGCATGAAAATGTACCCGCATGAGTTTTCTGGCGGCATGCGCCAGCGCGTAATGATTGCAATGGCGCTGCTTTGCCGGCCCAAACTGCTGATTGCCGATGAGCCGACCACCGCGCTTGACGTAACGGTGCAGGCGCAAATCATGACGCTGTTGAATGAGCTGAAACGCGAGTTTAATACCGCCATTATCATGATTACTCATGACCTGGGAGTCGTGGCGGGTATCTGTAATAAGGTCCTGGTGATGTATGCCGGACGCACCATGGAGTACGGCAACGCGCGCGACGTCTTTTATCATCCGGCGCATCCTTACGCGCTGGGGCTGTTGAACGCGGTGCCGCGTCTGGATACGGAAGGGGAATCGCTGCTGACCATACCGGGCAACCCGCCGAATCTGCTGCGTCTGCCAAAAGGATGTCCGTTTCAGCCCCGTTGCCCTTATGCGATGGAAATTTGCGCCGCCGCGCCGCCGCTGGAGGCCTTTGGCGAAGGGCGTTTGCGTGCCTGCTTTAAGCCGGTGGAGGAGCTGGTATGAACGCCGTAGCTGAGAAAAAAGTACTGCTCGAAATCGCCGATCTCAAGGTGCATTTCGATATTAAAGATGGCAAACAGTGGTTCTGGCAGCCGTCAAAAACATTGAAGGCGGTAGATGGCGTCAGCCTGCGTCTGTATGAGGGAGAGACGCTGGGCGTGGTTGGCGAATCGGGCTGCGGCAAATCAACGCTGGCGCGCGCTATTATCGGCCTGGTCAAGGCCACCGATGGCCGCGTCGCCTGGCTGGGTCGCGACCTGCTTGGCCAAAGCGACGAGGAGTGGCGCAAGGCGCGCAGCGATATTCAGATGATTTTTCAGGATCCGCTGGCCTCGCTGAACCCGCGCATGAATATCGGCGATATTATTGCCGAGCCGCTGCGAACCTATCATCCCAATATGCCGCGTCAGGAAATAAAAGATCGCGTTAAGGCGATGATGATGAAAGTTGGGCTGCTACCGAACCTGATTAACCGTTATCCGCATGAGTTTTCCGGCGGTCAGTGTCAGCGTATCGGTATTGCCCGCGCGCTGATTCTGGAGCCAAAGCTGATCATTTGCGATGAGCCGGTATCGGCGCTGGATGTTTCAATTCAGGCGCAGGTAGTGAATCTGCTGCAGCAGCTACAGCGTGAAATGGGGCTTTCACTGATTTTTATCGCTCATGACCTGGCGGTAGTGAAGCACATTTCCGATCGCGTGCTGGTGATGTATCTGGGACATGCGGTAGAGCTGGGAACCTACAGCGAGGTTTATAACAATCCGCAGCATCCTTATACCCGGGCGCTGATGTCTGCCGTACCGATCCCCGATCCCGATCGGGAGAGAAATAAAACTATTCAGCTGCTGGAGGGTGAGCTGCCATCGCCGATTAATCCGCCATCGGGCTGCGTGTTCCGTACCCGTTGCCCGATTGCCGGACCCGAATGCGCGAAAACGCGCCCGCTGCTGGAGGGAAGTTTCCGCCATGCGGTTTCCTGCCTGAAGGTGGATCCGCTCTAGCGTGCTGATACCAAAAAGGCTGCCGGAGGCAGCCTTTTTTCGTCATGGGGCGCGCGTTATTCACGCCACAAAATATGGCACAGCTTATGATCTTTCTCACGGCACAGCAGAACGCGGGCGAAAACGTCGGTTACCGGTTCGCCTTCCGCTTCGCCAAGACCAATCACCACTTCGGCGAAAAAGTCGGGATTCAAATCGTAATCGACATGCTCGCGCCAGTCTTCCGAGGGATCAAACAGCTCCGCGCCGCCGCGCTCTTCAAACTGCAAATTAAACAGGATGATATCCGCCGGATCGAGGTTATCGCCCGCCAGCTCAAGAAAAATATCGTAAGCCTGTTCCAGCGTTTCATCTTCAGTAAGACGGTTATTTAAGTCCATGATTGATCCCGTATGCCCGCAGGCGTAATAGCATTTTCCGCCTCTTTTACAGCAACGGACTAAAGAAGTAAAACAGTCGTTCAACGATCCGCTGCCACCAGGGACGACGCACCCAGCGTTTGGCATCCACCAGACGGGAGCGGGCAATATAATCATCCTGCACGTGCGCCAAATCGCTGCCAAAACCGTCGTCGTCAATCACCAGCGTAATTTCAAAATTTAGCCACAGGCTGCGCATATCCAGGTTAACGGTGCCAATCAGACTAAGCTGCCCATCCACCAGCACGCTTTTGGTATGCAGCAGGCCACCTTCGAACTGGTAAATTTTTACCCCGGCTTCCAGCAGTTCAGTAAAGAAAGCGCGACTGGCCCAGCCAACCAGCAGCGAGTCATTATGACGCGGCACAATGATGCTGACATCAACGCCGCGCAGCGCCGCCGTACAGATAGCATGTAATAAATCGTCGCTGGGAACAAAGTAGGGCGTGGTCATAATCAGCTGTTCGCGCGCCGAATAGACCGCCGTCAGCAGCGCCTGGTGGATCATATCTTCCGGGAAACCGGGACCAGAGGCGATCACCTGAATAGTATGCCCACTCTCCTGTTCGAAGGGCATTACGTTAGTATCCGGCGGCGGCGGCAAAATGCGTTTGCCCGTTTCAATCTCCCAGTCACAGGAGTAAATAATGCCCATGGTGGTTGCTACCGGGCCCACCATACGCGCCATTAAATCGATCCACTGACCTACGCCCGCATCCTGTTTGAAATAGCGCGGATCAACCATATTCATGCTGCCGGTATAGGCAATATAGTTATCGATCAGCACCACTTTACGGTGCTGACGTAAATCCATACGGCGCAGAAAAACGCGCAGCAGGCTGACGTGCAGCGCCTCGACAACGTCAACCCCGGCATTGCGCATCATCGCGGGCCATTGGCTGCGGAAAAAGGTAACGCTGCCGGCTGAATCCAGCATCAGGCGACAGTGCACGCCGCGTCGCGCCGCCGCCATCAGCGACTCGGCAACGTCGTCTGCCAGGCCACCGGGATGCCAGATATAAAACACCATCTCGATATTATGGCGCGCCAGCTGAATATCACGGATCAGGGCTTTCATTGTATCGTCAGTACTGGTCAGCAGCTGCAGCTGGTTGCCTTTCACACCGGCAATGCCCTGACGATTTTCACACAGCTGAAACAGCGAGCGTGCCACATCGCTGTGTTCTGTGGCGAAAATAGAGTGACAGCTTTTTAAGTCATGCAGCCAGCGGGCAGTAGAGGGCCACATGGTGCGCGCGCGCTCAGCACGCCGTTTGCCCAGATAGAGCTCGCCAAAGGAAAGATAAGCGATGATGCCCACCAGCGGCAGAATATAGATAATCAACAGCCAGGCCATCGCTGACGTTACCGCCCGGCGTTTCATCAGAATACGTAGCGTCACGCCAGCGATCAGTAACCAGTAGCCGAAAAATAAGAGCCAACTAATCAGAGTGTAGAACGTGGTCATAAAGTGGAAGTCCGGTTCGCGCTTTGATGCAGGGAGTGTACGTGGAGATAGCTACCTGCGAAACCCTTTGCCGTTAATCAGCAACAGAGAAGGATGTTGCCAGCGGAGGAAAAGATCTATAATGCGCCGCGTTGTTTGGCAATCGGATAAATATTATGAAGCGAAGCAGGAATGAAGTCGCTCGCTGGCGTATGTTGCGTCAGGCTCAGCGTAAAAAGGCGCGCTGGCTGGAAGGGCAGTCGCGGCGTTATCGACGTATCCATGTCATTCGCCATCAGCTGGCGCAGCAGCAACGCCGTTCAGTGCTGTTTATCAACTATTTCTGGTAAGAAAAAAGGGAGCATTGTGGCTCCCTTAATGTTTCTCTGAGGCTTTTCGCCCCGCTTATTTACCCGCCAGCAAGATGTTTACGCTCAAAATACCCGCTTAAACGGCTTCACAGCGACCTGTTTATAGACGCCAGCGGCGATATAGGGATCGTCCTCAGCCCAGGACTGCGCTGCTTCCAGCGAGGGGAACTCAGCGATTACCGTTGAGCCGGTAAAACCCGCCGCTCCCGGTTCGTTACTGTCAACGGCAGGCATCGGGCCGGCCACAATTAAACGACCTTCGTCCCGCAGTAGCTGTAGACGAGCAAGGTGGGCCGGGCGAACGGCGCCGCGCTTTTCCAGCGAATCGGCATGGTCTTCAGCATAAATAACATACAGCACGATAATTACTCCTGTTGGGGCGGGTCAGTTTGGCAGTTACGTTAATTTATCGTAAAGTTTTGTGCAAATGAAAAGATAACGCCTTGTTGACCTGTAGCAATGAAGGCGGGTTTTATGCTTTTTTCTGGCTGCTGTAGTGGGTGAGTTGTTGAAACTGATTGCTATTTGCATTTAAAATTGCGGCCTCACTTGACCATGCGAATAGTTATGACAACGCTGACGACTCCTTTACCTCGCCGCTTATCAGTATCCATGTTGCTTTCAGTGGCGCTGCACGGCAGCGTGATTGCCGCTTTGTTGTATGCTTCGTTTAATCGGAGCGTTGAAGCGCCTAAGATGTCGCAGCCCATTAGCGTCTCGCTGGTGGCTCCGGAGGTTCAGCCGCAGGCACAGCCTACACCGGAGCCTGCGCCCATGCCGGAACCAGAACCGGAACCCCAGCCGGAGCCGACGCCTGAGCCGCCGAAGGCGGAGCCGGTACCGATCCCCAAACCTGAGCCAAAACCCAGGCCGAAGCCGAAACCGAAACCGGTTAAAAAAGAGGTGGTGAAGCCGCCTAAAGAGATCAAACCACAGACGCCGCCGCGGCAGGCATCGCCTTTCCAGGAAAATAGCGCCAAAACCACGGCGGCGAAACCCTCCAGCGCGCCGAAAACTTCGCCAGCGCCATCGCGCACCGTTTCTGACGGGCCGCGAGCGCTAAGCGTCGGCAAGCCGGGTTATCCCGCGCGCGCTTTTGCCCTGCGTATTGAAGGGCGCGTGCGCGTGCAGTATGACGTAGACAGCAGCGGACGTGTTGATAACATCCGTATTCTGTCAGCGCAGCCGCGTAATATGTTTGAGCGTGATGTGAAGCAGGCTATGAGGAAGTGGCGCTATGAAAGCGGCAAGCCAGGCAATAATCTGACGATGACCATCGTGTTTCGCATTAACGGCGGCACCAGCATTGAATAGCACGGCAATCGGCTGAAAAAGGTGCCGCGCCTGCGCGGCACCTTTTTCATGAATTACAGATGCGGCGCTTTATTCCGCACTCTCCTGTGCGACATAATGACTCTTCCCGGCTGGTAGCGGACGAGATTTTCCCTGTTCATCTACCGCGACATAGATAAAAATCGCTTCGGTAGTACAGTAGAACTGACCCAGCGGTTCAGAAGAGACTTTCTTGATCCAGACTTCCACGTTGATGGTCATCGAACTGCTGCCGGTGCGAATACAGCGGGCATAGCAGCTGACAACGTCTCCTACCGCCACCGGCTTAAGGAACGTCATTCCATCAACGCGTACCGTCACAACGCGTCCCTCGGCCAGCTCCTTGGCCAGAATAGCGCCGCCAATATCCATTTGTGACATCAGCCAGCCGCCGAAAATATCGCCGTTAGCGTTGGTATCCGCCGGCATCGCCAGCGTACGTAACACCATTTCGCCTTGCGGCTTACGATTATTATCCATTACTCAATTCTTTGGTTTGCAAAATAAAAGCCCGGCGCATTGGAGCCGGGCAGAACAGAACTATTTTTCCTGCTGCGGCATCAGACGGTAAATATAAACGCCGCTGAGCAAGGTAAACAGTAGCGTCAGACCCGTGAGGCCGAAGACTTTAAAATTAACCCAAAATGCCTGCGGCATCCAAAAGGCAACGTAAATATTCGCCAGCCCACACGCCAGAAAGAACAGCGCCCAGGCAATATTCAGTTTACGCCAGGCATATTGCGGCAGCTGCAGCTCTTTGCCCAGCATGCTCTGAATCAACGGCTTTTCCATGAAAAGCTGGCTGAACAATAATGCCAGAGCGAACAGCGTATAAATAACCGTGACCTTCCATTTAATAAACTCATCGTTATGGAAAACCAGCGTCAGCGTGCCGAATACCGCGACCAACACAAAGGTAAAGATGGTCATCTTTTCCAGCTTACGATAGAGGATCCAACTGGCGACCAGTGCCAGGCCGGTTGCGGCTATCAGCGCGCCGGAGGCGACATAAATATCGTACAGCTTATAAAAGACGAAAAAGACCACCAGCGGAAGAAAATCGAGTAGTTGCTTCATAATGAATTCCAGATCGTGCCCGGCAGAAAAGAATAACGGCATACAAAGTATGCCGTCAGGACTTAACGCAGCAGCATATAAAGACGGAACAGATAAATAACCAATATTGCCGAAACCAGATTGCTTAACGCATTAAGCAACACAGAGGCGATATTAGCCGGCAGGACGGTAAAGGAAGAGGCCAGCAGCAACAAGGCCATTTTAGCCAGCAACCAGACGATGACCGCCGGTGCGATCAGACGCATATGTGCCCAGGCGAGACGGGAACTGGTGCGCAGCGCGGCAAGAATACCGGTTTTCTCAATCGCCAGAATCACCGGCGCCAGAGAAAGCAGGATACCCAGAATCACGCCCGGAATAACCAGCACCATAAAGCCCAGCTGCACCACCAGCGTAATCAGAAAGGTCAACAGCAGCAGACGCGGCAGCAAAGGAGCAGAAGCGCCAATCGCCCGCAGCGCGCTGGTTCGTTGACCCGCCGACACCAGCGGGATCAGGCAAAGCATGGCACCGAGCAGCAACGTATTACCGACCAGAGAGGCAAACGTACCGGCTGCTGAAGCGCGTAGCAGAACCTGCTGCTGTTCCGGCGACAGGTTTTGGATCACCTCAATTAACGAAGTGGCGCCGCCGTTATCGCCTTCGCTCAGTATCGAGAGCTGTTCTGCGTCCGGTGTTAACACATGACCAATCATCACCGTAATTAGTGATGTCAGTAATGCTATCAGCACAATCGTGACCAGCTGATGACGCAAAAAATTCCCCGTGTCACGGTATAGCGAGCCCGCCGTGATGGACATGTACACTCCTTTGGTAATTACCGGTTTACAGATCCGGCGATTGTACATGGTCTGACGCGGGACTGGCACCCAGACTTACATAACTTTCAGTAAGTGGCGGGTTTGATGAAAAAAACAGCGGCGGCAGACCATATTTTGCCCGGGCAAGATCACAGGCTTCATTCCAGACACCATTTTCACCGGACATGGCAAATTCACGGCAGGGCGTCGGACGCTGTTCGTAAATACCACAGGAGACGCACTGACCCACTTCGCCCTGCAAAGCAACACAGCGCGGCGTACGGGCATTTGTGCCACGCATGTTGCGCATCAGCAAATTAAGCGGCTCGGTGAGATCGGCGGGGACGCCTCCACCGGCATCATCTGCCTCAGCCCAGTAGAAGGAAACGCGGAAATGGGCGCAGCAGGCACCACAGGAAACACAAGGATTAAAATTATCGCTCATTTGATCGCCCGCCCCTCCGAGGCATCGAACCAAAATCACACGGGAAGATCAGCAAAATAATCTTTCATGTAACGTCCTGCAACGGGAATTTCACAGGTGTTACCGCTTTGTTTATTGATCTAAATCAATGTTGCCTTTTTTAAGCGCTATGGAAAATTTGATCTACATGATTTTTCAGCCGTTTCGTTGTAAAAGGGGCTTCTGACACTTTTTTCTTACTTATGAGTGGGTAGGGGTTAATCCCTTTTAATTACACAAGGAGTAGTTATGAAACGAGCTGCATTAGCGTTGGCGTTCCTCTCGGCATTTCCGGTTATTGCCAGCGCCCATCAGGCGGGCGACTTTTTTATACGTGCGGGTAGCGCGACGGTTCGTCCCTCTGAAGGATCGGATAACGTGCTGGGAATGGGCTCTTTTGACGTTGATAACAATACGCAGCTTGGTCTGACGTTCACCTGGATGGCCACCGATAATATTGGCATAGAGCTGCTGGCGGCGACACCGTTTCGCCATAAAGTCGGCCTCGCCGCGACGGGCACGCTGGCAACCGTACGTCAGCTTCCGCCAACGCTAATGGCGCAATATTACTTTTTTGACAGCAACAGTAAGCTGCGTCCTTATGTCGGTGCCGGGATTAACTACACCACCTTTTACGATACCGATTTTAACCAGACCGGGCGCGACGCGGGCCTGAGCGATCTCAGTGTAAAAAATTCATGGGGGATGGCCGGTCAGGTGGGACTGGATTATGAAATCGATCAAGACTGGATACTGAATATGTCTGTCTGGTATATGGATATTGATACCGAGGTCAAATTCAAAGCGGGCGGTCAGCAGCAGAATATTGATACGCGTATTGATCCCTGGGTGTTCTTCTTTGGCGTGGGTTACCGCTTCTGATTGCGCTGCTAAACGCATAAGGCCGCTGGCATAGCGGCCTGAGCGGAAGATTATTTAATTTGCATATTATTGACCACCGATTTCACGCCCGGCACGCGGCGCGTCACTTCTACCGCATGGTTAGCCATCTGCGGCGAAGAAACAAAGCCGCTGAGCTGTACCCGACCTTTAAAGGTCTCCACATTTATTTCACGTGCTTTCAGTGATTCATCGCCCAGGAACTGAGACTTCACCTTGGTGGTGATCACCGTGTCATCAATATATCCCCCGGTTCCTTCCTGGGTGGAAGTCGGGGCGCAGGCGCTCAGCATCATGGCTACCGCCGCCGCAGCCACTGTTCCGGTAAACAATTTAACAGCTTTCATATCGCTACTCCCTGTCATAAAAAAGGCGTTGCCGCTTCGATTAGCGGCACATTAAGTGTGGTAGACAATAGTGGGAAATACAAACGGGCAGGGGAAAAGGCCCAAATAAAGAGTGCCTTACCAGAGGCAAGGCACAGAGGATTTAGCGGGTAGCCGCTTTTAGCTCGCTGACAAAACGTTTCAGCTCGGCAAGCATCACTTCCGGTTCGGCGTGGTGCTTCTCGATAATTTTTACAATGGCCGAGCCGGAAATTGCGCCGTCTGCGCCAGCCGCAATCGCCTCTTTTACCTGCGAGGGTTCTGAAATGCCGAAACCTTGCAGCGTCGGCGCGGCATGGTACTCTCGCAGCTTGTCGATTAAATGCTTTAACGGCAGGCTGGCGCGCTTCTCCGCTCCGGTAACGCCGGCACGCGACAAAAGATAGATATAACCACGTCCGTAAGAAGCGACCGCGCGCAGCAAATCATCATCGGCGTTAGGCGGGCAGATAAATATCGGCGCGATATTGTGACGCATCGCTGCCTGACGGAAAGGGCCTGACTCTTCAACCGGCACGTCGGCAACCAGCACCGAATCGACGCCAGCCTGCTCGCAGCGGGCATAAAATTCATCGACGCCGTTAGTAAACACCAGGTTTGCGTACATCAGCAGCCCAATCGGTAAATCGGGATATTTCTGACGTATGGTCGTCAGCATCTCAAAACATTGCGCCGGCGTGGTTCCGGCGGCAAAAGCGCGCAGCGTGGCGTTTTGAATCGTCGGCCCATCCGCCAGCGGATCAGAGAAGGGAATACCTAACTCAAGGGCGTCGGCACCAGCAGCCACCAGCGTATCGATAATCTGCAAAGAGAGCTCCGGCGAGGGATCGCCCAGCGTGACGAAAGGAACAAAAGCGCCTTCTTTGCTGGCCTGCAGACGTTTAAACAGCTGTTCATAACGTTCCATTAGATCTCTCCCTGCGCTTTCAGAATATCGTGAACGGTAAAAATATCTTTGTCGCCGCGGCCGGAAAGGTTAACCACCAGCAGCTGCTCTTTTTCTGGATCTTGCTGAATCATTTTCAGGGCCCAGGCCAGCGCATGCGCTGATTCCAGAGCCGGGATAATACCTTCCGCCCGGCAAAGCTGTTTAAAAGCCGCCAGCGCTTCGTTATCGGTAATGGATACATATTCCGCGCGGCCAATGCTGTTCAGATGTGCATGCTGCGGTCCCACCGACGGGAAATCCAGCCCGGCGGAAATGGAATAGGACTCTTCAATCTGACCATCCTCAGTCTGCATCATCGGTGCCTTCATGCCGAAATAGATGCCAACCCGTCCATGCTTCAGCGGTGCGCCATGCTCGCCGGTTTCAATACCGTGCCCGGCAGGCTCAACGCCAATCAGGCCGACATCTTTCTCATCAATAAAGTCGGCAAACATACCGATAGCGTTTGAGCCGCCGCCCACGCAGGCAATCACCGCATCCGGCAGACGTCCTTCAGCCTGCATGATCTGCGCTTTGGTCTCTTCGCCAATCATCCGCTGAAACTCACGCACAATAGTAGGATAAGGATGCGGCCCTGCGGCGGTGCCGAGCATATAGTGCGCGGTCTCATAGCTGCCGGACCAGTCACGCAGCGCTTCATTACAGGCATCCTTCAGCGTCGCGGAGCCACTGTGAACCGGGATCACTTCGGCGCCCATCAAACGCATGCGGAAAACATTGGGCGACTGACGTTCAACATCTTTTGCGCCCATATAGATACGGCATTTCAGGCCCAGCAGGGCGCTGGCAAGGGCCGAGGCGACGCCATGCTGACCCGCGCCGGTTTCGGCAATGATTTCTGTTTTGCCCATCCGTTTCGCCAGCAGTGCCTGGCCCAGGACCTGGTTAGTTTTATGCGCGCCGCCGTGCAGCAAATCTTCACGCTTCAGATAGAGACGCGTTTTAGTGCCTTTGGTCAGATTCTGGCAACGCGTCAGCGCAGTGGGACGCCCAGCGTAATTTTTCAGCAGATCGTTAAACTCTGCCTGAAAATCGGCATCGCGTTGGGCGCTAACAAAGGCCTCTTCCAGCTGGCGCAGCGCAGGCATCAGAATTTGTGGAACATACATGCCGCCAAATTCGCCAAAGTAGGGGTTCAGTAATGTCATGTGCGTTATTTTCCTTATCACCGCCCGCGGTGCGGACGTTTGCTGTCAGTAGGCGCGCAGCGTTTGAAAAACTGCGGCGATCTTTTCGGCATCCTTGATGCCCGGCGCGCTTTCAACACCGGAATTAAAATCGAGTCCGGCGCAGCCCAGCTGCGCTGCCGATACGCAATTATCTGCACCGAGACCGCCCGCCAGCAGCACATTATCCAGCTGCTGACCGGTGAGTAATGACCAGTCGAAACGCTGGCCGCTGCCGCCAGCGCCATTATCAAAAACATAGCGATCGACATGGGCGAGATTGCGCGTCGGAAGCCGATTGCTCACGCTAAGCGCTTTCCAGATTGCGATTTCTGGCGGCAGTTCAGCGCGCAGCGTATCAATATAATCCTGATCTTCACTGCCGTGCAGCTGAACGGCGCTCAGGGAGAGTGCTCGGCTGGTTGTGACAACGTCACTGATTGCCGCATTGCGGAACACGCCCACGTAGCCCAAAGGGGCCGCTGCAATCACCCGTCGCGCCTGGGCAATATCAACTTTACGCGGCGATCCCTCAGCGAAAATCAAGCCGCCATAAATGGCGCCTGCCTGCCAGGCCGCAAAGGCATCTTCTGGTCGGGTCAGGCCGCAAACTTTGTTATCTCCCAGCAGCACGCGTCGTACCGCCAGATGAAGATCCGCTTCGCTCATCAGGGCGGAGCCGATTAAAAAACCGCTGGCAAAACGGCTCAGCTCACGAACCTGCGCATAGCTCTTGATGCCAGATTCACTGATTACCGTGACGCCGTGACCACATCGTGGCGCCAGCTGGCGGGTACGATCCAGATTAACCGACAGGTCACGCAGGTCGCGGTTATTGATACCCACAACTCTGGCGTTCAGCGCCAGCGCGCGCTCCAGTTCAGCTTCGTTACTGACTTCGGTCAGAATTCCCATTTCCAGGCTGTGCGCCACCGCCGCCAGCTGACGATACTGTTCATCATCCAGCACGGAAAGCATCAGCAATACCGCATCGGCCTGATAAAAGCGCGCCAGGTAAATCTGCCAGGGATCGATAATAAAATCTTTGCACAGCACCGGCTGGCTAACCGCTGCGCTCACCAGCGGCAGGTAGTCAAAACTGCCCTGAAACCACGCCTCGTCGGTGAGCACGGAAATGGCTGACGCATAATCTTTATAAACTTCAGCTATGGCTACCGGATCGAAATCGGCACGGATCACCCCTTTGGAGGGCGATGCTTTTTTACACTCAAGAATAAAAGCGGTGCGGGCGCCCTGTAGCGCATGATAAAAACTGCGGGTTGAGGGCACCAGTTGCTGCTGAAAAGAGGTCAGCGGCTGGAGCTTCTTGCGATTTTCCACCCACAGCCTTTTATCCCGGATGATTTCATTCAGTACGGTTTGCATCTCTAGCCTCTTGCTGCCAGCGCGACAACGCGCTCGTAAGCCTGACCGCTCGCAATCGCTTTCAGCGCGCGCTGAGCATTATCACGTAAATCCTCATTGCCGAAAATTTTCAATAACATAGCAACGTTAACCGCCACGGCGTGCTGGTGCGCCTGCTCGCCTTTACCCTGGAGCAATTGCGTCAGAATGTCACGGTTTTCTTCCGGCGACCCGCCTGCCAGCGACTCTTTAGTATGATACGGCAGGCCGAAATCATCTGGGGTCAGCTGATAGCTGGTGATATCGCCGTCGCGCAGTTCCGCAACCTGCGTGGCGCTGTGAATAGCCACCTCGTCCATACCCCCACCGTGAACCACCGCCGCACGCTGATAGCCCAGCACACGCAGCGTTTCCGCAATCGGCAACACCAGTTCCGGACTGTAAACGCCAATCACCGCCAGCGGCGGGCGCGCCGGATTAATTAGCGGTCCCAGCACGTTAAACAACGTCCGACTTTTTAACTGCTGGCGTACCGGCATCGCATGGCGAAAACCGGTGTGATACTGCGGAGCGAACAGAAAACAGACGTTAAGATCATCCAGCGCCTGACGCGCCTGTTCAGCCGGTAAATCCAGGCTGATACCGAACGCCGCCAGCAGATCGGACGAGCCGGACTTGCTGGAGACGCTACGGTTACCGTGCTTGGCCACCTTTAAACCGCAGGTTGCTGCGACAAAAGCGCTGGCGGTGGAGATATTAATGCTGTTGCTGCCGTCGCCGCCGGTGCCGACAATATCGGCAAAGGCGTAGTCGGGGCGCGGAAAGGGACGTGCGTCCGCCAGCAGAGCCGATGCGGCACCGGCGATCTCCTCCGGACGTTCGCCGCGTACTTTCATCGCTATCAGCGCTGCCGCCAGCTGCGTTGGTTCCAGTTGGCCGGTGATAATAGCGCTAAACAGCTGGTGGCTTTCTGCCCGGGTTAGCATCAGCCCCTGATAAAGTTTCTCCAGAATATGTTGCATCCTTTTCTCCTTAGCTTATGCCAGCGCCCAGGCCAGAGTTTGTTCCAGCAGGCGCGCGCCCTGCGTGGTCAGAATTGATTCCGGATGAAACTGA
Organism: Pantoea sp. FN0305; assembly: GCF_050113845.1. NCBI lineage: Bacteria > Pseudomonadati > Pseudomonadota > Gammaproteobacteria > Enterobacterales > Erwiniaceae > Pantoea > Pantoea sp. FN0305. The sequence continues at coordinate 210,910 of NZ_JBNJSN010000005.1, read as the reverse complement.
AAGCCGCATACCCGGTCAGCATCGTGGCGCACGGCCATCACCATCTCGTTAAATGTGGCGTTGATAGTCAGTTCGTCAGGCGTATTGCTGCCTACCAGCGAGTGATAACGCGCGACCGGCAGCGGATTACTCAGCCCGGCAAACATCGCCTGGTTATCATGGGTAACAGCGGAGGCTTTACCGTGCAGAATTTCACCGGCCTGACCAACGTGACCGCCGTAAGCTTCAATAATCGCCTGATGACCCAGGCAGATACCGATAATCGGCAGGCGACCGCGCAGACGCTGTAACAGCTCAGGCATACATCCCGCCTCAGCCGGTGCGCCAGGGCCAGGCGATAGCATCAGCACCGGGTTTTCCATCTGTTGCAGGCGCGCAATCAGGGTATCGGCCGGCACAGTGTTGCGGTAAATCACCACGCGATGACCAAAGGTACGGAGCTGATCGACCAGGTTGTAGGTGAAAGAGTCGATATTATCGAGCAGCAGAATATCAGCCATTAGAACGTCTCCTGGCAATGATGAGCGGTGGCGATGGCGCGCAAAACGGCGCGCGCTTTGTTGCGGCTTTCATCCGCTTCGGCCTGCGGCTGTGAATCCAGCACCACGCCAGCCCCCGCCTGAACGGTAGCGATGCCATCTTCAACATAAGCCGAACGGATCACAATGCAGGTATCCAGGTCGCCGCTGGCGGTGAAATAGCCGACCGCGCCACCGTATACGCCGCGCCGCGTGCCTTCCGCACCGGCAATCAATTGCATGGCGCGTACTTTCGGCGCGCCGCTCAGGGTGCCCATATTCATACAGGCACGATAGGCATGCAGCACATCCAGATCCTGGCGCAGCGTGCCCACTACGCGTGAAACCAAATGCATAATAAAGGTATAGCGATCCACCTTGGTGAGATCGGCAACGTAGCGGCTGCCGGGCTCGCAGATGCGCGCCAGGTCGTTACGCGCTAAATCAACCAGCATCAGATGTTCTGCCAGCTCTTTATGGTCGGTCCGCATCTCCAGCTCAATGCGGCTGTCTAAATCGCGATCCAGCGAGCCATCGGCATGGCGACCACGCGGACGCGAACCGGCAATTGGATAGATTTCAATCTGGCGCGAGGCGGCGTCATATTTCAGCGAGCTTTCCGGAGAAGCGCCGAACAGCGTGAAGTCGCGATCCTGCATAAAAAACATATAGGGGCTGGGATTATTGTTTTTCAGCGTTTCGTAAGCCGCCAGCGGCGACGGGCAGGGCAGAGAGAAACGGCGTGACGGCACCACCTGAAAAATTTCGCCCACACGGATCGCCTGCTGCATATTGCGTACCACCTCGCAATACTCTTCATCGCTCTGGCTACAGCTCAGCGTCATCTGCTCAACGCGCTGTACCGGCAGCGGCTGGGGAGGCTGTAACATCTGTTCATGCAGTTGATGAATGCGGCGCTGCAGGCGCTGGAATTCATCGGTAGAGGGAGCAAACAGGCTGGCCTGCAGGCGTGCGCTCTGATGCTGATGATCCAGCACCAGCAGCGTCTCGGCCAGATAGAAGCAATAATCCGGGCAGCGCTGCTCATTTCGTAAGGCGGGCAGCGGCTCGAAGCCGGCCACTAAATCGTAGGCGAACAGTCCGCCGAGCAGCATCGACTCGCGCTCATCCTGCGGCGCGTCCACCAGCTGAACAATCAGGCGCAGCGCATCAAAAACCGACAGGGATTTCAGCCGTGAGTCCTCGTCCTGGGTGCCGCCTGTTTCAGGAAATAGCAGCTCGCGACCATCGGGACGGTGCTGATTACTCACCTCAGCGGGCAACGCAGCATCCAGCAGCGGCAGCAATTGACGGCCATTTTCCGAGAGCGCCTGCACGGTAACACGGTTGCCGAGGGCGGTAATGCGCAGCGCGCTGTCAACAATCAGCAGGCTTTTCAGGTTACGTTTACTGTCAATATCCGCCGATTCCAGCAGCAGCGTAGCCGGGCGGGCGCCGCACAGCTGATGGAAAACCGCAGCGGGATCTTCACGATAGGGGGCCGAGCCGGTAATCACTTTCAATCCAGGTTTTGCATTCAACATAATCGGTTCTCTAAAATCGCTCAAAAAAAAGCCCGCATCGGCGGGCTCAGGTATCAGCATGTGATCAATACAGATGCGTGACATCGTCGCCCTTCAGCAGAAGTGCGCCACCATCCCATCATCAATTTATGCTTAAACATCATCATGGATACCCCCGCGTGAACTTGTGTACTAGTTAACGGGTTCAGGGGTTGATTGTCAATACTTTTTTATATAGCGGTTAATCCGTTATGATGCGTCGACGTTTTATGTTTTTCAGGAGTTATTTTGACCGCAACCACGCCAATAAGCGCCTTTCCCATTTACGATCTACACAGCCATACCCGCGCATCGGATGGTCTGTTATCCCCTCAGGAACTGGTGCTGCGCGCCGTTGAAATGCGCGTTGGCGTACTGGCGATTACCGATCACGATAGCGTGGCCGGCTTAGCCGCCGCCAGAGAAGCGATTACACAGCAGGCGCTGCCGCTGCACTTGATTGATGGCGTAGAGGCTTCCACGCTGTGGGAAAATCATGAAATTCATATTGTGGGATTAGGCATCGATCCCGCGCACCCGGTCATCACCGAATTTTTGGCCGGGCAGAATGAATGTCGCATGGCGCGCGCCAGGCTTATGGCCGAGCGGCTGGAAAAGGCGCAGATCCCAGGCGCGCTTGAAGGCGCGCTGGCGTTAGCCGCAGGCGGGGCGATCACGCGCGGCCATTTTGCCCGCTGGCTAATCGCCCAGGGTAAAGCCGACAATATGGCCCAGGTATTCAAACATTATCTGGCGCGCGGCAAAACCGGCTACGTGCCGCCACAATGGTGTACAATTAAACAAGCCGTTGATGCTATTCATCATTCCGGTGGTTATGCGGTATTGGCGCACCCGGGGCGTTATGGTTTATCAGCCAAATGGCTGAAACGCCTGATCGCCCATTTCGCCGAAATTGGGGGCGACGCTATGGAAGTTGCGCAGTGCCAGCAACCGCCAAACGAACGCAGCCAACTGGGACGCTATGCACAGGAATATCAGCTGGCGGCGTCGCAGGGCTCTGATTTTCATCAACCCTGTCCGTGGATAGAGCTGGGTAAAAAGCTGTGGCTGCCGGGCGGCGTGGAAGCCGTATGGTCCCGCTTTCCCACATTAATGCCCTCCACGGAAAGGTGATAAGAGGTTAGCTATGAGTCAGATGTTTCATATTCATCCCGACAATCCACAGCCGCGCCTGATTGGCCAAGCCGTTGATGCGCTGAATAAAGGCGGCGTGATCGTTTATCCTACCGATTCAGGCTATGCGCTGGGCTGTCGGCTGGAAGATAAAAACGCCATGGAGCGTATCTGCCGTATTCGTCAGCTGGATGGCAATCATAATTTTACTCTGGTTTGCCGCGATCTTTCTGAGCTGTCAACCTATGCGCATGTGGATAACAGCGCGTTTCGGCTGATTAAAAACAACACGCCGGGTAACTACACCTTTATTCTGAAAGGGACCAAAGAGGTACCGCGTCGTTTGATGAATGACAAGCGTAAAACCATTGGCCTGCGCGTGCCCTCTAATCCGGTGGCGCTGGCGCTGCTGGAGGCGCTCAATGAGCCCATGATGTCAACCTCATTGATGCTGCCCGGCAATGACTTTACCGAGTCCGACCCGGAAGAGATTGAAGATCGTATCGGCAAGCTGGTGGACCTGATTATTGACGGCGGCACGCTGGGACAGCAGCCGACCACGGTGGTTGACTTAACCAGCGATACGCCAGAAGTCATTCGGGAAGGCGTCGGCGACATCCGTCCTTTCCGCTAAACCCTGACCGGCGTTAAGCGCCGGTCAATGCAGCTGGAGAAAAGGGCGGCGGATGGAAAGCCATCAGCAGCACTATCAATCCGCTCTGAAAGCGCGCGTGCAGGAAACACAGGCAAGTCGGTAAACTTCATGTATACTGTGCGGCCACATTGCACCGGGTCGCCATAAAAAGGCGGACTCAGCGCAATCCCTCCTTTCAGGTTATGGCTCGCCACGCCGTGACAGAAGCAATAAACGACGCCTGTGAAGGCGACAGTGAGGCAGCTCAATGAGCGAAAAGTTACAAAAAGTATTGGCGCGGGCCGGGCATGGCTCTCGTCGTGAAATAGAAACCATGATTTCTGCCGGGCGCATTAGCGTAGACGGCAAACTGGCGACGTTAGGCGATCGTATTGAACCCAACGCCACGGTAAAAATTCGTATTGATGGTCATGTCGTCTCCGTTAGTGAATCCAACCAGCAGGTTTGCCGCGTACTGGCTTACTACAAGCCGGAAGGCGAGCTCTGTACCCGCAACGATCCCGAAGGGCGTCCGACGGTGTTCGATCGTCTGCCACGCCTGCGCGGTGCGCGCTGGATTGCTGTAGGGCGTCTGGATGTCAACACCTGCGGTCTGTTGCTGTTTACCACCGATGGCGAACTGGCTAACCGTTTGATGCACCCCAGCCGTGAAGTAGAGCGTGAATATGCGGTACGCGTATTCGGGCAGGTTGATGATGCGAAAATTCGTCAGCTGAGCCTGGGCGTACAGCTGGAAGATGGTCCAGCCTCGTTCCGCACCATTAAGTTCACCGGCGGTGAAGGGATCAACCAGTGGTACAACGTTACCCTGACCGAAGGGCGCAACCGTGAGGTTCGTCGTCTGTGGGAAGCCGTTGGCGTTCAGGTAAGCCGTCTGATTCGCGTACGTTACGGCGATATCATGTTACCCAAGGGATTACCGCGTGGCGGCTGGACCGAGCTGGATCTGCAGCCGGTTAACTATCTGCGTGAGCTGGTAGAATTGCCGCCGGAAACCATCAGCAAGGTGCCGGTAGAAAAAGATCGTCGTCGTACCAAGGCGAACCAGATCCGTCGCGCAGTGAAGCGCCATACGCAGGTAAGCGGCAATCGTCGTCCGGCAAAGCGCGGCGAAAGCCCTAAACGCGGTTAAGCGTTAACGCGGAAAGCGTATGAAAAGGCATCCTTCGGGATGCCTTTTCTTTTTCTACCAGTCGATGCCCTGTTGCGCCTGGATACCGGCGTCAAAGGCATGTTTAACCGGCCGCATTTCGCTGACCGTATCCGCCAGCGCCAGAATATCGCGGTGGCAGCCGCGCCCGGTAATAATCACGCTTTGATGAGCGGGGCGCTGCTGGAGCGCAGCGATAACCTCTGCCAGCGGAAGGTAATCGAAGCTGAGCATATAGGTTATTTCATCCAGAATGACCAAATCGAGCATGGGGTCCTGCAGCATACGCCGCGCATGCTGCCAGACGGCAAGGCAGGCCTCGGTATCCGCCGCGCGATCCTGCGTTTCCCAGGTAAACCCGGTTGCCATAACCTGGAACTCAACGCCGTGTGCTTCCAGCAGGTTACGCTCGCCGTTGGGCCACTCGCCTTTGATAAACTGAATCACGCCAACTTTTTTCTGATGTCCTGCCGCCCGCGTTGCGGTACCGAATGCGGCGGTGGTTTTCCCTTTGCCGTTGCCGGTAAACACCATCAGAATGCCACGGGTTTCGCTGGCGGCGGCGATGCGGGCGTCAACCTGTTCTTTCAGGCGCTGCTGCCGCTGCTGGTGACGATCCTGCGCGGCCATTATTCTGCTGGTCCTGGCTTGCGTCCCGGCTGTGCATCAAAGCTGATGCCGGTTTTGCGGCGGCTGTCGTCGCCCATCAGATAAAGATAGATAGGCATGATTTCCGCTGGTGTTTTCAGCTTGTCCGCATCTTCTTCCGGGAAGGCGCTGGCGCGCATTTTGGTGCGGGTACCGCCAGGATTAATGCAGTTAACCCGCAGATTACGATTCTTATACTCTTCCGCCAGCACCTGCATCATGCCTTCGGTAGCAAACTTTGATACAGCGTAAGCGCCCCAGCCAGAGCGACCCACACGGCCAACGCTGGAACTGGTGAAAACCAGCGACCCCGACTCTGCGTTCAGCAACAGCGGCAGCAGCGCCTGGGTCAGGAAAAAGGTGGCATCGACATTGACGCGCATCACCTGTTGCCATATCTCTGGCGCAAGATCGGCAAGCGGCACGATTTCGCCCAGCAGACCGGCATTATGAAGCACGCCATCCAGGCGCGGGACCTGCTGCGCCAGTTCACTGGCGAACTGATGGCAGCTCTCCGGCGTCACCGTAGCCAGATCGAGAACACGCATCAGCGGCGTCGCTTTGCCCAGTGCGCTGATTTCATCACAGACGCGCTGCAATTTTTCTGCATTGCGCCCCAGCAGGATAACCTGCGCGCCATAGCGCGCGTAGGTGAGCGCCGCTTCACGTCCAATACCATCGCTGGCGCCGGTAACAAGGATAATTCGTTGATCAAGCAGATCGCTTTTCGGTTGATAATGCAAAACGTCTTCCTCGGCGAGTAAGGGTTCAGCGCGGGGCTGAGAAGATCTAAGCAGGAGTTATGCCTGAAAAATATCGCCAGTTCAATGTCGCTGCGCCCATATCCCCGCGGCGAGCCGCTTTACAGGCGACGAAGCAGACCGACTCGGCTACACTACGCTCTGGTTTCAAAAGGACATCAACAAAGGCGGATCGAATGGATTTACTGTTCTCCTATGCACTATTTTTAGCAAAAATCGTTACCGTTGTGGTTGCTGTGGCAGCGATAGCCCTGATACTGGTTAACGCTACGCAACGTAAGCGCGGGCAAAGCGGGCAGCTGCAGGTCACCCAGCTTAACGAGCGCTACCGTGAAATGAAAAAAGCGATGCTGCTGGCGTTACTGCCGCCGCAGGAGCAAAAGCTGCGTCAGAAAGCGGAAAAGAAAAAGCAGAAGCAGGAAGCGAAAACGGCTAAGCAGCAGGCGAAGCAGGGCCTGCCCGGCGCAGAACATAAACCTGTGCTGTATGTTCTGGATTTCAAAGGCAGCATGGATGCCGGTGAGGTCACCTCTTTGCGGGAAGAAATTTCTGCAGTACTGGCGGTGGCGCGTGAGCAGGATGAAGTGCTGCTGCGGCTGGAAAGTCCGGGTGGTGTGGTGCACGGCTACGGGCTGGCGGCTTCGCAGCTGCAGCGTCTGCGGGAAAAAAATATTCGCTTAACGGTCGCGGTGGATAAAGTCGCTGCCAGCGGCGGCTATATGATGGCCTGCGTGGCCGATCGCATTATCGCCGCGCCTTTTGCCATTATTGGATCGATTGGCGTGGTGGCACAGGTGCCAAACTTCAATCGTTTGCTGAAGCGCAACAATATTGATGTGGAACTGCACACCGCCGGAGAATATAAGCGTACGCTGACCTTATTTGGCGAAAATACCGAGCAGGGTCGTAATAAGTTTCGCGAAGATCTCAATGAAACGCATCTGCTGTTTAAACAGTTTGTTCAGCAAATGCGCCCGGTATTAGATATCGATCGGGTGGCGACCGGTGAACATTGGTATGGCAGCCAGGCGCTGGAAAAACAGCTGATTGATGGGCTGGGAACCAGCGACGATCTTATTATCGAACGCATGGAGCATTTCAGCGTGGTCAGCGTGCGTTATATGCGCCGTAAAAAGCTGATGGATCGCTTTACGCAAAGCGCCGCCGACAGTGCCGCTCGTCAGTTGCTGAAACTGTGGCAGCGTGGCGACAAGCCGCTGCTGTAACTCCCTCACGCCCGGCTGGTCCGGGCGTTAATCGGCCAGATGATATTTCTCTGAAAGCCCCACCGTCAGCGCTTTAAAAATGTTAAATACCGCCGTGCTTTTAACGGTAGGCAGCCCGTTTTCATCCAAAAAATAGTCGCCGCGAAAAATCAGCAGCTGACCATTTTGTTCCACTTCGCTGGCTTCGATACCGGCAAAATAATCGTCATGTTCACGGATTAGCGCATTGGCTTTTTCGAGTATTTCTCCGCGAGATAGCGCGACCGTTTTTGCGTTCATTATTTAACCCCATTTTGACAGATTATAATTCTCTTCTATATTACTGGCCTGACGTCGCTAACCGCAAATAGAGTATGGATATTCTGGCGGCGGGAAAAATCGCCAAAAGTGGCGTAAAACCAGGCGAGATGCTAATTAAGTTGCGTATCCGATTTTATCAGGTACAGTGTGGGCGTTTCAGTGTCCGGGCGTAAAAATGACTTTACGCAAGTAGCAATGAGCGTCGGGTTCCGGCTAAAATCGTCTGCTAATCAGTACCATAAGCTGTCGTATATTAGGTTGCTTGCTTCAAATCAGGCCAGGTTGAATTCTTTTTGATTCGCTCATATAGGTTGACACGCTGACTGGCAACGCTGGAAAACGCCATCATTACATTCGGACGTATTCATCAGGTAAAGGTAAATATGGGTAAAGCTCTCGTAATAGTCGAGTCCCCGGCAAAGGCCAAAACGATTAATAAATATCTCGGTAAAGACTACGTGGTTAAGTCCAGCGTGGGTCATATACGTGATTTGCCGACAAGTGGCTCGACGGTGAAAAAGAGCGCTGACGCTCGGCCTGCCAAAAAAGCGAAGAAAGACGAAAAGACGGCGCTGGTTAACCGTATGGGCGTCGATCCGTGGCACGGCTGGAAAGCTGACTATCAAATTTTGCCCGGTAAAGAAAAAGTTGTTGCTGAGCTGAAAGCGCTGGCGCAGGAAGCCGATCATATCTATCTCGCAACCGACCTTGACCGCGAAGGGGAAGCCATCGCCTGGCACCTGCGGGAAGTGATCGGCGGCGACGACAAACGCTTCAGCCGCGTGGTGTTTAACGAAATTACCAAAAATGCAATTCGTCAGGCTTTTGATAAGCCAGGCGAGCTCAATATTGAGCGCGTGAATGCTCAACAGGCCCGCCGTTTTATGGATCGCGTGGTGGGTTACATGGTTTCCCCGCTGCTGTGGAAAAAGATCGCCCGTGGGTTATCCGCCGGACGCGTTCAGTCCGTTGCCGTACGGCTGGTGGTAGAGCGCGAGCGTGAAATCAAAGCCTTCGTACCGGAAGAGTATTGGGAGTTAAGCGCTGATCTCACCACGCCGAAGGGCAGCGACTTGCCGATGCAGGTGACTCACCAGAGTGAGAAACCATTCCGACCGGTTAATAAAGAACAGACGCAGGCGGCGGTTAGCCTGCTGGAAAAAGCGCGTTTTCGCGTAGAAGATCGTGAGGACCGGCCAACCAGCAGCAAGCCGGGCGCGCCTTTTATTACCTCTACGCTGCAGCAGGCGGCCAGTACCCGCCTGGGCTTTGGCGTTAAAAGAACCATGGCGCTGGCGCAGCGTTTGTACGAAGCGGGCCATATTACCTATATGCGTACCGACTCTACTAACCTGAGCCAGGATGCCGTCGCGATGGCACGCGGCTATATCGAATCAAATTTCGGCGATAAGTATCTGCCGAAAACAGCTAACGCCTACGCCAGCAAAGAGAACTCTCAGGAAGCGCACGAAGCGATACGCCCCTCTGACGTAACCATTCAGGCCGAACAGCTGAAGGATATGGAAGCGGATGCCCAGAAGCTTTATCAGCTTATCTGGCGTCAGTTTGTTGCCTGCCAGATGATGCCGGCGCAGTATGATTCCACCACGCTGACGGTAGCGGCTGGCGATTTCAAATTGAAAGCCAAAGGGCGCATCCTGCGCTTTGACGGCTGGACAAAAGTGATGCCTGCGCTGCGCAAAGGCGATGAAGATCGTATTCTGCCAGCCATTGAGATTGGCGATGAGCTGAGCCTGCAGCAGCTGAATCCAAGCCAGCACTTTACCAAGCCGCCGGCGCGCTTCAGCGAAGCCTCGCTGGTGCGGGAGCTGGAAAAACGCGGTATCGGTCGTCCTTCTACCTATGCATCGATTATTTCGACCATTCAGGATCGTGGCTACGTACGCGTGGAAAGCCGCCGTTTCTATGCGGAAAAAATGGGTGAAATTGTTACCGATCGGCTGGAAGAGAACTTCCGCGATCTGATGAGCTATGATTTTACCGCGCATATGGAAGATAACCTTGATCAGGTTGCCAACGATCAGGCTGAATGGAAAGCGGTACTGGATAATTTCTTCGCCGATTTCAGCAAACAGCTGGACCAGGCGGAAAAAGATCCGGAAGAGGGCGGCATGCAGCCCAACCCGATGGTGTTGACGTCCATCGACTGTCCGACCTGTGGTCGTGAAATGGGCATTCGCACCGCCAGCACCGGCGTCTTCCTTGGCTGTTCCGGCTATGCCTTACCGCCGAAAGAGCGCTGTAAGCAAACCATCAATCTGATTCCGGAAAATGAAGTTCTGAATATTCTGGAAGGGGATGATGCGGAAACCAACGCGCTGCGTGCGCGTCGTCGCTGTCAGAAGTGCGGCACCGCGATGGATAGCTACCTGATTGATAATCATCGCAAGCTGCACGTGTGTGGTAATAACCCCAGCTGTGATGGTTATGAGATTGAACAGGGCGAGTTCCGTATCAAGGGCTATGACGGGCCGATTGTTGAATGCGAAAAGTGTGGTTCCGAAATGCACCTGAAAATGGGGCGCTTTGGCAAATACATGGCCTGCACCAATGACGAGTGTAAGAACACCCGTAAAATTCTGCGTAATGGCGAAGTTGCGCCGCCGAAAGAAGATCCGGTGCCGCTACCGGAACTGCCCTGTGAAAAATCGGACGCCTATTTTGTGCTGCGTGACGGTGCGGCAGGCGTGTTCCTGGCAGCCAATACTTTCCCTAAATCGCGTGAAACCCGTGCGCCGCTGGTGGAAGAACTGCAACGCTTCCGCGATCGGTTACCGGAAAAGCTGCGTTATCTTGCCGATGCGCCCGCCACGGATGATAAAGGCAACAAAACGCTGGTACGCTTTAGTCGTAAAACCAAACAGCAGTATGTCAGCTCCGAAAAAGAGGGCAAAGCCACCGGCTGGTCAGCTTTTTACGTTGATGGCGCATGGCGTGTGACAGAAAAATAAGCCGCATTTTTTCTACTGTTACTCAGCGCTAATAGAAAAGAAATGCGAAGCTACAGTTAAATTTGTGCTACCGCCTCAGGGCCAGTCTTTGACTGGCCTTTTCTTTTTGTTTTGCTTATAGCTAAAAGCTATACATCAAACATAAAAATGTTATAGTTGTTATAGCAGTAATTCTGATATTTCCTGTCGCTATAACTCGCCCGCCAGGCGCCTTTTCCTGAGAGTTTTCCCGGGTCGCGCGCGGGTTTAGTGCGTACTTTATCCGGGATAAACAACTATGAAATTGCAACAGCTGCGTTACATCGTGGAAGTAGTTAATCATAATCTGAATGTCTCATCGACTGCGGAAGGGCTTTATACCTCGCAGCCTGGTATCAGTAAGCAGGTGCGTATGCTGGAGGATGAGCTGGGCATTCAGATATTTGCGCGCAGCGGTAAACATCTGACCCAGGTGACGCCTGCAGGCGAAGAGATTATCCGCATTGCGCGTGAAGTGCTCTCTAAGGTCGATGCCATCAAATCAGTGGCCGGTGAACACACCTGGCCCGATAAAGGCTCGCTGTATGTCGCCACCACGCACACCCAGGCGCGTTATGCGCTTCCTGGCGTAATCAAAGGCTTTATTGAGCGTTACCCGCGCGTTTCGCTGCATATGCATCAGGGGTCGCCAACTCAGATTGCCGAAGCGGTATCCAAAGGGAACGCGGATTTCGCTATTGCCACTGAAGCACTGCATCTCTACGACGACCTTATCATGCTGCCTTGCTACCACTGGAATCGCGCCATTGTAGTCACGCCCGATCATCCGCTGGCAGGAAAAAGCGATGTCACTATTGAGGAACTGGCGGAATATCCGCTGGTAACCTACACCTTTGGCTTTACCGGTCGCTCAGAACTGGATACAGCGTTCAATCGTGCCGGCCTGACGCCGCGTATTGTCTTTACGGCTACCGATGCAGATGTGATTAAAACCTATGTGCGGCTTGGGCTGGGCGTGGGTGTTATCGCCAGTATGGCGGTTGACCCGGTAGCCGATCCCGATCTGGTTCGTATTGAAGCCGCAGATATTTTCACAAACAGCACCACCAAAATCGGGTTTCGTCGCAGTACCTTCCTGCGTAGCTATATGTATGATTTCATTCAACGTTTTGCGCCGCATTTAACGCGAGACGTGGTTGATACAGCGGTGGCGCTACGCTCAAATGAAGATATTGAAGCCATGTTTAAAGATATCCGTCTGCCTTTTAAATAGAATAACCTTATTTATTGAGTGGAATTAAGGCCGCTGCTGCGGCCTTTTGTCTTTAATACCAGCTAATTGCACAAATTTTGGAATCTTTAGGATCATTTTTCTGTAAATGAAACATTCATCACATGTTTTTCAATTGTTATTAATTAAATGAGAAACAGTACACATTTTCATGCGGGGAATTTTGCGCACTGCCAGGACAATTCTCATACTCAAGTTAAATCGAACCCGTAACAGCAGCCAGTAAGGGATTCAGAAAATTTTTCTCAAGTATTAACTGGATCTATAAGTTATTTTCTTACTGTAATTTGAGTTAAAGGAAGATTAAAAAAGGGGAATGAAGTTAAGCATCACTAATACGATCTTTAGCGAACGATAAATTGTACTTATCGTTTAACTCAACAAAAATAGCTGGATTTTTGGTCTTAAAATGTTTAGGATTTCTCCTAAAAGCTGATTGAAGTTACCAATCGTTTTAATGAGAGTGATTATCAAAAACTATGGCTATGAGAATTTCAATACAACCTGGCGTACAGGGTAATGCCACTAAGGTGGCAAAAAGTGGCAGCAGCATCCGTCGCAAAGCCTGGTTGGCAGTATTTGCAGCGTGTGGCCTGTTCTGGACTGTTGTTGCCTTAATGGTTTGGCAAATCTGGAGTTAATTATGTGGGAACAAGCATTGCCGCTTAAAACGCAGCCGGTTCGCAAATTAAAAACGGCCAGCTGTAAACCCAAAGTACAGGATAAAGCGACGATTCCGGAATCATGGAATCTTAATGACGCGCAGCGCAGTTTTATTGAATTGATGCTAGATAACAACAATAAATAAACTATAACTATTCGTATTTATCTAAAATAATAAAATAATTATTCATTTCGACCTTTCTGTTGATCGGCAAACCGATCGGGGCACTGTACTTCGCCCGATAAAATTAACCAATTACAGCATTCGGTAGAATCTATTAATGTTTTTTAATAGATTCAATGTTCAGTGACTTATTGGTCGGAAATCGACCTGAGAGGGTGCCTAATGAATATTACTTTTTTTCCGTTGTTTAGCGCTTCCGCCTATTCCTTATTAGTCTGGATGGCCGCTGCCTGGCTTTTAATGCAATAAGTTATTTCTCTCTCTGGTTCTCCGTCCAAACGCCCCGTCTGTTTACTGCGGGGCGTTTTGCTTTTCTTTTTCCCTCGTACGTTTCCATTTTCCGCCTTGCTGTTTCCTGTTTTTTCCTGTGAATGTGTCGATTCGTGTTGTTATAAAAACGTTAACCACAGTTTGTACTATGTTTAACACAGACCTTGTTAAGCATCGGGTTATTAAGCGCATTATAAAAAGGAGGAGCTATGTCGTTATCCCTGCGCGATAAAAGTCAGGACACGCTGGATGTAGATGGGCAACGCTACCATTTTTATAGTCTTCCACGTGCCGCTCAGCAGCTGGGCGATCTCTCCCGTTTACCCAAGTCACTGAAAGTGTTACTGGAAAACCTGCTACGCTGGCAGGATGAGAGTTCTGTTACCGCTGATGATATTCAGGCGCTTGCCGACTGGCAAAAAAGCGCCCATGCCGATCGTGAAATCGCTTATCGCCCTGCACGTGTACTGATGCAGGATTTTACCGGCGTCCCCGCTGTGGTTGATTTGGCGGCCATGCGCGAAGCGGTTAAGCGTCTGGGTGGCGATGTAGCGAAAGTAAATCCGCTTTCACCAGTTGATCTGGTTATCGACCACTCCGTGACCGTTGACCGCTTCGGGGATGATAATGCCTTTGAAGAAAATGTCCGGCTGGAAATGGAGCGCAACCACGAGCGCTACGTTTTTCTGCGCTGGGGGCAAAAGGCTTTCGATAAATTCCGCGTCGTGCCGCCCGGCACCGGCATTTGCCATCAGGTTAACCTGGAATATTTAGGCCAGGCTGTGTGGCATGAAGAGCAGGATGGCAAGCGTGTCGCTTATCCCGATACCTTAGTCGGCACCGATTCCCATACCACCATGATCAACGGCCTTGGCGTATTAGGGTGGGGCGTTGGCGGTATTGAGGCGGAAGCGGCGATGTTGGGTCAACCGGTATCGATGCTAATCCCGGACGTAGTGGGATTTAAGCTCACGGGAAAATTACGTGCAGGCATTACCGCCACTGACCTGGTGCTGACCGTAACGCAAATGCTGCGTAAACAGGGTGTTGTCGGCAAGTTTGTAGAGTTTTATGGCGACGGGCTGGATGATTTGCCGCTGGCGGATCGCGCCACCATCGCTAATATGGCACCCGAGTATGGCGCTACCTGTGGTTTTTTCCCTATCGATCATGTCACCATCGGCTATATGAAACTGACCGGCCGCAGCAGCGAACAGGCTGCTTTGGTAGAAGCCTATGCTAAGGCGCAGGGATTATGGCGCGAGCCGGGTGAAGAGCCGATTTTTACCAGCACCCTGGCCCTGGACATGAATGAAGTGGAAGCCAGCCTTGCTGGTCCAAAGCGTCCGCAGGATCGCGTTTCCCTGGGCGACGTGCCGCAGGCTTTCCAGCAAAGTAACGAGCTGGAAGTGAATCGTGCGCAAAAAGCCCATCATGGGGTCACTTACCGTGACGGTGAGCAGGAACATGAATTAACCGACGGCGCAGTGGCTATCGCTGCCATTACCTCCTGTACCAATACCTCCAACCCAAGCGTGCTGATGGCCGCCGGCCTGCTGGCGAAAAAAGCGGTCTCGCTTGGTTTGCAGCGTAAGCCCTGGGTGAAAGCTTCTCTGGCGCCCGGTTCCAAAGTGGTATCCGATTATCTGGCTACCGCGCGTTTGACCCCTTATCTCGATAAGCTCGGCTTTAATCTGGTGGGCTACGGCTGCGCTACCTGTATTGGTAACTCGGGACCGCTGCCGGAAAATATTGAAAGCGCAATCAAAGAGGGCGATCTGACGGTCGGTGCCGTGCTTTCGGGCAATCGTAACTTTGAAGGCCGTATTCATCCGCTGATCAAAACCAACTGGCTGGCTTCACCGCCGCTGGTTGTTGCCTACGCGCTGGCGGGTAATATGAATATCAACCTGCAGAGCGAGCCGCTGGGAGAGGATAAAACCGGCAAGCCGGTATATTTGCGTGATATCTGGCCAACGCCTGATGAAATCACCGCGGCGGTACAGCAGGTTTCCAGCGATATGTTCCTGAAAGAGTATTCAGAAGTTTTTGATGGCACGCCGGAATGGCAGCAGATCAAAGTCAGTGAGGCAGCCACTTACGACTGGGATGAAGGCTCAACCTACATCCGCCTGTCGCCTTTCTTTGATGATATGGAAAAAACGCCCAAGCCGGTGCAGGACATCAAAGGCGCGCGCATTCTGGCAATGCTGGGCGACTCGGTGACAACCGACCATATCTCTCCGGCAGGCAGCATCAAGGCGGAAAGCCCCGCGGGTCGCTATTTGCTTGAGCGAGGCGTGGAGCGCGGTGACTTTAACTCGTATGGCTCAAGGCGTGGTAACCATGAGGTTATGATGCGCGGTACATTCGCCAATATTCGTATTCGCAACGAAATGGTGCCGGGAGTGGAAGGCGGCATCACGCGTGTAGTGCCAAATGGCGAGCAGATGTCGATTTATGACGCTGCGATGGTTTATCAGCAGCAGGGCGTACCGCTGGCGGTGATTGCAGGTAAAGAGTATGGCTCTGGCTCCAGCCGCGACTGGGCAGCGAAAGGGCCGCGTCTGCTTGGCGTTCGGGTGGTTATCTGTGAATCCTTTGAACGTATTCACCGTTCCAACCTGATCGGTATGGGCATTTTACCGCTGGAGTTTCCGCAGGGCGTAACACGAAAAACGTTAAACCTGAGTGGCGAAGAGCTGATTGATATTGAAAATCTGCGTGACTTGCAGCCCGGCGGTACGGTGAAAGTGACTATTACGCGCCCGGACGGCAGCCGGGAAGAGCTGGACACGCGCTGCCGTATCGATACCGGCAATGAACTCACCTATTACCAGAACGACGGCATATTGCATTATGTGATTCGTAATATGCTGAATTAACCAGACGCCGGGCATTCATCTACACGCGCATGATGCGACGGAATGCCCGGCAGACTTATCAGGATTTGGGCAGCAGATGGCCCATTTTCTCTGCTTTAGTGTCCAGATAGTGCGCATTCTTGGGGTTACGCCCCACAATCAGCGGTACCCGCTCAACGATATTGATCCCGGCTTCGCTCAGAATCTCCACTTTGCGTGGATTGTTGGTTAATAACCGCACTTCATCAACGCCCAGTAGCTTAAACATATCGGCACACAGGGTAAAATCACGCTCATCGGCGGCAAATCCCAGCTGGTGATTCGCTTCAACGGTATCGTAGCCTTTATCCTGCAGCGCATAAGCGCGGATCTTATTCAACAGGCCAATATTACGGCCTTCCTGACGATGATAAAGCAGAACGCCACGGCCTTCTTCAGCAATGGCGTTCAGGGCAGCTTCCAGCTGGAAACCACAGTCGCAGCGCAGGCTGAACAGCGCATCGCCGGTCAGGCATTCAGAATGCACACGCGCCAGTACGGCTTCATTGTTATTAACATCACCAAATACCAGCGCGACGTGGTCGTGGCCGGTAGCCAATTCTTCGAATCCCACCATGAGGAAATCGCCCCAGGGCGTGGGCAGTTTAGCTTCTGCCACCCGTTTAAGCTGCATGTGACTCTCCAGAACCATATTAGGTTGCGCTATCATCAAGGTAGCGCCTGTTGGTCAGGCTGACCGAAAACATGGCGTCTATTTTGCCATAACCCGTCTGCGTACGGGTAATACGTCACGACGATTAATGTGATAACGCACGATTATCTAAGTATTCATGGTTATGTTGTTCATTTGTAAGCTATTATTAAAAGCTATTCGCTTGAATACTTATTAATGACAAGGAAGCAGCATGCTGGAAATAGCAAAACGCACCGCCTTTGGCGCTCTGTTACTGTCGATAATGCCGCTGTTGATGTGGCTTTCCCACTGGCAGTGGCAGCCAGGCGCCAGCGGATTGGGTTTACGTTTGCTGTTCTGGATGACGGAAACCGTGACGCGGCCATGGGGGATCCTCACCAGCGCAATCCTGTGCGCCTGGTTTTTATGGTGTCTGCGCTTTCGTTTAAAACCCGCGCTGTTTCTGCTGGTGATTATGATCGCCGCGATTCTCGCCGGGCAATATACCAAATCTTTTATCAAGGCGCGGGTGCAGGAGCCACGTCCCTATGTGGTATGGCTGGAAAAAACGCATGGCATTCCCGGCGATGAGTTTTATCAGCTGGATCGGCAGGCGCGCGGCCAGATAGTGACGCGTTTAGTGGCGAATGATAACCATATTCCACAGTGGCTGAAGCGTCACTGGGCATTTGAAACAGGCTTTGCCTTTCCGTCGGGGCATACCATGTTTGCTGCCAGCTGGGCACTGCTGGGCGTGGGGCTACTTTGGCCGCGCCGCCACCGAAAAACCGTGACAATCCTGATGATTTGGGCCGTTGCCGTTATGGGAAGTCGGGTGCTGTTGGGAATGCACTGGCCGCGCGATCTGCTGGTCGCTACCTGGATTAGCTGGCTGCTGGTGACGCTGGCTTGCTGGCTGGCGCAGCGCCTGTGTGGCCCGTTGACCATTCCGCCTGATGAGCATCAGGAGATTGCCCAGCGCGAACAGGATAAAGAATCATGATTGCAATGCGCCTTTTCGGCCCCATAACCTAAGTGAGAAAACAGATTTTTGCTGAGATAACGAGTAAAGCCACTATCTCAGCAAGCATCCTTATGACATTTTTGGCATAATCCTTTGGCTTACACCGAATTACAGGACGAAATGTGAAATATTTACTGATCTTTTTACTGGTTCTGGTGATATTCATCATCTCTGTGACGCTTGGCGCGCATAATGACCAGGTTGTCTCATTTAACTTTTTGATTGCGCAGGGCGAGTACCGTATCTCTACTTTACTGGCCTCGCTGTTCGGCGCAGGGTTTGTACTGGGCTGGGCAATCTGTGGTCTTTTCTGGCTGCGAGTGCGCGTGTCACTGGCTAATGCACAGCGTAAACTCAAGCGTCTGCAGCAGCAAACCGTTCAGACCGACAACGTGACTCCGTCACATCCGCCTGTCGTCAAGGAATAACTCCCGATGTTGGAACTGCTGTTTCTGTTACTGCCCGTGGCCGCTGCCTATGGCTGGTACATGGGGCGCAGAAGTGCGCAGCAGGATAAGCAGCAAGAGGCGAATCGTCTGTCACGCGATTATGTGACCGGCGTAAACTTTCTGCTGTCAAACCAGCAGGATAAAGCGGTCGATCTTTTCCTCGATATGCTGAAAGAGGACAGCGGCACGGTGGAAGCGCACCTGACGCTGGGCAATCTTTTCCGCTCGCGCGGTGAAGTGGATCGTGCGATACGCATCCATCAATCCCTGATGGAGAGTGCCTCCCTGAGCTACGAACAACGTCTGCTGGCGGTACAGCAGCTGGGCCGCGACTATATGGCGGCAGGGCTGTATGACCGGGCTGAAGAGATGTTCGAACAGCTCACTGACGAAACCGATTTTCGTCTCAGCGCGCTCCAGCAGCTGCTGGTTATCTATCAGGCCACCAGCGAATGGCAAAAAGCGATAGACGTTGCTGAAAGGCTGGTTAAGCTCGGTAAAAGTCATCATCAGATAGAAATTGCGCACTTCTACTGCGAGCTGGCTTTGCTGGCGATGGGCAGCGACGACCTTGACCGGGCGCTTAGCCTGCTGAAAAAAGGAGAGGCGGCCGACCGTCAGAGCGCGCGCGTTTCCATCATGATGGGACGTATTTTTATGGCGAAGGGTGATTACGCCCGAGCCGCGGGTCATCTGCAACGCGTGATTGAGCAGGATAAAGAGCTGGTCAGCGAAACGCTTGATATGCTGGAGAGCTGTTATCAACAGTTGGGGCAGCCGCACGTCTGGGCTGATTATCTGCGCCGCTGTGTGGAAGAAAACACCGGCGCGCTGGCCGAACTTCATCTGGCAGATATTCTGGAGCGCGAAGAGGGCGCGGATGTGGCGCAGGTTTATATCAACCGACAGCTACAGCGGCATCCTACCATGCGCGTTTTCCATCGCCTGATGGATTTCCATCTGCATGAGGCGGAAGATGGCCGAGCCAAAGAGAGCCTGATGGTGCTGCGTGATATGGTAGGCGAGCAGATCCGTACCAAGCCACGCTATCGCTGTCAAAAATGTGGCTTTACGGCGCACGCGCTCTACTGGCATTGTCCTTCTTGTCGTGCCTGGTCAACGGTTAAACCCATACGCGGGCTGGATGGCCAATAATCAAACTACCATTGCGGTAACCTCTTTTACAGCGGGTTATCGCGCTGTCATTAGTTACAACATACTTAAAACTCAATAGCAGCAGACTCCCTTTGCAGCGCGGATAATTTGCCTGGCAGGTCGATTCTGGCCCTGTTTGCTGCAGCTTAAAGCTGTTTTCCGCCGCCAGTGGCAGGTAGAATGCTTGCCGTTTTCTCCTGCGCCGTGCGGTGCCCCATTGTTGAAGGAATAGACATGTCTCAACCTCAAAACCGTAATGACTCGCCTGTTCTGGTCGCGCTTGATTACGCTGACCGTAACCGTGCGCTGGCCTTCGTGGATGGTATCGATCCTGCCAGCTGCCGTTTAAAAGTGGGCAAAGAGATGTTCACGCTTTTCGGACCTCAGTTTGTCCGTGATTTGCATCAGCGTGGTTTTGAGGTTTTCCTCGATCTGAAATTCCATGATATTCCCAATACCGTTGCGCATGCGGTGGCCGCCGCTGCCGATCTGGGGGTGTGGATGGTTAACGTACACGCCAGCGGCGGGGCGCGTATGATGAAGGCCGCCCGTGAAGCATTGACCGCTTTTGGTAAGGATGCGCCTCTGCTGATTGCGGTAACGGTGCTGACCAGTATGGAAGCCGCCGATCTGCAGGATCTGGGCATCACGGCAACGCCGGCAGAATATGCCGCACGCCTGGCGCGTCTGACGCAACAGTGCGGGCTGGATGGCGTGGTCTGTTCGGCACATGAGGCCGCTGTCTTTAAGCAGCAGTTCGGCCAGGCGTTTAAACTGGTTACGCCAGGCATACGTCCTGCCGGCAGCGAGGCGGGCGATCAACGTCGTATTATGACGCCGCTTCAGGCACAGCAGGCGGGCGTTGACTATATGGTTATTGGACGCCCGATCACTCAGTCAGCCGATCCGGCAGCCACGCTACAGGCTATTCTGACTTCACTGCAGGAGGGAGCATGAGTAAAGATAATCCGCTGGTTTATTCCACTGACAGCGGCCGCATTACTCAGCCGGAAATCAAAGCCCCACGCCCTAAAGGCGACGGTATTGTCCGTATTCAGCGCCAAACCAGCGGACGTAAAGGCAAAGGGGTGTGCATTATCACCGGACTGGATCTGGATGATGCCGGGCTTAATAAGCTGGCGGCTGAGCTAAAGAAAAAGTGCGGCTGCGGCGGAGCAGCGAAAGAGGGCTTTATTGAGATTCAGGGCGACAAACGCGATGAATTAAAAAGCCTGCTGGAAGCGAAAGGATTCAAGGTGAAACTGGCTGGCGGATGAAAAAAACAAGGCCGTTCAATGAACGGCCTTGTCGTATGGGTAGATGCGCTGCGTAGCCTTGAATTATAATTATATTAAAGTTTAGTCGATCTGGTGACCAATAATCCCGCCGACAGCTGCGCCGCCGATAGTACCCAGGCCACTGCCGTTAGTCAGAACCGAGCCGCCAATAGCGCCAGCGCCAGCACCGATTGCTGTGTTACGGTCGCGTTTAGACCAGTTGCTGCAGCCGGTTAAAGACAGGGCAACGACAACAGCCAGCACGGTAGCGGAAATGCGTTTTGCATTGTTAGTCATAATTACTTCTCCTTAATTGTTGCTCACAGAGGAACCCTTTTAAGTATAGTCGGGTTGCTCCGCGTCTC
The DNA here is from genome assembly GCF_050113845.1 of Pantoea sp. FN0305. NCBI lineage: Bacteria > Pseudomonadati > Pseudomonadota > Gammaproteobacteria > Enterobacterales > Erwiniaceae > Pantoea > Pantoea sp. FN0305. Next base: position 189,790 of record NZ_JBNJSN010000005.1, on the reverse strand, counting down.
AGGTTCGCTGACCGTTTATTTTAGATCGGAACACTTCCCTGTTTTGCCGTTGTTGCGGCAGAATCTGGTTGATTTCCGATCGTCTGTTTACGTCAGGAACAGCAATTGTACTTATTAAAAATAAGGGTGCTAATAATCACCCAGGGTTCAATTGCCTTAATTAATTATAGGCACTACCAAAAGTTACAACAGGTTAAAAACTCCTAATTCACGACACAAAACCAGCTTATCAGCCAGATCGCGCTATCTAATCAGCCAGCGCTTCCATACCTTTACCACGCCAGCCCAATAACAATAGTGCATTTACAAAAGGGTGGATGGAAAGATTATGCTGGAAGAACTCAAAGAGCAGGTACTTGAAGCCAATCTGGCGCTGCCTGAACACAATCTGGTGACCTTTACCTGGGGCAACGTCAGTGCTATCGATCGCGAGCGCGGTTTGCTGGTTATCAAACCCTCCGGCGTGAGTTACGACGCCATGAAGCGCGACGATATGGTGGTTGTGGCGCTGAAAACCGGAGAAGTTGTCGAAGGCGATAAGCGTCCCTCATCCGATACCGATACACATCGGGCACTCTACCTGGCCTGGCCAGATGTTGGCGGCATCGTGCATACGCACTCGCGTCACGCCACCATCTGGGCGCAGGCTGGACGCGATATCCCTGCCTGGGGCACCACGCACGCCGACGACTTTTATGGCCCGATTCCCTGTACGCGTATGATGACCGATGAAGAAATTGCGCACCGCTACGAATGGGAAACTGGACAGGTGATTATCGAAACGCTGCGTGAGCGGGATATCGCCCCACTGGCCGTTCCTGCTGCGCTGGTACATTCCCACGGGCCTTTCGCCTGGGGCAAAAGTGCCAAAGATGCGGTTCACAGTGCGGTGGTGCTGGAGGAAGTGGCCTACATGGCATTGTTCAGTCAACAACTTACCCCAGACTTACCGGCAATGCAGCAGGCTTTGCTGGATAAACACTGGCTGCGCAAGCATGGCGCCAATGCCTATTACGGGCAAAAAGGTTGATGCCTCACGCAAATGCAAAATAAGCTTTCTATAAAATTGAAACGTAGTTTCAAAAATATCGAGAGGATCACTTTTTCCGCTGAATAATCACGGTATGTTGCTATCCATTGCCCCGATGGGCGTTGCAGGATGGTTCTGACATCTTGCTCAACAAGGGTGGAACGCAACATGCATATCAAAAGAGCTATCGATAAAATACCGGGCGGGATGATGCTGGTGCCCCTGTTCTTAGGGGCGCTTTGCCATACATTTGCGCCTGATTCAGGTAAGTACTTTGGATCGTTTACTAATGGATTGATGAGCGGAACCGTGCCGATTCTGGCCGTCTGGTTCTTCTGTATGGGCGCATCAATAAAATTAAGCGCTACCGGCACCGTACTGCGTAAGTCGGGCACGCTGGTGGTAACAAAAATTGCTGTGGCCTGGGTTGTGGCGGCTATCGCCTCCCGCCTGATACCAGAAAATGGATTTGAAGTGGGAATGCTGGCCGGATTGTCAACGCTGGCACTGGTAGCAGCAATGGATATGACCAACGGCGGTCTCTACGCTTCTTTAATGCAGCAGTATGGTACTAAAGAAGAGGCGGGCGCCTTCGTACTGATGTCACTGGAATCGGGCCCGTTAATGACGATGGTGATTTTAGGCACCGCCGGGATCGCCTCGTTTGAGCCACATGTTTTTGTCGGTGCGGTGCTGCCATTCCTGGTTGGTTTTACCTTAGGGAACCTGGATCCTGAGCTGCGTGAATTTTTCGGCAAGGCGGTACAGACGCTGATTCCTTTCTTTGCCTTTGCACTGGGCAACACCATCAATCTGGCGGTTATCGCGCAGACCGGCCTGCTGGGCATCATGCTGGGCGTCGCGGTTATTATCGTTACCGGCATCCCATTGATTATTGCCGATCGTCTGATCGGCGGCGGAGACGGTACGGCCGGGGTGGCTGCCTCCAGTTCGGCAGGCGCGGCAGTAGCCACGCCGGTATTGATTGCTGAGATGGTGCCGCAGTTTAAACCGGTAGCGCCCGCAGCGACGGCGCTGGTCGCCACCTCGGTTATTGTGACCTCTCTGTTAGTGCCAATCATTACTGCAATTTATTCAAAACAGATAAAACGGCATCGCGCAGTCGCAGGCCAGCGCGCAGCAGTTAAGTAATTTATTGGCTAAAAATCAACCCCGCCACGGCGGGGTTTTTTTGTATTTTATCTTAAAAATCAGTCGCTCATTCAGTGTTGTCTCACTCTGCATTAGGCTGGTGTTGCGTTTAACGCATCAACTATACCGAGGATGAGACTATGTCATTACTAAACCAACCTACCTGCCGACTGTTTACTGAATCTGGACAGACCACTCAGCTGGATGCCTGGTATGAAGAAGAGCGGCGCACGATGTGGATGATGCTACGTGCGGAACCGCGGCCTTCCTTTAATCATGCGCTTATTGAAGAGATCATGAATCTCCGTTATGCCGCTCAGCGCTCTGGTTTACCCATTGATTTTTGGGTAACAGGGTCGCTGGTTCCGGCGATGTTTAACGCTGGCGGCGACCTGCAGTTTTTTGTGGAGTGCATAAAAAATAACAGACGCGAGGCGCTGCGTGCTTATGCGCGCGCCTGTGTGGATTGCATTCATGCCGCAGCGCAGGGATTCGATGTCGGTGCGGTGACTATCGCCATGGTTGAAGGCAGCGCTCTGGGCGGCGGTTTCGAGGCGGCGTTAGCCCATCACTTTTTGCTGGCGCAAAATAATGCGCGTATGGGCTTCCCGGAAATTGCTTTTAACCTGTTTCCCGGCATGGGCGGCTATTCACTGGTGGCGCGCCGCGCCGGTATGAAACTGGCTGAGGAGCTGATTTGTGAAGGCGAGAGTCATACTGCCGAGTGGTTTGAAACGCGCGGTCTGGTTGATCGCCTGTTTCAGCAGGGGGAGGGCTATCGAGCTACGCGTACCTTTATCGATACGCTGCGGCCCAAACTCAACGGCGTCAAAGCAATGCTCAAAGCGCGTCAGCGCGTGCTTCAGCTCTCACGCGGCGAGCTGATGGATATCACAGAGGATTGGGTGGATTATGCCTTTACCATTGAGGAAAAAGATCTGGCTTATATGGAGCGCCTGGTTCAGCTGCAAAACCGCCTCAGTTCGCAGCTGCGTAAAGTAAGCTAACAGGATTCAGGGCTTGGCAGGACGCTGAGCAAGCCAATGCTCCAGTTTATCTGCGGGCATTGGCTTCGCATAATAGTAGCCCTGACGTTCTTCCACTTCGTTATTCAACAGAAACTCTTCTTCCTGCTGATTTTCAATGCCTTCTGCGATTACGCGCAGATTCAGCGCCTTAGCCACGGCAACGATCGCCCGCACCAGTGATTGGGCAATGGGCTGTTTATGAACATCACGAACAAAGCTTTGATCCAGTTTAATGGCATCGATTGGCACGCGCGCCAGCTGAGACAGTGATGAATAACCGGTGCCGAAATCGTCCAGATGCACCTCTGCGCCCAGCTCGCGGAACTTATGCATCAGGGCCAGCGTCTGCTGTTCATTTTCAATCAGACAGCTTTCCGTCAGCTCAATATCGATCGGGCTGGAGTTCATGCCGTTAAGCTGCAGAGCCTGTTTCAGGTCGTTGTAAATGCTCTGGTCGATCAGCTGACGCGCGGAGACGTTGACCGCCACGCGCAGATAAATCCCCTGACGACGCCAGGTCACAATTTGCTGTAGCACCGTCAGCATCACCCAACGGCCAAGTGGCACAATCAGGCCAGACTCCTCGGCATAAGAAATAAACTCATTGGGCGGAATCAGGCCGCGCTCTGGTGAAAGCCAGCGCACCAGCGCTTCGGCGCTCGTTACCGCATTACCTGCACTGATTTTGGGCTGATAGTGAACAATCAGCTGCTGCTGCTCCAGCGCCTTACGCAGATTGGTATCCAGCCAGACATATTCAAAGACGCGCTGATTCATCTCAGCGGAAAAAACGCATGCCTGCCCGCGTCCGCTCTCTTTGGCGTGATACATCGCCGTATCGGCATTGCGTATCAGGCTTTCGCGATCTTCACCATGCTGCGGCGAAAGCGCGATGCCCAGCGAACAGCTGGTATACACTTCGATCAGGCCGATGCGGAAAGGCTGACGCAGGCGCGTAAGAATGCGTAACGCCATCGCTTCCAGCGCGGTCTGGGAGCTGTTTTCTGCCAGCACAATAAACTCATCGCCGCCGAGACGCCCCAGCGTTTGCTGTGGCTCCAGGCAGGTGAGCACCGCCAGCGCTACCGCCTGTAGCAGCTGATCGCCAAACATATGGCCGTAGGCGTCATTAACCTTTTTAAAATTATCCAGGTCCAGATAAACCACGCCAATCTGCTGCTGTTCGCGTTTTTCCAGCACTTCGCTGATGCGTTGATGGATGGCGTTACGATTAGGCAGGCCGGTAACGGTATCGGTGTTCGCCAGGATACGCAAACGCTCCTGCGCCCGACGTTCTTCGGTGATATCGGTGCCGGAACAGATCAGGAATATTTCGTTTTTACCGCTGCCGCTGTGAACAAATTTATTGCGAAACAGAAACAGGCGCTGGCCCTTACGTGTTTTCACCCAGCGCTCTACTTCATAAGAGCTGCCGTCGCGGAAAAAGCCAGTAATATTGCGGCGAGAGGCCACCGCCTCCTGGCGAGTCATAAACAACTGAAAGACATTACGGCCAATGACTTCCTGCTCTTTCAGGCCGGTGTATTCTTCACTGAGGCGGTTAAAGCGCTGAATATTGCCGTTTTGATCAAGGATGACAATTACCGAGTTGGCTTCTGAGACTACCTGCTCGGCAAAAGAAAGCCCCTGGGTCAAATCACGCGCCACGGAGGAGGTATCGCCCCATGCCGATGCGGTGCCAGCCCATTCTCCCTGATTGACTTTGCGTCCGACAAAATGCATCGGCAATTCTTCGCCACGCAAATTTACTACCATGTTTACGCTGGTTGTCACTACCGTCATGGCGCGCAGCAGCTGCGCCTGAGACGCCGTAAGCGGAACAGCCAGGCTCGTTTCCGCCAGTTCTTCCCGGGAAAGTTTTAGGGCATCACTGTCGGAGGTAAGCTGCCAGTAAGGGCTGCGGGTGCCAAACAACGTATAGAGTAATGTTTGACCCTGATCTTCAAGCATACAAACCATCCTGTTAAGCAGATCGCGTGACTATCATAAGTTTAGTAATACTTTATGACTGAATACATAAGCATTATGCATGCCAAAAGCGACTTTTTTCCGTAAAAATTAACATCTTCCGCGAATGATCGTTAAACAGGCGCCCGGGTATGGGCGCCTGAACGTTTGCTTTGTATGTTGATACTATCAGTCAACGGGAAGCCGTAATAGCTGCTGACAGTTTAACAAGGACATTTTCCCATTTTTCCACCTTTTGCCGGGAAACGCGCCTCCAGACAATACCGATGAAACTCTTTTTCCGTCATCGGCACGGCGGCAGGATGCCGCTGTCGCATATGGCGCAAATAATTCTGATAATCCTGCACGCCAACCATCAGACGAAAACTTTGCGACAGCCGCAGCCAGAACAGCCGCCAACCCTGAGGCGGCGGTGTATCTGAGGAAGCCAGCGGACGGCAGCGTTGAATTTTCGCCATTTGACGTCGCGCGGGGGCAGCGCGAAGCAATTCAGACATGACGAACCTCCTTACGCAGCATCGGCTCAGTTTCATGCGTGGTAGGACGCTCGCTTTTCAACGCGCGGCGGATCACGAAAAAGGCGGAAATCAGCATGGTTACCGCGACCAGCATAAAGAAAGCGCACAGGGCGGCGTTGATCTGATTGCTGAGCACAATGGTTTGCATATCCGCAACGCTTTTTGCCGGGGCGATAACGGTGCCGTTATCAATAGCCGTACTGAATTTTTTCGCCTGTGCAAGAAAGCCGATAGCAGGTTTTTCATGAAAAATTTTCTGCCAGCCCGCCGTCATTGAGGTGATAAATAACCAGATGGTCGGCAAAATTGTTACCCAGGCATAGCGCTGCTTTTTCATTTTAAACAGCACCACGGTGCCGAGGATCAGCGCCATTGAGGCCAGCATCTGGTTGCCGATGCCAAACAGCGGCCACAGGGTGTTGATACCGCCTAACGGATCCACCACACCCTGATACACAAAAAAGCCCCAGCCCGCGACCGCGACCGTGGTGCCCGCCATATTGCCCAGCCAGGAGCGGTTATTGGCTAAGCCCGGGATCAGCGTACCCGCCAGGTCCTGTACCATAAAGCGACAGGCGCGCGTCCCGGCATCTACCGCAGTAAGGATAAACAGCGCTTCGAACAGAATGGCGAAGTGATACCAGAACGCCATCATTGCGCGACTGTTAAAGACCTCGGTAATAATATGTGCCATGCCGACAGCAAAGGTTGGCGCGCCGCCAGCCCGCGACAGCACCGAAGTCTCGCCTACGTCACGGGCGATGGCGGTCAGCATTTCTGGCGTTACCACAAACCCCCAACCGTTAATGACCTGCGAGGCACTCTCTACCGTGGTACCGATCAGCGCCGCCGGAGAGTTCATCGCGAAATAGACACCCGGATCAATCACCGAGGCGCAGATCAGCGCCATGATCGCCACGAATGATTCCATCAGCATCGCGCCGTAGCCGATAAAGCGGATATGACTTTCACGCTCGACCAGCTTCGGCGTAGTACCGCTGGAGACCAGCGCATGGAAGCCGGAAATTGCGCCACAGGCGATAGTAATAAACAGGAAAGGAAACAACGCGCCGGAGAACACCGGGCCGCTGCCGTCAATAAAGCGCGAAATAGCCGGCATTTTCATTTCAGGCATGGCGAATAAAATTCCCACGGCCAGGCCGACAATAACGCCAATTTTCAGGAAGGTTGAGAGATAGTCACGCGGAGCCAGCAGCAGCCACACCGGCAGCACCGAGGCGATAAAACCATAGCCCACCAGCACCCAGGTTAGCGTGGTGCCTTTCAGGGTAAAGAAGGGGCCCCAGTAAGGATGTTGCGCAATATCGCCCCCGTAAATAATCGCTGCCATCATCAGTACAAAACCGATAAGCGACACTTCGGCGATTTTGCCAGGGCGCAGAAAGCGCATCCAGATCCCCATCAGCAGGGCGATAGGAATGGTCGCGGCGATGGTAAACAGGCCCCACGGGCTGTCAGCCAGCGCTTTTACCACCACCAGCGCCAGCGCCGACAGGATAATAATCATCACGCCCAGCGCGCCGAGCATGGTAATCACGCCGGCAAACGCACCCAGTTCCTGACGTGCCATCTCACCCAGCGAACGACCATCGCGTCGCGTAGAGATAAATAGCACCAGGAAATCCTGCACCGCGCCCGCCAGCATCACGCCCACCAGGATCCAGATGGTGCCGGGCAGGAAACCCATTTGCGCCGCCAGGATCGGGCCAACCAACGGGCCAGCGCCGGCGATAGCAGCAAAGTGGTGACCGAACAGCACCCATTTATTGGTGGGCACATAGTCGAGACCGTCGTTGTAGCGTTCGGCGGGCGTGATGCGGCTATCGTTAAGTTCAAAGATATTCCTGGCGATAAACAGGCTGTAAAAGCGATAGGCAATGCTGTAGCAGGCGACGGCTGCCACCACCAGCCAGACGGCGTTAACCGGCTCGCCACGGTTAATCGCCAGCATGGCGAAGGCAAATGCGCCAATCAACGCCACGGCTAACCAGATCAAACCGGTTTTGACGTTTCTCATGACTAACTCCTTGCTGAATCCAGAGGGAAGGAAAATGGGTAAGCAAGGTAAAAATAATTTAAAGTTTTGTTAGAGAAAGGAAAATTTAAGAGAAGTGTGAGGCGGCAGGCGTTTTAGTTGTGAAAGACAAGCGGACAGATTATTAATATCAGAGGCAGTTAATAAAACGGGGCGGCGTGATACCGCCCCGTTAATGGCACTATCAGGCAGCAGGACGCGCCACGATATTACGTGTTTCCATGCGAACTTCAGCAATGGTGACTTCAATCACATTGGTAACGCGATAGATCACTTCGCCTTTGATCTGTACCGTGCCGTTTTCCTGGCTGCACACCAGTTCATCACGCACCGCATGGATAAAAGGTGCCGGGATAAAGGCCACTGCACCGTTATCCAGCAGGCGTACGCGCATACCGCCACGAGAAACATCAATGATTTCTGCGCTGAAGCGGGTATCGGTACCGGCCGCTTTGTTCAGGAAGCGGGCATACAGCCAGTCGCCCACGTCGCGTTCCGCCATACGATTCAAACGACGACGCTCGCCCATTTTCAGCGTCACGTCATCATTCGGGCGTGACGCGCTTTCACCACGCACGATCGCTTTTAGCAGACGATGGTTAACCATATCGCCATACTTACGAATCGGGGAGGTCCAGGTGGCATACGCTTCCAGGCCAAGACCAAAGTGTGGGCCTGGCTCGGTGCTGATTTCAGCAAAGGACTGGAAACGACGGATACGACTATCAAGGAACTGAGTCGGCTGCGCATCCAGCTCGCGCCGCAGCTGAATAAATCCTTCCAGCGTCGCCATTGCAGCGGCATCAGCGGTCACGCCGTGATTAGCCAGTACGGCAGCGGCCTGCTCGGCATTCGTGACATCAAAGCCCAGATGCACGTTATAGATGCCGAAGCCAAGCTTATCGCGCAGCACCATGGCCGCACAGATATTGGCGGCGATCATCGCCTCTTCAACAATGCGGTTAGCGATACGGCGCGGCTCGGCAATAATGTCCAGCACTTCGCCTTTCTCGCCCAGCAGGAAGCGGTAATCCGGCCGATCTTTAAACACCAGCGCATGTTGCTGACGCCATTCTACACGGGAGAGGCAAACACGATGCAGTAAACGAATCTGCTGAGCGATCGCTTCGTTGCCTGGCTGCCATTCGCCTTTGTTTTCCAGCCAGTCAGAGACCTCGTCATACACCAGCTTGGCTTTAGATTCGACCCAGGCGGCAAAGAATACGATGTCAGAGAGCGAGCCGTCCTGACCAACGGTAACGCGGCAGGCCAGCGCCGGACGACGCTCATTCGGGCGCAGCGAGCAGACATTATCAGAGAGCTCGCGCGGCAGCATCGGGATATTGAAGCCCGGCAGATAGTTAGTAAAAGCGCGCTCGGCGGCGATAGCATCCAGCTTGCTGCCAGCAGGCACATAAGCAGTGGGATCGGCGATGGCGATGGTCAGGCGCAGCGCATTATCCGCCAGCTCTTCAACATACAACGCATCATCCATATCTTCGGTGCTGGCGCTGTCAATCGTCACGAAATTCAGCGCAGTTAAATCTTCACGCTCCAGCTTTTCATCCAGCATGTCGCTGAACGTTTCTGCCGGGGCTTCACGCTCAAGATTATGGCGTGACAGTGTCACCCACCACGGCGCCAGATGGTCGTCGCCGGTGGTAATAAATTCAGTGAGTTCAGCATAAAAGCCACGGTCGCCTTTCAGCGGATGGCGGCGCATTTCCGCCACGGCCCAGTCACCGGCCTGAAAGTCATGTTGCAGGCTGCGTACCGGGCGGCAGGGAATGGCATCTTTAATCAGAGGATGATCGGGAACAATAGAAAGGCGGTCATCTTTTTTCTGCACCCGGCCAACAAAGCGCGTCAGGAACGGCTCAACCAGCGTTTCCGGTTCGGCAATTTCACGATCTTTATCGGTTTGTACCGCAGCGATGACGCGGTCGCCGGCCATCACTTTTTTCATCTGCGGCGGCGGAATAAAGTAGCTTTTCTGCGCGTCTACTTCTAAGAAACCGAAACCTTTCTCGGTGCCTTTTACCACCCCTTCCACACGCGGTGTCTGGGCGTGGAGCTTCTCTTTAAGCTGCGCAAGCAGCGGATTATCCTGGAACATAGTTGAATTCAGTTTCGTGGCCTAAGAGCGGCAGACAGTTTTACGCGATTCGCTGGCGCCCGGCAAGGTGTAATAAACGTAAAAAGCCGGAAGGATCCGGCTTTTTACACAGGCTTACAGGCTATCAGGCAATACGCTGCGTGACCACGTCGGCTGACAAAGAAATTTTTACCGGCACCGATTTTGACGTCGGCGTGCCGCTGCCGTCACCAAAACTGGAGAGGGGCACCAGCGGGTTGGTTTCCGGATAATAGGCGGCAAGGTTTCCACGTGGAATATTGTAAGGCACCAGCTTAAAGCCGTTGACCCGACGGGTAATACCGTCGTTCCACAGGGTTTCAATATCCACGTTTTGCCCGGCTTCATAACCCAGTTCGCGCATATCTTCCGGGTTAATGAACAGCACTTCACGCTGACCATAAACGCCACGATAACGGTCATCAAGACCATAAATGGTGGTGTTGTACTGATCGTGTGAGCGCAGCGACTGCAGCGTAAACGGCACTTTCACATCGCCCAGCTGTGGGAACAGCGAGGTGGGCAGGGCTGCCGCGCTAAAGTGCGCTTTACCGCCAGGCGTATTAAAGCGCAGCTCGGCTGCGGCGTTGCCTAAATAGAAGCCGCCAGGCTGCTCGCACTTCTGATTAAAGTCGGCAAAACCGGGAATAGTGGCAGCAATATGATCGCGGATTTTATTGTAATCTGCCGCCAGCGCCAGCCAGTCAACCCTGGCGTTGCCAAGCACTGCATTTGCAATGCCCGCGACGATAGAGGTTTCTGAACGCTGCGTCTCAGCCAGCGGTTTGCCCACGCCTTCAGACGCGTGTACCATACTGAATGAATCTTCCACGGTAATAAACTGTGAGCCGGTGGCCTGCATATCTTGTTCAGTACGACCCAGCGTTGGCAGAATCAGGCTCTCCTGACCCGGCACCAGATGGCTACGGTTCAGTTTGGTACTGATATGTACCGTCAGACCGCAGCGCTGCATCGCTTCTTCCGTGCGCGGGCTATCCGGTGCGGCAGCGGCAAGGTTGCCGCCCAGCGCGATCAGCACTTTGATCTCATCGCGCAGCATCGCTTCCAGCGCCTGTACTGTGTTATGACCAGGCTCGCGCGGCGGCTCAAAGCCAAAATGCTGCGCCATTGCATCCAGGAAGGCCTGAGTTGGTTTCTCATCAATGCCCATGGTGCGGTTGCCCTGCACATTGCTGTGACCGCGCACCGGACAGAGACCAGCACCTTTTTTGCCCAGCTGGCCAAACAGCAGCTGCAGGTTAACGATTTCACGTACCGTATCCACAGAGTGCTTATGTTGGGTGATGCCCATCGCCCAGGTACAGATAACGCGGTCGGCGCTCTGGTAAATCGCTGCTGCTTCACGCAGCTGCTGCTCGCTCAGGCCAGACTGCTGTTCAATCTTTTCCCAACTGGTGGCATCTACCGCTGCCAGGTAATCTTCCACGCCCTGCGTAGCCGCATTGATAAAGGCTTCGTCAAACAGGCCTTTTTCACCTGCGGCGATACGGGCACGGTGAGTTTCCGCCAGCGCTTTAACCATACCGCGTACCGCAGCCATATCACCGCCAAGATTTGGTTGATAATAGGTGGAGCTGATGGTGCCCGCTTTTGATGTCACCACTTCCAGCGGCTTTTGCGGATCGGCAAAGCGCTCAAGACCGCGCTCGCGTAGGGTATTAAAGGTTACGATTTTGGCACCGCGATCGGCGGCATGGCGCAGGCTGTGCAGCATACGCGGATGGTTGGTGCCCGGGTTCTGGCCAAAGACAAAAATGGCGTCCGCATGATCGAAATCATCCAGGCGAATTGTGCCTTTACCCACGCCGATGCTGCGCTTCAGGCCGCTGCCGCTCGCTTCATGACACATATTGGAGCAATCAGGGAAGTTATTGGTGCCCACCATGCGGCCAAACAGCTGATAAAGCCAGGAGGCTTCATTGCTGGCGCGGCCTGAGGTGTAAAGCTCCATCTGATTGGGATTGTCCATGGCGTGAATATGCTGAGCAATCAGCGAGAACGCATTTTCCCAACTGATCGGTTCATAGCGATCGGTCAGGCGGTTATAGCGCAGCGGCTCGGTCAGACGCCCCTGATACTCCAGAAAATAGTCGCTCTGCTGGTAAAGCGTGCTGACGCTGTGCGTGGCAAAAAATTCAGCGTCGACAAAGCGGCGCGTAGCTTCCCACGTCACCGCTTTCGCGCCGTTCTCACAGAAACTAAAGGTGCTTTTGTTATCGTCGCCCCAGGCACAGCCCGGGCAGTCAAAACCTTTGGCTTTGTTCATGCGCATCAGGTTGCGCATGTTTTTCAGTGCTTGTTTGCTGTCAATAACGAAACGGGTGGTGGCTTCAAGTGAGCCCCAGCCGCCCGCCGCGGCCTGATATGGCTTAATTTGTGATTTGAATTTCATGATTCATGCAGGCTTATTGTGTTTATGAATTGTTAAGCATTTATTGCTTCTTTTGCCGGGAAGTCTGCTGCGGGTTAAATATTTTGTCTAATTGATTGACTTAATGGTGTGATAGTTTTCATTTATCGTGCCGGGCAGAAATGTGAGTTTGCTCAAAATTTATCCGCCACCTGCCGCCGCCGGTGCGGTGCTTATCGCCTGACTGACTAATACTGAAACTTTCTGACCTGCAACAGAGGCGGTTTATGAAAGATTTTACCAGTAAGGTTCATGCGTTCGGCAAAGCATTGATGATGCCTATTTCAGTAATAGCCGCAGCCGGTATTTTTCTTGGCGTTGCGGCGGCAATGCAAAACCCCGCGATCACCGGCGATGCTTTCGCCAATATGCACACGCCTCAGCTTATTATCGGTTTTATTCGCAAAGTCGCGGGCGCGCTGTTTGCCAACCTGCCGATATTTTTCGCCGTCGCCAGCGCCATTGGCCTGGCAAAAGCAGAAAAGCCCACGGCGGCCTTCGCATCGGTGATTGGATTCATCGCTATGCATGTGGGGATCAGCGCCACGCTGGCGGCCAGAGGGCTGACGGCACAAACCACCACGCCGGAAGCACTGCAGCAGGCCGGAATGGATCAAACCACAGCCATGATGACCTCAGCGGAATATATCGAAATGCTGGGCATATTTACCTTTAACATGAGCGTGCTGGGCGGCGTAATTGCCGGTCTGCTGACGGTTATGCTACATAATCGTTTTTATACCCAGCAGCTGCCGACGGCGATCAGCTTTTTTGGCGGACGACGCTTTGTTCCGATTGTAACCGTAGTGGTATTGCCGCTGGTGGGCGTGCTGCTGGCGATGATTTGGCCTGGCATTGGCGCAGGCATCGCCTGGGTGGGTGAATTTATTGGCAAGAGCGGTCAGTATGGCGCGTTTCTGCTGGGCACCTGTGAACGGCTGCTGATCCCAACCGGCCTGCATCATATCCTCAACGAAACCGTGCGCTTTACGCCGATTGGCGGTATCGCTACCGTAGATAATCAGACCATTGTTGGCGCACTGAACATTTTCAACACTTCGCTAACTCATCCGGGCACCATTCCTGACGAGACCGTGCGTGAGGCGACGCAGTTCCTGGCGCAGGGCAAGATCCCGGTAATGATGTTTGGCCTGCCGGCGGCGGCGCTGGCGATATACCATACTGCACGCCCGGAGCATAAACAGCGCGTTAAAGCGCTGGTTCTGGCCGGGGCATTGACCTCCTTTACCACCGGCATTACCGAACCGCTGGAGTTCTGTTTTATCTTTGTTTCGCCGGTGCTCTATATCATGCATGCGCTGTTAACCGGCCTCTCGTTTATGTTGATGTCGATGTTGCATCTGATGATTGGCAACGTGCAGGGCGGGGCTATCGATCTGGTGGTATTTGGCATTCTCGGTGGTGGAAAAACCCATTGGTGGTGGGCGCTGGTACTGGGAGCAATTTATGCGCCGCTTTATTACTATGGTTTCAAATTTGTCATCAAACGCATGAATGTGGAAACCCCTGGGCGTGAATCAGAAGAGCAGGAAGCACCGGCACAGGTCGTTAGCGCCAACGAGCGGACCAAAACGATCATCAGCGGGCTGGGCGGCGAAGGGAATATTGAAGAGGTTGACTGCTGTTTTACCCGTCTGCGCGTGCGGGTGAAAGATATGAAAGAGGTGGTCGATCAAACCCTGATGACCACCGGTGCCAACGGCGTCAATCGGGTCAGCGATCATGACGTACAGGTGATTTACGGCCCGCAGGTAGAAAAAATTGCTAACGAAGTGAAAACCGCATTAGGCGTAGCCTGAAACAGCGATTTCAGGACACTGTCAGGCATAACCTGTACTTTAGGGGAGTAGAATCATAAGGTAATTTTATAAATAATGGCAGCGTCTACTCGAGAACGGTTCGCCCGGTTTTTTTAAAACCAACCAAATACTGCTTGCAGCTCTAAATATGCGTCCGTAAGCGGGTAGGCAGCCATAGCAATACTGTCACACCAGGGAAACACCCCACTGCAAGCCTTAAGCGCTTCAGTAATTATATAAATAAAATTAATCGTAAGCGAAAGGCTGCCTGTGGGCGGCCTTTTATTTTTGTCGCGTCACGGTCAGCAGAAGGCAAGTCCGGCACAGCAAGGCAGTGAGCCATATCCTCGCCTATACTCAGTTAACGTATCCGCGTGAATGTTAATGGAGGAACCAATGTCAGAACGCCCCGATCATAACAAGCCTTACCCGGACGAGCACGAACATCATGGCTTACCTGAAGATGCTCCTCATGCGCCTAATCCCTATGAAGAAGACGATCTTGGCGCTAACGGCGCGCCGGACGAGCAGGGTGAGCTCCCGCGTAAACGCGATGACAGTACCGATGATAAAGAAGACCCTTACGATACCGACGGCAAACATTAACGCTGTCTGAGTAACGCATCCTAACCCTGGCACCCTGCGTGTCAGGGTTTTCTTTTTTGTCCCGCCCAGCCATTTTCCCCTGCTGACAGGTTTTTTAATAGCTTAAACCGTTAGTCACGCCACAGAAAAGCGATTCACTCTGTATTTTTATTTTTATCTGCCGATAACTCATTAGAGCAAACGCATAAGCGTTAACGTTGCCGGGTGTAGCCGTGCCCTCGTGACGCCTGATAAATATCGCATTGTGAGCTTACGCCAGCCACAATAATAACCAGAGGTAAAAATGGATAACTTCCAGAAAGATATTGATGAGAGAGCGAATCTCGCCTTATCTAATAAGTTTGAACTGTTATTATTTCGGCTGGGGTCTTCTCTGGAAGGCGAAAAAGCTGAGCTGTTTGGCATTAACGTATTTAAGCTGCGTGAAATTGTCCCGATGCCTACCATTACCAAAGCGGCAGGCATGCAATCTCCTCTGCTGGGCATGGCCAACATCCGCGAGCAAATCATTCCCGTCATCGATCTGTCGGCCGTTGCTGGCTGTAAACCGGCGACCGGACTTAATCTGCTGCTGGTAACGGAATATGCCCGCAGTACGCAGGCTTTTGCCGTCGAGTCGGTTGATAATATCGTGCGTCTCGACTGGAGCCAGGTGCATACCGCTGAATCTGGCGTGAGCAGCCGCAATATCACCAGTATCGCCTGTCTGGATAATGATGATCAGACTACCAGCCTCGCCATGGTGCTGGACGTTGAACAGATCCTTTATGACATCGTGCCTTCAGTACGCGACGCCGCGCCGAAAGAAATCACACAGCGTACCTTCAAATTCAAGCCGGGCGCGGTAGTTATCGTGGCGGAAGATTCAAAAGTAGCGCGTACCATGCTGGAACACGGGCTGCAAACCATGGGCATCCCGGCGATTATGCACAACACCGGTCTGGAAGCCTGGGAGAAAATCAAGGCGATTGCGCGTGAAGCGCAGGCGGCAGGGCAGCATATCAGCGAGCGCATCGCGATGGTGCTGACCGATCTGGAGATGCCGGAGATGGATGGTTTTACTTTGACGCGTAATATCAAACGCGACGAGACCCTGAAAAAAATTCCGGTAGTGATTCACTCTTCACTTTCTGGCAGCGCCAATGAAGAACATGTGCGTAAAGTCGGAGCCGATGGCTATGTGGCTAAATTTGAAATCAACGAGCTTTCCGAGGCGATTCAGGCGGCGCTGGAAAAAGTAGCTGGCTAAGATAACCTGGCTGTCGTGTCGTTCACTCTACCCGGCAGCCGTTATCCCTCCCGGAGTTTTGCACTAAAGGTCAATATAACAGCCCGTTAAGATAAAATTGAATCGCCACGGATAATCCAGACACTTCCGAGCCGTTGATAATATTCGTTTTCATATTCTGTCGGCGACATCTTATCGCTCGAACCATGCCGACGCTTACTGTTATAAAACATTTCGATGTAATCAAAAACATCGCTGCAAGCTTCTTCCCGCGTTCCGTAGATCTTTTTCTTTATCCGTTCGCGTTTCAGTCGCTGGAAAAAGCTTTCTGCAACCGCGTTATCGTGACAGTTACCGCGACGACTCATACTGCCCTTCAGACCGTGTGATTTCAGAAACGACTGCCACTCATGGCTTGTATACTGACTGCCCTGGTCCGAGTGAACCAGCACCTGTCTTTGGGAATTACGCCGCCATACAGCCATGCATGCTTCTGACTTACCCATCCTCTTTTAGCACAAAGAGCGCTCTCCGCCTCGCGCTACGACACCTCTCTCAGAAGCGAATGGTTAGTATGCTAAGATAATCCCTCCATAAAGGCACCATCGTCACCTCTGCTCGAGTGATAACCCGTCAGTGAGGCATCGTAAAATTTAAATTAGTACACCTGTTAGTACATAACTTTCAAACGCCAAGATTTTACCAATCCTAACTCATTGAATTATAATAATTATGGATATAAAACAATTAATTTATCTTTGCAATCTGGAGCGTGAGCGCCATTTTGGGCGTGCGGCGGAGGCCAGCTTTGTTAGCCAGCCAACGCTGTCGATGCGGCTAAAAAACCTGGAGCGTGAGCTAGGCTTGTCGTTGATCAACCGCAGCAATAACTTCGATGGGTTTACCGCAGAAGGTGAAAGGGTACTGGCCTGGGCGCGGGAAATCGTGTCGGTTTATCAGGGGCTTAAACTCGAAGTAGAGTCGCTCAAGCATGGCGTAAATGGCACATTGCGCATCGGCGTGGTGCCTCAGTGCAGCGTATCGCTACCGCTGCTGTTGAAAATGGTCAGCGATCGCTATCCGCAACTTGATTATCGCGTCGCGGTGCTCAGCGCCGATCAGCTGCTTGAGGCGCTGAACAGCCATACCGTGGATGTGGGTATCGGTTTTTTTGAGCTGGCAACGCTGCGTGAACTGCACTTCCAGGCGGAATCCTTAACGGATAACGGCGTAGAGCTGGTGTATCATCCGGCGCATTTTCCGCAGCTGGACAATTATCACAGTCTGCGCCTGGAAGATATTGCCGCGCTGCCGCTCTGCCTGGCAGAGCCTACGCGCTATTTCCGGCGCTACCTGGACGCCAGCTTTCGCGAGGCTGGCTTAACCCAACGCGTGATCCTGGAAAGCACCTCAATTTTTCAGCTGCTGCAAGGTGTGCAGGTGGGGTTAGGCTGCCTGATTTCACCGGTGGGACATTTGCTGCCTGATATGAATCCGGATTTGCATAGCCGTCCGCTGGCCATTGCGCCTATGGCGCGCCATGCTGCGGTGGTGGTTGCAGAGCCCGGGCGCGCCACACCGCTGGCGCAGCACTTTTTCGATGAAGTGCGGCGTATCCTGAGCGCAGGCTAATATTCGCCCAGCGCCTGCAGTAGCCGGTTATTCCAGTTTGCCAGCGCAACCCGCTGCATCAGACAAAACAGTTGCTGATGCGTGATTCCCTGGGCCAGCAGCGGCTGCAAATGCGCGGCGCTAAGGCGATCCGGCGCGCGCGTCAGCTGTGCGGCCAGCTGGATCACGGCATGAGGTAACGGCTCGCGGCGGCTGGCGGTCAGCGCATCATCAATCCCGCGTTGCAGTTTAGACAAAAAGCGCCCCTGATACCTTTCAAAGCATAAGGCACTGCCGTTAATACGTGCAGCAACCGCCTGCGCCAGCGCTTCTTCCTGCGTTGCCGAAGGCAGTGAGCTTTGCAGTCTGCTCCAGGCGTGCAGAGTACCGGCATCATGTGCCGCCAGCCAAACCATGTGGGTTAGTTCAGGCAATGCCTGGGCTGCCTCAATCGCCGCCAGCTGCTGCTCGCTGGCATAGCGCCGCTCCAGCGGCGGCAGGCGAAGACGGTATTCCTTTGGCGATGAAAAGTCGTGCCATGAGGCATCAATGCATTCATTCAGGCCGGGCAGCCAGCACACCGGCATGCCGAGTAGCGCCTGTAATCCTGCTACTACGCGTGCCTGATAGCTGACAAACCCCACAGTCTGGCTCAGGCTGATAATATCCGGCGTGCTTAAACCAACATCATCCAGCCGTTGTAGCGCAGCGGTGTCGATAACTGCCGGCTGGCTGGCCAGCTGGCGCGCATACTGTGTCAGCTGGGTCAGACGATTGTTGCTTTCCCGTGAAGAGTCGGGACCGGGCAGCGGATTGAGTCGCGCCGCATAATGATTGCACAAGCGCTGAATGCCGGTAACCTGGGCTGCGGTCAACGCAATCGCCAGTCGGTCGTACAGTGTGAGCGTATGCGTGAGCGTCGGCGTGAGGTCGTCCGGAAACAGCTGGTGGCTGAGCGCCTGTCCCGCTTGCAGCACCGGACGAAAAGTATGAAAGAGCGGCGTCAGGATCGATGCATGTTGCTGGAGTCCCAGCAGGAAACGATCCTCAATATCTGCGGCTTCAGGATAAAGCGGGGGCGTCTGCTCAGCGCGCGCGCTGGCCTGCGTTTCATGATACCAGTGGCTGTTGCCGGAATAACGGCGTGGTTCCATGATCATTCCTTTCACAAGTTAGCCAACCCGGCGGCATAAAATACTGTAAAACCGGGTCGGAACGGCATGGCTATCCTGCAACAAGGGCTGCGCAGCGGCAAAGAATGTTCGGTGATAACAAATAGCGGAAAGCTATAAGGTTAATCAGAAAGGAAGTACGAAAAGAGAAGGGCGAGACAGACGCCTCGCCCGAAGATACTTATTTCAGTTCCAGCTCGTTCATGGCAGCGATGCTGAAGCCGCCGTCAACGTGAACGATTTCACCGGTGATGCCGCCCGCCAGATCGGAGCAAAGGAAGGCTGCAGAATTACCCACATCTTCAATGGTCACGGTACGGCGAATCGGCGTAACCGCTTCGCAGTGAGCCAGCATTTTACGGAAATCTTTAATGCCGGACGCGGCCAGCGTACGAATCGGACCCGCAGAAACGGCATTAACGCGCACGCCTTCCGGCCCCATAGCGTTAGCCATGTAGCGTACGTTTGCTTCCAGAGAAGCTTTCGCCAGACCCATAACGTTATAGTTCGGGATAGCGCGCTCTGCGCCCAGGTAAGAAAGCGTCAGCAAAGCTGAGTTTGGGTTCAGCATCGCACGGCACTCTTTCGCCATCGCAACAAAGCTGTAAGCGCTGATGTCGTGTGCAATTTTGAAACCTTCACGGGTAACGGCGTTCACATAGTCGCCATCCAGCTGATCGCCCGGGGCGAAGCCGATAGAGTGAACGAAACCGTCAAATTTAGGCCAGGTTTTTGCCAGTTCAGTAAACAGCGCTGTGATGCTCTCATCTTCAGCAACGTCACAGGGCAGAACGATTTCGGAGCCGAGATCTTTAGCGAACTCTTCAACACGGCCTTTCAGTTTATCGTTCTGATAGGTGAAAGCCAGTTCTGCGCCCTGTTTGTGCATCGCCTGTGCAATACCGTAGGCGATGGAGAGTTTACTGGCAACGCCAGTAATCAGAATGCGCTTACCGGAAAGAAAACCCATAGCTGTAATCCTTATGGTCATTGTTGTTGGCGGCTGCTTAGCTCAAAAAATGCGCAACCGCGTTGATCGACCCGGCGATTCTAGCACGAGTCTGTGGATAGCGTTAATCCGACCTGTCAGTTGGCGAAAAGCACCGCAGCTGACAGGGATAGCAGTGCCTAAACGGGCGGATCGCGCCGCCATGCATCTGCCGTCAGCGCCTCGCCAAAGTGGCTGGCGATCATACGACGTGTTAAATCATGTAGCGGCGCGGCCAGCACGTCAGCGGTGCCGCCGCGCTCGACCACTTCACCCTGATGCATCACCAGCACCTGATCGCTGATATGTTTCATCATGCCGATATGCTGGGTAACGAAAATATAAGAAAGCCCATGTTTTTCCTGCAGCTCCAGCAGCAGGTTAACCAGCTGTGAGCGCATCGACATATCCAGCGAAGCCATCGCCTCATCAGCGATAATCACTTTGGGTTGCAGGATCAGCGCGCGCGCCAGGCCGACGCGCTGTTTTTGCCCCGGCGCCAGCATATGCGGGTAGTAGGCGGCGTGATCGGGCAGCAGACCTACCTGACGCAGCGTAAGGTTGATGCGCTTTTCCCGGGCGGAGAGATCAAGATCGCTGTTCAGACGCAGCGGAAAATCAAGAATATGACCGATGCGCTGGCGGGGATTAAGGGCGGTAGAGGGATCCTGAAATATCATGCGGATCAGTCGACTGCGAAAACCATAATCGCCGTAGCGCAGTGGATGATCGTTGATGACCATCTCTCCGGCGCTGGGCTCGACCATGCCGCTCAGCATTTTTGCCAGCGTCGATTTTCCCGAGCCGTTTTCACCAATAATCGCCAGCGTCTGCCGTTCGCGCAGGGTAAAGCTGACATCTTTCACTGCCTCAACGTGCTGACGACGAAACAGGCCGGTGCGATAGCGGTAGGTTTTGCTGAGGTTTCGCACTTCCAGCAGCGTTTCAACCATCAGGGTTTCTCCATATTCAGCGGAAAGTGGCAGGCGAACAGATGGTTTTTTGCTCCTGCCAGGCGCGGCGTTTCGATACATTTTTTCTGTGCGTAGGGGCAGCGCGGGCCAAGTCGGCAGCCAATGGGCAAATGCTCCAGCGATGGAATCGCCCCCGGCAGGGTATTCAGTCGGCTTTTATGCGGCAGCGCGCTGCCAAAGTCGGGCATCGCGCGGATCAGCGCCTGCGTATAGGGATGATGCGGCGTGGCGATCAGATCCTGGCTGGCGGCGGTTTCTACCGTTTGACCGCAGTAAAGAACATTAATCCGGTTCGCCCACTGGCTCATGGTGCGCAAATCGTGACTGATCAGCAAAATGGTGGTGTTGTTGTTCTGGTTAAGGCGGCTGAGCAAACGGAAAATTTGCGCCTGGGTGGTGGGCTCCATAGCGTTGGTCGGCTCGTCGGCGATCAGCAACCGCGGCTGGTTTGCCAGCGCAATGGCGATCATCACCTTCTGGCATTCCCCTTCGGTTATCTCATAGGGATAGCTGCGCATGATATCTTTATGATCTTTGATGCCGACGCGATGCAGCAGCTCAATCGCGCGCGCGTGACGCCAGCGAAAGCGCTGATACCAGCGGCCTTTCCAGGTCCAGCCGGGGATCGCCTGCATCAGCTGGCGGCCCACGCGGGCAGAGGGATCAAGGCAGGACTGAGGCTCCTGAAAAATCATCGAGACGTTATGACCGACAATGCGGCGACGCTCGCGCGGCGACAGGCGCAGCAGGTCGATATCATCAAAGCGCATGCGGTCGGCACTGATGCGCCAGTTATCTTTGGTCACGCCGCAAATGGCTTTTGCAATCAGGCTTTTTCCGGAGCCCGATTCCCCCACCAGTCCACGTATCTCCCCTTCGTTCAGGGTTAAATTAACGCGATCGACCGCTTTGACCGGCCCGTCGGCAGTCATAAACTCAATGGTCAGGTTACGGATATCAAGTAACGGCATTATTCCACTCCCGCCACAATGGCGCGGCGAATCCCGTCGCCCAACAGATTGATGATCAATACGCTCAGCATAATCGCGGCGCCAGGCAGCATGACTGTCCAGGGCGCAACGTAGATCAGCTCCAGCGCGTCACCCAGCATTGAGCCCCATTCCGGCGAAGGCAGTTGCGCGCCGAGATCGAGAAAGCCGAGCGCCGCAATATCCAGAATAGCCATAGAGAGCGCGCGGGTGAGCTCACTCACCAGCAACGGCAGAATATTGGGCAGAATGGCATGCCAGAGAATATTCTTGTTGCTGGCCCCGTCCAGA
Source organism: Pantoea sp. FN0305 (assembly GCF_050113845.1). Lineage (NCBI taxonomy): Bacteria > Pseudomonadati > Pseudomonadota > Gammaproteobacteria > Enterobacterales > Erwiniaceae > Pantoea > Pantoea sp. FN0305. The sequence goes on along the minus strand of NZ_JBNJSN010000005.1, from coordinate 167,773 downwards.
CGCGCAGCCACGATATAATCTTTTTCCAGTTCATCATGTACGGCGGTATAAATTGCCCGCACCAGTCGCGGCAACAGCGCCAGCCAGACCGCCAGCATCACATGTCCCAGCCCCGGCCCGATAAAGGCAACCACAACAATCGCCAGCAGCAGGGAAGGGATCGACAGCAGGGTATCCAGAATGTGATTCATCACCGCCGAACGCAACCCGTGTGTTATTCCTGCCAGCACGCCCAGCACCACCGCACAGAGCGCCGCCGCCAGCGTTACCAGCAGCGCTGAGCCAACGGTCGGCGCCGCACCGCTCAGCAGACGGCTCAGCACATCGCGGCCTAAATCATCGGTGCCGAGGAAAAACGAGACATCGCCATAGCGTGACCAGGAGGGCGGCAGCAGCTGATAGCCAAGAAACTGTTGAGCAAGGCCATACGGCGCCAGCCAGCCGCCAAACAGGCAAAGCAGCAGCAGGGCGATAAAGCCGTAAAACCCCACCATCGCGCTGGTATCGTGGTAGAAAAGCCGCCACGTATAGCGAAACGGGCTGGGAGGGCGTTTCTCGGCGTAAATATTATCAACGGGCATACCATTCCTTATGCTTCAGCGGGGTCGTCATCGCGCCCAGGATATCAGATAACACATTCACCAGAATCACCAGGCTGCCAACCACCATTACGCCAGCAGAAATAGCGGCATAATCCTGCTGACGAATCGCATTAATCAGCCAGCGGCCCAGGCCAGGCCAGCTGAAAACCATTTCGGTGATCATGGCCAGCGTCAGCATGGTGGCAAACTGTAAGCCCAGACGTGGGATCACCGGCGGCAGCGCATTATGCAGCACATGACGTCGGATAACCGTAAAGCGTGACAGCCCACGGGTGGACGCCGCTTTAATATAGTTGGCGTCAATAACCTCGCTGGTGCTGTTGCGCAGCAGGCGGATGACTTCTGTAGTAGGGGCAATTGCCAGCGTGGTAACCGGCAGCACCATATGCAGGGCCACGTTGGTCAGCATTTCATGACGCCACGGCGAGTCGCTGATAAAAGCATCAACCAGGGCAAAGCCAGTGACCGTTTTCATTTGATACAGCAGATCGATACGGCCGCTCACCGGCAGCCAGCCGAGGTTCAATGAGAAAAACAGCGTCAGCAGCAGCGCCAGCCAAAATACCGGCATGGAAAAACCGAGCAGGGAAAACGCGCCTATCACCCGATCCTGCCATTTATTGCGCATCACGCCAGCAATAATGCCCAGCGGGATACCCAGCAGCAGCGCCACGCTAAAAGCGAGCAGACAGAGCTCCAGCGTAGCGGGAAAGACCTCACGCAGCTGTAGATTGATCGCCTGTCCGTTAATGCTGGATACGCCAAAATCGAGCTGCAACACGCCGGTAAACCAGAACCACCAGGCGTCCAGCAGAGAAGCGCCCTGTAGCGGCGCGTGCGGCGTAAAATAGCTCAGGCTGAAGGCCACCAGCGTCAGCATAAACAGCGTCACCACCAGCAGCACCAGGCGGCGCAGCGTATAGATAATCACGGTTTCGACTCCTCGCCATTATCGCGGTGGACGCCCGCAAAAGAAGCATTGCCAAACGGGCTTAGCACCAGTCCCTGTATATTGTGTCGGTAGGCTTGCAGGCGTAAAGAAGAGGCAAGCGGTAACACCGGTAGCTCGCGCGCCAGCACCTGCTGGGCCCGATCGTAATGCTCAATGCGCGACGCCAGCTGTTGCGAGAGCAGCGCCTGCTGCAGTTCGCCATCAAATTCAGTATTGCACCAGTGGGCATAGTTCGTCTGAGAATTAATTGCCGCGCAGCTGAGCAGCGGACGGAAAAAGCTGTCCGGGTCGTTACTGTCGGTCGCCCAGCCGGTCAGGGTTAAATCGTGATTCATTTGCATCAGACGCGCTTCCTGAAAACGCCCCTCGACCGCCACAATGGTTACGCTTACCCCAATCTGCGCCAGGTCGGCCTGAAGCAGCTCAGCGGTTTTCAGCGGGCTGGGATTCCAGGACTGCGAAGCGGAAGGCACCCACAGCGTCAATTCCAGGTTTTCCAGCCCCATTTTTTTCAATAACTCGCGCGCTTTATCAGGATTATATTCCGTGATGCGTGCTTCGCTATCATAGGCCCACGAGGCTCGGGGCAGCACGGAAGCCGCCGTTTCCGCCGTACCGTAATAGATCGATTCCATCAAACGTTCGTTATTGATCGCCAGCGCCAACGCATGACGTACTTCAACGCGATCCAGCGGCGGCTTACGGGTATTAAACGCCAGATAGGCGATATTCATGCCTGGCCGCAACGTCAGTCGCAGACGCGGATCGTCACGCAAAATGGTGAGCTGGCTGGCGGCAGGATAGGCCAGCACGTCGCATTCGCCGGTAAGCAGTTTCGACAGCCTGCCGGTGCCGCCCGCGCCCATATCAATCACCACCTGCGGCATACGCGGCAGGCCTTTCCAGTAATGCGGGTTACGCTCCAGGCGCACATACTGCCCGGCACGGTATTCATTCAGCATAAAGGGGCCGGTGCCGACCGGCTGGCGATCCATCTCTTCCTGGCGATCGCGCGCCGCCAACTGCTGAGCATATTCTGCCGATAATACCGGCGCGTAGTGGGTAGCCAGATGCCACAGAAAAGAGGCGTCCGGGCTTTTCAGGCGGATCTCTACCGTATCCTTGTCGATTTTTTTAACGCTTTTCACCGCATCAGCATATTGCAAACTATCGAAGTAGGGGTAGTCGCCGCCGTTAATGTTATGCCAGGGATGATGACGATCGAAAATGCGTGCAAAACTGAACACCACATCATCAGCATTCATGGTGCGGCCAGGGGTAAACCAGGCGGTTTTTTGAAAGGAGACATGGCGACGTAAATGAAAGCGGTAGGTGGCACCGTTATCCAGGGTTTCCCAGCGCTCTGCCAGTTCAGGGATCAGACGATAGGTGTAGGGATCGACATCCAGCAGGCGGTCATAAAGCTGCGCAGAAAGCGTATCCACCACCAGCCCGCTGCTGGCCAGCTGTGGATTAAAGGTATTCATGATGCCATTAACGCAGTAGACGAAACCGCTGTTACGAATATCTTCCGGCGTCGCGGCGTGGCTGGCCGCGCTCAGCAGCATTAGCCCTGACAACAGCCTGGATAGTAATTTCAACATAGGAAGTTAACATTCAATGGGTGACATGCTGAGTGTATCGCACTCTGCAAGTTGTCCCAAAGTTTGCGGGGACGGCCGCTGTTTTTTCCGCCATTCTGCACAAGACGCCGCAAAGTAAGCCCAGAATCTGTGTGGTAATGAGAAAAATTCTCAACAAATGGCTTTACAAATGATATTGAGAATGATTACTATTCATCTGTGCTTCAGCGGTGGCTCTACCGGGGAAGTGCACGACATTGCTCACATTGCTTCCAGTATTACTTGCCCGCCAGTGCGGGCTTTTTTTTGCCTCTCTTCCAGGAAATTTCTGATCTGAACCCTTTTTTCCGCTCTTCCTGACCACAGCGTGTAGGCTCAGCGGTGAAAACTACCAAGGAGCAACAAATGAAAATTAAATCAGTTTTACTGCTGGCAGGGCTGGGTATGATGGGCAACGCGCTGGCTGACGCGCCGCGTAACCCGATTAGCGTTCATGTGCTGAATACCCAGACCGGGAAACCTTCCTCCGGAGTAAAAGTAGATCTGGAGCAGCAGCAGAGCGGTAAATGGGTCACGCTGGCCAGTAAAACCACCGATACCGATGGCCGCATCGCCGCTTTTTATCCGGAAGGTAAAAATTTTAGCGCCGGAGAGTATCGCGTAACTTTTCACACCGGCGACTATTTCCAGCAGCAGCATCAGGCGACCTTTTTCCCGGAGGTGCCGGTGAATTTTCAGGTCACCAATACGCAGGAGCATTACCACATTCCACTGCTGCTGAGCCAGTACGGTTTTTCCACCTATCGCGGCAGCTGACACACCACTGTCTTAGCGCCACTCGCGGTGGCGCTGATGCGCGTAACCCTCGATCCGCTGATATTTCCCGTCAGAAAAATTCCTAAAAATCCTTACATCAAAACATGTTCTGCTTTACTAACAGCACAGTAAGGCTTTTCCTAATAGACTGTTTCTGTTGATAATCATCAAAATAGATAAATTCTTTTAATTTATGTTGGCACGTAAGGGCAGCGTCGCTATTGGCGAACTGACAAGACATCGTCGCGTCAGCGCTCTGAGACGAGGCTGCCCAGGGATAGTGGATTACGTGGGATAAATTATGATTATTTCGGTACAAATATTACGGGCGCTGGCGGCGCTGATGGTGGTCATGCAGCATATCGCTGACAAGGCGGAACAGTATCATAGCGGTGCGCTTAGTGATTACCATATTGGCTATTTTGGTGTTGATCTCTTTTTTATCATTTCCGGCTACATCATGTGTCACGCCACAAGCCAGAAGAGGCTGAGCGTCAGGCGCTTTATCGCCAATCGTATTAAAAGAATCATTCCTCTTTACTGGATCGTTACCGCCGCTGCGCTGATGGTATATCTCGTTGCACCTTCAATGGTTAACAGCTCTGGCGGCGAAACCAGCATTTTTTCTTCCTGGACGCTGATACCAACAGGGAAAAAATTGTTAGTACAGAACGGCTGGACGCTTAGCTATGAATTTCTGTTTTACCTGATTTTTGCAGGCTTTTTGGTGGTTGGCTCGTTGAAAAAACAGATTATTTTCTCTTCCATCGTGCTGATGGCAATGGTGCTGGTGGGACTCTATTTCCAGCCGCAGCAGCCAACGCTGAAGTTCCTTACAGATAAACTTTTCGCAGAATTTATTTTAGGCATGCTGGCATATATATTTTTACAGCGTGTGCCACTGTCATCAGCAACTTCTTTTTTGTTGCTGGCCGCGGGCATGGCGTTGTTGCTTCTGCAAAATCACTACGGGATCTATGCCTCTGCGGCTGGCAGGGTATTAAGCGGTGGCGTGCCGATGCTGCTACTTTTTACCGGCATCGTGGGACTTGAACCCGTAATAAGCAAAATCGCCTTTCCTGGCAAGAAAAGCGCGATATTGTTGGGGAATGCATCCTATTCACTCTATCTGATCCATCCTTTTACGCTTTCTCCGTCTGCGCTGATCCTGCACAAACTTCAGCTGGTGCAAAACCAGACGCTGTTTGTGTCGCTGCTGCTTTTCGTCGCCGTTCTGGCTGGCATTGCGGCGTGGCTTTTTATCGAGCAGCCTGTAAACGCCTTTTTTAAACAGAAAAACATGACCGCAGCGGCGAGTCCACTTACTGGCTAAGGCAGGTGGCGATCATGCCGGGCGCGGCGACATTTCATGTTTTTTCACCATAGCGCGCCACTGATGATAGGTAACGCCTAACAGCTCTGCCGCCCGGCGCTGGTTAAATTTGGCCTGCTGCAAACTTTTCTCCATCAGCGCAAGCTCCTGCTGTAGCTGCCACTGTCTGAGATTGAGCGGAAGCGCAGGGAGATCCTCTGCGCTCTGTGAGGCAGAAAGCGGCTGCGAAGCGCGCTCCGCCGTGGGCTGATAAGCAACAGGGGCAGGTTCATCAGCCTGTGCCTGAACAGGCTGGCGCGGCGCAAAGGGGTTAATGATAATCTCATCCAGCTCTTCATCTACGGAGGCGTGACGGTAGACAGAGCGTTCAACCACGTTTTTTAACTCACGAATGTTGCCTGGCCAGTGGTAATCAAGCAGCGTTTGCTGCGCGCGATGGGAAAATCCAGGAAACAGCGGCAGCCCCAGTTCACGACACATCTGAATGGCAAAGTGACTGGCCAGCAGCAGGATATCGCTGCGTCGCTGGCGCAGCGCCGGCAGCTGTACCACATCAAACGCCAGCCGATCCAGCAGATCGGCGCGAAACTGGCCCTGTTGCGCCAGCTCCGGCAGGTTAGCGTGCGTTGCGCACACCAGCCGCACATTCACCTGCAGCGACTGATTGCCGCCGACGCGCTCCAGCTGGCCATACTCAATCACCCGCAGCAGCTTTTCCTGCACCAGCATTGGCGCCGTTGCCAGCTCATCCAGAAACAGGGTGCCGCCATCGGCGCGCTCAAAACGCCCTAAATGGCGCTGCCGCGCGCCGGTAAAGGCGCCCGCTTCATGGCCGAACAGTTCAGAATCGAGCAGGTTCTCATTCAGCGCGGCGCAGTTAAGCGAAATAAACGGGCCCTGCCAGCGCTCGGAAAGATAATGCAGGCGGCTGGCAATCAGCTCTTTACCGGTGCCGCGTTCGCCAATCACCAGCACCGGTTTATTAAGCGGAGCCAGGCGCGAAACCTGTTCCAGCATCTCCAGAAAGTTATTGGCTTCGCCCAGCAGGTTTTCGTTCGCTTCGCTCATGGTTAATTTCACCGAAAGTTGGTTTTATTCACCACTATAAAAACTATCTCTGCCTGGGTCAAAATTAAAAATTATTACATATCAAAGCATTAAAAGTTGGCACGGAACTTGATAAAGAGAACAGGTAAGCGTCATTAAGCGCTAAAAACTGGAGGAGTAAATTATGGGTATTTTTTCTCGTTTCGCCGACATCGTAAACGCCAACATCAACACGCTGCTGGATAAAGCGGAAGATCCACAAAAAATGGTGCGCCTGATGATTCAGGAGATGGAAGACACGCTGGTTGAGGTTCGTTCCACTTCTGCACGCGGCCTGGCTGAACGTAAACAGCTGCTGCGTCGTATTGAACAGGCGCAAATTCAGCAGAACGAATGGCAGGAAAAAGCAGAGCTGGCGCTGCGCAGAGACAAAGACGATTTAGCACGTTCCGCGCTGATTGAAAAGCAGAAGCTTACCGATTTAGTGGCCTCGCTGCAGCAGGAAGTGACTCAGATTGATGAAACGCTGGCGCGAATGAAAGGCGAAGTTGCTGAGCTGGAGAAAAAGCTGAGTGAAACCCGCGCACGCCAGCAGGCGCTGACGCTGCGTCATCAGGCGGCTTCTTCCTCACGCGATGTTCGTCGTCAGCTGGACAGCGGCAAACTGGATGATGCCATGGCGCGCTTTGAATCCTTTGAGCGTCGTATCGATCATATGGAAGCGGAAGCGGAAAGCCATCGCTTTGGCAAAAGCAAAACCCTGGATCAGGAATTTGCCGAGCTGAAAGCGGACGACGCCATCGGAGAACAGCTGGCGGCGCTGAAGGCAAAAATGAACCGCAGCGAATAAGGGTGGGCGGTCCGCCCTGTAAAGTGCAGGGCGTTGTTGACTGTTTTAGCCGTTTTGCCCTCCGGGGCGACACCATCAAGGAGAGAGAATGAGCTCACTATTTCTTGCCATACCACTGACTATTTTTGTGCTGTTTGTTGCACCGGTCTGGCTGTGGCTGCATTACAGCAATCGTCAGAACGGTGCCAGCCTCTCATCAGGCGATATGCAGCGTCTGCAACAGCTGACGCAGGATGCGCGTCGCATGCGTGAACGCATTCAAACGCTGGAGGAGATCCTCGACGCAGAACATCCGGAGTGGAGACAGCCATGAATAAAAGCCGATTCAGTGGAAAAAAACTGTGGCGTATCCCGCAGCAGGGCAAGGTCAAAGGCGTTTGCGCCGGGATCGCCCACTATCTGGATATCCCGGTTACCCTCGTCAGGGTAATTGTGGTGCTGTCGATGGTGTTTGGGCTGTTTATGTTTACGCTGATCGCTTATGTGGTTCTCAGCTACGTGCTGGAGCCGATGCCGGCGCATGCCGAACAGCAGACGGCGCCGCTGCGGGCCGATGAGCTGCTGGACGCGTTAAGCGATGAAATGGCGCAAAATGAACATAAGCTGCGCCAGCTTGAACGTTACGTCACATCAGAGACGTTTAGCGTACGCAGCCGTTTTCGTCAGCTTTAATTCCGGGCTGCGTCGGCCACTGTCCGACCAGCCTGTTATCAATATAAGGAGAGGTATGTCGAATTTTCGTCAGCGCGCAATACGCGCCACGCCTGTGCTGAAACGTGCGGGCAAACAGCTTCTGATTCATGGCCTGATGCTGGCTCCGGTCGGCATCAGCGGCTGGGCGGTAAAAGCCGTAGCGCGCAGACCGCTACGTTTGCTGATCGCCTTTGCGCTTGAGCCGCTGCTGAAAAAAGTCGCTAACCGTCTTGCCTCTCGCCTGCGCTGATCCGGCGCGCGCTGGATGACCAGCGCATCTCACATTATCCGTTCTTTTTAGTAATGCATTACACTGATGGTCAACCCGCCGGGATGCCTGACGCTGTCCCGGCTTATTTTTGATGCAGCAGGGATGAGCCCGATGAAACGAATTCAAAATGAACTGGCGGCATGGGTAAATCGCGGCGTGGATCGGCATTTACGACTGGCGGTAACTGGTTTGAGCCGCAGCGGGAAAACGGCCTTTATTACGTCGCTGGTTAATCAGTTGCTGAATACGCATGGCGGCGCACGGCTGCCGTTATTTTCCGTGGTGCGCGAAGATCGCCTGCTGGGTGTGAAACGCGTGCCGCAGCGCGATATGGGCATTCAGCGTTTTACCTACGATGAAGGGCTGGCCCAGCTCTACGGCAGCCCACCTGCCTGGCCTACGCCGACGCGCGGCGTCAGTGAGATGCAGCTGGCGCTGCGCTTCCGATCGCAGGATTCTCTGCTGCGACACTTCAAACAAACCGCCACCCTCTATCTGGAAATCGTTGACTATCCCGGCGAATGGCTGCTCGATCTGCCCATGCTGGCGCAGGACTATTTAAGCTGGTCACGTCAGATGAACGGTTTATTGCAGGGCGATCGGGCGGAGTGGGCTGCAGAGTGGAAACGGCTGTGCGCTAATCTCGATCCGCTGGCCCCGGCGGATGAAAATCAACTGGCGGCTATTGCTGCTGCCTGGACCGCTTATCTGCTGCGCTGCAAGCAAGAGGGACTGCATTTTATTCAGCCGGGCCGTTTTGTCCTGCCGGGAGAGATGGCTGGCGCGCCTGCGCTGCAGTTTTTCCCGTGGCCGCAGCTGAACGATATCGATGAGGCGCGGCTTGCGCAGGCGGGTAAAGGCAGCAACCTTGCCATGCTGCGTGCCCGTTATGATTATTACTGTCAGCATGTGGTAAAGGGCTTCTATAAGAATCACTTTCTGCGCTTTGATCGCCAGATCGTGCTGGTGGATTGCCTGCAGCCGCTAAACAGCGGGCCACAGGCGTTTAATGATATGCGGCTGGCGCTGACGCAGCTGATGCAAAGTTTTCACTATGGGCAACGCACGCTGTTTCGCCGCCTGTTTTCGCCGGTTATCGATAAGCTGCTGTTTGCGGCCACCAAAGCGGACCATATAACCGCCGACCAGCATGCGGGGCTGGTCTCACTGCTACAGCAACTGGTTCAGGACGCCTGGCAAAATGCGGCTTTCGAAGGCATTAATATGGACTGTATAGGTCTGGCTTCGGTGCAGGCGACGCAAAGCGGCATAGTGGATCATCAGGGCGAAAAAATTCCCGCGTTGCGCGGAGATCGTCTCAGCGACGGCGCACCGCTGACGGTATTTCCTGGCGAGGTGCCGTCACGTCTGCCAGAACACAGCTTCTGGCAGGAGCAGGGTTTTCATTTTGAACAGTTCCGGCCGCAGCCGCTCAATGTTGATCAACCGCTGCCGCATATCCGCATGGATGCTGCGCTGGAATTTTTACTGGGAGATAAGCTGCGATGAGTCAGCCACCGTTGAAATCGCGCATCGATTTTGCGCAACCGCTGGAAAGCGAAAAAGAAAGCGTTCTGAAACCTGCACAGCATTTTGACGCTGCGGAGAATTTACACTTTACCCTCCAGCAAGAGGCGGATCCGTTGCTGGAGGAGCAGAGCGGCGAGCAGGTGGTCGAGGCCGCGTTACGGCCAAAGCGTAGCATCTGGCGGCGCATCGCTATGGCTGGCGTCGGGCTGTTTGTCGCCAGCACGGTGGCCCAGAGCGTGCAGTGGATGCTGGATGCCTGGCAGAGTCAGGCCTGGTTTGCGCTGGGCGCGGGCGCGGCCGGTTTACTGATTATCCTGGCGGGCGTGGGCGCGCTGGTGACGGAATGGCGGCATCTTTATCAGCTACGCCAGCGCGCTGAAGAGCGCGAAGTGGGGCGCGAGCTGTTACACAGTCATGGAATGGGGCGCGGGCGCGCGTTCTGCGAAAAGCTGGCGCTGCAGGCCGGGCTGGATCAGGGGCATCCTGCGTTGCAGCGCTGGCAGGCGTCGCTGCATGAAACGCATAACGATCGCGAAGTGGTGGCGCTCTATGCTCAGCTGGTGCAGCCGGTTCTCGATCGCCAGGCGCGTGCTGAAATTGGTCGTAATGCCGCAGAAGCAACGCTAATGATTGCCGTGAGCCCGCTGGCGCTGGTGGATATGGCGTTTATCGCCTGGCGTAACCTACGTATGATCAACCGCATTGCAGCGGTTTACGGTATCCATCTTGGCTATTTCAGTCGTATTCGTTTGTTTCGTCTGGTGCTGCTGAATATCGCTTTTGCCGGTGCTTCTGAGCTGGTGCGCGAAGTAGGTATGGACTGGCTGTCGCAGGATCTGGCCGCCAGGCTATCTGCCCGCGCCGCGCAGGGGATTGGTGCCGGGCTGCTGACCGCCCGTCTGGGGATTAAGGCAATGGAGCTGTGCCGTCCACTGCCGTGGATCGACGACCGTCCTAAACTTGGCGATTTTCGCCGTGAGCTGCTTAATCAGTTTAAAAAGCCCTGATCCCGGGCGGAACGACAAAACGCAGAGCGCTTTGCCGCTGAGCCTTCAGCGGCATAAATAGAGATAAAAAGTACATTTTATATGGCACTGTTCTGCAGGATGTAGCAGATTTGTTATAAACCTCTAAAAAATGGTGTAAGCGCATGATTATCGCTAACACTTCCGCTACACTCCTTTTCGCCATCGCCGCACTCTGTCAACTTATCCTGACAGAGTGCTTCTGGCTCATCGCAAGTTGGCGTATTATTTCATAATTCGCTGTTACCAAACCCAATAAGGCCACCGAATGCGTTTGGAAGTCTTTTGTCAGGACCGAATTGGTCTCGCCCGTGAACTGCTCGATCTGCTGGTTGAACGCAGCATTGATTTACGGGGTATCGAAATTGCGCCGATTGGCCGCATTTATCTTAGTTTTTCCGCTATCGCCTTTGAGCAGTTCAGCCAGCTGATGGCGGAAATTCGCCGCATCCCGGGGGTGACGGACGTACGCACCATCTCCTATATGCCGTCTGAGCGTGAGCATCGGGCGCTGAGCGCGCTGCTGACCGCCATGCCGGAACCGGTATTTTCCATTGATATGAAAGGCAAAGTTGAGCTGGCAAACCCGGCAGCGCAAAGCCTGTTTGATATAGATGAACATAAAATACGCAATCACACGATTACCTCTCTGGTCACCGGTTTTAACTTTACCCGTTGGCTGGAAAGCGAACGGGTAGAGGCTCAGACGCAGCGCGTGGTGATCCAGGGGCGTGATTTTCTGCTGGAGGCTCGCCCGGTCTATACTGCCGAAGAAGAGGGCGCTACGCTGCCGGTTGGGGCGATGGTGATGCTGAAATCCACCGCGCGTATGGGACGCCAGTTGCAAACGCTTGCGGTCAACGATGACACTGAATTCCAGCATATTGTGGCGGTCAGCCCGAAAATGCGTCAGGTTATCGAGCAGGCGCGTAAGCTGGCGATGCTGGATGCGCCGCTGCTGATTGTCGGCGATACCGGAACCGGAAAAGATATGCTGGCACGCGCCTGCCATTTGCGCAGCGCGCGCGGTAAAAAGCCGTTTCTGGCGTTGAACTGCGCTTCGCTGCCGGATGACGTGGCGGAGAGTGAGCTGTTTGGCCATGCGCCAGGCGCTTACCCCAACGCGCTGGAGGGGAAAAAAGGCTTCTTTGAGCAGGCCAATGGCGGTTCGGTGCTGCTGGATGAAATTGGGGAAATGTCGCCGCGCATGCAGACAAAACTGCTGCGTTTCCTGAACGATGGCACTTTCCGTCGCGTCGGGGAAGAGCATGAGGTGCATGTAGACGTACGGGTGATCTGCGCCACACAGCGTAACCTCACCGAGCTGGTGCAGCGCGGCGAGTTTCGTGAAGATCTGTTCTATCGCCTGAACGTGCTGACGCTAAATCTGCCGCCGCTGCGCGACCGACCGCAGGATATTTTGCCGTTAACCGAACTGTTCGTGGCGCGCTTTGCCGATGAGCAGGGTGTCGCGCGTCCCCGTCTGTCACCGCAGCTAAACGCCTTTCTGGCGCGTTATAACTGGCCGGGCAACGTGCGTCAGCTGAAAAATGCGCTTTACCGCGCGCTGGCGCAGCTGGAAGGTTATGAACTGCGTCCGCAGGACATCATGCTGCCGGAGTTCACTGAACAGCTGGCGCTGGATGAACAAGCAATGGAAGGCTCGCTGGATGAGATCACCAGCCGCTTCGAACGCTCAGTGCTGACGCGCCTTTATCTCTCCTATCCCAGCACGCGCAAGTTGGCGAAACGGTTGGGCGTTTCCCATACCGCTATCGCTAATAAGCTGCGCGAATATGGGCTGAGTCAGAAAAAGGGCGAGCCTGAAAGCTAAGCGCGGTCTCCTCTGGTGGTTCACGGGCGCTTCAGGCGCCCGTTGATAATGCTTCCAGAGGATGGAAGTGTGCTAAGCAGGAAGACAGTGGGGTTATTCGACCTTATCAACCTCGCCGTTATTTCTTAATCTATATTTCCCGTTGTCAACGCCAAAATATGCCTGGTTCCCTGGGCTACTACCGATGATAAAAACAGCATCTTTTTCGATACATCTTTTTTTAACTTTCATATCATTAAAGCAGTATTGATCATCGTCCTGCTTATCCTCTTTATATCCCTCGCCAAACAGCCATAGGGTTACAGAAAAAAAACCATTTTCATCAGGATAAGGGACGTTGTATTTTTCTTTTATCATGGCTCGGTTTTTAAGCCACCAGTTTATTTTACCTTTATCGCTTAGAGGGAAATTCCTTACCAGGATAGCACTGTCATTAGTGCTTCTTTGATGAACAGCAACAATTTCTACTGGCCGCAAAAAGAGCCAGAGCAGGTAAATCAGCAGCGCGGTACCAGCCAGCAAAAGAATTGCGCGCTTTTTATTATTTATTGTCATTACGCTCTCCGGTAATTAAAACATCGGAAATGCATATTTTTATCAAGGGTCCGTGACCTTAAATGACTCGGATCTATCAAGTTTCCCGTTATTTCTTAATATATATTTCCCCTTACCTAAACTGAAAAAAACTTGTTTATCCCGGTTGCTGTAAACGGTCATTATGGCATTCTTATTAATGCAGCGAAGCTCGCTTTTGATTTCATCAAAGCAGAGCCGCTCATCAATTATATCCTTTTGATAACCATCACCAAACAGAAAAATGGTGGCCCAAAAAGTACCATCCTCATCAAGATAGGGGGCGTTATACTTCTCTTTTAATATAGCACGATTTTCCAGCCACCAGCTGATTTTCCCCTTATCGGTAAAAGGGAAGTTTTTAACCAGAACAGCTGTTGAACTTCTGCCTCTCTTGTGAACAGCAACAATTTCTACTGGCCGCAAAAAGAACCAGAGCAGGTAAATCAGCAGCGCGGCAGCGGCCAGCAGCAGAACAGCGTGTTTTTTACTTATCTGCATTGGACCCTCCGGTAATTTTAATATCGGCACTCATACTGGTCATAAAAGGCTTAAAGCCAAAGCGATGATAGCGCTGCAGCACAAACCAGATGCGGAACAGTCGGAAATTACTAAACAGGATATTATGTATATCCTCAGAGTCCAGTCCGAAGTGATCCTACACCTTATAATGCACCCTCGCGCAGTAATGATTTTTCTCAATATGTAGGGATTTTAACGTAATATGAGTTGCCCAGGTATCGTGAACGCTGATGCCCAACCCGTTAAAGCTGTCCTGTAATCTGTTAAACTTAGGCAGGCGCCCTTCCTGAATGCTCTCTTCATGTTTGTATTTAAGTCCCGATGGAAAACAGCCGTTTTCCCAGTCAATATTTTTAGACAGGGCATTGCTTATTTTTAGAAGCGTACTGTTCTCAATATTATTATCATTCATAATATGCTGTTTTAACGCGCTGTTAAGATACAGGCTTTCGAATGGAAAACCGCTGTTATCCTCCATATGCGTAATCATCTCATCAATTACCTGTCTGTAGGGGCCAAAAAGCGCAAAGGCCTGTGCCAGATGTCGAAACTCAGCAAACAGAATGCGGGCGCACGCCTGCGGCGTGATTTTTTTTCCTGGACGGTGAGAACCATGAAACATGGACTGCGGCTGACTGAAAGGGCTAAGCGTTGTCAGCGTATAAGGATCCGCCTGGGTAGAAACATCCACCAGCTGGAATTCTCTTTTTAATTGTGTTTCTGTTAAATCACCGCAGCGCATATCGCTGGCACCATAGTCATCCATTCTTTTTTGGGTTTTAAACAGACTGCAGGGAAAGGTTAGTGCATCCATTGCGATTCCATCCTGTTTTATCATCCATGTTGCGTGTTGCGCTGGAATAATAATCGGGTGCCGGCGGGTTGTAAATTGCCGTTTTCGCTAGCGGGCGTATAATTTATTATTAAATAAAATCAATGGTAACGCGATGCGTTAATTAAATGACGCGAAGAATAAAGACCGGCTGATAAAGGGAAGGCGATCGGCGTTATTAAAAAATCGCCCCCAAAAGGAGGCGATAAAATTATTTATCAATTATTTCAACGCAGCCAGTGCCGCGTCGTAATCTGGTTCGGTGGTGATTTCATTAACCAGCTGGCTATAAATCACCGTATCGTTTTCATCCAGCACCACAACCGCACGCGCCGTCAGGCCCTGCAGTGGACCATCGGCGATCGCTACGCCGTAATCATCTTTAAAGCTGCCGCCGCGCAGAGTAGAGAGCGTGACAACGTTTGACAGGCCGTCGGAGCCGCAGAAGCGTGACTGGGCAAAAGGCAGATCGGCAGAAATACAGAGAACAACGGCATTATCCATTTCGCCCGCCAGCTGATTAAACTTACGCACCGATGCGGCACAAACGCCGGTATCGATACTGGGGAAAATGTTCAGCACTTTACGTTTGCCGACGTACTCAGAAAGGGAAACGTCAGCCAGGTTTTTAGCAACCAGCGTAAAGGGTTTCGCTTTTTCGCCAGCCTGCGGCAGTTGGCCTGCTACGCTAACCGGATTACCCTGAAAATGAACGGTCTGAGACATAATCTATCCTTTTACTTTTGCTTAACAAGATTCACAGTGTAAAGGAACGAGCAAAGGTGAGACAGTGAAATTATATAGCAGACAACGCCGGTTATGGCACGCGTCGGCAATCTCCTGTTTGCTGCACATAGCGCAACTGCGCTGAACGCCTCTTCTGACTAACGAGAGAAAAAATATGAGGACGGTTAAAGTTTATCCCGAGGACTGGCCGCTTAATAAGCCGTTTGTTATTTCGCGCGGCAGCCGTGAGCAGGCGGGTGTAGTGGTGGTAGAGCTGGAAGAAAATGGCATCAAAGGCGTAGGGGAATGCACGCCTTACCGGCGCTATGGCGAAAGCGAGGCTTCGGTGCTGGCGCAAATTAGCTTGCTGCTGCCGCAGCTGGAAATGGGCATGACACGCGAAGCGCTGCAGGAGGCGCTGCCGGCGGGTGCGGCGCGCAACGCCATTGACTCTGCGCTGTGGGATCTCGCCTGTCGCCAGCAGCAGCAGACGCTGTGTCAGTTGCTTGGTGTTACGCTGCCCGGCCGGGTGAGTATGGCGCAAACCGTTACGCTGGATACGCCGGAATCAATGGCAAGCAGCGCGCTGGCGCTCTGGGAAAATGGGGCCATGCTGTTAAAAATCAAGCTGGATGACCATCTGATTACTGAGCGGCTAATGGCGATTCGCAGCGCGGTCCCGCAGGCGCGGCTGATTGTGGATGCCAATGAATCCTGGCATAGCGAAGGGCTGGCGGCGCGCTGCCAGTTGTTGGCCGATTTGGGGGTTGAAATGCTGGAGCAACCGTTACCGGCAAGCGAGGATGAAGCGCTGGCAAATTTTATTCATCCGTTACCGGTCTGCGCCGACGAAAGCTGCCATACGCGCAGCAGTCTGCCGGCATTGCGCCAGCGCTATGAAATGATCAATATCAAGCTGGATAAAACCGGTGGCCTTACCGAAGCGCTGGCGCTGGCCAGCGCAGCGGAAGAGGCGGGCTTTATGCTTATGCTGGGCTGTATGCTTTGCACTTCACGCGCCGTCAGCGCCGCGCTGCCGCTGGTGCCGCGCGCGCGCCTTATCGATCTTGATGGCCCGACATGGCTGGCGGTGGATGTGGATCCTGGCCTGCGCTTTAGCAGCGGAGAAATTGACCTTACCTCTACGGATTAACGCCTCTTTTGTGTCTCAGGCTGCCAGTAAAGCAGTCCGGTTAAGGCTGGCAGATAACGTTCCGTCGCCTCATCGGCAGAAACCGGCGGCAGCTCGGCGGTAATGCAGGGGAGGCCAATATCAGCGCACCAGCTTCCGAACGAACCGGGGGTGCTGTAGCCAACGCTGGAGACCAGCGGCAGCCCTGTCTGTTCAGCTAACCAGCCGCCGAGCTGGCTATGCTGCGGATCCTCAATGCAGGCCAGCGGTTCATGCAGGGAGACGACCCAGGCAGGCCGCAGCGTATGAATCAGCTGACAGAGCGCTGCGGTTTCCGGCTCTGAGGCGGCACGCGCACCGGTAGAAAGCTTTACGTCACGTTGTTCAGCGCTACTGTTCCAGCGATATACCGTTTCACCAGCCTGCCAGTTCGCTGCCGGAAAGTTACGGTTAAGATCGACGCCGTTGGCATTGGCGCGCAAGCCTAGCTGGCAGCCATCGGGATTAACCGCCAGTACCAGATGATGCCGCCGCAGACGGGCAGGCAACGTGCGCAATGCACAGGAAAGGGTTACCACGGCAGCGCCTTCGTCACCGTGCGTGCCGGCCAGAATCAGCCCGCTATCGCGTGCCGCCGGCGGCGCCGGGAACCAGAGCAGCGGCGCTCCCAATACCGACGTGCCGTAACGCGTCATCTCCGCCGTCAGCGCGCCGCGTTGTGAACGCGGCTGTTGCATTGTCATCATTCGCTCCTGTGAAAAAAGTCGCAGAACCGGCGGCGCGGCCACTGCAATAAGCAAAACAGCTGGTTCAGGATCAATTATTTGCGCTAAAGTGCCGGTTAGCATAAGCCACCAATATGTTTTGCCAAACCGGCAGCTTTAAGGGTAGGACAAGATGAAATCATTTCGCATTGCGCTGGGTGCCTTTTTAACCGCCTCGCTGTTAACCACGGCGCAGGCTGCACAGGTGGCCCCTGGCGACCAGCTGGCAGAACGGCAGAATATCGTGCGCCATATCAAAGATGAACCGGCGTCGCTCGATCCGCAAAAGGCTGTGGGACTCCCTGAAATCCAGGTAATGCGCGATCTGTTCGAAGGGTTAACCAACCAGGATGCGCAGGGAAACGTTGTGCCGGGCGTGGCGCAAAGCTGGCAGAGCAATGATAACCAGAGCTGGATCTTCACGCTGCGAGAGGATGCTCGCTGGTCAGACGGCAAGCCGGTAACGGCCCAGGATTTTGTCTACAGCTGGCGGCGTCTGGTTGACAGTAAAAATGCCTCGCCTTTCGCCTGGTTTGCCGGGCTGGCGGCTATTCATAACGCCGGGGCGATAACGCAGGGTAAACTGCCGCCCGAGAGCCTTGGCGTCACCGCGCTGGATAAAACCCATCTTAAGGTAACGCTCGATCGACCTGTTGCCTGGTTTCCCGGTCTCACCGCGCATGTCAGTCTCTATCCAGTACCGCAAAAGGCGATTGAGGCGTGGGGCGATGCCTGGACCAGACCGGGTAATCTGATCGGCAACGGCGCGTATCAGCTAAAGGAACGGGTAGTAAATGAAAAAATTGTGCTGGTGCGTAATCAGAATTATTGGGATAACGCACATTCGGTACTGAATCAGGTTACGTTCTTGCCGATTAACGAAGAGTCCAGCGCCACCAAACGCTATCGCGCAGGGGATATCGATATTACCGAATCCTTCCCGAAAAACCTCTACGGCATGCTAAAGAAAAACATTCCGGATGAGGTCTATACGCCCGATCAGCTGGGAACCTATTACTATGCGTTTAATACGCAGCGCGGGCCGACCGCCGATGCGCGCGTGCGTCGGGCGCTCTCCTGGAGCATTGACCGTCGCATTATCGCCGAAAAAGTGTTGGGCACCGGCGAAAAACCTGCCTGGCATCTCACCCCGGAGGTGGTAAGCAGTTTTAATCCCAAACCCTCCTTTTTGCAGCAGCACACCCAGGCCGAACTGAATATGCAGGCGAAGGCGCTGCTGGCTGCGGCTGGCTATGGGCCAAACCGGCCGCTGCGGCTGTCGCTGCTGTATAACACATCAGAAAACCATCAGAAGATTGCCATTGCGGTGGCCTCAATGTGGAAGAAAAACCTCGGCGTAGAGGTGAAACTGCAAAATCAGGAGTGGAAAACCTATATCGACAGCCGCAACAGCGGCAATTTCGACGTGATCCGTGCCTCCTGGATTGGCGATTATAATGAGCCTTCCACCTTTCTTAGCCTGCTGACTTCCAGCCACAGCGGTAATATCGCTAAGTTCCATAATGTGGATTACGATGCGGTGTTGGCGAAGGCGAGCCGGGAAAACAACGCGCAGGCGCGTAACGAGGATTACAATCGCGCAGAGCAGATCCTTGATGAGCAGGCGCCGATCGCGCCGATTTATCAATATACCAACGGGCGCTTAATCAAGCCCTGGGTGAAAGGCTATCCCATTAATAACCCTGAAGACGTTGCCTACAGTCGCCAGCTCTATATCCTCAAACACTAAGCGTACAGGGCGGTCATAGCGCGTGGTTTATGCGCTATGACCGTCTCGCCGCTGCTTTTCTTTTTTCGCACAGACCGCGACGCTATTTATTGAACATGCCCGCGACGCCGAAAGATTGATTCTGCCTGGCGTCAGGCTAGACTGTAGCGTTTGAATTCAGCTGATTATGAGGCATGACGTGAACGTCATTGAAGGAAAAGCGCTACAGGTTTCAGGTGCGATTATCGCCTGCCAGCTTGACGGGCAGGGCGGCCTGATCCCGATTGAAGATAAAGATGTGATTCATTGCGAGCGCCCCTGCTGGCTTCATCTCAATTATACCCACCGCGAAAGCGCCGAGTGGCTCTCTTCTACGCCGCTCATCCCGGATGCGGTACGCGATGCGCTGGCCGGAGACAGTCTGCGCCCACGCGTTAGCCGTCTGGGCGATGGTTTTATGATTACGCTACGCAGCGTGAACCGCAACAGCGATTCACGACCTGAACAGCTGGTGGCTATTCGCGTTTTTATTAACGATAAGCTGATTGTTTCCACGCGGCGGCGCAAGGTGAACGCTATCGATGAAGTGCTCTCCGAGCTGCAAAACGGCAATGGTCCGGTGGATGGCGGAAGCTGGCTGGTAGAGCTTTGCGATGTGCTGACCGATCACACCAGTGAATTTATCGAAGATCTGCAGGATAAAATTATTGAGCTGGAAGATGCGTTAATGGATCAGCGCGTACCGGCTCGTGGCGAACTGGCGCTGCTGCGTAAGCAGCTGATAGTGATGCGCCGTTATATGACGCCACAGCGTGATGTCTATGCGCGTCTGGCCAGCGAAAAGCTGGGCTGGATGGATGACAATGAACGTCGTCGCATGCAGGAAATTGCTGACCGGCTTGGCCGTGGGCTGGATGACTTAGCCGCCAGCGTGGCGCGCACGGCGGTGCTGGCAGATGAGATCGCATCGATAATGCAGGAGGCGATGAACCGGCGAACCTACACCATGTCGCTGCTGGCGATGCTTTTTCTGCCGACAACCTTCCTGACCGGTCTGTTTGGCGTCAACCTGGGCGGTATCCCGGGAGCGGAAAGCCGCTATGGCTTTGCGATTTTCTGCCTGATGTTAGTGTTGCTGGTGGCTGGCGTTGCCCTGTGGTTACATAAACGTAAGTGGCTATAGCAAAAGCAAACGGGTAACCAGAAAAGGGGAGAAAAGCTGATCGACGTCAATAAACTGTAGGCAGGGCTGGGGCAAACTCTCTTCCGCAGGTGAATGCAACGTCAAGCGATGGGCGTTGCGCTCCATATTGTCTTACTTCCTTTTTTTGAATTACTGCATAGCACAATTGATTCGTACGACGCCGGCCTTAAAGCCGGCTTTTTTTTGCCGCTTCGCCATCCCTGCGCAATTTCTTCTACGCTTAAGAAACCGAGCAACCTGAGGAAGAACCTATGCCGATTTTGTGGATGACCAGCCCGATTTCCGCTTCCGACCCGATACCCACCGATCCGGTCCCTGTTCCTGAGCCTATCCCGCAGCCGCAGCCCGTTCCCGACCCAATGCCGGATCCCGAGCCGATTCTCGATCCGCCGCCGCATATGAAATAATTTATCACAATCCTGGCACCATACTGGCTGTTACCGGTATGGCGCCAGCGTGCTTATTTGATTTCCAGAATATCCAGGCGCTGTCCCACAGGCGCATCTTCTTCTTCATCCGGCTGCCAGCCAACCGGCTGAAGCGGTAAAGATTCACGATCGAAAGCCAGATCGCCACCATCCACCACTTCGCTGCCATGTTTAATCGATTTAAAATCAAACAGCGTCGTATCGGCCAGATGCGACGGAACCACGTTTTGCATGGCGCTGAACATGGTCTCAATGCGACCCGGATAGCGTTTATCCCAGTCGCGCAGCATATCGGCAATCACCTGACGTTGCAGGTTCGGCTGCGAACCGCACAGGTTGCACGGAATAATCGGATACTGACGCGCAATGGCAAAGCGTTCGATATCCTTTTCACGGCAGTAGGCCAGCGGGCGGATCACAATATGCTTGCCGTCATCGCTCATCAGCTTCGGCGGCATGCCTTTCATTTTCCCGCCGTAGAACATATTCAAAAACAGCGTTTGCAGAATATCGTCACGGTGATGTCCCAGGGCGATTTTGGTGCAGCCCAGCTCCGTAGCGGTACGGTAAAGAATGCCGCGACGCAGGCGAGAGCAGAGCGAGCAGGTAGTTTTGCCTTCCGGAATTTTATCTTTAACGATGCCGTAGGTGTTTTCTTCGACGATTTTATATTCAACGCCGATCGATTCCAGATATTGCGGCAGCACATGTTCCGGGAAGCCAGGCTGTTTCTGATCGAGGTTAACCGCAATCAGTGAGAAATTAACCGGCGCGCTCTGCTGCAGGTTACGCAGGATCTCTAGCATGGTGTAACTGTCTTTACCGCCGGACAGGCAAACCATAATACGATCGCCTTCTTCGATCATATTAAAATCGGCAATCGCTTCGCCCACGTTACGACGCAGGCGCTTTTGCAGTTTGTTCAGATTGTATTGTTCTTTCTTATTAACGGTTTGATCTTGTTGCATTTTATAGTGTCTCAATAACCATGGGGCATACAGTGCAAAGTTTCTTACCGCACCAGCCAGATTTTCAGCTTCTCTACCTGTTTCCCGTTCATCTCTTCAAACCAGGTAGAATAGGTTTCATGCATCCTCTGCACGTTCTTAAGCCCCATCTGGTGAGCTATAAATAACGGGTTAGCGCCGGCAGATAACAGCCAACATGCGAAAGTATGCCGCGTATGGTACGGATTACGCCGCCGAATTCCAGTATGTTTTATTGCCTTAGCCGATGCGCTTTATTTCTGAGCTGAATGAAAACGATTTTTCATCGTTTAACGGATGGCTGAAAAGCGGGAACAAGATGTAGCAAAGCGAAGTAAGTAAAAGCGGGTAACGTGCCGACAGATCCCTCTGTCGGCAGTTGCTCTGTTATCAGAACGCGTGATTAACGAACCACATGTAAAAAGTGCAGATGTTTTTCATATTGATCCAGAATATCGTGAAGGATCTGCTCCTGCGTCCAGCCCATCACATCATAATCCTGGCCACCTTCTTTCAGGTAAACTTCCGCCCGATAATACTTTTGTTCATCGTCCTTTTCGCTATCGCCTATTGCCGCCAGAGCAAAAGTTGGCTGCAAATAGGAGCGTAGCCGGACCTCATAAACAAAGTTCAGCTCGTTGCCCAGATCAACTTCGAAATGAATGCGATCGTCACCATCCTCAGTACGCGAAGGCGTATTCTGCTTGGCCAGCTCCGCTTCAACCATCTTCATCGCTGGGGTAATCACTTCATTCATAAAGCGTCTGACCTGCGAACGTTTCGGGAAATAGGCGATATTACGCAGCCTGCGTTGCCAGGAAATAGGATTGCGTGCCGCAGTAGGCGCGATAGTCGCTATCTGTTTACTGTCGCGTTTCCATGCATCCAGACGCAACGCTTTTAAAAGCCCATACATCGATATCAGCAGGATGATAGCGAAGGGCAGTGCACTGGCGATCGTCACGGTTTGCAAAGCTTTCATGCCGCCGGCCAGCAGTAGCGTGATGGCAACCACACCCATCAATCCAGCCCAAAAGATACGCTGCCAGATCGGTGTTTTATCTGTCCCACCGGAAGCAAGCGTATCTACGACCATCGCACCCGAGTCAGCCGAAGTAACGAAAAAGACTACGACCATCGCCATCGCGACAAAAGAGAGCACCGAGCTAAAAGGGAAGTGCTCCAGGAAATTAAACAGCGCCAACGTTTGATCGGCCTGAACGGTTTCGGCCAGGTCGCGCGCGCCTTTTTGCATAATTAGCCAGATAGCGCTGTTGCCGAAAAAGGTCATCCACAGCAGGGTGAAGCCCGCAGGAACAAAAAGGACGCCGGAAACAAACTCACGAATGGTTCGGCCACGTGAGACACGAGCGATAAACATGCCGACAAACGGCGACCATGCCAGCCACCATCCCCAGTAAAACAGCGTCCAGCCACCCAGCCATTTGCTGGACTTAGGCTCATAGGCATAAAGGTTGAATGTCTTGGTTACGATCTCAGAAAGGTAGCCGCCGGTATTTTCTACAAAAGATTTCAGTAGCAGGACGGTTGGACCAAGAATACCCACCATAATCAGCAGTAATACGGCCAGGCTCAGGTTGATTTCAGACAGAATACGGATCCCCTTATCGAGCCCCGATACCACTGAAAGCGTTGCCAGCGCGGTTATCACCACAATTAAAATAACCTGTACGGTTTCATTAACCGGCAGGCCGAAAAGATGGTTCAGTCCGGCGTTAACCTGCAAAACACCATACCCCAGTGATGTTGCGACACCTAACACCGTACCGATAACGGCAAAAATATCGACGGCGTGTCCCATCCAGCCATAAATACGATCGCCAATAATCGGGTAGAGCGCCGAGCGCAACGTCAGCGGCAAACCATGACGGTAGCTGAAAAAGGCCAGTATCAGGGCGACAATCGCATAAATTGCCCAGGCATGAAGCCCCCAGTGGAAAAAGGTGATACGTAGCGCTTCTTTCGCGGCCTGAATGGTTTCCGGTGTGCCGGTGGGCGGCGCCATATAGTGCATCACAGGCTCAGCCACCCCAAAGAACATCAGCCCGATACCCATTCCGGCAGAAAAGAGCATCGCGAACCAGGAGATATAGCTAAAATCGGGTTCGGCATGATCGGGTCCCAGCTTGATATCGCCATAACGCGACATGCCCAGGTAGGTCACGGTCAGTAAGATCAGGGCGACAACCAGAATGTAAAACCAGCTCGCATTGGTAAACAGGGCGCTTTGCAACGCGCCTAACTGGCGTTCAGCCTGTTCAGGAAACATCGCCGAGAAGGCGACCAGCAGGAAAATTAAAACTGCGGAAGTATAAAAAACCGGCGGATTGATTTGGCTGCGTTTAGCTTTAAGTACGGGTTCATTTTGATTCATTGTTTACCTTTGACGCGATTGAAACTGCGTTAAATGTAACAATCAGTATGAAATAGTTAAACCCGGGATGTAATAAATTTATGTTTTTTTGCTCCGATAAAGGGATTTTTTAGAGAAAAATGCAATTTTTCCAGGTAAATCTTGTTTACCCGATGGGGGCTGACTGCCTATGGCATCATATTTTCAGTGAATTCTATAAGCGAAACGAGAATATTCCTGGTGACTTTCTAACAGGAAAATAACGTAAAAAGATGTTTCCTGTCTCGACGCCCGCATTAACGTCGCTTATGCTGGCAAAGCCTTGACCCCCATCATTCCCGGAGCCCGACCAATGAAAGCAGCCACTTTTCTGCTTGCTGGCGCTGCGCTGCTGCTTAGCGCATGCAGCAGCAGTGACAATGAGCCGCCACAGCAGGCTACTGCCGCGCATGTTCAGCCCAGAGTCAGTATGTCCTCTCTGGCAGAAAGCAACTGCGCCCTCGCGGGCGGAACCCTGGCATTTTCTCGTCAGCTGGACGGCAGCAGTACGGGAATGTGTCAGTTAGCCAACGGGCGTCGCTGTAGTGAGCGCGCGCTGGAAAGCGGAAGCTGCACGCGCTTTTAACCTTTTGGTGCGCACAGGGCGCACCAGAAAGAGTGACTAAACGCTGACCTCATTCGGGCAGGCCTCGCCTTTTGCCAGCTGTTGCAGGTTAGAGAGCGTGGTTTCTGAAATGGCGGTGAGCGCTTCAGCGGTTAAGAAGGCCTGATGACCGGTAAACAGAACGTTATGGCAGGCTGAAAGGCGACGGAACACATCGTCCTGAATCACGTCGTTGGATTTGTCTTCAAAGAACAGATCGCGTTCATTTTCATAGACGTCCATGCCAAGCGAACCAATTTTCTGCTGTTTCAATGCCTCGATCGCGGCCTGAGAATCCACCAGTCCGCCACGGCTGGTATTGATGATCATTACTCCATCCTTCATCTGGCTGAATGCAGCGGCATCCAGTAAATGATGGTTATCCGCCGTCAGCGGACAGTGCAGGGTAATCACATCGGATTCTTTAAACAGGCTTTTGATATCGACATATTCTGCGCCCAGATCCAACGCCTGTGGGTTTGGGTAAGGATCGAACGCCAGCAGACGCATGCCAAAACCCTTTAAAATCCGCAGCGTCGCGATACCGATTTTACCGGTGCCCACCACGCCAGCGGTACGTCCATGCATATTAAAACCGATTAATCCCTCCAGAGAGAAGTTGGCGTCGCGGGTGCGCTGATAGGCGCGATGAATACGACGGTTAAGCGTCATCATCATGCCTACCGCATGTTCCGCCACCGCTTCCGGCGAATAGGCCGGTACGCGTACCACTTTCAGGCCCAGCTCGGCGGCCGCCGCTAAATCAACATTATTAAAACCGGCGCAGCGTAATGCGATGATTTTTACACCCTGGGCGCTAAGGATTTCCAGCACCGGGCGGCTGGCGTCATCATTAACAAAAATACAGACGGCTTCACAATTGACGGCGTTTATCGCAGTACGTTCGGTCAGCAAAAAATCAAAGTATTCGATATCGAAACCAAAGCGCTGGTTAACGTTATCCAGATATTTTTTGTCGTACTGTTTGGTGCTGTAGACCGCAAGCTTCATTGTCGACTCCTTATTATTGTCTCTTGATCCATTCTAGACTGGCAGGCCTGCGACGTAACTTTTAATCTGCTGCCCGCGCATCCGGCGCTGCGCAATACAGAAAAGCGTAGCGAAACCTTCACCCTGGGTAATGAACATGCCATCATAGCCGCAGGATTTTTTACCAAACAGGACCGTTATGGCAATGCGATGGCGCTTATCTTTTGCTCTGGCCTCGCTGCTGGCGCTGGTTCTGCTGGTGCTGGCGCTATTGAGCAGCGTGACGCACTGGCTGCCGCGCCTGGCGGGAATCTGGCTGCCTGTGGGCACAAGTATTGCGCTGGATGCTTCACCGCGCTGGCAACAGGGGGCGCTGCATTTTCCGGCGGTGCGCTATCTGGTTGCTGATTGCCAGCTGGCGGAGCTACAGCATCTCTCCCTGGGGTATCTGGGCTCGCGCTGGCAGGCGCGTGCGCAACGCCTGGTGCTGGACACCGCCTGCCTGAGCCGTTTACCCGCCGACAGTGACGCTGCCATTGCGCCGCGTTCGCTGGCGCAGTGGCAGGCGATGCTGCCATCTGCCGATGTTGCTATCGATCGTCTCATCATTAATCCTTATCAGAGCTGGTCTGGCGCGCTGCGGCTGACGCTGGATGCGGATGCGCAACGGCTCGACTATCAGGGCGATAATCTGCGTCTGCTGGCCGATTTGCAGGGGCAGCGTCTCTCGCTGCGCCAGCTAACGCTACAGGCGCCCACGCTTAGCGAACCGGTTAGTCTGCACGGTTCGCTGATGCTCACAGAATTTGCCAACGGCGTGCCGGAAAGCGGCGAGCTCGGCGGCAATTTTACCCTGACGCAAGTACCGCATCCGTTGCGTTTTACGCTGACATGGCAGCAGCAGCAGGGCCGCCTGGTACTGCAAACGCCGCAGGATGCCGAGCCGCTGGTGGATCTTCCCTGGCAGGTGACGCCGGAGCAGATCCGCATTGAAAGCGGACGCTGGCGCTGGCCGTGGGCAGCGCAGCCGCTGGCGGGTGGCGTCGCGCTGGCCTTCTCTCACTGGCAGCAGGGACTGGAAGCCACTGAAATTAGCGGACGGCTGAATATGCTGACGCAGGGCCGTGGCGGCAAAGGCAACATTGTGTTGACGCTGGGGCCAGGGCATTTATCCCTTACCGACAGCCAGCTACCGCTGCGCCTTACCGGAGAAAGCAAGCTGGCGGCGCTGCAGTTTTATGCCTCGCTACCCGGCACGCTGCAAGGTTCCCTGCTGGATCCGCAGTTATCTGTCGCGCCGGGCGCGCTGCTGCGTATGCGCGGACGCCTGCTTTCCACGCTGGAAGTTGACGAGGCGCGCTGGCCGCTGGCTGGGGTAAGCCTTTCCGCCTCCGGCATTAATGGTCGTTTGCAGGCGATTTTGCGCGCACACGATACCCAGAAAGGGCGCTTTACGCTGCATCTGGATGGTCGCGCCAGCGAATTCTGGCCCGATCGTGGGCGTTGGGCATGGCGCTACTGGGGCAACGGCTATCTGGCGCCGCTGGATGCCAAATGGGATGTGCAGGGCACCGGCAACTGGCAGGATAGCGCAATTGCGTTAACGACGCTCTCTACCGGATTTGACCGGCTCAGCTACAACATGACCAGGGTGAATCAGCCCCGACTGCGGCTGGCGCAGCCGCTGGTCTGGCAGCGCGATACCGGGCAGGCCACGTTTCACGGTAAAATCACGCTTGATGCTGCAGCGACCCGCTTTGAAAGCGGTGGTTATCTGCCGCCGTCGCGGCTGGAACTCACGCTAAAAGGCAGCGATCCGGCGCATTTTTTGTTTAACGGCAGCCTACAGGCGGAGTCGATCGGCCCGATTCGCGTGCATGGTCGCTGGGACAGCGAGCGTTTGCGCGGACAGGCCTGGTGGCCGGCGCAATCCCTGACGGTTTTCCAGCCTCTGCTTAGCCCCGATTTGAAAATGAAAATTACCGGCGGCACGCTATGGGCGCAGGTGGCCTTTTCCGCTGCTGAACAGCAGGGCTTTACCGCAGGTGGCCACTGGGTGGTGCAAAAGGGTGCGTTATGGATGCCGGATAACAGCATTGAAGGGGTTGATTTCTCACTGCCGTTTCGTCTGCATCAGAGCCGCTGGTCACTGGGCACGCATGGTCCCGTATCGCTGCGCATCAAAAAAATCAATAACCAGTTTCTGATCCATGATGTTACCGCCCAGCTCCAGGGCAGCTGGCCGTGGCAGGAGAGCGAACCGCTTACGCTGAGCAACGTCAGTCTGGCGCTGCTGGGCGGCACGCTGAGCCTGCAGCAGTTGCGTCTGCCGCAGCATCAGCCCGCGGTTATTCGTCTGCGCGAGATTAGCCTGAGCGAGCTGATCACCGCCCTTAAGCCAAAGCAGATCGCCATGTCCGGGCGCATCAACGGCGAGCTGCCGCTGTGGCTGGATAATTCCGCCTGGCTGGTTAAGGATGGCTGGATCGCTAACAGCGGCAACCTGACGCTGCGGCTGGATAAACAGATGGCTGACACCATAACGCAGAATAATATTGCCGCCGGTGCCGCACTGGACTGGCTGCGTTATATGGAAATCTCCCGTAGCTGGGCCAGGCTGAATCTCAATACCATCGGCGATCTCACCCTGCAGGCGGAAGTTAACGGCACCAGTCGTTTCAGCAATCGCGATCAGCATGTAAATCTGAACTATCGCCATCAGGAGAACCTGTTTCAGCTGTGGCGTAGCCTGCGGTTTGGCGATAATTTGCAATCCTGGGTAGAGCAAAACGCGGCTCTGCCTTCACAGAAGGACTCAAAGCATGAGAATTAATCGGATGCTGCTGCTGGCCTGTTGTTTTGGGTTAGGGGGCTGCGTACCGCGTATTGAGGTCGCGGCGCCAAAGGAACCGATTACCATCAATATGAATGTGAAAATCGAGCATGAAATCCATATCCGGGTAGATAAAGATGTGGAAGCGCTGCTGAAAGATCAGAATCTTTTTTAAGGAGCAGCATGATGAAAGGCTGGATCGCACTCTTTCTGCTTTGCATGTTGACGGCAACGCCGGCGCAGGCGCTGACGCTGGATGAGGCGCGTCAGCAGGGGCGCGTCGGCGAAACCCTGAGCGGCTATCTGGCGGCACGTCAGCATGACGCAGAGACAGAGGCGCTAATCACGCACATCAATCAGCAACGTGAGCAGCGTTATCGGGAAGTTGCGCAGCGTAACCAACTTTCTACCGCCGAAGTTGCGCGTATTGCCGGAGAAAAGCTGGTGCAGCGCGCCGCCGCCGGGGAGTATGTGCAGGGGATTAACGGCAGATGGGTAAGAAAACAGTAACGCGGCGGAGAGCCCAGGATAAAGCACAGGCGTGAGAATAACATGCTGGCCGCTGCAGCAGCGGCCAGCACCAGCATCAGGCGGTTGCCAGCTGCTGCAAAACGTCTTTTGCTTCAGCGGTGGCTTTGGTGGCCACTTCCGGGCCGTAAGCGATACCTTCAGCAAAAACGAAGCTCACGTCGGTAATGCCAATAAAGCCGAGGAATAACTGCACATAAGGGGTCAGCAGATCGGTAGGCGTATCTTTATGAATGCCGCCACGGCTGGAAATCACTACCGCACGTTTCCCTTTAACCAGACCTTCCGGGCCCGCTTCGGTATAGCGGAAAGTGACGCCAGCACGGGCGATCAAATCGAAATAGTTTTTCAGCTGAGTAGGGATATTGAAATTGTACATCGGCGCCGCAATAACAATCACATCGTGCGCGTTCAGCTCAGCAATCAGCTCATCAGAGAGCGCCAGCGCTTCCTGCTGACGCGGTGTCAGTTCGGCATCGGAAGGACGCAGTGCGCCGACCAGCTCGCCATCCAGTACCGGGATCGGGTTTGCAGCCAGATCGCGCACCGTTACCTGATCGCCGTTCGCACTGGCCTCGGCGACATAAAAATCGGCCAGCTGGCCTGACTGAGAGTAACCGGCAAGAATACTGGATTTTAAAACTAATACTTTGCTCATGCTGTTTTCCTGTCTGCTGATTAGGGAAGTCTGTTTGCTCAATGGTTTACACTGTAGGGAGTTTGACTCAGCAGTGAAAGCGCAATATTTCGAGTCCTATATTCAAAATTCCTGAACAAGTCCAGAGGCAATCTTTGTCAACACGCGGCCTGTGTTACCATACGCCGCAATAAATGAACGCAATGTCGGCCCGTGCCGACCACGCGGCGGCCATAACAGCAATCAGAAGCCGTTGTGTTAATAAGGTAATAACTATGTCTGTCGAATCAAACACATCGCCGCTGGCCCCTTTCTGGGCGCGGCTGGATAAGGTGACGCTGCGGGATCGCCAGCGCCTGCAACGTCGCCTGCACGGTGCTAAAAAGGTAAAAAACCCAACGGCCTGGCAGAGTATCGCCGAGGAGCTGGAGAAAGAGTTTGCGCTGGCTGAACAGCGTTTGCAGCAGCGCCAGGCGGCGACACCCGTTATTCGCTTTCCGGAAAATCTGCCGGTTAGCCAGAAACAGCAGGAGATTGCTGACGCCATTCGCGATCATCAGGTGATTATCGTGGCGGGTGAAACCGGCTCAGGTAAAACCACCCAGCTGCCGAAAATTTGTCTGACGCTGGGGCGCGGCGTCAAAGGATTGATCGGCCATACGCAGCCGCGTCGTCTGGCGGCGCGCACGGTAGCCAACCGTATTGCCGATGAGCTGGAAACCTCACTGGGCGGCTGCGTCGGCTATAAAGTGCGCTTTAACGATCAGGTCAGCGACAATACGCAGATCAAACTCATGACGGACGGTATTTTGCTGGCGGAAATTCAGCAGGACCGGCTGTTAATGCAGTACGACACCATCATTATCGATGAAGCGCATGAACGTAGCCTGAATATCGATTTTCTGCTGGGCTATCTGCGTGAGCTGTTGCCGCGCCGTCCCGATCTAAAAGTGATTATTACCTCGGCGACCATCGATCCGCAGCGCTTTTCACGCCATTTCAATAATGCGCCGGTGGTGGAAGTTTCCGGGCGCACTTATCCGGTCGAGGTGCGCTATCGTCCGGTGGTTAACGATGTGGATGACAGCGATCGCGATCAGCTGCAGGCAATTTTTGATGCGGTCGATGAGCTGGCACAGGAGAGCAGCGGCGATATCCTGATCTTTATGAGCGGCGAGCGTGAAATCCGTGATACCGCCGATGCGCTAAGCAAGCGCGACCTGCCGCATACGGAAATCCTGCCGCTTTACGCCCGCCTGTCCAACGCCGAGCAGAACCGGGTGTTTCAGTCACACAGCGGACGTCGCATCGTGCTGGCCACCAACGTCGCGGAAACCTCGCTTACGGTGCCCGGCATTAAATATGTTATCGATCCCGGCACCGCACGTATCAGCCGCTACAGCTACCGTACCAAAGTGCAACGTCTGCCGATCGAGCCGGTGTCGCAGGCATCGGCTAATCAGCGTAAAGGACGCTGTGGCCGCGTCTCTGAAGGGATCTGTATCCGTCTCTATTCCGAGGAGGACTTTTTAAGCCGCCCGGAATTTACCGACCCGGAAATCCTGCGTACCAACCTGGCATCGGTTATTTTGCAGATGACCGCGCTGGGGCTGGGCGATATCAGCGCCTTCCCGTTTGTTGAAGCGCCCGATAAGCGCAATATTCAGGATGGCGTGCGCCTGCTGGAAGAGCTGGGCGCGATTACCGAAGAGGAGAATGGCCGCTATCGCCTGACGCCGTCGGGCCGCCAGCTGGCGCAGTTGCCGGTGGATCCGCGTCTGGCGCGGATGGTGCTGGAAGCGCAGAAATATGGCTGCGTGCGCGAAGTGATGATTATCGTCGCGGCGCTCTCAATTCAGGATCCGCGTGAGCGACCGGTAGAAAAGCAGCAGGCCGCTGATGAGAAACATCGCCGCTTCGCCGATAAAGAATCTGACTTTATCGCCTTCGTTAACCTGTGGAACTATCTCCAGGAGCAGCAGAAAGCGCTGTCCGGCAACGCTTTTCGTCGCCAGTGTAAAACAGACTATCTCAACTATCTGCGCGTGCGCGAATGGCAAGATATTTATACCCAGCTGCGCCAGGTTGTACGTGAACTGGGCATGCCGGTAAACAGCGAACCGGCACCGTACCGTGAAATTCATACCGCGCTGCTGACCGGTTTGCTGTCGCATATCGGCATGAAGGATGCTGAGAAACAGGAGTTCAGCGGCGCGCGTAACGCTCGTTTCTCCATCTTCCCCGGCTCGTCGCTGTTTAAAAAGCCGCCAAAATGGACCATGGTCGCGGAGCTGGTGGAAACCAGCCGACTCTGGGGACGTATTGCCGCGCGGCTCGATCCCGAATGGATCGAGCCGATTGCCCAGCATCTGCTGAAACGCAGCTACAGCGAACCGCACTGGGAGAAAGCGCAGGGCGCGGTGATGGCGATGGAGAAAGTGACGCTGTACGGCCTGCCGATCGTGAACGCGCGCAAGGTCAACTATGGCAAAATCGATCCGCAGCTGTCGCGTGAATTGTTTATTCGTCATGCGCTGGTAGAGGGCGACTGGCAAACGCGCCACGCCTTCTTTAAGGCCAACCAGAAGCTGCGCAGCGAAGTAGAAGATCTGGAGCATAAATCGCGCCGCCGCGACATTCTGGTGGACGATGAAACGCTGTTTGCCTTTTATGACAGCCGCGTGGCGCATGAAGTGGTTTCCGCTCGTCACTTTGACAGCTGGTGGAAAAAGGCCAGTCAGCAAACGCCCGATCTGCTCAGCTTCGATAAAGAGATGTTGATTAAGCAGGGCGCGGATAAGGTCAGCAAACTGGATTATCCCAATTTCTGGCAACAGGGGAATCTCAAGCTACGCCTGAGCTATCAGTTTGAGCCCGGCGCTGATGCCGATGGCGTAACCGTACATATTCCGCTGCCGCTGTTAAATCAGGTCGAAGAGAGCGGCTTTGAATGGCAAATTCCCGGTCTGCGCCGCGAGCTGATTGTGGCGCTGATTAAATCGCTGCCGAAGCCGGTTCGACGTAATTTCGTGCCTGCGCCCAACTACGCCGAGGCATTCCTGGGGCGCGTGACCAGTACTGAAATGCCGTTAATGGATGCGCTGGAGCGGGAGTTCCGCCGCATGACCGGCGTGACTATTGACCGCGACGCCTGGCAATGGGATCAGGTACCCGATCACCTGAAAATCACCTTCCGCGTGCTGGATGAGCATAACCGCAAGCTGAAAGAGGGCAAAGATCTGACAGCGCTGAAGACGGCGCTGAAAAGCAAGGTGCAGGAGACGCTGTCGAAAGTGGCCGACGATGGGCTGGAGCAGAGCAACCTGCATATCTGGAGCTTTGGCGATCTGCCCAGCCAGTTTGAGCAGAAGCGCGGCAGCTACAGCGTGAAGGCCTGGCCGGCGCTGGTGGATGAAAAAGATAGCGTGGCGATTCGTCTGTTTGACAGTCAGCATGAGCAGCAAAAAATGATGTGGCGTGGTCAGCGCCGTCTGCTGCTGTTGAATATTCCTTCGCCAATCAAATATCTGCATGAAAAGCTGCCAAACAAAGCCAAGCTGGGGCTTTACTTTAATCCCTACGGCAAGGTGCTGGAGCTGATTGATGACTGCATTACCTGCGGCATTGATAAACTAATGGCGGAAAATGGCGGGCCGGTCTGGAAACATGAAGAGTATCAACAGCTGCATGAGAAGGTACGTGCCGGGCTGAACGACACGGTGGTGGAGATCGCCAAACTGGTCGAGCAGATCCTGACCGCGGTATTTAATATCAACAAACGGCTGAAAGGGCGCGTGGATATGACCATGGCGCTGGGGCTGTCAGATATTAAAGCGCAGATGAGCGGCCTGGTTTACCGTGGTTTTGTGACCCAGAACGGCTGGAAACGTCTGCCCGATACGCTGCGTTACCTGCGGGCGATTGAGCGGCGGCTGGAGAAACTGCCGGTTGATCCGCACAGCGATCGGGCGCGTATGTTGAAAGTGGAGCAGGTGCAGCAGGCCTGGCAGAGTTGGCTGAATAAGCTGCCGCCTGCCCGTCGCGATGATGAGGATGTGCAGGAAATCCGCTGGATGATCGAAGAGCTACGTGTCAGCTATTTCGCTCAGCAGCTTGGCACGCCTTATCCTGTCTCTGATAAACGCATCCTGCAGGCAATGGAGCAGATTGCCGCCTGATGCAGCCTGGCCGCTGGGTTATTCAGCGGCCAGCGCTTCCAGCTCGTCATGAAACGCGGTCACGGCTATCGCCCGGTTATCGGCGCGGTAGCGATCTGCTGCCGCCGGTGCCGAGCTTTGTACTGCAATAAGCCGCCAGCCTTCGGCCGTTTGCAGCAGTAAAGGCGATCCGCTGTCGCCAGGCAGGGTATCGCACTGATGTGACAGTACCGAACGCTGCGCCCAGCCAGTAATCAAACAGTCGCTGTGTGACCAGAGCGCATCAAGATGATCTTCCGGGTAACCCGCCTGAGTGACTTTCCGGCCAGTGGTTTTTAACGCGGCGGTCAGATCGCTGCGCGAGCCGCTAAACAGTGGCACTGGCGTAATACCGGAAGGCGGGTTGCGCAGCACAATCAGACCATAGTCATACGGAGCTGCTGCCGCAGGCACAATCCAGCCATCGCCATCCGCCTTGAGTTTTTCCCCCAGACCTGGATCTACGCGTCCTTCGATATCATGGATCTCATAGCGCCAGCCGTTATCGCTGGCAATAAAGCGCAGCGCAACTGGCTTATCAAGCTTGCCCGGTGGCGTAACCAGGCAGTGCCCGGCGGTCAGTGCCAGATGTGTTGAAATAAGCGTTGCGCTGCAGAGGTTACCGCTGGCGGTTTCCAGTTGCCCAATTGCTTCCCAGGGCACGCTGGCGGGATGCGCAATGGGCTGACGATCGTCATGACCAAAGAACAGGGTCTTGAGCTCTTCAGGACCTGGGGCATCATCGCTCTCATCATCCGCATGAGAAAAGCAGGAAAAACAGAGTAAACCCACTACTAACACAGCCGTTATGCGCATATCTCACTCAAACAAGGGGAGAATTATAAGAAGAAAAGGGTTAACACGCGTCATGCGTAACTATAGACGGTGAGAAGCAAAAAAGGGAGTTTAATTCGGAATATCAGTACGCTACGTGCATCAAACGTAGAAGCAGGCCGCAATGACACCGCAGAGGATCATGACGAAGAGAATAATTTCGAAACGATAGCGACGTACCACTTCTGCTACTCCAGGATAAAACACCCGGCAAACCGGGTGTCTGAGATGGATAACCAGGCAGCTGCGCCTCAGGCGATTTTAAGCGCCGCCGCTTATCATGCCCGGTAACCCGGGCGTCGTCAGGCGGTCATCGCGAGGAGCTTTGATGTTTATTTTGCGGCAGGCTTAACAACTTTTTTATGATGCTTTTTCGCCGCCTGCGCTTTCTGCGCTACCGGCTTAGCGGCATGTTTGTGATGCTTTTTCGCGGCCTGCGCTTTTTGCGCGGCGGCTTTCTTATGTTTGTGATGGACCACTTTGTGTGAGGCTTTCGCCGGAGCAGCAGTGGTCGTAGTCGCGGTGGCAGCCGGAGCGGCGGCAGTATCCGCTGCGAAAGCCACGGAAGAGATACCCATAGCAGCGGCTACAACCAGAGCAAATAATTTTTTCATTGCAAGACCCTCTATTTCTTTATCATTAGCCCACTGCGGGGCCGGTGAAGAGACTATAGAGAAACGCGGTTGGGCTTTCCGTGAGTGATTGGTATCGGCGTGTAACCGAATGTACAGCGCGGAAGAAGTCTGGCCTGCCTGTCAGCAGGCCAGCTAACGGCAGAAGGCTATGCAGAAGCCAGATAGCGCTGTTCCAGATGGCGACGGAAATGCAGCGGGTTGAGATCTTCACCGCTCGCCTGAGTGATCAACTGGGCGGTAGGGAAGCGGCTGCCGTGCTGCCAGATATTCTGCGAAAGCCAGTTAAAAATCGGCTGCAGTTCACCGGCAGCGATCTGCGCTTCCAGCTGCGGCAGCGCGCGCTTCAGCGCCTGGAACAGCTGTGCCGCATACATTGCGCCCAGCGTATAGGTTGGGAAATAGCCGAATGCGCCGTCGGTCCAGTGAATATCCTGCATACAGCCATCACGGTAGTTGCCTTTGGTATCCAGACCCAGATAGCGCTGCATCTTCTCATCCCACAGCGCCGGAATGTCGTCCACCTCAATATCACCGGCGATCAGGGCGCGTTCGATTTCATAACGCAGGATAACATGCAGCGGATAGCTGACTTCATCGGCATCAACGCGAATAAAACCGCGCTTCACGCGCTGGTTAAGTCGCACAAAATTAGCGGGCGTCAAAGCGGGCTGTTCGCCCATCTGCGCTATAACCTGCGGCAGTATGTGCTGCAGAAACGGTGCGCTGCGCGCCAGTTGCATTTCAAAGAACAGACTTTGCGACTCATGAACCGCAGTGGATCGTGCCAGCGCTACCGGCTGACCACGCCAGGTTTTCGGCAGATTTTGCTCATAGCGCGCGTGTCCGGTTTCATGGATCACGCCCATCATGGCGCTGACGAATTCGTTTTCGTTATAGCGCGTAGTGATGCGCACATCATCCGGTACGCCACCGCAGAAAGGATGCGCGCTGACGTCCAGGCGACCGGCATTAAAATCGAATCCAAGCAGTTTCATCAACTGCAAACCCAACTGACGCTGCGCCTCAATTGGAAAAGGGCCGACGGGCGTATCAACCGGCTCGGCAGCCTGTTTTTCCACTACGCGCGCGAGCAGGTCCGGCAGCCACTGGATAAGATCGCCAAAGGTTACGTCAAGCTGAGCGCTGGTCATACCCGGCTCATAAAGGTCCAGCAGTGCGTCATAGCGTGAACAGCCCGCCGCCTGAGCGCGAATTTCTGCCTCTTCGCGACTCAGGAGCACCACCTCTTTCAGATTGGCGGCGAAACCCTGCCAGTCATTCGCGGGCCGCTGTTGCCGCCAGGCATGTTCACAGCGTGAACCCGCCAGCGATTTTGCTTCCACCAGCGCAGCGGGAAGCAGCGCCGCCTGCTGCCAGGCACGTTGCATCTCCAGCAGGTTGGCCTGCTCCACATCATTCAACGATTCTTGTTGCGCCGCCTCCAGCAGGGTTTTAACCCGGCTGTCGGTGAGCAACTGGTGCTGCAACACGCTTAGCTCGGCCAGCGCTTCACCGCGCGCCAGGCTACCCGCGGGCGGCATCATGGTTTGCATATCCCAGCCGGCAATGGCGGAAAGATGTCCAAAGCGCGACAGGCGCTGAAAGGTTTGGGTAAGTTGTTGATAAGCAGATGTCACGCAAATCTCCTTGCTCAGTTAAGGCGGCTCGCCGTATCTCGCAAGGGTAAATCAACCGGCCAGCAAAAGCGAACGCTGGCACCGCCCAGCGGGCTGCTGTCGATGGTAACGTGACCGTCAAGCGCCAGCGCCACGGACTGCACAATCGCCAAACCCAGACCGCAACCGCCAGTGGCCCGGTCACGGCTGGGATCGAGCCGGACAAACGGCTCAAGAACGCGCTGCCGCTCCTCTGCCGGGATCCCCGGACCATCGTCTTCCACCTGTAAACAGGCCAGATTGCCGTCGAACCACAGACCAACCCGCAATCGCTGCTGTGTATAGCGCAGCGCATTATTGACCAGGTTATCCAGCACGCGCTCCATGAGTCGCGTATCGGAGACGCCAAAATTGTCGCGCTGCGGCAGATCCAGGGCGATGTCATAGTCAGGGTGAACAGAGCGAATGTCAGCAATACGCTCGTTGAGCCAGCTGGCAAGATCGACCGGCTGAAGAAACAGATCTACCTGCGGGCGATCGAGGCGCGCGTAGGTTAATAGCTCTTCGATCAGGGACTCCAGCTGTCCAATGTCGCGCTTAAGCGCGGTGGATTCTGTCGCGCTAAGGTTATCACTCATCTCCAGTCGGTAGCGCAGCCGCACCAACGGCGTACGCAGCTCGTGGGCAATGTTATCAATCAGCTGTTTTTTACTGGCCACCAGCGTATTGATATTGTCCGCCATCTGGTTAAAAGCCACTCCCAGGCGTAGCAGACTCGAGGCGTTATCAAAATGGATACGCTCATCAAGATGGCCCTTACCGAAGCGCTGCGCCGCCGACTCCAGCTTCAGCATATCCTTCCAGTAGGGACGCATCCAGATAAACACCGGTAGCGCCAGCGACATACCGATAAAGGCCAGGAGCGCAATATCCAGCAGCCGCATCTCATGCAGAAAGAACAGATAGGGGATGGGCCCGACCGCCAGCACATAATGGCTGCGGGGAATATGCTGTAAAAAAGTATACTCGTCATCCAGCGCGACAATCTCTCCGGCGCGCAGGCGGCGCATGTTGCCAGCATCAAGCTGATATTTGGTGATCGGCTCGATATGCAGCTTAAAGGAGAGGTTAAGGTCGAGATTGTTGATGGTTTTGTTCCAGTCGCGCGGCGGAATTTCCCGTAGCTCGCTGCGCATCAAATAGAGCGAGCTTTTCATAAGGTCATCCATCGACTGCCGCCCGGCGCGTTCAGCGGTAAACTTATAGACCAGCCCCACCAGCATGGTCATCACCAGAAAACAGACAAACAGCAGCAGATAAAACTGAATAAAAAGTTTTCTCATTACGCGTGGATATCCCAGGCATGGGGCGCGAACAGATAACCTTTGTTACGAATGGTTTTAATGCGATAAGGTTCAGTTGCGCTGTCCTGAAGCTTTTTCCGCAGGCGCGAAATAGCCACATCGATACTGCGATCCATGCCGTCATAGCTAACGCCACGCAGCGTTTTCAGCAGGGCGTCGCGGTTCAGGATTTGTCCGGCATGGATAGCCAGCTCCCAGAGCAGATCGTAATCGGCAGTGGAAAGCGCGATAACCTCATCGCCCAGCGTGACCTGGCGATTAAGAGGATCGATGGTGAGCGAGCCAAAGCGCAGCGCTTTTTGGCTGTTAACCACCGGGGCAAACTCATCATGCTGTGCCACGCTCGCCTGCCGTAAATGCAGCCGCAGACGCGCCAGCAGCACCGCTGGCGGCGTGGTTTTCAGGATATAGTCATTCGCGCCCATCTCC
The DNA here is from genome assembly GCF_050113845.1 of Pantoea sp. FN0305. NCBI lineage: Bacteria > Pseudomonadati > Pseudomonadota > Gammaproteobacteria > Enterobacterales > Erwiniaceae > Pantoea > Pantoea sp. FN0305. Next base: position 129,262 of record NZ_JBNJSN010000005.1, on the reverse strand, counting down.
AGCGACAGAATATGATTCATATCGCTGTCCAGCGAGGTCAATAGCACAATCGGACCAGGCCAGCTGGCACGCAAATCACGGCACAATGTCATGCCGTCTTTGCCGGGTAACATAATGTCCAGCATCACCAGATCAGGCTGTTCGCGGGCGATAACCTCTTCAGCGCGATCGCCACGGCTTTCAATAATCACCTCAAGGCCGTGACGGATTAGCCAGGCGGCGATCAGCTCACCTACCTCGGGATCATCTTCTACGAAAACTATTTTATTCATGATACGGGAATTCAGGCTGCAGATCACAGCAGCATAACCTTTTCAGTTAATAACAACTATCAACGTCACTTAAATGACGTAAGATGTCTATTACAAGCCGGGGAAACTATGCCATTATATCTGCAGGGTTGTTAATGTAGGTTGTAACCCTTTTTTCTGGCCAGGAGGAGAGTGAGGGTGTCAGATAAACTGCTGGCGTCTGCGGGGCTAAGCGACCGCATCTGCTTCAATTATACCGATTTTCTTGCTGCATCCTGTAAAAAGCGCTGGAGCTTTGTTGATGCAATTTATGGCGTAATGCCTATTTTCGGCATGGTGACGCGTAATCCGGCGGATTCGCAACGGCCGCCTTCCGAGCGCTTAAAAGAATTAGCGCTGCAAATCATTTCGACCCAGGTAAGCGATGAAATCAACATCGCCCGGCTGATCACCTTAGCCGAACAGCAGCATATCGCGCAGTTTGATATATTATTGCCTTATCCGCTTTCCAGCGAACAGCTTGACGCTATTCATCAGGAATATCGCAAGCCATTGTCGCTGTCGCAGCAGGAGGAGCGGCTGACCATTCAGTTTCCAGCCGCTCCACATTAGTTACTTTATTAACATCCATGTCGCCGGAAAGGCGCCCACCACCAGCAGAGCGATCGCGACACGTTCAACCACGCTCAGCGCACTGAATGCCCGACCGCCACGGCGGGCAAACAGAAACAGCAGCATACCCGGTGCGTAGAGAACCACCGACAGCAGCAGATGCAGCGGGCCGGAGGCATAAAGCAGCCACAGGCCATATATGCAGGCGCCCAGCGCCACCGCCGTCATCCATGCCTCGCCTTTGTTCCACACCAGCTTCAGCAAATACGCGCCTACCAGAAAATAGGGCACCAGCACCATTTCCGACGCGATGGTCAGCAGCGTGTTGTAATCAGAATTGGTTAACCAGATTAAGATCAGGCAAACCTGCACGCTGCCGTTGGTTAACCACAGCGAGGCAGAAGGGGCGTTATGACGGTTTTGTCTGCTCAGACTACGCGGAAACGCACCCTGCTGCGCCGCGATTAAAGGCACTTCGGCAGCCATAATCGTCCAGCTCAGATAGGCGCCGCATACGGAAACCACCAGCCCCAGCGCGATAACTGCATTACCCCATGAGCCAATCAGTTTGGTCATCAATCCGGCCATAGAAGGATTGCGCATCTCCGCCAGCTCAGCGCGTGGCACAATACCCAGCGAGAGCAGGGTAACCAGCAGATAAACGGTAAGGGCCGCCAGTACCGCCAGCAGCGTGGCTTTGCCGACGTCGCGCTTATTGCGCGCCCGGGCTGAAACCACCACCGCACCCTCTACGCCGATAAATACCCACAACGTAATCAGCATGGTTTGCTTGACCTGCTCCCAAACCGGCTGCCCCAGCTCAACGCCGGTAAAATCGAAGCGGAACCGATCAAGGTTAAAAGCGATTATCGCCAGCACCACGAACAGGCCGAGCGGCACCAGTTTGCCCAACGTGGCGAGCATATTAATACTGGCCGCCGTCTGCACGCCGCGTAAAACCAGCCAGTGTACCAGCCACAGCAGCAGCGAAGCGCCGAGCATCGCCTGCCAGGTATTGCCATCGCCAAAAATCACATGCCCCGGGGAGTCGGTAAAAAAGCTCAGCGCAGAGAAAACGATAACCAGGTAGGAAACATTGGCGATCACGGCGCACAGCCAGTAACCCCAGGCGGAGCTAAAGCCGACCAGTTCGCCGAATCCATCGCGGGCATAGGTAAAGATTCCGCCGTCCAGCTCCGGCTTCAGGCGCGTCAACAGCAACAGCGCCAGCGAAAGAAACAGAATACCCGCGCCGGTAATGGCCCAACCGATAAGAAGCGCGGCGGGGCTGGCTACCGCAGCCATATTTTGCGGCAGGCTAAAAACCCCTGCGCCCAGCATGGAGCTGAGTACCAGCGCGGTCAGCGCGCTAAGGCCTAATTTTTTGTCCAAGAAACCGTCCTGAAACAGAATAAATAACCAGGGAACCGCGTAGCGGTTGACTTTTAATCAGGCAGAAAGAGATGAAATCCCTCTTTTCCGCTGAAATAAGGCGGGGATTTTACGGAGTGCGAAGGCGTCACGCAATGCGTGTCTATGCAAAAAGCGCTACAGATTATTCAGAATATGACGGAGCGGCAGAAGCGCCGCTCCGGGAAGAAGGTTATTTAAACAGATCGGCAGTAACGGTCAGGTTGCCGCCGCTCTGGTTCTGCCACTGACGCGTCACGTGATAGAACCTGGCGCCTTTCTCTGCAGCACGCTTGGCGACCGCTTCAGAGATCTCCGTTGGCGTACCGAAGTGGCCAGTAAAGGTAACAGTATCAAACGGCTGCATCTGCGCAGCAGTAATCGCATTCACTTCCTGAATCTCTGTGCCGTTCGGCAGGCGCACAGTATAACGCTCACCAGAAGAGCTCTGGGTTTCGAAGAAACGACCAACTTTGTTGCTTGGCGTTTCTGACGAGGCTACGCCGGGCAGCTCTACCTGTTTCGCCGCAGCGCCACCAGCGGCCAGCGCCGCTTTACCCGCTTCCGAGTTACGTGGAATAGCATTCGGGCTTTGCACCTGACGTTTTGGCGCATCGGCTTTATAGACATACGCGGTGACATACTGGTTGCCGCCGCTGTTGGCGTCAATCTGACGTACAATAAAGAAAGAGGCGGCGCCTTTTTCTTTAGCTGCTTTGCCAATCGCTTCATTCACTTCCGGCTGGCTATGATAGAAGCCGCTGACGGAAACGGTATCGAAAGGCTCCAGCGTATTAGCTTCCGTTTTAGGCAGCTCTTTTACGCCGCTAAAGTAACGATAGTCTGGTGTTTTGTCTGCGGCAGGGGCATCGGCGTGATAGAGATCGGCCGTAACGCGCCAGTTGCCGCCGTTGCCCGTTGCGTCGTTAATTCCCTGAATATAAAAGGCTGCTGCGCCCTTGCTATCCGCACGTCGGGAGACCGCCTCGCTGGCATCACCAATAGAATTAAAACGACCGCTAATATTAATACGTTCGAATGGTTTCAACGCGGCCGCTTTTTCTGGTGAAAGCTCCTGCGCCGCCTGGGCGGTCAGCGCCATTGATGACAGCAGAGCAGTCAACAGAAGAGTGTTCTTCAGCTTCATAAAAATAATCCTTCGCCTTACGCAAAAATTGAGTACGAAAACGTGCTGGACTCTTGATGTGTAACAGATTAGCTGGAGATTATTGCATGTAATAATGGTCGCTGTCTCAGGCAATTTATGCCATTCAGGCTTTGAGATTTCATCACTAAAAAGTGCGCCTGCAATGAACGCAATTTGCCCGGGATTAGGGCGCCGTTATCGATTTAAGCGGTTAATCATACAACTTATTTAGTTAATTAGTTGTTAAATAAGAATAATGTGGCGGTCGATGTGCTTTTTTATTGCCTCTTCTGCAGCAGATTATGGCTTATGACGCGCAGGTAACATGGCAAATATAGTGGATGAGCGCAGCGGCAAGGGATTTTTGCATGAAAACTTTTAACGCAGCCTGTAGCGGGTAGATTACGCGACATATATTCAGTAGGTTATAAACACTTTGATACAAAGTCCGGGACGCAAAACGGCGCTGTCGTTGCGTTTCCATATCATCACTAACCGATGAAAGGGAAAACTATGTTAATTGGAGTACCCAAAGAGCGGTTGCCAAATGAAGCCCGCGTGGCTGCAACGCCGAAAACGGTGGAACAGCTATTGAAGCTGGGTTTTAGCGTGGCAATTGAACAGCAGGCAGGCATTGCGGCAAGCTTTGCCGATAGCGCTTATCAGCAGGCAGGTGCCACGCTGGTGGATCGCCAGCAGGCTTTGCAGGCCGATATTGTGCTGAAAGTTAACGCACCTGATGACGAAGAGATCGCTCTGCTGCGTGAGGGCAGCACCCTGATAAGCTTTATCTGGCCCGCGCAGAATCCGCAGCTGATGGAAAAGCTGGCCGCGCGCAACATCAACGTGATGGCGATGGATGCGGTGCCGCGAATTTCCCGTGCGCAATCTTTGGATGCGCTGAGTTCCATGGCGAATATCGCCGGTTACCGTGCAGTGGTGGAAGCGGCGCATGAGTTTGGGCGCTTCTTTACCGGCCAGATCACTGCCGCAGGAAAGGTGCCTCCAGCCAAAGTTATGGTCATCGGCGCAGGCGTAGCGGGACTGGCCGCTATTGGTGCCGCTCGTAGCCTGGGCGCTATTGTACGTGCTTTTGATACCCGTCCTGAAGTCAAAGAGCAGGTCAAAAGCATGGGGGCCGAATTCCTTGAGCTTGATTTCAAAGAGGAAGCGGGCAGCGGCGACGGCTATGCCAAAGTGATGTCAGAGGCCTTTATTGAGGCGGAAATGGCGCTGTTCGCCGCCCAGGCCAAAGAGGTGGATATCATTATCACCACGGCGCTTATTCCTGGTAAACCCGCACCGCGCCTGATTACTCGCGATATGGTTGCCGCCATGAAGCCCGGCAGCGTGGTGGTGGATCTGGCGGCGCAAACCGGCGGTAACTGTGAACTCACCGTTGCGGACAGCATTACCACCACCGCCAACGGCGTAAAAATCATTGGCTATACCGATTTGCCCAGCCGTCTGCCCACCCAGTCTTCCCAGCTCTACAGCACTAACCTGGTCAATCTATTAAAGCTTCTGTGCAAAGAGAAAAACGGCGAAATCGACATTAACTTCGACGACGTGGTGATCCGTGGCGTAACCACGGTGCGTGCTGGCGAAGTGACCTGGCCTGCGCCGCCAATTCAGGTTTCTGCCGCCCCGAAAGCGGCACAACCCGCAGCCGAGCCGCAGGCGGTGCCGACAACACCCGCCTCGCCGTGGCGTAAATATCTGCTGCTGGCGCTGGCGATTGTGCTGTTCGCCTGTCTTGCTAACGTGGCTCCGGCGGCTTTCCTTTCACACTTTACCGTTTTTGCGCTCTCGTGTGTGGTGGGATATTACGTGGTGTGGAATGTCAGCCACTCGCTGCATACCCCTTTAATGTCAGTAACCAACGCCATTTCCGGGATTATTGTTGTGGGTGCGCTGTTGCAAATGGGGCACGGCGGCTGGGTCACTTTCCTGTCCTTTATTGCCGTTTTGATTGCCAGCATCAACATCTTTGGCGGTTTTACCGTAACTCAGCGCATGCTGAAAATGTTTCGTAAAAATTAAGGGGTAACAACATGTCTGGCGGATTAGTTACTGCAGCATATATTGTTGCCGCAATCCTGTTTATTTGTAGCCTGGCGGGGCTTTCGAAGCATGAAACCTCGAAACAGGGGAACATTTTTGGCATGGCGGGCATGGGCATCGCGCTCTTTGCCACTATCTTTGGCCCGGATACCGGCAATATCGCCTGGATTTTATTGGCGATGGTTATCGGGGGCGCTATCGGTATTCATCTGGCGAAAAAGGTCGAAATGACCGAAATGCCGGAGCTGGTGGCGATCCTGCACAGCTTCGTTGGTCTGGCGGCGGTGCTGGTAGGGTTGAACAGCTATATCGATCACGGTCCCGGCCTGGAGCCGGTGATGGAAAATATTCACCTGACGGAGATTTTCCTCGGCATCTTTATCGGCGCGGTGACCTTTACCGGTTCGCTGGTGGCGTTTGGCAAGCTGCGCGGAAAGATTTCGTCGCGCCCGCTGATGCTGCCGCATCGTCACAAGCTTAATCTGCTGGCGCTGGTGGTTTCTTTCCTGCTGCTGTGGATATTTGTTCGCACCGACAGCGTTGGGCTGCAAATCTTTGCGCTGTTAATCATGACGGTAATTGCGCTGGCCTTTGGCTGGCACCTGGTCGCCTCGATCGGCGGCGCAGATATGCCGGTGGTGGTTTCGATGCTGAACTCCTATTCCGGCTGGGCGGCAGCGGCGGCAGGTTTTATGCTGAGCAACGATTTGCTGATTGTCACCGGCGCGCTGGTGGGCTCTTCGGGCGCTATCCTCTCCTACATTATGTGTAAGGCGATGAACCGTTCGTTTATCAGCGTCATCGCCGGCGGCTTCGGCACCGACAGTAGCGCGGCGTCAGGTGAGGGCGAAGAAAGCGGCGAGTATCGTGAGATCAGCGCGCAGGATACGGCTGAGCTGTTGAAAAACTCTTCCACGGTGCTCATCACACCGGGCTATGGCATGGCGGTAGCGCAGGCGCAGTATCCGGTAGCGGAGATCACGGAGAAACTGCGTGCGCGCGGTATCAATGTGCGGTTTGGTATTCATCCTGTTGCTGGTCGTCTGCCGGGGCATATGAACGTTCTGCTGGCAGAAGCAAAAGTGCCGTATGACGTGGTACTGGAGATGGATGAAATCAATGATGACTTCGCAAATACCGATACGGTGCTGGTGATTGGCGCGAACGATACCGTTAACCCGGCTGCACAGGAAGATCCCCGCAGTCCGATTGCCGGTATGCCAGTGCTGGAAGTCTGGAAAGCGCAAAACGTAGTGGTGTTTAAGCGCTCAATGAACACCGGCTACGCGGGCGTACAGAATCCGCTGTTCTTTAAAGAGAATACGCAGATGCTGTTTGGCGATGCCAAAGTCAGCGTAGAATCGATCCTTAAAGCGCTGTAAGGCAATCAAAAAAGCCGCTGTTGACGTCACGCCAACAGCGGCTTTTGTTTGCGAGTCCCGAACTTGCACAGAGAACATTTTCTCTCACAGTATATCGACGCTGGAGGCTCGGCTAATTAACTCAACATCAATTTCTTGCCAGCCGCATAGCACGTGCCAGCGCAGCGATACGTTGAGTCCGGCAAAAAAGAACAAATGCAATAAATGCTCTGCTGTTAAACAAATAGCGGCATCCGAACCATAAACACAGCGCAATTACCATCAGCAGGCAATGCTGCATATCGCCAGTAACCAGAGCACAGAAGAGTAACAGTAACGATACCAGGGCAAGGCTATGATAAACGCCGCTATACCAGAGCAAGCCTGCTGTTTTCCCACGCGCGATAAGGTAGGTCGCGGTGAGATTACTCAATATAAACAGTATTGAGGGAGCGAAAAATAACAGCGCGTGCAGGGGAGAAGGTAACGATGGCACCATTGCCAGCATAGTTAACATATCCAGTGCAAAAACCAATAAAAACAGCAGCAGCGCCAAAGCTAAGGGAAAGCCATTTTGTTTTGGCATCTCATGGCTCGACTTAGCGAACCAGCGTTCCATATCAATGGTAGAGTGCCGTAGCAGGCTATCATCTTTACGCGAGATCGTTATGTCCACTTCACGACCATGCTGCAGCAAATCGCTGAAATATCGGCCCGAGAGAAAGTGTGTCAACTGCATTACAGCACCGCCAGCGACTGAATGGTGCCATTAATATAGAATGATGATGAGGAAACCGCCGCGGTCAGGGATTTGCCAACGCTATGAGTGGTACTTTTTTCAGGCATTTTGGTTACAATAACATGCGTTATTATCCCACTTTGTCCATTAGGGTGACGTTTACCCGGACGCACCAGATAACGTTGCTCGCCTTCCGCATAAATAATGCCTGCCAGGCTGAAATCGCGGGTGCAATCCATAGCGGCGCCCAAAGCAGCAAAATCGAAATCAGAGATGCCTTTGTGGGTTAAACGGGTAAAGCTATAGTCAGGGAGGGTACTTTTTGCGAATCCTGGCAGCGCCATTTTGCTTTCCTTTTTGCAACGTTTATAAGCAGCAATAACATTTACCCTGGCCTCTTTTATCTATGTGAAAAGGCCAGTAGCTGAAGCGAGCTGATAAAAATTATTAATTTATATTAATACTTTCCCCTCTCTGTACAGCGACAGTAAACATTTCTGAGACTAATGTCTGGACCTGATCATTACTCGCGAGCCTGATTCGCCAGCTTCCCCTAAAAAGTAAAAGCCGCTGTTGGCATTGGGCCAACAGCGGCTTTTGTTTGCGCTGTAATTACCGGCGCGCTTTAATCATCCTCGTCATCATCCAGCTCAAACGGCGAGGTAAAATTGTCTGGTTTAATCACCAGCAAATCGCAACGTAAATGATCGATAACCTGTTCAGCGGTGTTACCTAAAAATGCCGCCGACAGCCCGGTACGCCCAATAGTGCCTAACACCACAACGCCGGCGTTAAGGTGATCTGCCAAATCGGGAATCACTTCCTCCGGCAAACCTTTAGCTACGTGAGTAAACTTTTCATCAATAGAGAACTTTTGCCGTAGCGCTTTCATTGCCACCAGATGCTGGCCGCGAATGGCATCGTTATAGACGCTGGGATCAAAATCAGGCAGTTCGATGGCAATATTGATTGGCGTAACCGGGTAGGCACCTACCAGATGCACCTCAGTATGGTTAACCATAGCGGCCAGTTCGGTGGTTTCACGAATCAGCTTTTGATTAAGACCGTCATGATGAGGTTCTTCACTGGCGAGGTTAACGGCAACCACTGCCTTACCCTGTTCTGGCCAGGGCTGATCTTTCACCATCCAGACCGGGCAGGGACATTTGCGTAACAAATGCCAGTCGGTAGGGGTAAAAATCACTGACTCCAGCCGATCGTGCTGGTGGGCCATTTTCAACACCAGATCATGCTGGCCGGTGAGGACTTCCTCAATAATCGCTTCAAAAGGACGATTATGCCACACAACTTTGATATCGATATTTACGCCCGCTTCGAGATAAGCGTGTGCCTGCTCGCGAATCCATTCTGTCCGCTGGCTAATCACCCCCTGACGCATGGTGACGCGTTCATCGGGTGAAAGAAGGGTGGTCATCTCGTAGGAAAAATCATAGATGGGCAAAAAAGCCTTAATTTTTCCGCCGATACGCTGGTTGAGATAAACAGCCCGCCGCAATGCAGGCTGATCGTCCTGTTCAGGATCTATCGCCACCAGAATATTTTGATACTTAACCATAACGGCTTCTCCAAACACCAGAGCGTGTCAGCTAAAGATAGCCCATTAGCGGGTCAGGCAAAAGAGGAAAAGTTGTAGCCGGATCAATAAAATAACAATTAGTGATCCGGCTAACTTATCAGGCAGCGCCGCGACTTTGACCAGCCAGCTCGGCCAGCATTGGATGGTCTTCGATGGTGATATATTTGCCTTTCACCGCCAGCATACCGCTTTTCTGGAAGCGACCCAGCAGACGACTGATGGTTTCTACCGTCAGGCCCAGATAGTTACCAATATCGCCACGCGTCATGGTAAGACGGAACTCGCGCTGTGAGAAGCCACGCTGGCCAAAACGGCGCGCCAGATTCCAGATAAAGGCAGCCAGACGCTCTTCGGCATTTTTCTTGGACAGCAGCAGGATCATATCCTGATCGCCTTTGATCTCGCCGCTCATCAGACGCATCATCTGCTGGCGCAGGGCAGGCATTTTGCCGGAGAGGTCATCCAGCGTTTCAAAAGGAATTTCGCAGACCATTGAGGTTTCCAGCGCCTGAGCAAAGCTGGGGTGATGCCCGGAGCCGATAGCATCGAAGCCCACCAGGTCGCCCGCCAGGTGAAAACCGGTGATTTGTTCATCGCCCTGTTCGGTAATGGTGTAGCTTTTAATGGTTCCGGAGCGAATAGCATATAACGAACGCAGTTCATCACCGGCCTTGAACAATGCCTGGCCTTTTTGAATCGGCTTTTTACGTTCGATAATATTGTCCAGCTGGTCCAGTTCGTGCTCATTCAGCGTGAAGGGAATACACAGTTGACTGATGCTACAGTCCTGGCAATGAATTGCGCATCCACCAGACTGGATGCGACGAATGCTTCGTTTTTCCGGGATCATGATACATCCTCGACAATAATTGACTGAGGTCAATTTTAACATTCTTCATGAGCGAAATGGAATGCATAAGCGCACATTTAACCGCATAAAAAGCAGGGACGTTATCGATTAATATCCTGAATGTAATATAAGGGTAAATTTCAGGCGTTATTTTGTTAATTGATGAGGGAAAACAACTTTTTTAATGTTGCCGAACAGAAACCTGTTGTTAACACTTAACTAACCTGTCAAAAAATAATCGGCAGGAAGGTTAATAAATCAACACTGGTTAACGCGCTGCTCAAGCGCAGCTTTGGCTTTTGGCAACGCCTCGCCAATCGGTTAAACTTGCCGGGACGCACGGTCATTTCCTTCTTCGTGCATTGCCACGACATATCAGGCGTGAGGTAAGCCCCATGAACCTTGACGATAGAGATCTGTTTCGTGACGCCATGGAAGATGTCACTCCGCTGAAAGATTGCGCTAATATTCACTGGCTAAAAGCGCCGACGCCAAAAGCGCCGCGTCAGCCGGTTAATGAGGAAGTAGAGAACTTCCTTACCCGAGGCTACCTCGATATTGTTCCGCTGAACGAGCCACTGGAATATAAAGCCGAAGGCATCCAGCAGGGCGTGCTTGATAAGCTGCGTTTGGGTAAATACAAGCCCGACGCCAGCCTTAATCTGTTGCGTCAACCCGTAGAGTCCTGCCGACAGGCGCTCTTTGCCTTTATCATGGAAGCGCGAAAGGATAACCTGCGCAATCTGTTGATTGTGCATGGGAAAGGCAGGCAGGATGAATCTCACGCTAATATTGTGCGCAGCTATCTGGCGCGCTGGCTGCGGCAGTTTGACGATGTGCAGGCGTACTGTATCGCCCAGCCACAGCATGGCGGCAGCGGCGCAATATATGTTGGGATGCGTAAAACAGAACAGGCGCGGCTGGATAACCGCGAACGGCACGCAAAACGCAGCCGATAACCTCTGCGGCTGGCGTTGACCAGATGTTAATACCTTTGTCCGCCTGCACTCATGCTGCCGCTGTTATCCTGAATGACATTTACGAATGGTCGCCAGCAGGATCTCGGCGCTAAGAGAGAGCGGGTTGCCGGAACGGGTGATAATGCCTACCGGCTCCCCGGGGCCGTGCGAGGCGACAGGCAATGCCACCAGCGAACTGTGTGATAAATCTTCTTTTATCGCGCCCGACGGCACAAACCATACATAGTCATAACGCAGCGCAAGCTGGCGCGCCAGCGAGGTAGAAGAGGTTTCCACACAGCTGGCGGGCAGCTGGCAGCCCTGTTCATCCATCATGGCCTGAGCAATACGACGCGGCGCAGTTCCTTCCGGTGAAATCACCACCGGCCACTGTAGCGCCCGGGAAAGCGTGACGTTGTCACTTAAAAGCGGGTGTTCGGGCCTGACCACCAGCCGTAAGGACTCCAGAAACAGCAGTTCATAAGAGAGCCCGGCCATCATATCGGCATCCGCCATGCGGCCAATGCCGATATCAAACTCACCCGCTTTCAATCCCGCCAGCAGCACATTGTTGTGCAGCGTAGCAACCTGCACCGTGGCCTGCGGCTGCTGCTGATGAAAACGGTCAAGAATTTGCGGCAGCATGCCCATCGCTGCCGTAGTCAGCGCCCCAAGGCGGATCACTACCGGTCTGTCGCTGACGGGATTAGCGAAGGACTGTCCGGCATGGTTAAGCGCATCAAGGACCTTGATGGCGTGCGTTAAAAACTGTTCGCCGATGGTAGTAAGCTGCGCGCCAAGCCGCCCGCGTTCAAACAGGCGTACTCCGGTCAGCTCTTCCAGTTCGTTAAGGGTTTTAGAAAGCGCGGGCTGGCTCAGGCTGAGCGTTTCCGCCGCGCGGCCCAGCGTACCTTGCTGTGCAACCGCCACGAACGTATGTAAATGACGCAGACGAATGCGCTGATTAAACAGATAGTTTTTGTCCATAGAGAAAGAGTAGAGAGACCTGCAGAATGAACGCAAGCAATAAGCTGTAATTCTGTTAACTTTATTGCAAATTATATTTAACATTATCGTGCTTTGTTCAGAAAAACGTCTGCTTTTAATGCCCCGAAGGTAATCTTTTCGCACGCCACCATAACTTTTCTGCATGGTTAACCGCAGCGGCCACGGGCAAAACAAGCTGGTTGAGAAAATTTCAGGCAGGCGCAAAGTCATAGCCGCAGAGCGCAGCGTTTCGCTATGATAAGGCGTTTTATTTTGCGCGGGCGCTTTATCCGTTAACCAGCCACAGGGAGTAGAGTTCTGGACAGCACACAGGCCATTGATGTTCGTCAACAAATTAACCAGCACGCCTTAAGTGCATTTCAGCGACGGATTATTGCCCTCTGTTTTATTATCGTTGCGCTGGATGGAATGGACATTGCATTGATGGGCTTTATTGCGCCCGCTTTGCGCAGCGCCTGGCACATTTCCAGTCACCAGCTCGGTATGGCGATCGGTGCCGCCCTGGTTGGACTGGCGCTGGGCGCGATGTTTGCCGGTCCGCTGGCCGATCGTTACGGACGACGCTGGATCATTATCTGCAGCGTTTTCTTTTTTGGCCTCTGGACGCTGGCGACGGCGCTGGCGCAAAACATCGAGCAGATGATGTTATTCCGTCTGCTGACCGGATTAGGGCTGGGGGCTGCGATGCCCAACGTGGGCACGCTGGTATCTGAGTATGCGCCTGAGCGACAGCGGGCATTTTTAATTACCGTTGTGTTTTGCGGTTTCACTTTCGGCGCGGCCAGCGGCGGTTTTGCCGCCTCCTGGCTTATCCCGGCTTTCGGCTGGCAAGCGGTACTGCTGCTGGGAGGGATTTTACCCCTGTTGCTGCTGCCGCTGCTGCTGCGTTACCTGCCTGAATCGGTACGTTTCCTGCTGGCGCATCAGGCACCGCACTGGCGCATCCGCGCAATCGTCGAAAAGATGTGGCCGGGCAGTACCACGCCATACAGCACTTTCCTGTATCCCGCACGGGTTCCGGGCGCAGGCAGTATCCGTACTGTGCTTTCCGGGCAATACCGTTTCGGTAGCCTGATGCTGTGGGGCGGCTACTTTATGGGCCTGTTTCTGGTTTACCTGATTGGTAGCTGGATGCCTGCGCTAATAGGCGATCTGGGTTTAAGCGTGACCGCCGCCGCGCTGATTACCGCAATGTATCAGGCAGGAGGCACCGTGGGATCGCTGTTCGCTGGCTGGTTAATGGATCGGGTTAACGCCAACCTGGCGCTGGCGGCTATCTATTTTGGTGGCGCGCTGACAACGATTTTACTGGGTTGCGTACCCGCCCAGCCGCTGTTAATGGCGGGGATCGCTTTTTGCTGCGGCTTCTGTTTCAACGGCGCTAATACCGGGATGAATGCGTTGGCCGCCAGCTACTATCCCACGGCGGCGCGCGCTACCGGCTCCAGCTGGATGCACGGTATCGGGCGCATCGGCGCTATCCTGAGCGCCTTCGCCGGCGCACAAATGTTGGCGCTGGGCTGGTCGTTTAGCCAAATTTTCATGCTGCTGGCGTTGCCTGCGGTGTTTACTACGCTGATGCTGCTGGCGAAACAGCGCTGGGGCTAATGCGGCCACGCTTGTAAAGAGGGCGTGACAGCCAGCGTTGCGCCGCTTTCACCGTCGCGATCACAAATTTAACAACTTTTTTCCGCCCCTTTTTTGCTTGCTCTACAGTGGCAACAGAGAAACGCAAAATAAGGCGGAGTTATGCAAAAGTTTGTTAGCGCGGATGCGCTGCGGGAACGTTTTTCTCAGGCGATGTCCGCCATGTATCAGCAGGAGGTTCCGCAGTATGGCACCTTATTAACGCTGGTGGCGGAGGTCAATCAGCAGGTACTGGCGCAGGACAGCGCTCTGGCGGAGCGGCTTACCGCGGCGGATGAGCTGTCGCGTTTGAGCGTGGAGCGTCACGGCGCGATTCGGGTCGGCAGTGCGCAAGAGTTGAATACGCTGCGCCAGCTGTTTGCCATTATGGGCATGCATCCGGTGGGTTATTACGATCTGGCTCCGGCGGGCGTGCCGGTTCACTCAACGGCCTTTCGTCCGGTAGACGCGGACGCGCTGCGTCGCAACCCGTTTCGGCTGTTCACCTCTTTGCTACGGCTGGAGCTGATTGAGGACGCGGCGTTACGGCAAAAGGCGCAGTCGATACTTGCGGCCCGTGAGATTTTTACGCCGCGCTGCCTGGCGTTGATAGAGCAGCATCAGCAGCAGGGCGGTTTCGATGAGCAGACAGCCGCTGAGTTTGTGCGCGAGGCGCTTGAAACCTTCCGCTGGCATCGACAAACCACCGTTGACCGTGCGACTTATTACGCGCTGCATCAGCAGCACCGTCTGATAGCCGACGTGGTCAGTTTTCCGGGATGTCATATCAATCACCTTACGCCGCGCACGCTGGATATCGATCGGGCTCAGGCCTTGATGCCAGAGCGGGGGATAGTACCCAAGGCGATCATTGAAGGGCCGCCGCGCCGCCAGGTACCCATTTTATTGCGCCAGACCAGTTTCAAAGCGCTGGAAGAGCCGGTAACGTTTTGTGATGGCGGCGAGGGCAGCCACACGGCGCGCTTTGGTGAGATCGAACAGCGTGGCGTGGCGCTGACGCCCGCAGGACGGCAGCGTTACGATAGCCTGTTGTCGCAGGCGGGCAGCGGCAGCGATAACCAGCAGCATCAGCAGCATCTTGCCGACATCTTTCAGGATTTTCCCGATAACGAACGGCTGTTGCGTCAGCAACAACTCGCCTGGTTTGAGTACAGGCTAACGGAAAAGGGCCGACAGCAGGGATTTCCGCCCGATGCGGATAAAGAAGCGCTGATTGACCAGGGGCTGCTGGTGGCCGATCCGCAGATTTACGAAGATTTCTTGCCCGTCAGCGCCGCCGGTATCTTCCAGTCCAATCTGGGCGAACAGGCGCAGGAATCTTTTTCAGCCGCCGCCAGCCGCGCCAGTTTTGAAGAGGCGTTAGGCGGTGCCGTTATCGATGAGATGACGCTGTATGAGGCGCGACAGACAGCAAGCCTGCAACGCTGCGGATTAAGCTGAATCGCTAATATTTCGTGCAGGCGGGCATTGATAGCCAGCGCGAACAGTATCACGATCCTTATCATTCAGGCGTATTCAGCCCGCGTTTCAGGCTGGATACGCCCCTCAGCATTTCCTGTTTTTATCGCTTCTGTCTGTTCCTTTGTGCTACTTAAACCCGCTGTTTATCCGAAATGCTGTTCATCAGGCTGATTTCGCCTCGGCATAATCTGCAAAATTGCCGTCAGCATAGACATTAAAACCGTGTCTGCGAATAATAAGCCGGAGCTTCACATTGGAAAAAATAATGAAGAATGAATCTTTAAGGATACACACGGCAGAAGGTGCATTACGCGGCGCAATTGATGAAGGCATTTTTGTTTTCAAGGGCATTCCCTATGCGGCTCCGCCGACAGGCGCACTGCGCTGGCGTGCCCCCAGGCCAGTCGCCCCGTGGAAAGAGGTGCGTGACGCCACACAGTGGGGCAATGCCAGCTGGCAGCAGCGTGAATATTGCGTGCTGGCGGGCGGCGGCGATCCCGGCAACCTCAGCGAAGATTGCCTTTATCTCAACGTCTGGTCGCCGGAGATCCAGCCGTCGCGTCCACTGCCGGTTATGGTCTGGATCCACGGCGGCGGCTTTACTATCGGCGCGGGCAGCCTGGCACCTTATAACGGTAAAGCATTAGCGGCGCGTGGCGTGGTAGTGGTAACGCTCAATTATCGTCTTGGGCATCTGGGCTTTTTTGCTCATCCGGCGCTGGATGCTGAGTTCCCGCCTGGCGAAGCGATCAATAACTTCGCACTGCTCGATCAAATTGCAGCGCTGCAGTGGGTACAGCGTAATATTGCCTCCTTTGGCGGCGATCGACGCAACGTTACCATTTTTGGCGAATCCTCAGGCGGACGCAGCGTACTGTCGCTGTTTGCTTCACCGCTGGCGGCAGGGCTATTTCACAAAGGTATTGTGCAGAGCGCCTACAGTCTGCCAGATAAAAAGCGTGATGAGGCGCTGACCAATGGCGTGGCGGTGGCGCATCATCTCGGCCTGAAAAACGCCAGCGCGGAAGCGTTGCGCGCCTTGCCTGCCGACAGTTTTTGTTCGCTGCCGCCGCATCTGGGCAACGGGCCGGTAGCGATCGCTGGCGACCGGGTACTGCCGAAACCGATGGTAGAGGTGTTTGCCGCTGCTCGCCAGCACCGTTATCCCCTGATGATCGGTTACAACAGTGATGAGGCCAGCGTGCTGGAGTATTTCGGTATGGATCCCACCAGCACTATTACCCGTTTACGTCAGCGACGTCCGCTGTTGCTGAAGCTGATTAAATCGCTTTATGACGAACATGACGATCATCGTCTTGGACGTAAAGTTGCGCGTGATATGGCTTTTGGCACCATTACCTGGCTGGCAGTGCAGGCACAGCATCGACGCGGCGTGCCGGGCTGGCGCTATTATTTTGACTATGTTTCGGAAAACGCGCGCGACCTCTGCCGCTATGGCAGCTGGCATGGAAACGAAATCCCTTACGTGATGGAAACAATGCGTGCCGAGAACCCACAGATGGCGGATCGTCCCTTTACCGCAGGGGATCGTCAGTTTGCCCGGCGAATCAGCGAATACTGGCTGCGTTTTGCGCATGACGCGACGGAATTTTCGCATCAGCTTACGGGTGAAATCAGCTGGCCAGCCTGGCGCCCTGGCGAAGACGTTACCTTGCGTTTTGGCGTTAAAGGCGAGGCGGCGGTCATCCCGCAGCACCGTTTTATGCGTGTACGCCTGCGCCTGTTGCGTTTGCTGATGCGTGCGATGGTCAAACTGCGCTAATTACTTAACAAAATCGTCACTTTAAGTGACAAAATTTTGTGCGTTTCCGGTAACATAAAACTGATTTTTTCTATAAATATCAAAAAGTTAAACGGTTTATTTTTAGTGCGGCCTCAAAAAATCAGGCAGGGCGGATGTTATAAAACAGTATAATTTCCGCCGCTGCTGCCGATAACCCTCGATAAGCCCGCCAGAGTTGGCGGAATATTCTACGGTTATGACCGAACTGAGGCAGCTATGCAGCTATTAAAAAACTTCACCATACGCGCCGTTATGCTTTCAATCCTGGGCCTGTTTTGTTTGCTCTGGTCTGCGGTTGGCATGTACAGCGTCCATTCGTTAAACGCCCTGAGCGAAGGCAACAGCGTCGACCGGCAACTGGTGTCGCAAATGACTATCCTGAGCAAAGGTAACGATCAATATTTTCGTTTTGTTACGCGTTTATCGCGGGTGATGGAAGTGCGCGCCACTGGCGGTACGCCGGATGCGGCAGCGTTTGCCAACGTACAGAAAGCGCTTGACGGTATGGAAGAGCAGCTGGCGCAGTTTAAAGCCGCAGCCCCAGGACCGATGGATGCCGCGATTTCAACGGCGGTAGAAGAAAAATGGACGCAGTTGCTGGAACAGGGCGTCAGACCCCAGATGCAACTGGCGCAGCAGGCCTCAGTAGAAGATTATCGCCGTCATGCGAACAGCGTAACGCCGACCTTCAGCCGCGAGTTTGGTGCAGTTGCGGAAAAATATAACGCCGCAGCGGGCCTGATGCTCGATCAAACCCGCGTTACCGTTGACCGCATCACCATTATTACCCGGATCACTATTATTGCGGCGGTTATCTGCGGTCTGCTGATTTTGCTGTTTACCGATCGCTATCTGGTGACAATGCTGGTACGTCCGCTGGAACTGCTGCGTGGACATTTCAGTAAAATTGCTGAGGGTGATTTAAGCCAGCCGATTCATGATTTAGGCCGTAACTGCGTCGGGAAACTGGTACCGCTGCTGCGCGCCATGCAGGATAGCCTGCGTGAAGCAGTCAGCGCCATTCGTAGCGGTACGGAAAATATCTATCGTGGCGCGGCAGAAATTTCCATGGGAAATAATGATCTCTCTTCGCGCACCGAACAGCAGGCAGCAGCGCTGGAGCAGACCGCAGCCAGCATGGAGCAGCTTACCGCTACCGTGAAGCTGAACGCGGATAACGCGCGCCAGGCCAGCGATTTGGCGGACAGTGCCTCGTTGACGGCAGGACAGGGCGGCAAACTGGTTAATGATGTAGTGCAGACCATGTCCGGTATTTCTGACAGCTCGAAAAAAATTGCAGAGATCACCAGCGTGATCAACAGTATCGCTTTCCAGACCAATATCCTGGCGCTGAACGCGGCGGTGGAAGCCGCACGTGCGGGCGAGCAGGGCCGCGGCTTTGCGGTTGTGGCCAGTGAAGTACGTAATCTGGCACAGCGCAGCGCCGGCGCAGCGAAAGAGATTGAGTCGCTGATTAGCGACTCCGTGGCGCGAGTGGATAGCGGCTCGAAACTGGTTAACGAAGCGGGCAGCACCATGAGCGCCATTGTGAAATCGGTTAGCGATGTCACTGAAATCATGAAGCAAATTGCCGCCGCGTCAGAAGAGCAGAGCAAAGGCATTGAACAGGTTGGCACCGCCGTTGCAGAGATGGACAGCGTAACGCAGCAAAACGCCTCGCTGGTGGAAGAGGTTTCCACCGCCGCCACCGCGCTGGAGCGTCAAACCGAAGATCTACAGCGCTCGGTAGCCCGCTTCCGTTTGTCAGCAGACGATCGGCAGCAGCAGCCAGAGTCGGTAAAGACGCCGGTTTTGACCACGGCCTCCGCACGCCAGAAAACCCCAACCGCCGCCAGCTCGGCGGATGAGTGGGTCTCCTTCTAATCCTGCGCGCGCCCGCACTCAGGGCGCGCTTTGGTCAGTGGGTTGACAGAGCCACGCCACCAGCGTTGTAAGATGCGGTGGCGTTTCTTTTCCCTCCCGGCTGATTAAGCTGTAGGTCGCCCCGGTTCTGACCGCAGAGGTAAAAGGGGCAATCAGTCTCTGAGCCGCCAGATCGCTTTTCACCAGCGTAATATCCGCAACGGTAACGCCAAATCCCTGCATTGCCGCCCCAATCGCCAAATCCATGGTGGCGAAATGCTGATTGCGCCGCATCGGCAGCTTCACTTCCTGCGCCTGCAGCCACAGCTGCCAGTCCCGTTCGTCATTGTTGGGATGTAAAAAAGTAAAGCCAGCGAGATCGGCGACGGTCAGTGGTCGGTTGTCCAGCAGCGCTGCGGCCATAACCGGCGTCAGCCGCTCCTCAAACAGCAGATGGCTGCCCGTCGGCGCGGTGCCGTAGACAATCGCCGCATCAAAATTTTCCAGTTGATCTTTATGCGCCAGGGTGGTGGTCAGCTTCACATGCAGATCGGGATGCTGCTGCTCCAGCTGTACCAGTCTTGGCAGCAGCCAGCGCATCACGCAGCTGGGCGCACGCAGGCGCAGGGCATTATCAGGCTGCTGCCGGGCCTGTTCAGTTGCGCTCTGCATCAGCTCATAACCCTGCTGAAGCTGCGGCAGCAGCGCCGCGCCACGCGTTGTCAAACGCAGACCCCGTGCGTGACGATCGAACAGGGCAAAGCCCAGCCACTTCTCCAGCGCCGCGATTTTACGGCTTACGGCCCCTTGCGTCAGACAGAGCTCATCGGCGGCGCGGGTCAAATTAAGGTGGCGCGCGGTGATCAGAAAAGCATGAACGGCATTCAGCGGCAGCGGTTGATGAACCATAGGGCGATCCTGAGCTATGAATTTTGTGCATAGCTATTATGACAACAATTCGCTTGCCGTCACAACCAGGCTCGGTTTGAATGCTTATATAATTATTATGTATATTTATTCACCCACTGGGGAGCAGGATGGCTTTATCTTCAACCGTAACGCATCGCTCAAAATTGCCGGATGTCGGCACCACTATTTTCAGCGTCATCGGACAGCTTTCCTCGCAGTATGGCGCCATCAATCTGGCGCAGGGCGCACCTAATTTTCCCTGTGATGAGGCGCTGATCGCCAGCGTCGATCGGGCGATGCGCGCCGGGCATAATCAATATGCGCCGATGACCGGCTATCTCCCATTAAAAGAGGCACTGGCGGAAAAGGTAAGCACGCTGTACGACCAGCACTATGATGTTGCCAGCGAGGTGCTGATCACCGCCAGCGCCAGCGAAGGGCTCTATGCGGCGATTTCCGGGCTGGTTCATGCCGGCGATGAGGTGATCTTTTTTGAACCCGCCTTTGACAGCTATGCGCCGGTGGTCCGGTTGCAGGGGGCCACGCCGATTGCGATAAAACTGAAGGTGCCGCAGTTTGCCATTGACTGGAATGAAGTGCGCGCGACCATTACGCCGCGTACCCGCATGATCATTATCAATACGCCGCATAATCCCTCAGGGCAGGTGCTGAGCGCCGAAGATCTGGCACAGCTCGCTGCGCTGACGCGCAACAGTGACATCATTGTGCTTTCTGATGAGGTGTATGAGCATATTCTGTTCGACGGACGCCGTCATCATGGTATGGCTACCCATCCTGAACTGGCGCAGCGCAGCGTTATCGTTTCCTCGTTTGGCAAAACTTTTCACGTAACCGGCTGGCGCGTCGGCTACTGCCTGGCACCTGCTGAGTTGATGAATGAAGTGGTGAAGGTGCATCAGTTTCTGATGTATGCCGCGGACACGCCCATGCAGGTTGCTTTCGCCGACTGGCTGCGTGAGCCAGCTCACTATCAATCGCTGGCAGGATTCTGGCAGCAGAAACGCGATCTGCTGGCGTTGATGCTGCAGGAGTCGCCTTTCGAGCTGCTGCCCACCGCCGGTTCGTTTTTCATGCTGGCAAGCTATCGGCACTTTAGCGACGAAAGCGACAGCGAGATGGTGAAACGGCTGATTATCGAGCACGGCGTGGCTACCATTCCGCTCTCTGCGTTTTATACCGACGGAACGGATAACCGGTTAATTCGGCTCTCGTTTGCCAAAGACGAGGCAACATTGCAGGCGGGCGCGCAGGCGCTCTGTTTGTTAAAGGCGCGCTAATCACTGCGAGGAAAAATCATGAAAAAACGCTCTTTTCTCTGGCTGGCGCTCGGCCTGTTTGCAGCGACGCAGGCCACGGCACAGCAAACGCTGCGCTACGGGGTGGAATCACAGTATCCGCCGTTCGAGAGCCGCAACGCGCAAGGCGAGCTGGAAGGGTTTGATATTGAACTGGGCAATGCGATTTGCCTGGCGGGAAATTTCGCCTGCAGCTGGGTAGAGAGCAGTTTCGATGCGCTGATTCCTGGGCTGACGGCAAAAAAGTTCGACGCGATTAATTCAGCGATGAATATCACCGAGGCGCGGATGAAAAGCATCGCCTTTACCCAGCCCATTTACCGCATTCCCAGCATGCTGGTCGGCAAGGCGGATGCCGGGCTACAGCCCAACGCCGCCGGGCTGAAAGGCAAAAATATCGGTGTGCTACAGGGATCAATTCAGGAAACCTACGCTAAGCAGCACTGGGAGCCGCACGGTGTCACGGTAACCTCCTATCAGGATCAAAATCAGGTGTACAACGATATGCTGGCCGGACGGCTGGACGGTACGCTGGTGATGTCGGCGGCCGGCCAGTCTGGCTTTCTGAATAAGCCGCAGGGCAAGGGATACGCCTTTATCGGCAAGGCGGTGGAGGATGACAAAATCCTTGGCTCCGGCATCGGTTTTGGTCTGCGTAAGGATGACAGTCAGCTGAAAAGCGAGCTGGACGCGGCGATCGTTAAAGTGCAGCAGGATGGCACCTTGCAAAAGCTGGCGGCGAAATATTTTCCCGGCATCAACGTCAGCGTCAGTAAACCATAGCGAACTGATGAAAAACGCCCGCTTTGGCTAACTCAGAAACGGTCACCCGGGGGTGACCGTTTGTTTATCGGGCCGCCAGATAGCAGAGCTTTTCCGCTACCAGATAAGATTTTACAAACGAGGGAACCGGCAGGAACTCAAACCGCGAGTGGAAGTTATGCGCGCCGGTAAAAAAGTTAGGCGTTAGCAAACCTTTTGCCGACAGGGCTGCGCCGTCGGTACCGCCGCGCATCGGCACCACTTTCGGCTCAATCTCCAGCTCCGCCAGTGCGGTAAAAATCAGATCGATAGCACGACGATCGTCGCCAATGGCATTGCTGATATTGCTGTAAATGTCGTTGATCGTCACCGCAACCTTGCCGGTGGGATAACGTGCGGCAATCTGCTGCGCTACGTCGTGGATCTGTTGTTTGCGCTGATTAAAGCCGGCTAAATCGAAATCACGAATCGAGGCTTTTAGCCGTGCCTCGCTGGCGTTGGCGTTGATTTCGTTAAACCAGATATAGCCTTCGCGACCGGCGGTATGCTCCGGCGTCTGCTGGCGATCGAAACGGGCGATAAAGTCGTGTGCCATCAGTAACGGATTCACCAGCACCCCTTTTGCCGACATCGGATGAGCCGGAACGCCGGTAAACAGGATCTCCGCCGCCGCACCGTTAAAATTCTCATAAACCACTTCGCCCAGCTCACAGCAGTCAATAGTCCAGGCGAAATCAACGTTAAAGCGCGTTTCCAGATCCAGCGCTTTTGCGCCGCGCAGGCCTATCTCTTCATCCGGCACAAAGGCCACCACGATGTCGCCATGATCGCCGTTAAGGTTTTCCATCAGCGTCATCACCACACTCACCGCCGCTTTATTGTCTGCGCCCAGTACGCTGGTGCCGTCGCTGAAAATAATCTCCTGGTCGCGGTAGGGCAGGATTTCCGGATGTTCGCTGACGCGTAGCCAGATATCCTGCTGCGCATTCAAACAGAGATCCTCACCGGTAAAGCGCAGCGTCTGCGGATGAATATGC
Organism: Pantoea sp. FN0305; assembly: GCF_050113845.1. Classification (NCBI taxonomy): domain Bacteria; kingdom Pseudomonadati; phylum Pseudomonadota; class Gammaproteobacteria; order Enterobacterales; family Erwiniaceae; genus Pantoea; species Pantoea sp. FN0305. Next base: position 106,465 of record NZ_JBNJSN010000005.1, on the reverse strand, counting down.
GGCGACAGACCGACATCAACGGTATCAATATGGGTGATAAAGCCGATGCGTGGCGCACCGGTCCGGTTTCCGGGCTTTACGGCGGTTACCGTTGCATGCTCATCAATGATGACCTGCTGCAGGCCAAGCGACTCCAGCTCTGCCGCCAGCAGACGCGCCATCTGATGCTGTTCCGGCGTGCTGGGCAACGTGTGTGCGGCGCTATTGCTCTGGCTGCTGACAGCAAGATAGCGGTAAAAGCGATCGGTTAACTGACGAGCCAGCCTGTGATTCATAGCGCTTCCTTATCCATGGTTATTAAGTGTTCTGTGAAAGGGAGAAACATGTTATTTATTAACCAGATGTTAAATTGTTTTACACATTGCCAGCGGATTAAGTCAACTAAAAGCGAGGACCGAGATGAAAAAAACGGTAACGGGCGTAGCGCTCATGATGCTGTTCAGCACGGCGGCAGCGGCGAAAACGCTGGTTTATTGTGCAGAGGGATCGCCAGAAAACTTCAACCCCCAGCTTTACACCTCCGGCACCAGCGTTGACGCCAGCGCGGTTCCCATCTTTAACCGACTGGTAGAGTTTAAAACCGGCACCACTGAACTGGAGCCGAGCCTGGCGCAACGCTGGGATATCAGCCCTGACGGCACGGTTTATACCTTCCATCTGCGGCAGGATGTTCACTTTCACAGCAATAAATATTTTAAGCCGACGCGCACATTCAATGCTGACGACGTGATTTTTTCCTTTATGCGCCAGATGGATAGTAAAAATCCTTACCACAACGTTTCTGGCGGGACCTATGCCAATTTCGAAAGCCTGGAATTTGGCACCCTGATCAGGAAGATTGAAAAAGTAGACGACCATACGGTGCGCTTTACCCTGGCACATGCTGAAGCGCCGTTTCTGGCCGATCTGGCATGGTATTTCGCCTCAATCCATTCCGCCGAATACGCGGATAAAATGTTGAAGGCGGGCACGCCGGAGCGCGTCGACAGAGATCCAGTTGGCACCGGCCCCTTCCAGTTGCTGCAGTATCAAAAGGATTCGCGCATTCTCTATAAGGCTTTCCCGGAATACTGGCAGGGCAAAGCGAAGCTGGATCGGCTGGTGTTTACCATTACGCCGGATGCTTCAGTGCGCTATGCCAAGCTGGAAAAGAATGAATGTCAGGTGATGCCGTTTCCTAATCCAGCCGATCTGCCGCGCATGCAGGAAAACCCGGATCTGGTGCTGATGAAAAAGTCAGGGCTGAATACCGGTTTCCTCGCGTTTAACACGCAAAAACCGCCGCTGGATAATGTCAAAGTGCGTCAGGCATTAACCATGGCGATCAATAAACCGGCGATTATCGAGGCGATTTTTCATGGGACCGGCAGCGTTGCCAAAAATCTGCTGCCGCCTGATGTCTGGAGCGCAGACAGTGCGCTGAAGGATTATGCCTGGGATCCTCAGCAGGCGCAGCAGCTGCTGGCGCAGGCGGGCATTAAGCCGGGCACCGTTATCGATCTCTGGGCGATGCCGGTGCAGCGTCCTTACAATCCCAACGCACGGCGCATGGCGGAGATGATCCAGTCCGACTGGGCCAAAGTGGGCATCAAGGCGCGCATTGTCAGCTATGAGTGGGGCGAATATCTCAAGCGGGTAAAAAACGGCGAACATCAGGCGGCGCTGATGGGGTGGACCACCGCCACCGGCGATCCGGATAATTTCTTCAGTCCGTTGTTTAGTTGCACCGCCGCCAATGGCGGCTCCAACTCGGCTAAATGGTGCTATCAACCGTTTGAAAAGCTGATTAACCAGGCGCGTACCGAGCAGGACCACAACAAGCGCATTCAGCTTTATCAGCAGGCGCAGCAGGTGATGCATGATCAGGCACCAGCGGTGATGATCGCCCATTCCACCCTGTTTGAACCGGTACGTAAGGAAGTCATCGGCTATCAAATCGATCCTTTTGGCAAACATATCTTTTATCAGGTCGATCTTAAAAACTAAACGCTGGCCGTTGCACACTCACTCAGGTAAAGCGCGGGGATTGATCCGCGCTGTACTGTATCGCTTCTGAAACAGTTTTATTACCCAGGGAATGGCCGTTATTACATTAATAATCGTGAACAAACTCACAGCCCATTCTTTTTTCCAAACCCAATACATGAACTCTCTCGCAAAATAATATGGCCGCTATGGAAACCGGTTTCCATTTTGTTTCCTATAGGCAGGTCGAAACCGTGAGAAGGCCAGGATCATGTATAAAATTATGCTTTGCTGTTCTGCCGGAATGTCTACCAGCATGCTGGTAAAGAAAATGCAGGATGAAGCCGCAAATCGTGGGCTGGAAGCGGAAATCGCCGCCTTCAGCGCCACCGAGTTTGATGAACGCTTTGCCCACTATGACGTGGTGCTGCTGGGGCCGCAGGTAAAATATATGCAGGAAAGCCTGGCGGCGAAAACCGTTAGCGAAGGCATCCCGGTTGCCACCATTAACATGATGGATTACGGCACGATGCGCGGTGATAAAGTACTGGATTATGCGATCCAGCTGATTGAGCAGAAAGGGGTGGCATAATGGCATCACTTTATCAGGGCTTAATTAATATCATTGAGCGCAAGATTACGCCGCTGGCCGGTGCTGTCGGTCAGCAGCGCCATGTTGTGGCTATCCGTGACGGCTTTGTCTCTGCGCTGCCGTTTATGATAATCGGCTCCTTTATGCTGGTATTTATTTTCCCGCCCTTTGCCGCCGACAGTCAGTGGAGCTTTGCGCGCGGCTGGCTCGATCTCTCGCTGCGCTATCGCGACCAGTTGATGCTGCCGTACTATCTCAGCATGGGCGTAATGACTTTTTTTATCTCGGTTGGCATTGGCGCCAGCCTGGGGCGACACTACAAGCTCGATCCGGTAATGACCGGCCTGCTGGCCTTTATGGGTTTTCTGCTGGTGGCCGCGCCTTATCAGGATGGTAAAATCGCCACCGACTATTTCTCTGGCCAGGGGATCTTTACCGCCATTCTTACCGCTATCTATACCAGCGAAATTTATGCGCTGCTGAAGCGGAAAAATATCACCATCCGCCTGCCGAAAGAGGTGCCTACCGGGGTTGCGCGCTCGTTTGAAATTTTGATTCCGGTGATCGTGATTGTCGCCACGCTGCATCCGCTTAATTTGCTGGTAGCCTCCTGGACCGGCATGATCATTCCACAGGCGATTATGCATCTGTTGCAGCCGCTGGTTTCCGCCTCCGATTCCCTGCCGGCGGTGCTGCTTTCGGTACTGATTTGCCAGATCCTCTGGTTTGCCGGCATCCACGGCGCGCTGATTGTCACCGGCATAATGAATCCCTTTTGGCTTACCAACCTGGCCGCCAACCAGGCGGCGCTGGAAGCGGGGCAGGCTCTGCCGCACACCTACCTGATGGGCTTCTGGGATTTCTATCTGTTGATTGGCGGCGTCGGCTCCACGCTGCCGCTGGCATTCCTGCTGCTGCGAAGCCGGGCAGCGCACCTGCGTACCATTGGCAAAATGGGCATCGTGCCAAGCTTCTTTAATATCAATGAGCCGATTCTGTTCGGCATGCCGATTATCATGAACCCGCTCTTTTTCCTGCCGTTTATTCTGGTGCCGATGATCAATGCCGTGTTTGCCTGGACCGCCACCAAACTGGGCTGGGTGGCGCAGGTGGTTTCAATGGCGCCCTGGACGACGCCTGCGCCGATTGGCGCTTCCTGGGCGGCAAACTGGGCATTTAGTCCGGTAATAATGTGTCTGTTCTGTATGGCACTTTCCGCGCTGATCTATCTGCCGTTTGTTAAAGCGTGGGAGCGTAGTCTGTTACAGCAGGAAGCACAGGCCAGTCAAAGCGCAGCGGCGTCCGGCGCCGGATTGCAAACCCCATAAGGAGCACCATTATGCACTATCAGTTTCCCGCAGACTTTTGGTGGGGCAGCGCCAGCAGCGCGCCACAATCTGAAGGCGAAAGCCTGAACTTTGGCAAAAGTGAAACCATCTGGGATCGCTGGTTTGCTGAAGCGCCGACCCGTTTTCATCAACAGGTGGGGCCAGCACAGACTTCAGCTTTTTATCAGCACTGGCGTGAAGATATCGCCTTGTTGAAACAGTTGCGGCATAACACTTTTCGTACTTCGATTGCCTGGTCGCGCCTGATCCCGGACGGGCGCGGCGCGGTTAACCCCGAAGCGGTGCGCTTTTATAATCAAATCATTGACGAGATGTTAAGCCAGGGCATCACGCCCTTTATCAATCTGTTCCATTTTGATATGCCGATGGTGATGCAGCAGCTAGGCGGCTGGGAAAATCGCGAAGTGGTTGAGGCCTATGCGCAATACGCACAAACCTGCTTCCGCCTGTTTGGCGATCGGGTGAAACACTGGTTCACCTTTAATGAGCCGATTGTGCCGGTGGAAGGCGGCTATCTGTATGATTTCCATTACCCTAACGTGGTGGATTTTCGGCGTGCGGCGACGGTGGCCTATCACACCATGCTGGCGCACGCGCGCGCGGTGCAATTGTTCCGCCAAGGGCAATATCCGGGTGAAATTGGCATTATCCTTAACCTGACGCCCTCTTATCCACGCTCAGCGCATCCGGCTGACCAGCAGGCGGCGCATATCGCCGATCTCTTTTTTAACCGCAGCTTTCTCGATCCGGCGCTGCTGGGCCGCTATCCGGCAGAGCTGGTTGTGCTGTTGGAAGAGCATCAGCAATTACCTGCCAGCCAGCCCGGCGATCAGGCGCTGCTGGCGGAAGGGCGGGTCGATTTACTGGGCATCAACTACTATCAGCCGCGTCGGGTGAAATGCCGTGATTCGCTGGTCAACCCACAGAGTCCGTTTATGCCGGAGTGGTTTTTCGAACATTATGCGATGCCGGGGCGCAAGATGAATCCGTATCGCGGTTGGGAAATCTACGAAAAGGGTATTTATGACATTCTCAGCAATCTGCGTGAGCATTACGGCAACCCGCGCTGTTTTATTTCTGAAAACGGCATGGGCGTTGAGGATGAGCAGCGTTTTGAGCAGCAGGGACAGATCCAGGATGACTATCGCATCGACTTTGTGCGCGAACATTTAATCTGGCTGCATCGGGCATTGCAGGAGGGATCGCACTGTCTGGGTTATCATATGTGGACCTTTATCGATAACTGGTCATGGAGCAACGCCTATAAAAACCGGTATGGTTTTGTGCAGCTCGATCTTGACAGTCAGCAGCGCCGCGTGAAAAAAAGCGGTGAGTGGTTTGCGCGCGTAGCCAGCGAGCATGGGTTTACGCAAAACAGCGATTGAGCGGAGAGATAAGCACCCTTATGGCGAGTATTAATGATGTTTCGCGCCTGGCAAAAGTATCAAAAGCCACCGTTTCCCGGGTGCTCAGCGGCAGTCGCGGCGTTAAGGAAGAGAGCCGCGACGCCGTGCTGCGCGCCGTTGAGAAGCTGAATTATAAACCAAACGTCATTGCGCAATCCTTAAGCTATCAGAAAACCCACTGTATCGGCGTGATCTGCGCAACTGAACATGTGCAGCAGGCTACCGGCTATCTGCAGGCACTGGAAAAGGCGCTGAGACAGGAGAGTAAACATCTGCTGCTGCGCTTTGCCAACAGCGCGCCGGCGGTTGCGCAGGCGATGGAAGAGCTGGGATCCGGGCGCTGCGATGCGGTGATGGTGGTGGGGGCGCGCTTTGCGCTGCCGGATGAAGCAAAGCAGGCGGTGCTGATTGATTGTCTCGACGGCGGTGAAGGGCCACAGCTGGCCATTGACTACCAGTTCGCCAGCCTGACCGCCTGTCATTACCTTTTCAGCCAGCAGCGACGCAAAATCGTGCTGTTTAACTTTAGCCACGGTGAGGCGGCGGAGCAGGTGCTGGCAGGCTATTGCGATGCGCTGGAGAGCGTCGCGCTGCCTTATAACCGTCAGCTTATCTGCGGCCAGGAAGAATCGGTCAGCGTTGCGCTGCAAGCCCTTATCAATCGTCATACTGCATTTGATGCCTTACTGGTGACCGACTATATCAAAAGCCGTGAGGCGATTGCGCTGCTGCGTCGTTATCAGCGTCAGGTGCCGCAGGATGTGATGGTATTCAGCCTTGACGGCGCGGTGCCGGTGGTCGGCGCGCCAGATATGCCGCAAATGGCGTGGCCGCTGGATATGCTGGCGCAGCGGGCGCTACAGTTGATCAGCGGAGAGCAGGCCTGTTTTCCTCCGTTGCGTGGCAGCCTGATTGCGCCCTGAGAGATGAGCTCAGAGGTTATGACATTGTCACTTTCTGTATGTGACAATGTCACTTACTGGCAGCCCGGCTTGATAGAGTGCGTGACCCCGGCAGAATAAGGCGAGTAGCGTGGATAGCGCCACGCCGCTCGCTTATCCACTTATTTAAACTGCAAATAGGCTACGTGGGTTTGCAGATACTCTTCCAGTCCATGACGGCCATCGGCACCGCCGATACCTGACTTACGCCAGCCCGCATGAAAACCCTGCATTGCCTCAAAATTTTCCCGGTTGATATAGGTTTCACCAAATTTCAGCTGGCGCAGGGCGATCATCGTGGTATTAAGGTTTTGCGTATAGAGCGAGGAGGTCAGGCCATATTCGCTGTCGTTAGCCAGCGCAATCGCCTCGTCCAGCGTGCGGAAAGTGGTAACCGGCAGGACCGGGCCGAAGATCTCCTCCTGCATAATCGCCATATCCTGTTTAACGCCGCTCAGGATCGTGGGCTGGAAGAAATAGCCGGTCTCGCCAGCGCGCTTCCCGCCGGTAATCAGCTGAGCGCCCTGTTGCAGCGCATGCGCCACTTTTTCTTCCACGCGCAGCAGGGCAGCGGCACTGATCAACGGCCCCATATCCACATCTTGCTGTTCCGCCGGATTACCCCAGGTTATCTTGCTGAAGGCCGTGGTCAGACGCGACATAAAGGCGTCATAGATGCCTTCCTGTACGTAAACGCGCTCGGCGCAGTTACAGACCTGGCCGGAGTTGATGATGCGTGAACTCACAATCGCTTTTACTGCCAGATCGAGATCGGCATCGTCCATCACAATCGCTGGCGCTTTGCCGCCCAGCTCCAGCGACACTTTAGTCACATTTTGCGCCGCCGCCGTCATGGTCTGAATTCCGGCATTGACGCTGCCGGTAAGGCTGACCATGCCTACCTTTGGATTGGCGGCCAGCTCCTGGCCCACCACCGGACCGTAGCCGAAAACAATATTAAGCACCCCTTTAGGCAACCCCACCTGCTGCGCAATCTCAGCAAATATCACCGCGTTGAGGGGAGTAACTTCGCTGGGCTTGAGCACAATGGTATTGCCGGTGATCAGTGCTGGCGCTGCTTTACGCGCAATCAGAAAGAAAGGAAAGTTCCACGGCAAAATGCCGGTCGTCACGCCAATCGCCTTTTTAAAGACGAAAATATTTTCATCAGGGCGATCGCTTTGCACGATTTCGCCCTCGTAACGGCGTGCCCACTCCGCCATATAGTCAAGATAGTCAGCGGTAAACAGCACTTCGGTTTGCGCCAGGCCCCGGGTTTTTCCCCCTTCGGCAACAATCGTTGCGGTCAGCTCCGGTTCACGCTGACGGATGGCGGCGGCGATTTTATGCAGCCAGACGCCACGCTCTACCGCCGGCAACGCTTCCCACTGCGGCTGTGCCGCCTCAGCCGCATCGATAGCGCGCTGCGCATCTTCGCGGCTACCTTCCGGCACCTGAGCAATCACCGCTTCCGTTGCCGGATTGATTACCTCAATCCAGGCACCCTGATGAGACTGAAATTCGCCGTCGATATACATTTGTTTTTGAATAGTTGCCATTCATCCGCTCTCCGTTATCAATTCTGCTTTTTCTGGTTAATAAAAAGATATGGAATTGTTTGATTTTGCCACCTTGACCTGGACGCAGAGATTTGACCTTCCGCTGAATGCCATTGCGCTTCAGGAACTGGCAAAAATACAGGGATTAACCTGACGAGGCTGGCATAACCTGAAATTCATCTTTTGAAGCAAGGGGTTAGCGCGGCGGCGGCTGCAATGGACGCAACAGGGTGATTGTAATGAATTTGTGATCGTTATCGCGGCCATCTGCTGATTTTTGCCACAAGGGGACACAGGCGGGCAGCCAGCGAAAGGCTGGTGAGGAAATGAACTCTTTAGACTCGCGGTAACCGGGAGAGTCTTCTCCTGCTGGCCTCAACCTTACGAAGGAATAACGATGAACAACGCAATCCTTGCCGGCATTCTCTGGCATCTGGTCGGTGCCGCCAGCGCCGCCTGCTTCTATGCCCCTTTTAAACGCGTCCGACACTGGTCATGGGAAACCATGTGGTCAGTGGGCGGCCTGATGTCCTGGTTAATTCTGCCCTGGGCGGTCAGCGCGGTGCTGTTGCCCGATTTCTGGGGCTATTTTCAACAGTTCAGCGCCGCGCAGCTGCTGCCGGTATTTTTGTTTGGCGCCATGTGGGGAATAGGCAACGTTAACTACGGGCTAACCATGCGCTATCTCGGTATGTCGATGGGGATTGGTATTGCCATCGGCATTACGCTGGTGGTCGGGACGTTGATGACGCCGCTTTTGCAGGGGCGTTTTATGGTGCTGTTCAGCTCCGCTGGCGGACGGATGACGCTGCTGGGCGTCCTGATTGCGCTGATCGGCGTGATTATTGTTTCCCGTGCCGGTTTCCTGAAAGAGCGTGCGCTGGGTATCAACGCGGAAGAGTTCAATCTGAAAAAGGGGCTGGTGCTGGCGGTGCTGTGCGGGATTTTTTCCGCCGGTATGTCATTCGCGATGGATGCGGCGAAACCGATGCATGAGGCTGCCGCCGCTGCCGGCATCAATCCCCTCTACGTCGCTTTGCCAAGCTATGTGGTGATCATGGGGGGCGGAGCGCTGGTAAACCTGGCCTGGTGCTTTGTCCGTCTGGCAGTGAAGCCGTCGCTGTCGCTAAAAGCTGATTTCTCGCTGGCGAAGCCGCTGCTGGGGGCGAATATTGCCTTTGCTATGCTGGGCGGCCTGATGTGGTATTTGCAGTTCTTTTTCTATGCCTGGGGTCACGCCAACATTCCGGCGCAGTATGACTTTGTCAGCTGGATGCTGCATATGAGCCTGTATGTGCTGTGCGGCGGCATAGTCGGGTTGCTGATGAAAGAGTGGCATGCGGTAGGACGTCGTCCGGTTCGTGTACTCTCTGTAGGTTGCCTGGTCATTATTCTGGCGGCAAATGTCGTTGGGATGGGAATGGCAGGCTAACGGGCAGAAGAGCCTGGCCGCACGGCAGGCTCTTCTGAGCGAATGCAGGGTTTGAGGTGGTATCAGGGAGAGCGGCGAAGGCTTTCACACAGCGGCGTTAAAAGCAAAATCGGGCTATTTTTGCTGTTCCGGCAGCGGCTGTGGCTTGCTGGTGCGCTCAAAACGCTGACGCCAGGCGCTGGGAGTAAACCCGGTTTCGCGGGTAAAAACGGCGGAAAAGTAGTTGCTGTCATCAAAGCCGCAGCGGAACGCCACCTCACCAATCAGCAGATCGGTATTGCGCAGCAGATATTTAGCCTGGCAGAGCTGCAGCTGACGCAGATAATGACCAATGGTCATGCCGGTTTGCTGGCGAAACAGCTGCTTCAGAGCGCGTTCGCTGAGCCGGTTATGCTGACAAAAAGCGGCAAGATCGAAGGGGCGGGCGGTGCTGGCCTGAATGGCGGACATCAGCAGATCGAGCTGCTCGCCTTCCGGCAGTTCGCCGGCGCGTTCGGCCACGTAGCGATGCCGCCGCAGAATAAGCGCCAGCTGCAGGAACAGCGCCTCCGCCAGCTGCATCGAGAGCATATCGGTTTTACGGCTCTCCTGCTCCAGCTGTACAATCACGCCGCGCGCCAGCGCCATGCCGCGCGTGGTTAAGCGCCAGTGGGCGCGATAGTCCGCGTCATCCAGCGGCAGCAGCTGGCTCCAGTCCAGCCCGAGCCGAAAGCGTTCCGGGCAATAGAGAATATTATCCAGCACCAGATCGTTTACCGACTCATAGCTGTGGCAGTCGCTGTGCTGGATATAGAACAGATCGCCGCAGGTCACCAGCCAGGGACGATCGTTAAGCACATGCAGACCGTTACCGCGCCAGACGATGACAATTTCGCTGAATTCATGACGATGAGGCGGAAAAGAGGGCTGCGGCGCCCGGTCGGCTACCGCCACCGGCATCGCTTCAGAGGGAAAATAGTCCGCCTTCGCCAGAATTAACCCCATGCTGTTCTCCTGTTACCACATCTGTTGTCGCTCAGCGCGCGGGGCGCAGCCAAATTCACGGCGAAACAGGGTCGAAAAATGATTGCTGTCGCCAAAGCCGCACTGAAATGCAATATCGGTAATCCGCATTTCGCTGTGGCGCAGCAGGTGACGCGCCTGCAAAAGGCGCAGCCGGTTAAGGTAGCGCTGCGGCGTACTGCCGGTTTGCTGTTTAAGCTGGCGATGGAGCGTGCGCAGCGAAAGTGAAAAGCGATCGGCCAACGCATCCCAGTCAATATCTTCACTGTAGTGTTCGTTTAGCCAGTCAAGCAGGCGCAACAGACGAGCCTCCTGCGCATCGCTCTCCTGTTCCCGGCAGCCCTGACGCAGCAAAACCAGCAGTTGCATAAAGGTGAGTTCCTGTTGCACACGCTGCTCTATGGCATCGCTGCCGTCAGGCTCCTGCAGCTGCGCTACCAGCGTTTTCGCCTGTGCCATCACCCGATTACTGATGCGCCAGTGGGAAGGGTAACGACCATCGCACTCCTGCGGCAGTAAATCCTCCAGCCCGGTCAGAAAGCGAAACGCCTGCGGACCGCGCCACAGTACATTGGTCAGAAATAAATTTTCCGTTTGCTCATAAAGATGACGATCGTGATCGCGAACAAAACAGACGCAGCCGCCACACAGCGACTGGGGCTGGCCGTTAAAGATATGAATGCCGGCACCCTGTTCCACCAGCACGATTTCATGAAAATCATGATGATGTTCAGGGAACACGCTTTGCGGGGCGCGGGGTTCAATCGCGACCGGCAGATCGCCATCTGGAAAAAAATCGGCACTATGTAATACGGTCATGGTGCGTCCTCGTTGACCTCTGTGTGACCGATACTAGCCAGCGCGTGCTTAACTTACCTTGAATTTTGCACCGCAAAACAGGGTTAACCGGTTAATTTTTCAAGAAACAGCTGGAAATCTTCAGAATTGCGGCAAGGGTCACATCGTGTTGCGGCAACAGGGAAAAACAGATCTGTGAGCTGCTTCACGCTCTTCTTTACGCCCCTGCCAGGCGGATTAAAACATTGGCACTGTCAGCAAGGTGCAGAATTCACCGCTTTTTACACTGGTGAGCATGTTTCATCAGGAAGCGAATCTTATGACGCACCGCAATTTTGTTGCCATCGACCTCGGCGCCTCCAGCGGCCGTATTATGCTGGCGCGCTACCAGCCGGAAACGCAGGCGCTTACGCTGGAGCAGGTTAGCCGCTTTGCGAATCAACGTTGTCAGATTGACGGGTATGACTGTTGGGATATCGACGCGCTGGAGCAGTCGATTCGTGCAGGACTGGAGCAGCTGCTGGCGAGCGGCGTGGTGCCGGACAGCATCGGCATCGATACCTGGGGCGTGGATATGATCATGCTCGACCAGGCCGGCGAACGCGTCGGCCTGCCGGTTTCCTATCGCGATAAACGCACTCACGGCCTAATGGCGCAGGCGCAGCGCGAACTTGGTCGTGATGTTATTTGGCAGCATACCGGCATCCAGTTCCTGCCCTTTAATACGCTTTATCAGCTGCGCGCCTTCAGCCAGGCACATCCTGAACAGCGGGATCGCGTCGCGCACGCCCTGATGATCCCCGATTATCTGCAGTACCGTTTGACCGGTCAGCTGAATTGGGAATATACCAACGCCAGCACCACGCAACTGCTGAATCTGGCTACCGGCGAGTGGGACAGCACGCTGCTGAACTGGGCTGGCGCGCACGCCGGGTGGTTTGGCAAGCCGCAGCTGCCCGGTATGCCGGTAGGGGAATGGCAGAGCCGCAGCGGCGCACGCATCCCGGTGGTCGCCGTCGCCACACACGATACCGCCAGCGCCGTGCTGGCGACACCGCTCGCCCACAGCGATGAAGCCTATCTTTGTTCAGGCACCTGGTCGCTGCTGGGTTTTGAAAGCCGCACGCCGTTCAATGACCACGCCGCGCTGGAGGCCAATATCACCAATGAGGGCGGAGCGGAGGGGCGCTATCGCGTTCTGAAAAACATTATGGGGCTCTGGCTGCTGCAGCGCATCTGCGATGAGCTGCAAATCGACAATCTTTGCGCACTGATTGATGAGGCTGCGCATTATCCCGCCTGTTTGTCGATTATCGACGCCAACGATGCGCGCTTTATCAATCCGGCCAGTATGGTGCGGGAAATTCAGGATGCCTGCGTAGAGCAGGCGATGCCGGTGCCCCACAGTCCGGTAGCGCTGGCGCGCTGCATTTTCGATAGTCTGGCGCTGCTCTATCGGCAGGTCAGCGAGGAGCTGGCCGCGCTGCGCGGCACCGCTTTTACCCGTCTGCATATTGTGGGCGGCGGCAGTCAGAATCCGTTGCTGAATCAGCTCTGCGCCAACGCCTGCCAGTTGCCGATTAGCGTTGGCCCTGTTGAGGCCTCAACGCTGGGCAATGTCGGCAGCCAGCTGATTGCTCACGGCGAAATGGCGGATGTTAACGCTTTCCGCCGCTGCGTTGCCCGGAATTTTCCTTCTCATCTTATTCAACCTCTCTCAGACAGCGCGCTAACCGACGGCTGGTTGCGTTTTCAGGCGCTGAAACAACCGCGTAAGGAACTATGCTTATGACCAGGCTTACAGAACAGGCTTTTGAACTGGCGAAACAGCGCTATGCTGATAACGGCGTCGATGTCGAAGCCGCAATGGAGCAGCTGGATACCATCCCGGTATCTATGCATTGCTGGCAGGGGGACGATGTACGCGGTTTTGAAAATCCGCAGGGCGCGCTGACCGGCGGTATTCAGGCCACCGGTAACTATCCGGGCCGCGCGCGTAACGCCTCTGAGCTACGGGCGGATGTTGATGTGGCCCTGGGGCTGATCCCCGGCCCAAAACGCTTTAACCTGCACGCGATTTATCTGGAAAGCGACGGGCCGGTGGAGCGTAATGAGATCGAACCGCAGCACTTCGCTAACTGGGTGAGCTGGGCGAAAGAGCGTCAGTTGGGACTGGACTTCAACCCAACCTGTTTTTCCCATCCGCTGAGCGCCGACGGCTTTACGCTATCGCATGCGGATGAGCGCATTCGTCAGTTCTGGATCGATCACTGCAAAGCAAGCCGCAAAGTTTCCGCCTGGTTCGGCGAACAGCTGGGTACGCCCTCGGTCATGAATATCTGGGTGCCGGATGGCATGAAAGATGTAACCGTGGATCGTCTGGCTCCGCGTCAGCGGCTGATGCAGGCGCTGGATGAGGTGCTGAGCGAAAAGCTGAATCCGGCCCATCATATCGATGCTGTCGAGAGCAAGCTGTTCGGCATCGGGGCAGAGAGCTATACCGTGGGCTCTAATGAGTTTTACCTGGGCTATGCCACCAGTCGCCAGACCGCGCTGACGCTGGACGCTGGCCATTTCCATCCTACCGAAATGATCTCCGACAAAATCTCTGCCGTGATGCTCTATGTGCCGCGTCTGTTGCTGCACGTCAGCCGTCCGGTGCGCTGGGACAGTGATCATGTGGTGCTGCTGGATGATGAAACCCAGGCAATAGCGCATGAAATTGTGCGTCAGAAGCTGTTCGATAAGGTGCATATCGGCCTCGATTTCTTTGATGCCTCGATCAACCGCATCGCCGCCTGGGTTATCGGGACGCGTAATGCCAAAAAAGCGCTGTTGCGTGCGCTGCTGGAGCCAACCGGGAAGCTACGCGCCATTGAAGCTGCCGGTGATTACACGGCACGCCTGGCGCTGCTGGAAGAGCAAAAATCACTGCCGTGGCAGGCGGTATGGGAAAGTTACTGTTTGCGCCACGATGTGCCGGCGGATGCAGGCTGGCTGCGCAACGTGCGCGATTATGAAGAGCAGATCCTCAGTCAACGGTAAGGATGACACTTATGCAATCGATTCTTTCTTCCTGGTTTGTCCAGGGAATGGTTAAGGCCACCAGCGACATGTGGCTAAAAGGCTGGGATGAGCGCAACGGCGGTAATATAACCCTGCGCCTGCTGCCGGAAGAGGTAGCCGCATTCCAGCACGACTTCGTGGCTGAACCGCGCTGCATTGAACTGAGCCGGGCGGCACCGGGGCTGGCCAATGACTGGTTTATCGTGACCGGTTCCGGCAAGTTTTTTCGCAACGTGCAGCTCGATCCCGCTGACTCTCTGGCGCTGCTGCAGGTGGATGATAAAGGCCTCTCCTGTAAAATTCACTGGGGGCTGGTGAACGGTGGGGTGCCAACTTCCGAGCTGGCCTCCCATTTCCAGTCGCACAGCGTGCGCAAGCAGCTTACCAACGGTGCCGATCGGGTGATTATGCACTGCCATGCCACCAACTTTATGGCGCTGAGCTATGTTGTGGAGCTGGATCCGGCACGCTTTACCCGCCTGCTGTGGGAAGGCAGCACTGAATGTCTGGTGGTTTTCCCGGATGGCGTTGGCATTGTGCCCTGGATGGTGCCGGGCACCGATGAAATAGGCGATGCCACCGCTAAACAGATGCAGTCGCACAGCCTGGTGATGTGGCCTTTTCACGGTATTTTCGGCGCAGGGCCGACGCTGGATGAAACCTTCGGCCTGATCGATACCGCTGAGAAATCGTCGGAAGTGTTGGTAAAGGTCATCTCTATGGGGGGGCTGCGCCAGAGCATAACCACTGAACAACTGGTGGCGCTGGGTAAACGCTTTAACGTTAATCCCTGGCAGGCCGCACTGGATACGGGACCGGCCCATGTTGCGTAAAGCCTTTGTGATGCAGGTTTATCCAGACTGCCATGAAACCTATCAGCAGCGCCACTCGCCTGTCTGGCCTGAACTGGAGCAGACGCTAAAGGCGCATGGGGCACATCACTACAGCATTTTTCTGGATGAGCAACGCAGCCTGTTGTTTGCCTGCGTGGAAATTGAATCGGAAGAACGCTGGGAAGCGATAGCGCAGACTGAGATCTGCCAGCGCTGGTGGGCATCAATGCGTGAGCTTATGCCCTCAAATGCAGATAATAGCCCGGTAAGCCAGCCGCTGAAGCCCGTATTTTATCTGGAGTAGCGGGCAGGTTAAACTCCCGCACGACGTTATACGGGCGCAATAATGAAGGGGCCGAATGGCCCCTTCATTCATTTAACCATTGCTGCGTAGCTGAGGATAGCGCCGGAAAATAAAGATGCACCAGAACAGCGCCAGCAGGCCAAGGATACCGCCGACATTGCCGACATCTGCCATTTTGAAATGTAGGCTGACCTGATTACCTAACAGCGCACCTGCGCCTATGCCAATGTTATAGATGCCGGAAAAAAGCGACATCGCCACATCGGTAGCGTCCGGGGCCAGCGACAGCACGCGTACCTGCATCGCCAGGCCAATGGTCATCATGCCCATACCCCAGACCACACAGAGCACGGAAACCGCAACCGGATGAACCGCTGCGAACAGCAACAGCCCCATGCACAATGTAATCAGTCCGATAGCGCTCAGCAGCAGCGCGGAAGGGAATCTGTTGCCCAGCAGGCTAAAGATAATACTGCCAACAATGCCCGCTGTGCCAAAAATCAACAACAGGAAAGTAGTAAAGTTTTCCCCCTGTGAGGCAATCACCTGCATAAAGGGTTCGATATAGCTGTAGGCGGTATAGTGAGCGGTGACCACCAGCGTAACCAGCAGATACATGCCGACCAGCGCCGGACGTCTGAACAGCATCGGCACGCTACTGAGCGAGCCGGTATGCTCACTTGGCAGCTTCGGCAGCAGCTTAATCAACATCAGCATCAGTACCAACGCCGACGCGCCGATCATACCGAAGGTCATACGCCAGCCAAGATACTGGCCGATAATGCGTCCAATCGGCACGCCCAACACCATCGCCAGTGCGGTGCCGGTAGCCAGCATGCTGAGCGCCTGAGTTTTCTTGCCGGCAGGGGCAACGCGGATCGCCAGCGAGGCGGTAATCGACCAGAAGATAGCGTGTGCCAGCGCAATACCAATGCGTGACAGCACCAGTACCGGGAAACTCCAGGCCAGCAGCGACAGGATATGGCTCAGGGTAAACAGCAGGAAAAGTACCGTCAGCAACAGCCGGCGCTCTATATTGCGTGTTGCCAGCATGAGCGGGAGCGACATTAATGCCACTACCCAGGCATAGATGGTCAACATAATGCCTACTTCAGGCGTTTCCATGGAAAATGACGCGGCGATATCAGAAAGCAGACCCACCGGCACAAATTCGGTGGTGTTGAATATAAAAGCTGCGACAGCCAGCAGAACAACGCGTAGCCAGGCCGTTTTACGGGAAACAGATGTTTGCATAGGAATAAATGGATGCCAGACGTGTTAACAGAATTGATGATTTCATCACCAAAAGGTGATTTACATCACATTTAATGACTATTGTGGTCGATTTACAGCAAGAGTGAAACAGTGCGATAAAAAAATATCCTTACAAACATCCGTCTAACCTGAAAGGGCGCGACGGTAGGATATCCGGCTCTGGCAGTCTGAAGGGGTTCAGCGGCGCCAGAGCCTGAAGCTGTGTGTGTAGTCTGCAACGTTAGCAGGAAGAGAGTGCAGTAATAGATGTCTGATTTTTATGGGATTCTTTTTTCTTTTTTGGCAGAGGGCAGCAGTTTTTGCATCCTTCAGCACGGGCGTAATACTTTTTTGCCTGCTTGATCGCATCAAGCGGCGCATAGAAAGTGCCTAAGAAAAAGCGATCGTTTTCAGGCGCGAGCGAAGCACAGTGGGCGGAATGAACCCGATAAACACCTGACGAGCCAGCCTTGATATTAACGTAATAAAATTTCCCCATGATGCGTTCTCTGTTGATGAAATATTTTGCAACATGGTTATTTAATATAGTGCGTTTTTTCAAAAAGCCCAGTAAAAACAAAAATAGCGTTCTCAGAACGCTAAAAAAATAATGACAGACGTTTTTTTATTTATAAAATACTTTAATAAACAGATAGTTAATTTTATTTATCATGACTTAATGGGTGGTGAAAAGAAAAATGAGACGGTAATTTTTATGTGAAGAACATTAGCGTCAAATTAATTGAATGAGAATTGTTAATATTTTTCAATATTTATGAGTGGTTGCTTGTTGTTAATATTTCATCAGCGACTATCCGGTCAATAATAATAAAAGACCGGATAATCCATCCTGGTACTACCTGGACGTTCTGGCTGCCTGACAGGAAGCGACAAAGGTGCGTTTTGAGCCTAAGGTACGCAGCACCAGAACCAACATCAGCAGCCATTCCGCTGCCAGCGTAGCCAGCACTGCCTGTTGATAATCTCCCTGCTGTAGCATTTGCGTAAACAGCGAGCCCAGCGCCATGGGGCCCATACCAAATGCAGCCTGTTGCACCGTAGACAGGGTAGCACTACCGGCCCCGGCATAATCGCTAGGGACGTCAGCCATGCCAATACGATAAAACGTGCTGACAATAAGCGCCTGACCACCGCCGATAATCGCTGTTGCGGGTATCAGGGTGAAGATATTTACCGTTAACCAGCCGTAGTAAAAGGTTGCCATCAATAACAATAAGCCGCTCATCTGTATAACGCAGCCCAGCAGCAGGGTATGGCGTTTACCCAGCTTTTCCACAATCCGCGTCGAACTGACGGAAACGATAAAGTAGGTCGCGCCTAAAGCAATAAAAGCGTTGCCGGATGAAAAAGCGCTCATACCAATGCCTGACTGCAGCGTGAGAGCGACGGCAAACATAAAACCGCTCCAGCAGCTAAAAAACAGCACTGCCAGGCTGATGCCGAAACGCATACTGGGCAAGCGCAACAGTACCGGAGGCAGCAACGGCGCGCCGCCACGCTTTTCCAGCGCGATTTCTGTTCGCCACAGTTGTATCAGCAGCAGCGGGAACAGCATCAACAGCAACAGGCACGGCCATGACCAGTGCAGCACCGGCCCGAGTGCCAGCGCCACCATCAAACTGCCGGTTGCGCCCGCGAGCAGCAACGTTCCGGCTTTATCGATCGGCAACGGCTGAGCATTGCGGGTTTCAGGGATAAAACGCCTTGCGGTCAATAAGATCACCAGGCAAACCGGCAGGTTGATCAAAAATACGCTGCGCCAGCCGTAACCGGCAATATTTGCGCCGATCAAAAAGCCACCCAGCACTTGACCGATAATAAAGGCCAGCCCGCCAATGCCTCCATACAGACCAATCGCCCGCGCATGTTCGCGTCCCTGCAGCGTAACGTGCAGCGTGGCCAGAATTTGCGGCACCACCAGCGCTGCGCCAATGCCCTGGAGCGCGCGCGCCAGCAGCAGCGTAATAACATTGTTTGCCAGGCCACACAGCAGCGAGGCCAGAGCAAATAACCAAACGCCGCTGATAAACAGGCGACGACGGCCAAAGTTATCGCCCAGGCGGCTACCCATCGCCAGACAGACGGCAAAGGTGATGCCATAAATCGCGACGATCAACGCCAGCTCAATGGCGGTTGCGTGCAGGCTGGCGGCCATCGCATCCAGCGCAACGTTAACAATGGAGAAATCAATCATTGGCAGCAGTTGACCGGCGAGCAAAACCATCAGTCCGGCTTTTCTTAACGTTGTCGTGTTCATAACGCTTCTCTTGTTTTTGTTACAGGTGGGGCTTAGCATCAACCATTGATTAAACGGGTACCAGTTTTTGCTTATCATGGTATTAGTGCTACCAGCCTGACCAGGGAGAAGAGAAAATGCCAAACGCAAGCCGTGCGGAAACGCCGGAAAAATCGGGCAGCCGCCTGTTAGGCGACTTTTTGCGGAGCCGGCGTGAGAGTCTCGATCCGGTGCGGCTTGGCCTGCCGCGTATGCGCCATCGTCGGACGCCGGGCCTGCGTCGGGAAGAGGTGGCGCAGTTGGCTGATGTCGGCGTAACCTGGTACACCTGGCTGGAGCAGGGCAGAGAGATTAAAGCGTCAGCTAAAACCCTTGCTGCTATCGCTACGGCGTTACAGTGTAACGAAGCGGAGACGCAGCATCTGTTTCGCCTTGCCGGGCAAGCGTATCCGGCGTCTCAGGCTGCTAAAGCCTGCGCCAAACTGTCGGCCCATACGCGCATTATGCTGGACAGCCTGAATCCGCTGCCCGCCGTGGTGCAAAACCAGTGCTTTGATATTATGGGACACAATCAGGCCTGGGCGCGCCTGATGAATGTTGATGTGGAAACCCTGCCACAAGAGCAACGCAACTGTATGTGGCTGGCGTTTAATCATGCTGGCTGGCGCAGCGCCGTCGCCGACTGGGAAGAGGTGATGCCGCATATGGTGGCAATGTTTCGGGCGCAAATGGGCGAGCACCTGGGCGATCCGCACTGGGAAGATTTTCTGGAACGGCTGCTCACCAGCTCAGCCGAATTTCGCGATACCTGGCAACGCTATGAGCTACGCAGCATTGAAAATCGGGTGAAATATTTTTCTCATCCTCAGGCCGGCAGGCTGGCGCTGCGGCAGAATAACTGGTGGTCGGCACCGCGTAACGGCGATCGCCTGCTGGTTTATATTCCTGACGATGAGGCCAGCGCGGCTGCGCTGAAGATCATCACCACGGCTAACTAAGAGAAAACGGATTGCAACAGAAGATCGCTTATCCCGGTTTGGCCGGCATCGTTATGTTAGGCATGGTACAGATCATCGCATGGGGCGGATCTTTCTATATTATGGCGGTGCTGGCCGCGCCAATAAGCCGGGAGACAGGCTGGTCGCAGCAATGGATTTACGGTGCGCTGTCGCTGGCAATTCTGATCTCCGGCATGCTGGCACCCTTATGCGGCCGTATCATCGCCCGCACCGGCGGACGCACTATGCTTGCTGCCAGCGGCGGCGTACTGGCTGCGGGTCTGGTACTGGTCGGACTGAGTCATTCGCTGTGGCTTTTTCTGCTGGCCTGGACCATTATCGGCGTGGGTATGGCAATGGGGCTGTATGATGCGCTGTTTGCCACGCTAGGCACGCTGTATGGTGGAATGGCACGCCGCGCCATTACCAGCATTACGCTCATTTCCGGCTTTTGTACCACGCTGGTATGGCCGTTTTGCGCTTTGCTTATTGAATGGCTGGGATGGCGGCATGCCTGTTTTGCTTATGCTGCATTATTGGTGGTTAGCGTCCTCCCGGCCTGTTTGTTTTCTTTACCGGCCGGAGGCGGTCGCAAAATCAGCCTGGTCACTAACACGGCATCAGGCAAACAGGAGGCGATAGCGCAGGATCTCTTCTGGCTGCTGTGCGCTATCTTTACCCTGGCGTCGGTGATCATGACCGCCATTTCGGTACAGCTGATTACGTTATTGCAGAGTCAGGGCTATACGCTGGCTGCCGCGCTGGCGTTAAGCGCCATCCTGGGGCCGTGCCAGGTGGCTTCGCGCGTGGTGGATATGGCATTCCGGCGCGGTCATCCGCTCTGGACCACGCTGTTTTCAGTGGGGCTGGTCGCGCTGGGGCTGCTTATTCTGTTGCTGTTTCCCCATCTGGCGATAATCGGCATGCTGCTTTACGGGGCGGGTAACGGTCTTCGGGCGATTGTGCGCGGCACGCTGCCGCTGGCGCTGGTAAAACCGGAAGAGTATGCCATTGTCGCCGGGCGGATGGCGCGGCCAGCGCTAATTGGGCAGGCGCTAACCCCATTAATCGGTGGCTGGGTTTTTCAACACTTTGGTGCGCAGGCTACCTTGCTGCTGCTGTGCGCGCTGGCGCTGATCAATGTGTTGCTTACCGTACTGTTAAAAATGCGGCTGCCGCAGCAGCGGGCAATGCCTGAGAAATCGTAACGGCAGGGCAGCAGGGCGCAACCCGCGTTGCCCGCTTTTCGCAGCGAAAAAGCAGCGAAGAATTGTGATTATGTGCCTTGCGCCCTTAGTTGGCTTCATAAAAGCAACTGTGTTTGTTATATTATTTCGTATGATTCTTCACAGCCGCGGTGCCAAAAAGAATAAGATTCGCCGCAACTCAGGATGATGAAATGTTAGATTACCGCTTCCCGACAGCTTTGCAGATGGTTTTGAGCGTAGCGATGGCGGAGCAGTCAGGCAAACGCTCCACCAGCGCCATTCTGGCGTATGGTCTGGAAGCTAACCCAAGCTTTATTCGTAAGCTGATGGTGCCGCTGACGCGCGATGGCATTATCGTGTCCACGTTAGGCCGTACCGGTTCGATTCACCTCGGACGGCCCGCCGATCAAATAACGCTGCGTGATATTTATGTCTCAGTAATTGAAGACAAGAAAATTTGGGCATCGCGACCTGAAGTTCCCGCGCGTTGTGTGGTAAGCGCAAATGCCTGCTGGTATTTCAAAGCCATTGCTCAGGAGGCGGAAGAAGCCTCGCTGAAGGTGCTGGCAAAGCGCACAGTCGCCGATGCGCTGGAAGAGCTAAAAATCAGAGATACCAGCGGCTGCGAGGCCGTTCCTGAACCAGAAGCTGAAACACCATGCAAAAAGAGCCGCTAAATGCGGCTTTTTTTATCTTTGTTGATCCTTACTGTGTAACCAACCTGCCTGCCGCATAGCCTGCACTGTCTTTAGTTACAACATACTAATTAGAAATACCAATAAGATACCTTAGCACCGAGGATTACATTGCCTTGCAGCTACTGCGTTAATTTCTGTACATGTTGCTGAAGGTAGTTGCTAACCCCCTAAGCCTCAGCTGTAAGCCGAAATCACGTCCTTTACGTTGTAAAGCCCACTCACCAAATCAGGCTGTGAATTGCAGTTCAACGTACAACATCCGCTTTTGCCAGAAGGGGACGTTAAAAAACCTTAGATCGATTAAATGACAGGAAATAAAGCAGCACAAAGCTTACATCCGTCCTGTTCTGAGTGCATTTAACCAGTCGGGACGGTTATTCGCGCTCGCAACTGAAGCGGCTGACTCCCAGTCATAATCAATCGCTTTAAGTTCTGCATTCCATAACCCGTTATGTCGTTCCACAATTGCATAGCGGTGTAGCGTGAAGACGATCAAACGCATGCCTGTCGGACAGGCTCATATCTGAAACATCCTGTTCAAGGAGTTGCCTTTCGTGATTACCTCTTATAGTCGGAATGTTAAGAGGTATCAGCCTGTCAGCGGTTTCCGCAGGGAACAGCCCTCCCGAAACGATGTCTCCCAGATTCACGATCTTATCGACACCCTGAGACTGAATGTCTGCCAGCACAGCATCCAGCGCCGGAAGGTTTCCATGAATATCTGATATTACTGCCAGTTTCATGCTGCTTTCTCTGTATTGTATTAACTTTCAGGCCCCCTCCCAGCCGGCTGTTCGATGTAATGGACATACTGAAACGCCATGCGCTAAACGTCCGCTTACGCTCATAGTGGACACTGGTCTGCGTATCTCTTATGTTAAATAGGAGTGACCGGCAGAGTCCCGGGAGAACCATCGGAGCACTACTCAATGTACTGGCTGAAGCGTAAAAGGTATCCATCTGGATCCTGCACGAGAAACTCTCGCTGGCAGGCAGTCGCTTCTCCGGTGTTGTAGTAGTTATCGCGGAGATCCCGGTACAGCGTTACGCCATGCGCTTCTTATATGGTTGAATATCTGTTTAATGTCGTCCACTTCTATCTGGAAATTAACGCCACGCCCCAGCGGTCTGGCGAGTTCTGCCGTGTTCCATCCGCCCTGATGATATTGCTCAAGCATCAGTTGCGCCTCACCAAGGCTGATATAGGCAAAATCCGGCTCTGTGCGCCTGATCATGACACTAAAGCCAAGCACGTCGGTATAGAAGTGCAGGGAGGCTGGAAAATCCTTTACGGTCAACTCGGGAACCATGCGGTTCCAGTAGGGCTCTTTCGTGTCAGCCATTTTTCTTATCCTTTTTGACTTACGCAGCATACACCAGATGGCTTATGCAGCGTTCGCCGCCGAAATGTTATGGAGAGATGCTGCCTTCGGCCGCATGCCATGAGCAGAGTTCCCAGTTCAGCATATTTTCTGCACAAGTTTCACAATCTACCCACGATAGAGCATTCCCTCCAGTCGCTGTCCGATCCCAAATTATTGCTCGTTCTGCTTCAGCCGAAGTGAGAAAACCCTGTGCACTCAGTGATCGCAGTAACTTGCTTTTACCTGAACCTGGGCCGCCTGTAATAATAATTCTTTGGTTTTTAATAAACATAAGAATGTACCT
Organism: Pantoea sp. FN0305; assembly: GCF_050113845.1. NCBI lineage: Bacteria > Pseudomonadati > Pseudomonadota > Gammaproteobacteria > Enterobacterales > Erwiniaceae > Pantoea > Pantoea sp. FN0305. The sequence goes on along the minus strand of NZ_JBNJSN010000005.1, from coordinate 83,135 downwards.
GTCACTCCGTGTACGTCCTCCAGACTGCAGTGCGAAGCCTGAGTCAATGAAATATGTTTTGGACAACGCACCAGCCATTCCGGATATTTAGTGTCTTGATGCAGCCTTTGATACCGTTGTAAACCATGTAGGGCGTCAGTGCGCCTTTGCTGACGTCTATACCAGTTGGAAGCATCGTCTCACTCCTCTTGCTTAAATCGTCACACCTGTTCGAGGCCTGCCAGAGTATGCCTATCAATGCTATTGGCAGAAGCATGCTAAACAGGGGGGGCACATTTATATATCAATAATTTCAATACGTTATATGGGGTTTGTTACTGTTCGTTAAACACTCAGCACGTCGGCGTCAATTTAATGTATCAATATAGTTTGCAATTTTCCGTGAAATCAGTCACCGTTAAAGTGTAACTGCAACTGATACTGATACTATTAGCCCTGGCGACGGGAGAGATAAGATGAGAAGTGACGCGTTTATTCACGATCTGATTGACTGGATTGACAACAATATCGAAGGCCGACTGGACCTGGATACCGTTTCCGAGCGTGCAGGCTATTCAAAATGGCATCTGCAGCGGATGTTCAAAGAGCATACCGGCCATCCGCTGGGCGAGTATATCCGTTCGCAAAAGCTGAAAAAATCAGCCGATCGCCTTACCCGCAGCAATGAACCGATCCTTAACGTAGCGATCTCTTTGGGTTTCGATTCTCAGCAATCTTTTAACCGCAGCTTTAAACGTCAGTTCGGCCAGGCACCTGGCGCATGGCGTCGCAGCGTGGTTCAGCAGCACGGTAAATCACTACAGAGCTGAGCGATCGCCAGGGCCGGATCGTTCCGGCCCGCGTTGTGAAACATCTCACATTTCCTTTTTATTCAGCCAATGCTGAAATGGCATTTCAATATAATCTGTGTTGGGATTAACGCATCGTTTTTTCCGGAAACGCACCGATGCTTATTTCACTGGATGATTATCATCCCGCAGCCGATGGCGTAACAGCCGACACCGCCCATTTTCAACGCGCTATTAATGACATTTCCGCCCAGGGCGGCGGCACACTGTATGTTCCTCCCGGACCATACCTGATTGGCTCTCTGACGCTTCCCGCAAATTTCACGCTGCATCTTGCCGCTGGGGCAACGTTAATCGCCAGCTGTCGGGCAGAAGATTATACCACGCAGACACAGAGCCAGGCGGAATGCTCCTCGCGGGCGTTGCTGTATGCGTACGGTCAGAAAAATATCACCATTGAAGGAAAAGGGCGCATAGATGGCAATGCCAGCGCCTGGTTTGCTGCGCATGCAGATGAGATGGGCTACCGTTTGCCGCTGGCGCAACGGCCACGCATACTGGTACTGGAAGCCTGCCGTCAGGTCACGCTACAGGATTTTACCATTGAGCAGGCACCTGTGTGGACAATCCATCTGGTGAGCTGCGAGCAGGTCAGGATTAGCCGCCTCTGCGTTGATAACGATCTGACGATGGCGAACACCGATGCGCTGGATATCGATAGCTGCCGCTATGTTCACATCAGCGACAGCTATTTTAGCGCGGCGGACGATGGCATCTGCATCAAAACCACCCACAAGCCGACGCCGCTGCGCGGTCCGGCGGCGCACATTACCATTACCGGCACCATTCTGCGCTCCAACAGCTGCGCGCTAAAGATCGGCACGGAAACCTGGGATGATATTGAAGATGTCGTGGTGACCGGCTGCACTATCATCGATTCAAACCGCGGCATCGGGTTGCTGAGTCGCGACGGCGGGCGCTTTCGCCGTCTCTCTTTTAGCCATATCACCTTTAATTGCGTCTATGCGCCGCCGGTTCACTGGGGCAAAGCCGATCCGGTATTTATCTCGGTTCGTCCGCGTCATCCTGAGGTTACGCCCGGGGAAATTGCCTGGGTACAGTTCAGCCATCTTACCGGTACCACGCAGGGGGCGATTAATCTGCACTGTGAAACGCCCGGCGCGCTGCATCGTATCAGCTTCGATCACGTGTTAATCGACCAGCTTCCCAGCGAGCATCCGGAGCAGGGCTGGTATGATATTCGGCCACCCTGCAATCCGGCGAACCCGACCGGCATGGGGCTGGATAATGCCTATGCCATTAATCCCGCAACGGACCGCCCCTGGGGCGTGGAGGCCTGGCCTGGCGGGATGCCAGGGTTGTTTGCCCAGGGCGTCACGGCGCTGTCGCTCAGTCAGATAGCCATTCATCGGCCAGATCCGCTGCCGCCAGGCTGGAATCCGCAGCTTATCGTTGAGCTTGATTAGAATAAAAAAAGAAGAAGTTTTCAGCCGGAAGGCGGGCACTTTATCTGTGCGATGGGCTAATCTATCTGACAACCGACCATAACCGCAATTTCACTGCGTGGAGTCATCTGTGCTGGAAATGCACTTCGATTTTTTAGCAATCCGCAGCGGCGAAGAGTTTTACCGCTGCTTTACTGAGCAGAGCGGCATCGCCGGAAAACCAGGCGCCAGCATCGATGCGCTATGGGATATGCTGACGGGCGAATTACGGCTACCGGCGCGCGCGTGGCTTTATCATTTACCTTCTGTACAGCAGCGTGCAGATCTGGCGGCGATTATCGAGCTGCTGGAAGAGGCGGCGCGCGAATTACAGGGGGAGTTTATTGTGCAGCGGGTTCAGGTTTGCGGGTAATAAAAACTGCAGGGCAGCGTTGCCCTGCAGGATCTTTAGGCGCGGATGAGCTTCAGCGCCTGCTTTAACGGCAGTCGTGCGCTATCGGCAATCTCACTGCCGCCCGCATAGCCGTTGTTCTCTACAATCAGCGTATTCAGGCCAACCAGCCAGTCATAAATATAAAAGGCGGTAGTATTGGCTGGCGCAGCGGAAAGGCGCGTCAGACGCTGCGTGCTGCCAAAAGTCACAGCAGGCGTTTGCGGTTGGGCAAAAATCTTCTGGCCGCGATTCACGCGGCTGTCGGGCCGTTCCGCCGCGTCGCGCTTCAGGAAGCCGAGCCAGGCGACAAAGTCTCCCAGCACCGTCAACGCTCGTGAAACCTGACGATCCACCTTGCCTTCGCGCGGCGCGTTGGTGGCTTCATGCTCGGTTAACGTGCGTAACAGGCTGCCTGCGATATCCAGGCGGAAACTGGCGGTGATCAGCTCCTCTGTTAACATTTGCAACGTTGTTTTGCTTACGCCCAACAACGAGAGCAGACCATCGTTATCCGGCAGGCTGCGCAAATGGTAGATCCAGTAGCGCTGCACGTTATGAGCAAACAGGCTGTCGTTATCCAATACCGGTTCTTCGCTTTCACCATCCAGCGCCGGTTCTGGCTGATTGCTGAACAGGTCGAATTCAAAGCCAATGCCAAAATGGCTGCCCGGTAAATTGGGCGCGGCTGGCGTGGCATGCGCTCCGGCGGCGGCCTGCTGCTGCGGCAACAAATAGAGCGTGCGCAGCTGCTCACGCGAGGGTTGTAATCGCTCCAGTAATTCGCCGTGCAGGCCGGTACGGGTTTGCAGCGCTTTTAACAGATCATCGGCAATCTGCTGTTTCTGCTGTACATCGTCAACCGGCTGCGCCCAACTGGCCAACAGGCGATCGCTAAGCTCGCGGCTCAGACGCTGCGTCTGTTCCTGCATGCGCTGTTGTTTTTTTTCCGGTTTGATCTCGTTTTGCAGCCAGCTTGCCATACGCTCAATGCCGCCCGCATCCTGCGCCAGCATCGATCCCCAGTCGCTGCCAGCGGTGCCCGTTTGGCGCTGTACCGCTTCGTCGATATTCGCTGACTGCACATAACGGCCATCGAAACGGGTTACCGACCATACCAGCACTGGCTTATGACCGCTTTGCTGTTCGCCTTCACCGAGACGCATGGTTTTCAGCCACTGCGTTAACATGCGTGCAACGAAACTGGCGTCATGGCGCTGGCTGGCGGCAGTAGATACCAGCAACAGATCCAGACCATGACGTTCACCATAAAACTCAAGAAACAGCGCGCGCCTGGCCTGCATCAGCCGTGCCAGCAGCGGATCGCGTTGAGCAGCCTGCGCCTGCTCCTGGCGCGTATCTTCATCCAGTGCAACGCCGTAGCCGGGAATATCTACCACATCCACCTGATCGAACAGGGCCTGACGCGGCGGAGTAGATAATGGGATCTGCACTTCCAGCGTCAGCAACTGCAGTTCCGTCAGTGACAGCGTGACCGGGCTGGCGGCGCGTCCAGCCAGCCAGGGCACCACTTCCGCACGGCGCGTGGCATGGTTTGGCGTGGCGGCGGTACTGAACAGCAGCTCGGCCGGTAGCAGTGAGTCATCAACCAGCAGCGAAAGCGGCGCCAGTACGTATGGCGCATGCTGTAACGCATGCAGAGTATGCGCCAGCTGTCGCCACAGCGCGGTCAGGGTTTCATCATCATTCCACAGTAACGCGAACAGTTGGGCGCGGTCGTCCACGCTGAGCAGCGGTGCCAGTTCACAGGCCTGCGGCCAGAAATGGCGGTTGAGTAGCGCGGCACGACCTGCATCATGACGTCGGCAAAAATCCCACAGCGCAACCAGCTCATCGCTGGCAGCGCCTTTAACCGGCTGCGGTTGACGCAGACGCTGCAAATGTTCCAGCCGCGCCTCAAGCTGTTTCGCTTCCGGTTCGCCCTGCGGCTGCTGAAAGGCGGCCATCAGCACCATGCGCGTCATTTCCGCTTCGCTTAACAGCGTTAAGCACAGGGGCCGGCTGGCATCTTCTGGCTCGCGGCAGTGGCTGAAGCGTGTTGCCATGCCATAATCCTGATTGCCGGGATTGATATGCGTGAGATAGTTAAGGGCTTTACCGCCAAAACTGGCGGTTAACTTTCCCTGAACATCGCCTACCAGCGCCTGCAGCAGCGAGGCTTTTCCCGCCTGTGAAAGTCCATAAAAGCCGAGCGTGTTTTCGTCAGGCTGCGTCTTTTGCATCTGGCGCAGCCGATATTTACCCCGGCGCAGAGCGAGTTTCAGGCCATCTGCCTCTATATCCAGGCGCGGCGACTGCACGCGCTGTGCATCGATCCATGAAAGGGCGAGGTCGATGCCTTCGTTCATTTCCACTAACTGCTGGCTGAACGAAGAAACCTGCTGTTTCAGCGTAAAGGCTGTCATTTCTTAAATACGCTCCCGCTGTCGATCCAGTATTGGGCATTGGCATTGCCACTGGCGGACAATGTATTCAGTTTCAGGCTGAGCTGGGAAAGCGGTACGCGCGTACCGTCATCCAGCCGGGCATCAGCCAGCACAAAGCGCTCCGGCGATCCTGACTGGGTGCCAGGCTCCACCGCCAGCTTTACACGCAGTACGCTGTCGCCAGCGACCTTACGCGCCAGCTGCGCATCATTAATAGTCAGACTGTATAGCGGCGACGCCAGCCAGCGGTCATTATCCAGCTGACGGAAGCCCAGGCAAACATTGCCACGGATCTGGAAACTGCTTTTGCGATCGGGCGTCCAGCTGGGGTCATCCAGGTCGATTTCGCTGTAGCAGACGTTTTCACTGGACAACGCATGGTTATCATCCAGCATCCCGAGATAGCGAATAGTGGAGTAAGGCTGGAAATCACCGGCCTTAAACCAGAAGCTCGACAAACGTAAATCCAGAGCCAGCAGGCAGAGCATTGCGCCCACCGCCGCAGTTGATTTCGGGTTATCAATACGGCCCATTTTGTTAAACGGATACCAGTCGCTGGTGTGATAGCCCTCCAGCGACAGAATGCGGCTGCCCGGTAGCGGCTGCAGATGACGGAACAGCGCCTGCACGCCAGGGAAACGGGAAGGGCGACCGGTCAACAGCAGTACATCACAGCTGTAAAGTGAAATCACCTCTGCCATCGAGCGCAGCGCAGGCACAATTGCCATCCGGTGCGACAAAAATTCGCCGTGCAGCTTGCTGAGGCTTACCACCAGCGGCACCTGCAAAATATCAAACGCCAGCTGGCCGCCAAGCGCGCGCTGCACCTCGCCATTAATATAATCAAGCACCGCCGCGCCGGGACGCTGCGTCAGCAGTTCGCCATACAGCGCTTCGATCTCCGCGCTGACATCCAGCGGATCATAGCTCTCATAGCGTTCAAGAATCGCCTGTGCCAGCGGGATAAAGAGTTGCAGCGTCGCCTGTTGACGCAGCGTGGAAAAACCATCCATGCGCCCGTCATAGCCGAACAGCTTATCCAGCAGTATATCAGGGTTACCCAGTCCGGCCTGTTTCAGGGAGGAATGCAGCGCAGGCAGGACATAAAGCTGGATCACATCCAACAAAATATCATCGCCAGCCACCTTAAAGCCTTCACGGAACAGCAGGCGCGGGTTGATTTTTACGTTGTTGCCCTGACCGTCGTCCAGCGCGTAATGGGTAATCGCCAGGTCTGTGGTGCCGCCGCCGATATCAATGGAGGCGATACGCAGCGTTTTACCGGCAGGCTCATTGGCGTCGCGCAGACGATCGGGGCGCGCCATGCTGGCGAAAAAGGCTTCCGCGCGACCAGCAAAGTTAACCTGGGTTTCATTGAACAGGTAAACCATCTGTCCACAGGTGGCTTCATCCCACTCCATCTGCACATCGGGCACCGGACGGCTGCTGAGTGCTTTATCGCTCAGGCTGTCAAACGGCGCATCGGCGGGATGCCAGCCCATCGCTTTCCATACCAGACCAATCGCATCCTGCATACGGCTGCGGAAAATCTCCCGCTCTGGCTTCGGCATCGCTGAGGGCAGGGTAAGAATAATGTGACGCAGCTGACGCGGCGCATAGCTGTGCGGCATTTTCTGCCGCTGAGCGGCGCTGTTCATCTGCATCATCGCCTGAGCCAGCAGTTCGCTTAGCATAAAGGTCATCAGGGAGCTGCGGCTGTAGTGCGCTGAAAACACCGGCAGCCGCTCATCTTCCTCGATCTGCCACAGCGGCTCGCCTTCATCGTTAATCAGGGTCATCAGCGGTTCTGCGATCGCCTGCGGCTCTGCGCCCGCGCGATCGGCGTGATTAAAGCGCCAGCCTGCGGCGTAACGGGCTTCATCCCACAAATAACGACGCGGACTGGAAATACCGGTGGTTCCTTCGGTTCCGGCACGCTGCAGCGCCATACGGCTCGCTTCGCGGCCCACGCGGGTTAATGAAGGCCAGACAAATGCCTCTTCACGCCCGCTCTCCACGGAAAAGTTCTTTTTGCCGAAATGCGCTTCCGCGAATTCAACCCGGCTGTCGAACATTTCGTTATACACCCGGTGCGGTTGCGAAAGGTCGCGCAGCTGCAGTTCGTAGGTCTGCTTCAGGCCGTTGACTTCGTCGGGATGATCTTCCACCAAAATGCCGCAGGTATGGGAGTTGCCAACGTCGAGGATCAGATCGACATTCACGACCGGCTCCTGCAGCGTGGCGGTAAGAACACGAATATCGGTCAGCGCCAGCTGGGTGCCCAGCAGTTCAAGCAGGTTCAGGTAGTGCGCCTGATATTCAAATTCGCGTAGCGCCATTTTAATGTCGCTGTCGTGACGCGACTCCAGCTCAGTGGCACGCTGGGTAAAAACTTCACGTAGCCAGCCGTCAACCCAGGTCAGGTCGAGGAAGTCGCCGAGTTCATAGTTTTGCCAGGCAAGGGCAAAGCCCACGCCGTTATTGGCGTCAGAAGGGGTCAGGGCCAGCTGCGCCTGATCGCTGTCGTCAGCCGCAGTTTGGGTATCAAATGCCAGGATCACGCGATGGGTATGGCCTTCCACATCCGGTTTATCCAGCGCGGCAATCTGCATGCGCGCCCAGTTTTCCGGGCCGCCGATAAACTGGCGCGGCGGAGCGCAGCGCAGAACCGGTACAGGCAGCCAAATCCCGTTAAGCAGGTTCAGCGATTGCTCCTGAGTGGTGCTGCATTCTGGCTTCACCACCTCTGGCGCAGCGCCATCTTCCAGCGGCAGCAAAAAACGGCCGCTGGCGGCATCATGCGTAATGCGCAGCAGCGGGCCGTTCGCCGTCTGGCGTACAAATTTACGCGACTGGCTCTCCTGAACGGCAATAGCAAAATCAAGAAACTGAATACCGCTTTCGGCAATCAGGGTAATTTTTTGTTTAAAATCGGTGATGGGCGCCAGCATTCTTATTTACTCTCACGCTTGATCGTCATTGGAAATGCGGCATCGCTGCCAAACTGCGCTTCACACACGGCGGCGCCATCCCCTTGTTTACACACCAGCTGCGGCATTTTATAACGCGTACCGTTCGCGCACCGGGCGGTATAGCGGCTGTTGATAATCAGATTGCCTGAGCTCATCAGGCCAGCGGTGGCTTCTGCCTTACAGCGGGTGCCATTGCCCTGAACAAGGGTTGCGGAGCCTTTACCGTCGCGGAACTGATAACGCACGGTAGGCGCTTTGAAACCAGGCATATTGCGAAGCTGTAACGAAACGCGCCAGTTACCGTCAAGGAATGCAACCGAACCGTTTCGTACTGCGTTGGTCGGCATCACCAGATCATCTTTGGCCGCCGGCGCGGTAACCGGCGCGGGATCCGGTAACACAGGCGTTTCCGGCTGCGCGGGCACCACCGCCGCGTTGCTGAGCGGCAGGGTTTTATGCAGCGCAAGAGTTTGTGCCTGGGTGGCCGCCGGGATCACCACGCGCGGTTTGATCGCTGGCAGTGTCTCTGCTGTTTTGGCTGATTCGGCAGTGACAGGCTCCGGTTGAGCAGGCCAGAAGGTAAACGCCAGCGCAGCGGCGATAGCCAGCCCCAGCGGCGCAGCGACCCACAGCAGACGACGCGAACGCTTCGGTGTAGGTACCGGCTGCGGCTCGACCGAGGGTTCTTCTTCCTCATGCAGTTCATTAATTGCCTGATAAGCGCTAATGGAGGCGGCGGGGGCTACCGGTTGCGCTGCCGGTTCAGGTTCGGGTTCGGGTTCGGGTTCAGCTTTTGGCGGCAGCGGTAAAATCTCAGCCACAGGTGTGCTAATCAAAGGAGCATCGGAGATCGGCTCAGGCTGAAGCGAACTGCGCAGGCAATCAAGCGCATCGCTGCGTGAACGCTTATCCAGATCGACAAAGCCCCAGAAAGTCAGCACCGGGCGACCATTTACCAGATAAACATATTGACGATCGGGAAACTGGAAGGCTTTGCTAAGCAGAGCGCCGAAGAGTTTAAGTGCTGGCTTGTCCGCGCTGAGCGCGCGTTGGCTCATGGCAGTCAGCGTTTGTTGATAGCTTTCCAGCTCGGCCAGCGCCTGACGACGCTCGCTTTCGCTGGCGTTAAGCCAGGATTTTACCCGGCCATTAAAAGGGGCGTACCAGTCCAGCCGGTCGCCGCGTTCGTTGGTCTGCGGGATCGCCAGACAATCGGCAAGTTTTTGCTGCTTGCGCAGGCGCAGAGTTTCGCGCAACTGAAGCGCAGAAAGGTAAACCGGCTGACCATTCTCACCTAAAGCAAGTACGGCATCCAAATTCCCACTGCGTAAAAATGTTTTTGCCACCTGTAAGGGCCCTTATTTGACGCTGCCAGAGGCAGAAAATCGTATGGTATCTGCTATTCGAATGATCTTATCTTTACATGAGATAAATCAAACGCCGGAAAAGAGCGCGTATTTGATTGATATTCCCCTTGCAAAGGCAAGCAGCACAGAAAATTCGACAGGTGGCTGTAAAATAAGGCATCAGGAGGCACTGTCATTGCCTGAAAAACGCCCAGTTGATCACCATAACAGCCGGGGCGCGTTGATCAACAAGAGCAAGAGATCGTATTCGCCATCCTCACCAGAAACAATTCTCTCTCGCGGTACGCCTTTTCGCAGCGCAACCTTTTTATCAACATGCTCTCTCCCTGTCCCTGAGTAACTATAGATGAATGTTAACAAAGTGGAAATTATCTAAAAAAATCAGACGCAAGCTTAATTGTGCTCATTTTAGGAAAAATCTTAAACAGCAATTCTTATTATGTATTTATGGATTAATTATTAATTAAAACAATTGCAGGCTGAGCAGTTTTATCAGACGGAGGCGCTTTTAAGGGAAGGTGAAATAGTTGCACTTCGTTACTGAGCTTCTACATTTAATAACGTTGTTACGCTTACTTATCTCCCACTGGGAGAGTGAGTTGCCCCCTTTAATGTTAAGAAAAGAGGAATTGTTATGACTCAGTATCGTGGTGGTGCAGGTAATTTCGCAAACGATCGGCAGCGTGCCTCCGAGGCTGGCAAAAAAGGCGGTCAGCGTAGCGGGGGCAACTTCAAGAATAACCCGCAGAAAGCTTCAGAAGCTGGGCGCAAAGGCGGCCAGAACAGCCATGGCGGAGGGCGTAAACCAGCAGAGTAACGCCCACGGCAATTCCAATTTTTTACGCCTCTTCACTCCGACATAATTTTTGTAATTATGTCGGAGTGTTTTTTTATCCCGGCTGTTTTGCTATTAACTCACTCTTTCTGGTTAATCAGCTTATTCAATTATTGTTTCCCTGATGAATATTTCGCAGGGTAATAACCCACAGGTAATTTAATTGTTTGTTCATCCGGCAAGCAAGTGATGACCAAGCGGCAAACGCCCATACCTGTACAAGAAATAAAAAACCTGTACAGCTATTTCCATTACCTCTGAACGCGCACGTTAAACAAACGCTTGTTCTTATTAGCGAAGCCGATGAGCTGATAATATCAGCCATACCAGCATTCCTGTTAATAAACCCCAGAATGGCGCGCCTGTGCCTGCCAGCGAAATGCCGGAAGCGGTCACTAAAAAGGTAACCATAGCCGCATCGCGTGTCTCTTCCTGATGCAGCGCTCGCTGAATACTGCTGGTCAGCGTGTTCAATAGCGCTAGCCCGGCAAGGATATGAATCAGCGCCATCGGCAGGGCGGTCAACAGCAGGCCCACGGCACCGCCAAACAGGCCCGCCAGCAGATAAAAAATGCCGGCGCAGGCTGCAGCCAGCCAGCGCTTAGTGCGATCGGGATGCACTTCCTCACTCATACAGATAGCGGCGGTAATGGCGGCAAGACAAACGGAAAAGCCGCCGAAAGGCGACAGCAGCAGGGCAATCATGCCGCTCCAGCCAATTAATGGTGAAACCGGCGCGTTATAGCCATGCGCCTGCAGCGTAGCGATGCCCGGCGCATTTTGCGAGGCCATGGTCACCAGGAAAAAAGGCAACCCAACGCCCAGTAGCGTTGACAGGGAGAATGACGGCATAGTAAACGATGGCCAGCGCAGCGTCAGCAATGGCTGGGCCAAATGCAGATCGCCGCGCGCCAGCGTCACCAACAGGCCTGCCAGCAGAGTGATAATAATCGCATAACGCGGCAGCAGCCGACGCGCCAGCAGCCAGCTAACACACATTATTCCGCATAACAGCAGATCGGTGGGCAGCGCGCCGAAGGCCTGCAGACCAAAGCGCAATAAAATCCCGGCCAGCATGGCGGCGGTAATCGCCTGAGGGATCACTTTCATTAAGCGGGCAAACAGCCCGGTAATGCCGCACAGCACAATTAACAAATTGGTAAAGATAAAAACGCCAATAGTTTGTGACAACGTAACGCCGTCAAGACTGGTTGCCAGCATGGCGGCGCCAGGGGTTGACCAGGCAGTAAGGATCGGCTGGCGATACCAGAGAGAAAAGCCAAGGGAGCTGATGCCCATCGCCAGGCCCAGCGCGGTAAACCAACCACCGATCTCATCCGCACTGACACCGGCAGCGGCGGCAGCCTGATAAATAATCGCCGCTGAGCTGGCGTAGCCAATAAGCGTTGCGATAAACCCGGCGATCGCAGCCGGGAAAGCAATTTGACGTGCATGCGGCACCGATAACATAGTATTCTCTCCTGTGCGCTATAACGCACACAGTAGCATTGTGCGTTATAGCGCACAAGATAACATTCGGGAGGAAAAGGATGCAGGCACTCACGCAACACCTCGCTCAAACGCTAAAAGCCTTACGTGTGCAGCGCCAGTGGAGCCTGACGCAGGCAGCAGAACACAGCGGCGTCAGTAAGGCGATGCTGGGGCAAATTGAACGCGGCGAATCAAGCCCTACGGTTGCCACGCTGTGGAAAATCGCCACCGGCTTTGCCGTGCCGTTTTCGCTGTTTATCACGCCGCCTGAAGCGCCAGCGGAGGTAACGCACTATCGCGACGGTGAACGGCCGCCGTTTCAGCAACGCAATGCACAGATGCAGGTCAGGCCGCTGGCTGATTTCGATCCGTTGCTGGGGTTCGATCTGCTGGGGATTACTTTTTCCGCCGGTGCGTTTAGCGAGTCGGCTCCCCACGCGCCAGGGGTAACAGAACATGTGGTGGTGATTGCCGGTACGCTGGAGGTGCGGGTTGCACAGCAATGGCATCTGTTGAAGCAGGGCGAAGTGCTGCGTTTTAACGCCGACGTGCCGCACGCCTACCGCAATAGCAGCGACCGGCCAGCGTTAATCCACGACCTGATACATTATCCGCGTGCGGGCTAAACGCAGAATTAATTAAATTCCCAGCTCAGCGAAGCGCCCACGCCGTAATTACGTCCTGGCGCTGGTTCGAAGTAGCGGCCATTGCCTTCATTAACAATCACCGAACCCACATAGCGGCGGTCAAACAGATTATCAACGCGGCCAAACAGATCCAGTACCCAGTTCCCGGCGCGGTACTTATAGCCGCCGTTCAGCGCGGTCACCGCATAGGCCGGAGCCTGTTCACTGTTGCTGTCGTTGGCCTGAATCTCCCCCATGTAACGCAGCTCGGCACCGCCGTACCAGCCGGTTTCTGGCGCATATTCCAGCGCCGCCCAGGCCATATTGCGGGCAATGCCGGGCAGACGATTGCCGCGCGTCACCGGATTTTTGGCGCTGCTGCTGTTGTCGCGATAGGTGGCATCCAGCAGTGTCCAGGAGAGCCGCAGTCGCCAGTCAAGGGCAAACTGCTGATCGAGCGCCAGCTCCAGACCGCGTCGCCGCGTCTGCCCGGCATTTTTATAGCTGCTGCGTCCGCCTTCGCTGTTGGCGACAACAATTTCATTTTTGGTATCGGTCTGGAAGAGTGCGGCGCTGAACAGACCGTTGCCAATACGGGTTTTGCTACCAATCTCCAGCGTATCGCTGGTTGAGGGTTGCAGGAGGTTATTCAGACCGCCCTGGTCATCGTTGCGATAGGAAAGTTCGGTAATGGTCGGCGACTCGAAACCGCGTCCGGCAGAGGTGTAGATATTCCAGGCATCCGTCAGCGCATATTTCAGCGCGGCGGCAGGCAGCCAGCGGTGATAGCGCGCTTCGCCGCTATCGTCGCCGTTGTCAGCGGTGATGTAGTGATCATTATCATCAAAATTCACCGTGCTGAAACGCACCCCCGCATCCAGCGTCAGCTCAGGCGTAAGTTGCCAGGAGGTCTGCAAATAGGGATCGAGGTTCCACATCAGGTTGCGCTCGTTGCGGCGCAGGTCGCCCTTATGACCAAAAGCTGGCGTGCCGTTTTGCATAATGAAGTTTTCATAGCCTTTGCGACGTTCGCTCATGGTTTCGTAATCAATCCCGCCGGTGAGCGTTACGGGGATCGCGCCGATGGCGTCACGATGCGTCCAGCGCACATCGATACCCTGATAGTGACGGGTTAAATCAATTACGCCGCCGGCATGGGTCGGTTTTAGCTGCGGCGCGCGCGGGATCGACTGATACTGCACCGTTTCACGTTCGCCCGCCCACGCCATCAGGCGGAAGTCATCTTTTTCGCTTATCTGACGTTCATAGCGCAGCCCGGCCTGCGTTTGCTTTGTTGTTTTGCGCGTATTGTACTCTTCCGCGCGCGGAGACTGGCGCGGGTTATCGTGCCATTCTGTGTTGGTCAGGCCGCCAGCGTCCTGGGCTTTGATATCCACGCTGTTAAACAGCAGCGTTAAGGTACTGACATCATCAATACGCACCCCCAGCCGCGCGTTGCCGAGATTCTTTTGCGCGCTGCTGTGATCGCGGTAACCGTGAGTGCTAAAACGGGTTGTGGAAACCGCATAATCAACATCACCCACCTGACTGCCATCGCCGGTTGCGCCCTGTGCCTTCAGGCCGTAGCGCCAGCTACCGAAGCTGCCATAATAGCTACTGGCCTCAATGCTGGCGGGCTGACTGCCTTTTAGGGTCTCAATGTTGATTACGCCGCCCGAGGCGTTGCCGTAGAGCGCGGAAAAGGGACCACGCAGCACTTCCACGCGATCCACCGAATTGAGATCGATATTAGACGTTTGGCCCTGACCGTCCGGCATCGTTGCCGGGATGCCATCCACATAAATACGCATACCGCGCACGCCATAGGTAGAGCGCGAGCCAAACCCGCGAATCGAAATCTGCAAATCCTGCGCATAGTTCTGTCTGTTCTGGATTTGTACGCCAGGAAGGCCGGAGAGATTCTCCGACAGATTAACGCGCGGCGCGGCCAGACGCAGATCGTCGCCGTTGATCACGCTCACGGCAGCTGGCGTGTCCAGTTCGGAAAGGCCGCCAGGGGAGGCGCTCACCACCAGGGTCGATTTATCGCTGGCCGCTGCGCAGATGCAGCTAAAAACCAGCAGGGTGGGTGCTGCTATAAAGCGGGCAGAAGAGGGAGGAAGGATGATTTTCATAAAGGCGTCCTGCGGCAGAAATAATTGATAACGTTCCGTAACATCTGCGTTTAAGCCTGGCAGCCCGGTCATATTTTGCAAAAAGCGCTAATAAAATATTTCAGGCCAGCGGTGACAAATCACGCATAAACCGCCGGAATGCCGCAGAAAACAGCTAATAATCTGGCTGATATAAAACGAGACTATTATCAAGACCCAGGTCAGTATTAACCGACATTTAACCAGAAGGATTTACACCATGAATCAACGTCCCGCGGTAGCGGTATTGGGATTAGGCGCCATGGGGCATGCTTTCGCTGCTAACCTGGTAAAGAAAGAATTTCAGGTAGCAGGCTGGAACCGCACCCGGGCACGCGGTGAGGATCTGGCGGCAGCGGGCATGCAGCTGTGTGATGAGCCGCAGCAGGCGGCAGAACAGGCTGAAGTTGTGTTGGCGATGCTGTCAGACGGCGCAACCACCGAACGCGTTCTGCAACAAATAATGCCAGCGTTAAAGCCCAACGCTATCTTCTGCCAGATGGGCACCATCGGTGTGGAAGCCACCGACAAACTTATTTCTCAGCTGGTCGCGGCGCGCCCGGATGTGGTCTATATCGATGCGCCGGTTTCCGGCACCAAAGCGCCTGCCGAAAATGCGCAGATTCTGGTGCTGGCCAGCGGCGATCGGCAGCGTGCGGCGCGCCTGGAGCCTGTGTTTGCTGCTATCAGCAAGGGCGCGCGTTGGTTGGGTGAAGCGGGCGCCGGTTCGCGAATGAAACTGGTGGTAAACGCCTGGCTGATTAGCATGATGCAGGGGCTGGCGGAAAGCACCAGTCTGGCGCAACAGTTTGGTTTTACTCCTGACGAACTCTGGTCGGTGCTGGAAGGCGGGCCGTTAGCAGCGCCCTATGCAAAGGTAAAGCTGGAGACCATCAGGGGCGGCGACTATACGCCCCAAATGCAGCTGGTCTGGGCGCTTAAAGATGCGCAGCTGGCGCTGAGCGCGGCGGAAGATCAGTCGATGCCGGGACTTCAGCATATTGCTCAGCTCTGGCAGCAGGCCGTGGAAGCGGGCTATGGCGAGCAGGATCTTGCGGTGATTTATCGTTTTTTGACTGGCAAAGAGTAAAGCCTGTCCGGCAGAAGCGGGCCGTAGCCCGCTCTGTTAACCCATTTACTCTGCTTTTTGATACTGCGCCAGCGTTGCTTTTTTACAGGCGGCGACATCTTTAAGATTACTTTTTTTCACCTCGTCAGGCAGTTTGCTATAAGCATCCGCTACCTTTTCCGCTTCGTCCTGATTAAATTCAGGCGTGTCCATGCCATAAGGAGCCGAACCGCGCATCACCATATCTTTAAGCTTCTGCACATACTCTTCCTGTGATGCGTCCGCCGCTTGCTGTTCACCGGTGATGGTGCAGAGTCCCGCAATATAGGATTGCGCTTCGCTGCTTGCTTCGTCTGCTGCCTGTGCCACGCCGCAGCTTGCCATCAACAGCAGTATCGCCAGTCGCTTTTTCATTCTTGCTCCTTTTTGCCTTGTTAAATCGTTACTTAAGCATAGCTGAGATATGTTTTTACGGAGCGGAGGCGCTGCTCGCGACGCTGACAGGCTGCTGCCGCGAAAGCCTGGCGGAACAGCTTCTGTACAAATTCAATCCATGCTGGACGCCAGAACGCCATTTCATTTTTGCCTCTTTTTTATTAACCGCAGGTAGGTTATTAAAATGTTATAGATTTATCTAAGCGCTTTGCCCAGCCGCCGCTGCGCCTTGACAATCTTCAACGTGAGATAAGTCTCAGAAATCGATTACAGGGATCCCCAAATTTTTTGAGCGTTCATAGTTAAGGGGTCTTTTTTCACCGAAGGAGGGAAAAAAAATTGTCCTGGTTATCTGAAGATGTAGAGCATGACTCCGAGTTTTTGGCGTTAGTGGGTCGGGCTGTCGTAGCGTTAGCACAGGAAAGGCGGGCATTGAGTTACGATGCGCTCTGTTCGCGTTTGGGCGGCCTGGCCGACAACGCGGACGACGACGAAATGATTATAAGTTGTTGGCGAGCGCGTCAGCTGTTAAAAAACAGCGTGAGATTAGTCAAATAAAATGAATGGATGCCTCGCGCACCTGGCATCAAACCCCGCGCCAGAAATCAGCTATAAGATAAGCATCGTTTTCACCAGGAAGAAATTATGCCGTTTGATCTTCACGCTTATCTGGCGCGTATCGGTTTTACCGGCGCGACGCGCCCTTCATTAACGACGCTGGCACAGCTGCATCAGGCGCACGTATGCGCTATACCCTTTGAAAACCTGGATGTGCTTCTTGATCGCCCGATTCACCTTGAAACCGAAGCAATTCAGGAGAAGCTGGTCGTAGCGCGGCGTGGTGGTTACTGCTATGAGCAGAACGCGCTGTTTCTGCTGGCGCTGCAGCAGATGGGGTTCGATGCACGCGGGCTGGCGGCCAGAGTCGTGATTGCCCAGCCGCCGTCTGTGCCGCCGCGTACCCATATGTTGCTGCTGGTGCAACTGGAAGAGGACTTCTGGATTGCCGATGTAGGCTTTGGCGGCCCGACGCTGAGCGCGCCGATTCGCCTGCAGGCAGATCGGGTGCAGACCACGCCGCACGGCGAATATCAATTGCAGTCGCTGGGTGAAGAGTGGCTGCTGTGCCAGCGGCGTAACCAGGAGTGGCTGCCGCTCTATCGCTTCGATCTGGTGACGCAGTATCCTTCCGATTACCTGATGGCCAATCATTTCGTCTCGACCTGGCCGCACTCGCACTTTCGGCATCATCTGCTGGCGGCACGTTATCTGCCGGACGGCGGTCAGCTGTCGCTGGAGAACCGACGTTTTAGCCGCTATGGCGCGCAGCCGGAGCGGCGCACGCTGGATGATCTGCGCGCGCTTTATCAGCTGTTGCAGGATGCGTTCCGCCTTGGGGTTAAGCATTCGCTGTATGGCGTGAGCGAAGAGGCGTTTATCGAGGCGATGACGCGGCTGGACAACACACAATAAGCGTCCTTGCAGAGCCTGGCTATACTTATCAACCTGAATGCCATACAGGAGGAGTTATGCCCGATAATCGTAACCAGGACTTAATGCCCTATAACCTTTTCTACTGCGACGGTACCATACTGGCGCAGAATATCGATGGCCACGTTATCGAACTGGGCCAGGCGAACGTACATGATGGGCTGATCGGGTATCAAATTGATGGCAGCGATCTGCATGGCGAAAACTACAGCGCGCCAGAAGAATTACTGGAAGATTTGGGTGAGCAGCTCGATTTCTTGTTTCTTGACGGGCAGTTTACCAGCCTGCCGGACGTGAGCGAACGCTGGCTGGACAGGCTGGAAGATGCGCCGGTACAGCTGATTAGCCTGCATGAGCTGGATAGCGGCACCGAAGATGAAGATCCTGTGTCGATTAGCGATGAGGATCCTGGCATCCGCAATGAGTGATCGCGCCGCACCGCCATTGATTTCACCTGACGAGCAGGTAGTACTGTATGACGGCACCTGCCGGCTCTGTAACGGGTGGGTGAATTTCCTGCTACGCTACGATAAATATCGTACGGTGAGGCTGGCGGCGGTGCAGAGCGAGCAGGGCAAAGCGCTACTGCGCTGGGCAGGGCTCTCTACAGAAAACATCAGTACGATTGTGCTGATTAGGCAGGGGAAAGTTTATCTGCGCGCGGAAGCAATATTTCGTGTCATGGCCGGGCTGCCCTGGCCGTGGCGTATCCTGGCGCTGTTGCGTCTGCTGCCTGCGACCCTCAGCAACCGCTGCTATGATTTGATCGCCAGCAATCGCTACCGTCTCTTTGGGCGCTACGACAATGTCCAGTCTCTCATCGCGGATCATCCGCAACGCTTTCTCGACCGCTGAACTCCGGGCAAAAAAAACGGCATCCGAAGATGCCGCTGCTTTTTTTTGCGGGTGGGCCTTAGCCGACCGGCTGAGTACGGATCAGGTAATCAAACGCGCTCAGTGAGGCTTTTGCGCCTTCGCCGCTGGCGATGATGATCTGCTTGTACGGTACAGTGGTGCAGTCACCGGCAGCAAAGATGCCTTTTACGCTGGTTTCGCATTTTGCGTCGATCATAATTTCGCCCATCTGGTTGCGCTCAATGGTGCCATCCAGCCAGGTGGTGTTCGGCAGCAAACCAATCTGCACGAAAATACCGGCAACGTCCAGCTGATGAACCGTGTCGTTTACGCGGTCTTTGTATTCCAGGCTGGTCAGCTTGCTGCCGTCGCCTTTCACTTCCAGCGTTTGCGCATTAAGAATAATGTCCACGTTCTGCAGGCTGCGTACTTTTTCCTGCAGCACGGCATCCGCTTTCATCGCTGGGGCAAATTCCAGCAGGGTAACGTGTTCAACGATGCCTGCCAGATCGATCGCCGCTTCAACGCCGGAGTTACCGCCGCCAATAACCGCAACGCGTTTGCCTTTGTACAGCGGGCCGTCGCAGTGTGGGCAGTAGGTAACGCCACGGGTGCGGTACTGCTCTTCGCCCGGCACGTTCATGTTACGCCAGCGTGCGCCAGTCGCCACGATAATGCTGCGTGATTTCAGCTCAGCGCCGGAGGCGGTTTTAATGGTATGCAAGCCGCCTTCAACGCTGGCCGGGATCAGCTTGCTGGCGCTCTGGCTGTCGATAACATCGATAGCATATTCGCTTACGTGCGCTTTCAGCGCGCCGGCCAGTTTAGAACCTTCGGTTTTCGGTACGGAGATATAGTTTTCGATATCCACCGTATCCAGCACCTGTCCACCAAAACGTTCGCCCAGCAGAGCAGTACGAATGCCTTTACGCGCTGAGTAAATCGCTGCCGCTGCGCCCGCCGGGCCGCTGCCGACAATCAGCACGTCGTAAGCGTCACGCTTATTCAGCTCTTCCGCCGCGCGTTTATCTGCGTTAACGTCCACTTTGCTGACGATCTCCGCCAGACTCATGCGACCCTGACCAAACTCTTTACCGTTCAGGAACACTGCAGGAACGCCCATCACATTGCGATCCTGGATTTCGCTCTGGAATACGCCGCCGTCGATCGCCGTATGGCTGATGCGCGGATTCAGAATCGCCATCAGGTTCAGCGCCTGTACCACGTCAGGGCAGTTATGGCAGGAAAGCGAGTAATAGGTTTCAAAATGCAGGTCGTCATCCAGCTGGCGGATCTGATCCAGCAGCGCCTGTGTCTCTTTTGACGGATGTCCGCCGGTCTGCAGCAGTGCCAGCACCAGCGAAGTAAATTCGTGACCCAGCGGCGAACCGGCAAAACGCGGGCCGGTAGTGTTGCCTGGGTTAGTAATCAGGAATGAGGGTTTACGCTCCGGCAGGGTGTTGTCTTCACGGAACGTGACTTTTTCAGACAGCTCAGCAATCTCAGTCAGCAACGCTTTGATTTCAGCGGACTTGGCGCTGTCATCCAGCGTCGCGATTAACTCAACAGGCTTGGTTAATTTCTCAAGATAGGCCTTGAGTTGGTTTTTCATCGTGGTGTCGAGCATGAGGGTCTCCAGGCAAAAAATCGGGTGCCGCAGCACCCGATGAAAATATAAAGAGCGAGGCTAACTTAGATTTTGCCAACCAGGTCCAGAGACGGAGCCAGTGTTGCTTCGCCTTCTTTCCATTTTGCAGGGCACACTTCGCCCGGGTGGCTGGCAACGTACTGAGCTGCCTTCACTTTACGCAGCAGGTCAGAGGCGTCACGGCCGATGCCTTCAGCAGTGATCTCTACTGCCTGGATGATACCTTCCGGGTCAACGATGAAGGTACCACGGTCAGCCAGACCCTGATCTTCGCGCATGATGTCGAAGTTACGGGTCAGCGCGCCGGTCGGGTCGCCGATCATCGCGTACTGGATTTTCGCGATGGTTTCAGAGCTGCCGTGCCAGGCTTTGTGCGTGAAGTGGGTATCAGTAGAAACAGAGTAAATGTCTACGCCCATTTTCTGGAATTCTGCGTAGTGGTCAGCCACGTCACCCAGTTCAGTCGGGCAAACGAAGGTGAAGTCAGCCGGGTAAAAGAAGAATACGCTCCATTTACCTTCAACGTCTTTCTCAGTCACTTCGATGAACTCACCGTTTTTGAACGCGCTGTTTTTGAACGGTTTGATTTTGGTGTTAATGATAGACATCAGTTACTCCTTCATATTGGTTAGCGTGAAAGTTACCGAAAAATGTGATTGAGATCTAATGCGTATCCATTATTGAATCAATAAGTAAAACCTAACAACAGCTAAGGCATTACTTATTATGGACAAATTCTGCCCTCAATCCTATGTGCTTCGGTAGCTCAGGCGCTGCAACAGGTTAGCGGCTCTGACAGATAGCCATTACGCTGCGTTTGATTTATACAGGGTTTCCCTGTTTGGGCCAGCAGGGTAACAACACTGCATGACCGGCGTCATCATACGTTGTTCATGACCAGACAATCCAGCCCGATCAAAATGCATAAATAAACCAGGGATCAATAGCCCGTGGTGATCGTCAGATTAACGGATAATCTAACCGGGTTTTGTACTCTCTCGTAACCACCATCTCTTACAGCAACAGGTTACAGCATAATCCGCCTTTTCAACTGCCTGATGATTAAGCAATGATGCTAATGTTACCGGTAAAGTTGCCGATAAATGTGATGTTTATCACTTTATTTGAGGGAGCTATGTCCTTTTTTAGCCGTATTAAAACATCCACCTTTCTGATTTGCTGTATCGCTCTGTTTGGCCTGCTGCAATTCGCTTCCGGCGGACTGTTTCTTAATTCACTCAGCAATGACAAGGAAAATTTCCTTACTGCCACCACGGCCAATGACAAGGTCACTGCGCTGACCAACGCCTGGTATGCGCTGAATGCGGTGCGCTCCGATGCTAACCGTATCGTTATTTGGATCCAGCAGGAAGGCCCAGCCAGCGCAAAAGTGCCGGGGATGATCCAGCATGGACGCCAACAGCTGCAGGAGGCGGAGCGCTGGTATCAGGAATATCAGTCTGGCGCGCCGTTGAAACAGCTTGACCCGCATCTGACTGCTGAACTTAACGCCAGCTATAAAGCTTACTCGACGCTGTTGCAGCAACTCATGGACACGGCGGATACGCACAGCCTGGCCGCAATGTTTGCCATTAATGCCGCGCCGAAACAGCAGGCGATGCTGGAAGATTACGAGCGCTGGCGCAGCGCGGTCAATTATCTGACCAGCCAGGCCGCTGAGGACAGCAGCCAACATTTCCAGCGAATGAAAGTGTTGCTGACAGGCGTGATGCTACTGGTATTAGCCTGCGTTGCGCTTAGCTGGCGTGTGCTGCAGCGCGTGCTGTTGCAGCCGCTCACCGCCGCGCTTAACCATATTAATGCGATTGAACATGGCGATCTCACGCAGCCGGTAAAAATAGATCCGCTGGCGCGTACTGAAATGGGGCGACTGCATAATGGCCTGGCGCGTATGCAACAGGCGCTGGTCAATACCGTCAGCAACGTGCGCAGCGGCTCTGAAACCATTCTTACCGGCGTTAGCGAGATTGCCGCAGGCAATGCCGATCTCTCATCGCGTACGGAACAGCAGGCCGCTTCACTGGAACAGACGGCAGCCAGCATGGAACAGATCACCGCTACCGTAAAACAGAATGCGGATAATGCGCTGCAGGCATCCAAACTGGCGTTATCGGCGTCAGAGACCGCTGAGAAAGGCGGAGATATTGTTGATGGGGTAATCAAGACCATTTACGACCTGGAAGAAAGCGCAAAGAAAATCGCTGAGATCACCGGCGTGATCGAAAGCATCGCCTTCCAGACCAATATCCTGGCATTGAATGCTGCAGTAGAGGCGGCACGCGCCGGAGAAAACGGGCGCGGCTTTGCAGTGGTAGCGGGAGAGGTGCGCAATCTGGCCCAGCGCAGCGCGGCAGCGGCCAAAGATATTAAAGGGCTGATTGATGAGTCCTCTTCACGTGTGGAAAAAGGCACAAAGCTGGCGGTTGCCGCTGAAGAGTCGATGGAAGCCATCGTGGTTGGGGTTAAGCAGGTGCGCGATATTATGGATGAAATTTCCTCTGCTTCTGAAGAGCAAAGCCGTGGCATCAGCCAGGTAGGCATTGCGGTGGTCGAACTGGATCAGGTCACGCAGCAAAACGCCTCGCTGGTTGAAGAGTCATCTTCGGCGGCCAGCCAGCTGGAAGATCAGGCCCGACATCTGAACCAGATGGTAGCGACCTTTCGTCTTGCCACAGGCGTGACGTTGTCACAAGAAGCCGTAAAAAAATCGGTTGTAAAGGTTGCATATTCTGTGCCTGCGCGTCCGAAACAGAATTCCACGACAGAGGGATGGGAAGCGTTCTGACATTAAAAGAATAATTAATTTAAGCCGGCCTTTCATGGCCGGTTTTATTTAATTAATCCACTAATAAAAACATGCCAATTATATACATTCGAAATAAATCCGCGCGCCGCTTTAACGGCCAGTGTCGCTAATTTATATAAACCCCATTGACGACAGATATTTATTGATTATTATTTTCCCCGCCCCGAAACAAAAAAGGAGTTTGTCGGTGAAAAAAATAAATATTGCTTTTATGCTGGCTGTGCTGGCATTTATACCCTTGTCCAGCCAGGTGATTGCGCAGGATAAAATAGCCTCTCAGAATGCATCATTTTCCCGTCCAGAAGTTGCTGAAAAAGTGATGGCCTGGCAGGGCGAAGAGGGCGTTCAGGTCTGGATATTGCGCTACGGTCCGCGCCAGGATAATAAAGCACTGGTACAGATCACAAATATCGATCATCCCTGGAGTCAACGCATTCAGATAATGGATGTGCAAAAGAGTGATAAAAAGATCAGCTATTCACTTACGGTTAATGGTAATCGTTTTGTGGTGTTAAATGTCTTTGGCAGGGATTCAGGCGAACTTTATTTGCCCGATGAGAAGCAGCCTTACCGCATTAACTACAGCGAATCACTTTCATCCTATGGCAATGCACAGCATTTCCTGACCGATTACCTTAACCAGAAAAAATAATATCCCGGTGCGATAAAACAGAAACAGAGCAGGTATTCTTCCCATTCATGGTGGAACGAGTGCCTGCTTTTTCTGTGCTGACGCGCGGGTCTGTGCGGCGCGGTTAATTAAGAGGTGGTTACCCGGCTAACGGGCACTGGCTCCCGCCCAGTCATAACCAGCTTTTTTCTGGTTGCAGCAGCGACATTTCCAGCATACTGGCGAAAACAATCAGCGCGGTAGCGGTAAAGATCGCGTTATAACCCTGATATTGCGCCAGCCCACCGCTTAGCATGGGCGAAATGATCGATGCCAGGTTTGCTATTGCCAGCGTAATGCCGCTATAAGCGCCCACGCTGGCGTGCGGCGTAACGTCAATCACCACTGACCAGTAGACATTATTGACCAACGCATTCAGCGTATTGCCCAGCGTCATCATCAAAATAACTGTACTGGCGGAGGGCATCCACGGGATCGCCAGAAAACAGCTGCCAATCAGCAGCAGCAAATAACTAATTCGCCCACCAGCGCCATTCCCATCTCGCCTGCCCTGGCGATGGTAATTTCCAGTATCGACCAGAGGCCCCCCGCCACGATCCAGATCTTTTTAGTGCAGAAGCGGTCAGCCAAAAAGGGGCGCAGTCAGGGCGCAGATTACTCGCCAGCGCCAAACAGCCGGGGCGTACCAGGGAGGATGTGTAAAATCATAGAGGTTGTTCATTGTAAGAAGAGGGATGGTGCCATTCGCAGGGATGCGCACACTATTGCGGCAATTGATTAATTGCCTGCATCTCTCGCTTTCCCGCAGCCGTTTTATCAGGCAAAAAAACCTTCCTTATCAGAGAGCCCGCCCGCTGAAAGCCAACTTTTTTAGCATTACGTGGCAATTCTTTTCTATGCTTTACAGCCTGTCTTATTATTTTCGCTAATTTATTAATTTCAATGTATGGCTGGAAGCGGCAGGCGCAAGCGAGATCGATCTTTCACCGGGAAAATCATTAAATGCTCTTAACAGATAAGATTTTGTGGGATTTTAATGCCTGTGCTTCAAAGTTAAAATTGTGTTGATTTGATGTAATGTTTTTTAGTTTTACTTTCAATTTTTGTAAATTGTTATGAGGGAAACATGATTAACAAAATTACCGGGATAGTTATCGCCCTGATCGGCATAGCTATGCTTTATATGGGCGGCAGGCTGTTACTGCTTGGGGGAAGCCCATTTTACGCAGTCATGGCCATCGGGCTATTGATTATCGCCATTACCCTGGCGATGAATAAGAAAATCGCCTTAACCGCCTGTGCCGTTTTATTGTGGATTACGTTGTTCTGGATTATTTATGAGGTGGGCTTCGATAAATGGCAGTGGATCCCGCGTGGCGATGTCCTCGGCCTGATCGGTGTCTGGCTGGCGATGCCGTGGGTGGTACGTCCGCTGACCGGACGTAAGTTTCATCCGTTCCTGGGGTCTACGCTGATTATTATTATCGCGGTGGTAATTGGCCTGATGTTCTACGATCCGCTGCCGCAGGAAGGTAAAATTACCAATGCCCGCCAGCCCAGCAGTGCCGCCGTCGCACACGATGACTGGGTCGCTTACGGTGGCACTAACAACGGCCTGCGCTTTTCAGCTCTGAACCAGATTAATAAGCAAAACGTGAATAATCTGGAGGTTGCCTGGACTTATCACACCGGCGATCTGCGTCAAAGCGATGATGCCAGCGAATATACCTTTGAAGCGACGCCGCTCAAGGCAAATAACACGCTCTATTTCTGTACGCCGCATAATGAAATCCATGCGCTGGTGCCGGAAACCGGCAAGCTGAAATGGAAATATGTGCCGCAAAAGAATCGCTCTTATCTGCAGCAGCACCAGACCTGCCGTGGCGTTAGCTACTATGAAGCCAGCGCCGCTCAGCCGCAGGGTAATGCGCCGGCAATCTGCCGCAAGCGTATCTTTAATGCTACCACCGATGCCAAACTGGTGGCGCTGGATGCGGATACCGGCAAGCGATGCGCCGATTTCGGCCAGGACGGCATTGTGGATCTGCGCGCCAATATGGGCGAAATCCGTCCGCATGCGCTGATGCAGACCGCCGCACCGCTGGTAGCGGGCAATCTGGTGATTGTTGGCGGCTCGGTCATGGATAACGGTTTTGATAAGGGCAACCCATCTGGCGTGATTCGTGCCTATGATGTGCAGAGTGGTCGCCTGGTATGGAATTTCGATCCTGCCAACCCAACGCAAACCCAGCCGATTGCCGCTAACCAAAACTATCCTTACGATACGCCGATCGCCTGGGGTACTCTGAGCGCCGATCTGCATAACGGCCTGGTTTATGTGCCGTTTGGCAATGCCTCGCCGGATGAGCTGGGTATCGAGCGCGATGCCAACAGCAATACCGAGAAGTTCCGCGATGCGCTGGTGGCGCTGGATCTGCAGACCGGCACCTTTAAATGGCGTTTCCAGAGCTCTAACCACGACCTGTGGGATCGCGATAACCCGTCGCAGCCGTCACTGCTTGATATCGATTATCAGGGTAGCAAACAGCCGGTGGTGATCCTGCCGACCAAAACCGGCAACCTTTTTGTTCTTAATCGTCTGACCGGCGAGCCGGTTTATCCCGTCAGGCAGGTACCGGTTTCGACCGATGGCGTTGACGGTGAGAAATTTGCCGCGACCCAGCCGGTTTCCAGCCTGAACTTCCTGCCGGAGCCGCTGACTGAAAAATCGATGTGGGGCATTACGCCGTTCGATCAGATGGCCTGCCGTATCGATTTTAAATCGCTGCGCTATGACGGTAATCCCTGGACGCCTTCTACCGAGCAGGGTTCTATCATATTCCCGGGTAATATCGGCGTGTTTAACTGGGGTTCCGTGGCGGTTGATCCAGAGCGACAGATCCTGATCGCTTCGCCGGTGCGCCTGGCTTATAAATATACGCTGATCAAGCGTACGCCGGAAACGGCTACGAAACGTATGTTCACTCAGGATGGACAGCCTTACTGGAATGAGAACTTCCACGGCGACTATGCCATTCATATTCAGCAGCTGGCTTCCGATCTGGGCATTCCTTGTATCGCCCCGCCGTGGGGACGTATGGTTGGCGTGGATCTGAAAACCGGTAAAACCGAATGGCTGCGCCGCGTGGGCACCACGAAAAACCTCAACACCAGCTTCCTGCCGGGGCGTTTCCCGATCGGTTTCCCGATGGGAATGGTGGCGCATGGCGGTCCGCTGGTGACGGCAGGCGATGTGGTATTCCACGGCGCGACGGCGGATAACTTCTTCCGCGCCTATGATATCAATACTGGCGAACTGCTGTGGCAGACCGAGCTGAGCGCTGGCGCGCAGGCTACGCCGTCGACCTGGCAGGGCAGCGATGGCAAACAGTATGTGGTGATCGCCGCAGGCGGCCACGGTTCGCTGGGTACCAAAGCCGGAGACAGCGTAGTGGCGTTCCGCCTGAAATAACTAACGCGAAGCAAAAGTAAAAAGCGCCTGCAAGGGCGCTTTTTTTATGGCTGAAAGATCAGAGCGGCTTTGCCTGTATCAGCGGCCCGCTGGTAACAAAGCTTCCGGCGCCTAAATGATGCAGCGTATGATGCTCAGGATGTTCGGCTGAGAACTGCCAGCGGCCCTGGTTAAAAATACGCGTATCGGCGGCGGCAGCGACCACTTCTCCAAATAAGGTATCGTACTGCTGCTGCGCCTGGGTTTCCGGCAGCAGTCGGCATTCCAGCCAGGCGGCACAGCCCTGTTCGATCACCGGCAGGCCGAGCTCGGGTCCACGCTTAGCCTCAATATTGTAGTGTTCAAACTTATTCTTATCGCGTCCGGAAACGCTGCCAACCGCCCAGGTTAAATCAGCAATGGCAGCGGTAGGTACGCAGATAGCAAATGCCTGGTTCTGCTCAATGATTTCTCGCGACCAGGTGCCTTTATCCACCACAATAGCAATACGCGCCGGGACAAACTCAACCGGCGTTGACCAGGCCGCGGCCATAACATTACGTCTGCCGGAGGCAGCATCGAAGCTGGTGATCCCGTGATTAAGCAGACGGCTGGCATGGTTAAGCGCTACGGGCTGAAAATATGACATCCTTTACCTTAAGATTTTTTATTAGCAGGTTTATTAATAACATCACGAGAATAGTGAATGCTCTGTTAACTCCATTCGTGACACCATAAAAAAAAGCTCGAGGGTTAGCAGTATGAACAAAGTGATTATTTCCCTGGCGCTGGGAACATTCGGACTCGGCATGGCCGAATTCGGAATTATGGGCATACTGACCGAACTGGCTCGTGATATAGACATCCCGGTATCTTCCGCAGGTCATATGATCTCATTTTATGCGCTCGGCGTGGTTATCGGCGCGCCGGTGATTGCCGTTATCTCCCATAAGTTCTCGTTGAAAACGATTCTGCTATTTTTGGCGGCGCTGTGCATTACTGGCAACGCTATCTTCACCTTTTCCTCTTCCTATACCATGCTGATTATTGCTCGCCTGATTTCCGGCTTTCCGCACGGCGCATTCTTTGGCGTCGGCGCGATTATCCTGACCCGGGTAATAAGGCCGGGTAAAGTGACCGCAGCGGTAGCAGGCATGGTATCCGGAATGACGCTGGCGAACCTGATTGGCATTCCGCTGGGCACATTGCTGAGCCATGAATTTAGCTGGCGATCAACTTTCCTGCTGATCTCTGTTTTTAATATCGCGGTAATCACTTCTATTGTTTTTTGGATACCTGATATTTCTGATAACGCGCCAACCAAACTCAGCGAACAGTTCCACTTCCTGAAATCAGCCGCGCCGTGGCTGATTTTTCTGGCTACCCTGTGCAGCAACGCCGGGGTATTTGCCTGGTTCAGCTACATCAAGCCGGTGATGATCTACGTCTCTGGCTTTTCCGACCAGGTGATGCCGCTGATTATGATGCTGGCAGGGCTGGGCATGGTACTGGGCAATATAGTAAGCGGGAGGTTATCCAGCCGATTTTCGCCGCTGCGCATTGCAGCGATAACGAACTTCACGATTGCCGTCGCGTTAACGTTAACTCTGTTTTTCGCTTATCAGAATATCGCCTCGCTCAGCCTGGCGTTTATTATCTGCGCCGGACTGTTTGCGCTCTCTGCGCCGTTGCAAATTCTTCTGCTACAAAATGCCAAAGGCGGTGAGATGCTGGGCGCGGCGGGCGGGCAAATCGCGTTTAACCTTGGTAGCGCCCTAGGCGCCTTCTGCGGCGGAGCCATGCTTACCACCCATTTTCCCTATAACTATGTGGCTCTGCCCGCCGCGCTGCTGTCGTTATCGGCCATGCTGTCGCTGCTTCTCTACCGGCGTTTAAAATCCCGTCCGGTATTTTGTTCTGGAGCGAAAGTTACAGGCTAAAAATGTGACATTGTTCAAGTAAACAACAGCGGCAGGGCCACGCTAAGTTGTTAGTCAGTTCCCTGTCAATCCACAATTATATGCAGTGCGTTCGTGGGAAATAAGCCATTGCTACCCCCTATAAAATCCCTTCATTTTTCAAGGAAATGGTCAGCGCGGTAAACCGGCCCGCTGCGTACCATTCCTTTTTCCTTATGCCCAAAGCGGGGCGATTAATTCTTTAGAGGTAGACAAGAGTCTCATTTTTAGTTTCTTGTTTTAACTACGTAAATTTTACCTTCATGCCTGATTATTACCCTAATCATAATTACTGATTGATTATTGATCACTCTAAATAACCCGACTACGCTTACGGGGATTTGTCGCTTTGCTTCAGTCCGCCTTCATTGATTCTTACCATGGAACGTGAATATGGCCACACATGAGAAATCGACGCATGCCGCGCTGTGCGGCTGGGATGCCGAAAATCCGCGCTACTGGGAGAAAACCGGCAAAAAAATCGCGCAACGTAATTTATGGACATCTGTTTTTGCTTTGCTGTTAGCCTTCTGCGTCTGGATGCTGTTCAGCGCCGTAGCGGTAAACCTTAATAAAGTTGGCTTTCATTTCACGACCGATCAGCTGTTTCTGCTTACCGCGCTGCCTTCACTTTCCGGAGCGATTCTGCGCGTACCTTACTCCTTTGCAGTGCCGCTGTTTGGTGGTCGGCAGTGGACGGTGATCAGCACCGCCATTCTGATTATTCCCTGCGCCTGGCTGGGTTTCGCCATACAAAATCCTGACACCTCTTACGGCGTATTTATTGTAATCTCGCTGCTGTGCGGCTTTGCCGGGGCGAATTTCGCCTCCAGCATGGGCAATATCAGTTTTTTCTTTCCCCGGGCACGTCAGGGCAGCGCGCTGGGCATTAACGGCGGGCTGGGCAATTTGGGCGTCAGCGTGATGCAGCTGCTGACGCCTGTGGTGATCTCGCTACCGATTTTTACCTTTCTGGGCGTTCATGGCGTAGAGCAGCCGGACGGCAGCCGTTTGTGGCTGGCTAATGCCGCGTGGCTGTGGGTGCCGCTGCTGATGATCGCGGTACTGGCCGCCTGGTTCTGTATGGATACGCTGGCAGGCACGCAGGCGTCGCTACGCGAGCAGCTTACGGTACTGAAGCGCGGCCATATGTGGCTGCTGAGCCTGCTCTATCTGGCAACCTTTGGCTCTTTTATCGGCTTTTCAGCGGGTTTTGGCATGCTGGCAAAAACGCAGTTTCCCGATGTCGATATCCTGAAACTGGCCTTTTTTGGGCCATTTTTAGGCGCGCTGGCGCGTTCGGCTGGGGGCATTATCTCCGATAAGCTCGGCGGCATTCGCGTCACGCTGGTGAACTTTATGCTGATGGCTCTGTTTACGCTGCTGCTGTTTTCGACGCTGCCAGGACACGGCACCGGCAGTTTTACTGCCTTTTACGCCGTGTTTATGGGTCTGTTTCTCACCGCTGGCCTGGGCAGCGGCTCAACCTTTCAGATGATCGCCGTGATTTTCCGCACCCTGACGCGCAAACGCGTGCTGGCGGCTGGCGGCACTGAAGCGCAGGCGCAACATGTGGCGGTGACCGAGACCGCCGCTGCGCTGGGTTTTATCTCCGCCATCGGCGCTATCGGCGGTTTCTTTATTCCAAAAGCCTTCGGCACATCGCTGGCGATGACCGGCTCGCCGGTCGGAGCGATGAAAGTTTTCCTGGTCTTCTACGTTGTCTGCACATTGGTGACCTGGCTGGTTTACGGGCGCCGCTTTACTAAAGACTAAGCACGGCATCTTCTTCGATCTGTTTTTCAGGTTATGTAATTTGAGCCATGTAACCGCAGGGAAACTCTCTGCCAGGAGTGGGTAATGAGTAAGCTAGTGGACAAGTTTCGCTATTTTCGCCAGAAAAGCGACACCTTCTCGGATGGACACGGGCAGTTGATGAACAGCAACCGCGACTGGGAGGACAGCTATCGCCAGCGCTGGCAGTACGACAAAATTGTACGTTCCACCCACGGCGTAAACTGTACCGGCTCCTGTAGCTGGAAGATTTATGTCAAAAATGGTCTGGTCACCTGGGAAACGCAGCAGACCGACTATCCACGCACCCGCCCCGATTTGCCCAATCATGAACCGCGCGGCTGCCCACGCGGCGCCAGCTACTCCTGGTATATCTACAGCGCCAACCGGCTAAAGTATCCGCTGGTGCGCCGACGGCTGGTGGAGTTGTGGCGCGAGGCGCTGGCGCAGCACGGCGATCCGGTACTGGCCTGGAACGCTATCGTCACCGATCCCGAAAAAAGCCGCAGCTATAAACAGGCGCGCGGACACGGCGGCTTTATCCGCTCCGACTGGAAAGAGCTGAATACGCTGATCGCCGCCGCCAATATCTGGACCATCAAACACTGCGGCCCCGATCGCGTGGCCGGTTTTTCGCCGATCCCGGCCATGTCGATGATCTCTTACGCAGCCGGAACGCGCTATCTTTCGCTGATCGGCGGCACCAGCCTGAGTTTTTATGACTGGTACTGCGATCTGCCGCCCGCGTCGCCGATGACCTGGGGCGAGCAGACCGACGTGCCGGAATCCGCCGACTGGTACAACTCCAGCTATATCATCGCCTGGGGTTCGAACGTACCGCAGACCCGCACGCCAGATGCCCACTTCTTTACCGAGGTGCGCTATAAAGGCACCAAAACCATCGCCATCAGCCCTGACTATTCAGAGGTCGCCAAGCTGTGTGACCAGTGGCTGTCACCAAAACAGGGGACCGATAGCGCGCTGGCGATGGCGATGGGGCATGTGATCCTGAAAGAGTTCCATCTGGAAAACCCCAGCGACTATTTCCTCAACTATGCGCGGCGCTATACCGATATGCCGATGCTGGTGCTGCTGGAGCCGGAAGAGAGCGGCTATTACACCTCTGGCCGCCTGCTGCGCGCCGCCGATATCACCGATGCGCTGGGCGAGGCCAACAACCCCGACTGGAAAACCGTCGCCCTGAGTGAGAGCGGTGAGATGGTGGTGCCTAACGGATCAATCGGTTTCCGCTGGGGCGAAAAAGGGAAGTGGAACCTTGAGCCACAGGCAGCAGGCAGCGAAGTCGCGCTGCGCCTGTCGTTGATTGACGATCGTGATGAAGTGGTTCCGGTGGCGTTTCCCTACTATGGCGGTAATGAAAGCCCCAACTTCCGCCACGTTAAGCAAGATCCCATCCTGCTGCACCAGCTGCCGGTTAAGCAAATTACGCTGGCGGATGGCACCATCGGACGCGTGGTCACGGTATACGATCTGATGCTGGCGAATTATGGGCTGGATCGCGGTCTGGATGATGCCAACTGCGCGCAAAGCTATGATGAGATCAAAGCCTACACGCCTGCCTGGGCTGAGCAGATCAGCGGCGTGCCGCGCAAAAACCTGGAGCATATCGCCCGCGAATTTGCCGGGACCGCCCATAAAACGCGCGGACGGTCGATGATCATTGTGGGAGCCGGTCTCAACCACTGGTATCACATGGATATGAACTACCGTGGCCTGATCAATATGCTGGTGTTTTGCGGCTGCGTGGGACAAACCGGCGGCGGCTGGGCACACTATGTTGGTCAGGAAAAGCTGCGGCCGCAAACCGGCTGGATGCCGCTGGCGTTTGCGCTGGACTGGACGCGGCCGCCGCGTCAGATGAACAGCACCTCCTGGTTTTACGCGCACGCCAGCCAGTGGCGCTTTGAGAAACTGAGCATCAGCGAGCTGTTATCACCTATTGCCCAAAAGCAAAAATTCACCGGCCAGCTGATCGATTTCAACGTACGCGCCGAACGCATGGGCTGGCTACCTTCAGCGCCGCAGCTAAATACTAACCCGTTGCGCATCGCTGCACTGGCAAAAGAGGCGGGCCAGTCACCGGTTGACTATACCGTTGACGCGCTGAAAAGCGGCAAGCTGCGCTTCGCCTGTGAACAACCCGACGACGGTAATAACCACCCGCGCAACCTGTTTATCTGGCGCTCTAATCTGCTCGGCTCCTCCGGTAAGGGGCATGAATATCTGCTGAAATACCTGCTCGGCACCGACAGCGGCATTCAGGGCGAAGAGTGCATCGGCAAAGGCGATGCGATCCCGGAAGAGGTGGAGTGGCAAACCAAAGCGCTGGAAGGCAAGCTGGATCTGCTGGTGACGCTCGATTTTCGCATGTCCACCACCTGTCTCTATTCGGATGTGGTGTTGCCGACCGCGTCCTGGTATGAGAAGGATGATATGAACACCACGGATATGCATCCGTTTATTCATCCGCTCTCCGCCGCTGTGGATCCGGTCTGGGAGTCGCGCTCCGACTGGGAAATCTACAAAGATATCGCCAAAACGTTTTCTGACCTCTGTGTTGGCCATCTCGGTCAGGAGACCGATGTGGTGCTACAGCCAATTCAGCACGACTCGCCCGCTGAGCTGGCACAGCCCTATGAAATCCAGGAGTGGCATAAAGGCGAGTGCGATCTGATCCCCGGCAAAACCGCACCCAATATTATTACGGTTGAGCGCGACTATCCGGCCACCTGGGAGCGCTTTACCTCCGTGGGTCCGCTGCTGGAAACCATCGGTAACGGTGGCAAAGGCATTAACTGGCATACGGCAAATGAGGTTGAGCTGCTGCGCAAGCTGAATTACGTCAAGGCGGAGGGGCCGGCGAAAGGGCAGCCGATGATCAACAGCGCCATCGATGCGGCGGAAATGATCCTGACGCTGGCACCGGAAACCAACGGTCAGGTGGCGGTAAAAGCCTGGGAAGCGCTGGGCGAAATCACTGGGCGCGAGCATACCCATCTGGCGCGACGCAAAGAAGAGGAAAAAATCCGCTTCCGCGATATTCAGGCACAGCCGCGTAAGATCATCTCCAGTCCCACCTGGTCCGGTCTGGAGGATGAGCATGTTTCTTATAATTCCAGCTATACCAACGTGCATGAGCTGATCCCGTGGCGCACGCTTTCCGGGCGACAGCAGCTGTATCAGGATCATCCCTGGATGCGCGCCTTTGGCGAAAGCCTGGTTTCCTACCGTCCGCCCATTGATACGCGCAGCGTCACTCAGCTACAGCATATCCCTTCAAACGGCTATCCGGAAAAAGCGCTGAACTTCCTGACGCCGCACCAGAAATGGGGCATTCACTCTACCTACAGCGAAAACCTGCTGATGCTGACCATGTCGCGCGGCGGGCCGATTATCTGGATGAGCGAAGAGGATGCGCGTGAGCTGCAGATCAAAGACAACGACTGGGTAGAGGTGTTTAACGCCAACGGCGCGTTGACCTGCCGTGCGGTGGTCAGCCAGCGCGTGAAGCCTGGATCTACCATGATGTACCACGCGCAGGAGCGCATCACCAATATTCCCGGCTCGGAGGTTACCGGCATCCGTGGCGGTTTTCATAACTCCGTTACCCGCATCTGTCCGAAACCGACCCATATGATCGGCGGCTATGCGCATCTGGCCTACAGCTTTAACTACTACGGCACCGTCGGCTCTAATCGCGACGAGTTCATCATGATCCGTAAAATGAAAAACATTAACTGGCTGGATGGCGAAGGCCAGGACCAGGTGCAGGGGGAAGCGCAATGAAAATACGTTCACAGGTCGGGATGGTGATGAATCTCGACAAATGCATCGGCTGTCATACCTGCTCCATTACCTGTAAAAACGTCTGGACCGGACGTGAAGGCATGGAGTACGCCTGGTTCAATAACGTTGAAACCAAACCGGGCATCGGCTACCCAAAAGCCTGGGAAGATCAGGATAAATGGAAGGGCGGCTGGATCCGTAAAATCAACGGCAAGCTGGAGCCGCGGCTTGGCGGCAAAGCGGGCGTAATGGCCAAGATTTTCGCTAACCCGGAGGTGCCGGGCATTGATGACTACTATGAGCCGTTCAGTTTTGATTATCAGCATCTGCATAACGCCAAAGAAGGCAAACATCAGCCGATTGCCCGCCCGCGTTCGCTGATCAGCGGCAAACGCATGAAGAAAATAGAGTGGGGGCCAAACTGGGAAGAGATCCTGGGCGGCGAGTTCAGCCTGCGATCTCAGGACAGCAACTTTGTGGCGATGCAAAAGGAGATGTACGGCCAGTTTGAAAACACCTTTATGATGTACCTGCCGCGCCTGTGCGAACACTGTCTGAACCCCAGCTGTGTGGCGACCTGTCCCAGCGGCGCAATCTATAAACGCGAAGAAGATGGCATCGTACTGATTGACCAGGACCGCTGTCGTGGCTGGCGCTTATGCATCAGCGGCTGCCCCTATAAAAAAATCTACTTTAACTGGAAGAGCGGGAAATCAGAAAAGTGCATCTTCTGTTATCCACGTATCGAGTCGGGCATGCCAACCGTCTGCTCAGAAACCTGCGTCGGACGCATTCGCTATCTCGGCGTGGTGCTGTATGATGCCGACCGCATCGCTGAGGCCGCCAGCGCAGAAAATGAAACCGATCTCTATGAGCGTCAGCTTGATGTGTTTCTCGATCCCAATGACCCGGAAGTCATTGCCGAAGCGCTGGCGCAGGGCATTCCGGAGAACGTACTGGATGCGGCGCAGAAATCGCCGGTCTGGAAGCTGGCGATGGACTGGAAGCTGGCGCTGCCGCTGCATCCTGAATATCGCACGCTGCCGATGGTCTGGTATGTACCACCGCTGTCGCCGATTCAGTCGGTGGCTGATGCGGGCGCGCTGCCAATGGATGGCGCGCTGCCGGCGGTAGAAACCCTGCGTATTCCGGTGCAGTACCTGGCAAACCTGTTGAGCGCGGGCGATACCGCACCGGTGCTGCGGGCGCTAAAAAGAATGATGGCGATGCGCCACTATAAACGCGCGCAAACGGTGGAGGGTGAGACCGATACCCGCGCCATCGAACAGGTCGGACTCAGCGTGGCGCAGGTGGAAGAGATGTACCGCTATCTGGCGATTGCCAACTATGAAGACCGGTTTGTGATCCCCACCAGCCACCGCGAATTGGCGGCTGATGCCTTCCCGGAGCGCAACGGCTGCGGCTTTACCTTTGGCGACGGCTGCCACGGCAGCGACAGCAAATTCAACCTGTTCAACAGCCGTCGTATCGACGCCATTAACATTACGCACCGGGCGGAGGGGGAATAATGCTGATGCTAAAAGTAGTGGCGCTGCTGCTGGAATATCCGGATAAGGCGCTGTGGCAGGAGAAGGATGAACTGAACGCGCTGGTGGCGCAGCAGACGCCAATGCTGCAGCCATTTGTAACCCGCTGGCTTAGCGGCGAGCTGCTGGATCGGCAGTCGGAGTGGTGTGAAACTTTCGATCGCGGCTGCGCCACCTCGCTGTTGCTGTTTGAACATGTACATGGCGAATCACGCGATCGCGGTCAGGCGATGGTGGATCTGCTGGCGCAGTATGAGCAGGCGGGGCTGCTACTCGACTGTCGTGAGCTGCCGGACTATCTGCCGCTCTATCTTGAATATCTCAGCCAGCAGCCAGAGGCGGCGGCGCGTCAGGGCGTGCAGGATGTGGCTCCAATCCTGGCGCTGATTGGTGGGCGGCTGCAACAGCGTGCCAGCGCCTTTAGCCAGCTGTTTGATTCCTTATTAATCTGGGCAGGCAGCCCGTTGCGCAGCAGCAGCGTGGCCGGACAGGTGAGCAAAGAGCCTCGCGATGATACCCGTCAGGCTCTGGATGCCGTCTGGGAAGAAGCGCAGATCAAGTTTATCGACGATCGGGCGCAGGCGTGCGACGCCTCGCTGGAGAAAGCGCATCAGCAGCGTTTTCAACAGCAGCCCATCCCGCAATATCTGGATTTGTCAGCCGGAGGATCGAAATAATGCACTATCTGAACATCTTCTTTTTCGAGATTTATCCCTATCTGTGCGGGACGGTGTTTCTGATCGGCAGCTGGTTACGCTATGACTATGGGCAGTACACCTGGCGCGCAGGTTCCAGCCAGATCCTGGATAAAAAGAATTTCCGCCTGGCCTCTAACCTGTTCCACATCGGCATTATCGGCATTTTCTTTGGTCATCTGTTCGGGTTGCTGACGCCACACTGGGTGTATGAGCCTTTTTTGGCCATTGCCACCAAGCAGAAACTGGCGATGGCGGCGGGCGGGGTATTTGGTCTGATGGCGTTGGTTGGCGGCCTGATGCTGCTGAAGCGACGCATGTTTAATCCTCGCGTACGGGCGACCTCAAGCCGGGCCGATATTGTGATTTTGGGTATTTTAATGATCCAGCTGATCCTTGGACTGACGTCGATTCTGTTCTCGTTACGCCATCTGGACGGTGTAGGGATGATGAAACTGGTAGGCTGGGCACAGTCAGTGGTGACATTCCAGGGTAACGCTTCAACCTGGCTGGATGGCGTCGAGTGGATCTATCGCGTCCATCTGGTGCTGGGGATGACGATTTTCCTGATCTTTCCCTTTACCCGCCTGGTACATGTCTGGAGTGCGCCGTTTGAATACTTCACTCGCCGCTATCAACTGGTACGGGCTCGTCGCTAGGGCATAAAAAAATCCGGCACCGTGGCAATGAGCGGTGCCGGACGACGAAAGGCGTCTACAGCAAAGGGTTACACAGGAACTCGTAAATAAAGTTAGTCAAGATTACCGGAAAATCAATGTCCACACCGCCTGTATGGTTATTTTTTGTCCAGTTATCACTGGTACTGAATACGGGGTGGTAATTAAGTGGTTGATAACAAAAATTTATCAAGAAAAAGTGGCCTGATGCTTACTTTTCCCCTCGTTGTCTCTTTCTGCCTGACTATGCTTTTCCGCTTTGCTGGCTCAATCCTGACGTTTTCTTCACATTTCCGTCCGACGTAGCCGTGAAAAAAATGCTATTTATCTCCTCCATCGCTTTTGCCAGACAGGGCAAAGAGAGAACCGTCAGATCGCGAAATCGAGACAAACAGATAAACTGGATATGAAAATGGCACAGTGGGTAAAGAAAGGCTATCAGGCGGCACTGGTGCTGGCTTGTGGTTGGCTATGGCTGGCAATGATGCCTGCAGGCGCGGCGGAAAATCTTCCGGTTATTAAGCCAGTAATGGCTTGTGCGCAGTTAAGCACGCTTTCACTGAGCGAGAAGGTGGGCGCGCCGGTGACCATAACTTCTGCCTCAGTAATACAAACAGAAAAGGGAAGCTTCTGTAAGGTAGCCGCAACCATTGCGCCAGCGATCGGCATAGAAGTGGCGCTGCCGACGGAGAAGTGGACGCAGCGCTTTCTGCAGGTGGGCTGCGGCGGGCTGTGCGGCAATATTAATCTTACGCTCTCTAATGCCAGCGGCTGTACGCCTGCCACCAACGGCGCGTTTACGGTTGCCGCCACCAATATGGGGCACAGCGGCAGCATGATGGACGCCAGCTGGGCCGAAGATCCGCAAAAACGTATCGATTTTGCCTGGCGTGCCAATCACCTGACCGCCAGGCTGAGCAAAGCACTCGTTGCTGCCTATTATGGTCAACAGCCCAAGTATGCCTATTTTATGGGCTGTTCCGATGGTGGTCGTGAAGCGCTAATGGAGGCCCAGCGGTATCCGGAGGATTTCGACGGTATTTCTGCCGGCGCGCCTGCGGCATTTTTCCAGTTCCAGAACTCCTTTTATCATGGCTGGAATGTGGCGGCGAACTTACGTCCGGACGGCAGCGCTATTCTGTTAAAGGATCGTTTGCCTGTTCTGCATCGGGCGGTTCTGCAACATTGCCCTACGCTGTCAGGGGTGGACGATGGTATCTTGCAAAATCCTTATGCCTGCACCTTCTCAGCAAACTGGGTAAAACAGTGTGATGAAAAACAGCAGGATAAATCAGACTGCCTGACCCGCGAAGAGATTACCGTGGCAGAAAATCTCTATCGTGGCGCGCACGACAGCGCTGGCAATCAGTTTGTTCCAGCCGGTCTGCCGTTGGGATCGGAGCTGCGCTGGCCCGTTCCTGACTCGGCATCGGGCCATTCTATGTCCGAAATGATGGTACTGCCTGCGCTGCAGTCGGTGCTGCTGACTGGCGGAAAACGCACTCTTACCTCAATAAAGGATTTCCCGCTTAACAGCCATAATTTTGCGGCAGTCGCTGAGCTGGCACCGCTGTACAACGCAGCGAATACCAATTTACATCGTTACCAGCAGCGGGGCGGAAAACTGATTATCTGGCACGGTCTGGCCGATGATTCCATTAGTCCGGCATTTTCCATCGCCTATTATCGCGGCGTTGAGAAAACCCTTGGCGCAGCTGCGGTTAATCAGTTCCTGCGTCTCTTCCTGTTGCCGGGCGTTGCGCACTGTGGCAATGGCGAAGGATACGATCAGATCGATCTTCTGACGCCGCTGATAAGCTGGACTGAGCAAGGGCAGGCACCGGAAAAAATCATTACCGGCAAACTGGCTGCATCGGTAGAACCCCAGGGAATGCCGCCTGAGCCAGGCGCTTCGGCAGAGAAACAATTTCATGGTTTACAGAGACCCAGTCAGCCTTATGCAACACCGGCCGCTGCCGTAACATCGACGCGCCCCGTCTGGCCCTATCCTTATATTGCCCGCTATACCGGTAAAGGGGCGGTGAATAAGGCGGAAAACTATAAGCCCGTAAAATCCAGCGCCTATGATCGGCTGATTATCGGCAAGCCGGCCAGTGATTTTATCGGACCCGATAATCAAAAAATGTATCAGGTGCGTGACGGGAAGTTAGCAGAAAAATAGGCCACAAAACCGCCGCGATGTCTGAGCATCAGGGCGGCAAATCCTGCGACAGGGAAGGCAAATTGAAAATATCAGGCGGCACAGAGTGCGAAGCCGCTAATGTTGCGCTCCTCTACACTGCGCCAGATATTTATAACAAGGGAAATATAATGAATCCGGTTATTGACACATTTATTAATCACCGCAGCGATCGCAGCTATCTTGATAAACCCGTTTCGGATGCCGTTCTGGATAATATTATTTTGTCTGCTTATCGGGCGCCGACCTCTGTTCATTCACAGCAGGTCTCTGTGATCGTTACGCGTGACAAAGCCACCAAAGCTAAAATCGCCGAGCTGGCAGGCGGTCAGCCGTGGATCGCGCAGGCACCGGTGTTTATCACTTTTGTTCTGGATATGCATAAGACGCGCGAGGCGATGAGCCTGATCGATGAGCAGCAGATCGCGCATGAAAGTATTGAAAGCATTGTTTCCGGCAGCACCGACGTCGGGATTGCCCTGGCATCGGCAATGGCCGCCGCGCGTGCGCAGGGGCTGGGCGTGGTGCCGATTGGTGGGATGAGAAGAAGCCCGGCAGAGTTTATTGAACTGTTTGAGCTGCCGCCGCTGACCTTCCCGCTGGTGGGCCTGGCGCTGGGCTATGTTGATCGTCCTGCCGATCTCAAGCCGCGCCTGCCGATGTCCACTTTCCGTCATGAAGAGAAATATCAGACGGAAGGCCTGGTGGAGAAGATTGGTCAGTTTAACCACGAACTGGAGCAGCACTGGCGTGATATCAAGCGCGACGGCGGCGAAAACTGGAGCCAGACCGTAGCCAACTACTATAAAAACATCTACTTCCCGAACGTACTGCCGGCACTGTTAAAGCAGGGCTTCGGCAAAGATAAATAAGCCCGCCGGGCTGAGGTTATTCCTTTTGAAAACAAAACGGGCCGTCTGGCCCGTTTTGTTTCAGCGCCGGGTTAGCGCCTGACGTTTTAACTGTAGCTGTCTGCGCCAGATACGGTTATGTAACATCAAGGTCAGCATGACCCTGAAAGAGGGGGCATTGACAGTGAGAAAAGCCAGAATAATAAATAGGATGCCGAGTAGTGCGCTGATAAGTTGCGCTCCCGCATAAGGCTTGTTTAGCATAAAGTCATACAGCGACAAAACAAAATAGAGCAGATCCAGAATCAGGATCGTTTTCGCCATGCTTAAAAACAGGCTGACGGCCGCCATATATCCCTGGGCAATGAAGTAAACCGTCACGCTCAGCACAACAGCAAAGATCAGCGCCGTGGGTAAAATGCCAAAAAACAGATTGTGTGGGCCGGCGGAAAATCCGCTGAACAATAGCTCCCATAAACGGATCTGCACCATAGCAAACCCCAGCAACAGCGATAATGTGGCAATGATCAAGGGCACGCCGCGCGTATGCATGCCAAACGGCTGTCCCATCTTATCCATCAGCTGCTCCCGGGTGGCATCCAGAGCTTTTACATCGGCATGCCGGATCGACTGTTCTACAGTGTGGCACCAGGCAAAATGGTGTTTAAATTTTTTAGTCAGCATGTTATTCCTTTAACGGTTGCCTCTGAGGCAGGTTATATCCGGGTTAATCTTGCAATAGATCAGAACAGCGGAATAACGTTAATGTCCGATTGATGTCATCCCACTTCCGGCAGCCAGCCCAGGGCAATCAATAGCTGAATAACGATAACGCCGATACCGCAGAGAAACACCAGTAGCAGCAATGGCCTGCCGCCCACGACCTGATAACTCGCCGCGCTGTGCTGCTGACGGCTACGCCATACCAGCAGAGCGGGAATAATCAGCGCCAGCACCGCCAACGCCACGCCTGCATAGCCAAGCGCCAGCACAAAACCCTGCGGATAGAAAAGGGCGAACAGCAGCGGCGGCAGAAAGGTCATTAGCCCGCTTTGCATACGCCCTGTAACGCTGGCGTTACGCTTACAGATATCCGCCAGATAATCAAACAGGCCCAGCGACACGCCTAAAAAGGATGTTGCCAGCGCCAGATCGGCAAACAGATGTACCGCCAGCTCAACGTGCGGCGAAGCCACAATTTGACGAATCGCCTGCAGCAGACCGTTCAGCCCGGCATGGCTGGCGAGCAGGGCGCTGAAAGCGCTTTGGTCGATGGCGCCCAGCGTCGCCAGCTGCCAGAAGATATAGGCCACCAGCGGAATGGCGCTGCCGATGATAAACACCCAGCGCAGCTTACGCAGATCGCCGTTCAGGTAGCTGATAATGCTGGGCACGCTGCCGTGAAAACCAAAAGAGGTAAAGATAACCGGGATAGCGGCCAGCACCAGGCCTTTCTCCAGCGGAAGCGTCAGCAGATTGGTTTGATGAATATGCGGCATCATCAGGCCCAGCATGACCACCAGCAAAATTATCTTGGCGCTGAACAGCACACGGTTAAACATATCCACCATCTGCGTGCCAACACAAACGATGCCGCCGGCAATCAACGTAAACAGCAGCACGCCGCTGCTGGCGGAAATTTCCGTAGAGAACCACTGACTCAGGCTGGCTGCCAGCAGTTCGCCCGCGCCGCTGATATAGGCGGCGGTCAGCGCATAGAGCAAAAACAGCATGCTAAAACCGGTCAGCCACTGACCGGGACGACCCAGATAACGGCGCGTTAGCGTGCCCAGTCCGGTATCCGCCGATGCGTGTTGATAGACTTCAACCAGCAGCAGCGCGGTATAACACATCAGAGCCCAAAGCCCTATCAACAGCAGCAGAGTCACGCCGGGGCCGATACCCGCAGCGGCCAGCGGCATGGCCAACATACCGGCACCAATGGTGGTACCGGCCACGATAAAAATACTGCCCAAATTACGGTTCTTCACGCTTTCCCCTGAATGTACGGTTCCGCTTACATCACGATGCGCGCAGAGTAAGGTAATCTTTACAGAGCGTCAAATCTTGCTTACAGATATTCTTCTTGCCGCTGTACAGCATTTTTTACCCGATAAAAATGGCTGATTGCTGGTGCAGGGAGATGCTTTCCGGCTACCGGGCCGCTACAGTTAACAGATAAAAAGCCGGTATTAATCGTGCCGGGTATCCTGCATTTTTATAAAAGGCAACAGCATGAAAAAAATCGGGTTTCTCTCATTTGGTCATTGGGGGCCGTCGTTCCAGTCGGCAACGCGTACCGCCGCTAATGCCCTGCAGCAATCGATCGCGCTGGCCGAAGCGGCTGAAGATTTAGGCGCAGACGGCGCTTATTTCCGCGTACATCATTTTGCCCGCCAGCTTAGCGCGCCGTTTCCCTTGCTGGCAGCGGTTGGTGCCCGTACCCGGCGTATTGAGATCGGTACCGGCGTGATCGATATGCGCTATGAGAATCCGTTCTATATGGCGGAAGAGGCGGGCGTCACCGATTTAATCAGCGGCGGACGTTTACAGCTGGGCATCAGCAGGGGGTCGCCAGAGCAGGTAATTGATGGCTGGCGCTATTTCGGCTATCAGCCGCAGGAGGGTGAAAGCGACGCGGACATGGGCAGACGCCATACCGAAGTGCTGCTTGATGTGCTGCGCGGTGAAGGGTTCGCTAAACCCAATCCGCAGCCAATGTTTGCCAATCCGCCAGGCCTGTTACGACCAGAACCTTTTTCTGAAGGCCTGCGTGAGCGTATCTGGTGGGGATCGGGATCCAACGCCACGGCAATCTGGGCGGCCAGGCTGGGAATGCATTTGCAAAGCTCCACGCTGAAAGATGATGAAACCGGTGAGGCGTTTCATATTCAACAGGCGAAGCAGATCCGCGCCTATCGCGCCGCCTGGCTGGAAGCGGGGCATGCGCGCAAGCCACGGGTTTCGGTAAGCCGCAGTATCTTTCCTCTAGTGAATGAAAAGGATCGCGCTTATTTTGGTGCCAGCCGTCAGGAAGGCGATCAGGTCGGTTATCTGGATGAGAAAACGCGGGCAATTTTTGGCCGCAGTTACGCCGCAGAGCCAGAGACGCTAATCGCGCAGCTGAAGCAGGATGAAGCAATTGCCGAAGCGGATACGCTGCTGCTAACCATTCCCAATCAGCTGGGCGTGGATTATTGCGCGCACGTGCTGGAAGCAGTGTTAACTCAGGTCGCGCCTGAACTGGGCTGGCGCTAAGCAGGCCGGTAAGGAGGAACCCTTACCGGCCACGTCTGTTAACAGTAATGTTTCAGCAGGGAGTGATATTCCGCCT
Organism: Pantoea sp. FN0305; assembly: GCF_050113845.1. Classification (NCBI taxonomy): domain Bacteria; kingdom Pseudomonadati; phylum Pseudomonadota; class Gammaproteobacteria; order Enterobacterales; family Erwiniaceae; genus Pantoea; species Pantoea sp. FN0305. The sequence continues at coordinate 39,290 of NZ_JBNJSN010000005.1, read as the reverse complement.
GCAAACGATAACGATAAACCGGCCTGCCGGTGGCGCCGTAATGAATGGTGGTGAAAAGAATTTTAATTTCCGCCAGCCAGATCAGATATTTACGGCAGGATACACGCGAGATATTGACTTCTGCGGCTAATTCATCGGTAGAGAACTCCGTGTCCGGATGGGCATCAATCCACTGACACAGAGTGCGTAAGGTTTGCGGCGTTAACCCTTTAGGCAGGCGTTGCTGCTCACTGGTGGTTGGTGAGCGGCCATGAATGATGCGGTCGAGTTCCGCCTGCTGATAATATTGTTGATTATCCATCTGCGATCTTTTTTGTCGCCAGTGGGTTAGCGCTTCTTCAAAACGCGAGAACTGGAAGGGCTTGATCAGGTAATCAACCACGCCATAGTTAAGCGAGGTTTTAATCGTTGCCGCATCTGCCGCGGAAGAGATAATGATGACATCAACGGGATAGTGAGAATTGCGCAATTCTGACAGTAAATCGAGCCCGTTTTCCTGCTGCATATAGATATCGAGCAGGATCAGATCAACCGGCGGCTCGGTCTGGAGTAATCGCTCTTTTGCCTGTTGTAAGGTTGACGCGATACCACAACAGGTTAGCCCTGGGATCTGTTCTATATAGCAACGGTTAAGTTCAGCGACCATAGCATCATCGTCGACCACTAACACATTCATCATAAAGCCTGATTTCCTTTGCCCCAGGGGAGCTGTACAAAAAATTGGGTATAGATACCCGGTTCAGATTCGACGCTGATATTTCCGCCAAGCGTTTCTGTTTGTTGTTTAACCAGGAACAAACCCATTCCCCGATCGTCGCCTTTTGAAGAAAAGCCTTTTTCGAAAATAGATTTTTCCAGGGCGGCAGGAATGCCAGGACCGTCATCACTGACTTCGCAGGATAGCCACCCATTCTGGTAATGCAGCAACAGATGAATTTCACCTTCCTGCTGCTGATCTAACGCTTCCAGCGCATTTTCAATCAAATTTCCCAGAATAATAATCAGCGCCGCAACCTGTTCCTCACTGCCGCTATCCGGCAAATAACTGGCATCGTTGAGAATCAAGCGATGTCCTTTATCTGAGGCGCGGTTGATTTTACTTAACAGAAATCCCGTCATTACCGGTGATTTAATGCGTTGCTGCAGCGACCCAATTTCCGTCTGGTAATTATTTGCCGTTTTTAAAATATAGGCTTCCATCTGCGCATAATTTTTCATATGCAGCAGGCCGAGAATGACGTGCAGCTTATTCATGAACTCATGGGAGCGTTCACGTAACGCATCGACATAGTTTACCATGCCGTCCAGGCGCAACATCAGCTGACTGATTTCCGTTTTATCACGGAAGGTACACACCGCGCCGATAATACGCTTTCGGCTGCGAACCGGCACGGTATTGCTAATCATAATGCGCCCGCGCACGTTAAGTTCTTCATCATGTCGCGCCTTACCGTCATGCAGGGCTTCCCGCAGGTGGCTTAACATCAGCGAGTTTTCCGGGATCCGATCGCCACTGAGCGGTGCTTCGATGGCTGTTTTGCGCAATAACTGCTGCGCTGCCTGGTTGATCAGCGTCACGCGCGCATGGGCATCAACCGCAATCACGCCCTCTTTTACCGAGTCAAGAATGGCCTGCCGCTGTTCAAACAGGCTGGAGATTTCATGCGGCTCCAGACCAAGCAGAATTGTTTTCAGGCGCCTGACCAGCATCAAGACGCCCAATAATCCCACTGTGCCGCCTAACAAAGTGGTCCAGAAAATGTTCCAGCGGCTTTTACTGACTTGCGCCGTAACATCGCTGAGTGAAATCCCAATCGCCACGACACCGATTTGCTGATGCCGGGTGTTAAATACCGGGGTGAATACGCGCAATGCTTTTACCAGCGTCCCCTGATTGAACGCAACGTTTTCATGCCCGGCCAGCGCCGGTTGCAGGTCTTCGCCAATAAAACGTTTATTAATTAAGGCGCGGTTGGGATGTGAGTAACGTATACCGTTCATATCGGTAACGGTGACAAACAGTAAGTCATTGCGCTTTTTTGCCGCCTGAGCAATGGACTGAATGACGCCATCGTTAGCGGGCAGGGTAAGGCTGTGTTGAATTTGTGGATCTTCGGCCAGCGTTCGCGCTACGGCAAGCGCCTTGTCTTTCACATGATCATGCGTGAAGTTGTCAATTTGAATAAAGTAGAGCAGATGAACGCTTAACAGCACCGTAAATATGACCCCGCCCATCATTAACATGGCCAGGGTACTGAGTTTCATTGGACGCTTAGGCGCGGGCTTTGGCTGTGGTGACAGGTTCATTAAGGTAATAAGGTTCTTAGCGTAGCGCATTTAGTAACTAAAGTAACAGGCGGTGCTGTTTTTTTAATTAAATAACTAAAAATAAATCAACTATTAAGTAACAATAATTTAAAGTTAATCAGCTTTTTTTAACCATAACTGCGACATATTGAAGACTAAGCATGATTAAATCAACAAAAGTACTGCCTTCGCTTTCCCTTTTGGCTCTGCTAGTAACTTCTGCAGCGCATGCTGAAACTGCACCAGAGAAAACCGATGTTTTACTGATCGGCGGCGGCATCATGAGCGCCTCATTAGGCACTTTCCTTGAAGAACTTCAGCCTGACTGGAAACAGATCATGGTTGAAAAACTTGACGGTGTCGCGCTGGAATCATCCAATGGCTGGAACAATGCGGGTACCGGCCATTCAGCAAATATGGAGCTGAACTATACGCCAGAGCGTCCGGATGGTTCAATCGAAGTTAAGAAAGCTTTAGAAATCAACGAAGCTTTTATGATTTCCCGTCAGTTCTGGACTGCACAAGTTAAAAAGGGCGTGCTGAATAATCCGCACTCATTTATTAACTCCACTGACCATATGAGTTTTGTCTGGGGCGATAAAAACGTTGATTACCTGAGCCGTCGTTATCAGGCTCTGCAAAAAACCGTTTTGTTCCAGGGCATGAAATTCTCTACCGATCCTAAGCAGATTGCGCAATGGTCTCCGCTGATTATGGAAGGCCGCGATCCGAAGCAGAAAATAGCCGCAACCTGGACGCCGGTCGGTACCGATGTTAACTATGGTGAAATTACCCGTCAGTTGATTGGCAGCCTGAAGAAGAATGATAACTTCAAGCTGGAAACTTCTTCTGAAGTTACCGATTTCAAACGTAACAGCGATAATTCATGGCATGTCACCATCAAAGACGCCAAAAATGGTGAAACGCGTAGCGTTGACGCCAAATATGTCTTTATCGGCGCTGGTGGCGGGGCTCTGAAGCTGCTGCAAGAAACCGGCATTCCTGAAGCAGATAAGTATGCAGGCTTCCCGGTCGGCGGCTCATTCCTGGTAACGGAAAACCCGGAAATTGCGCAACGTCATAACCAGAAAGTGTATGGCCAGGCTTCCGTTGGTGCACCGCCAATGTCTGTGCCGCATCTGGATTCCCGTTATCTGGATGGCAAAAAGGTTGTCCTGTTTGGACCGTTCGCAACGTTCTCAACCAAGTTCCTGAAAAATGGTTCACTGTTTGATCTGCTGAGCACCACCACTACCAAGAATGTTATTCCGATGACAAACGTGGGCATGGATAACTTTGATCTGGTTAAATACCTGGTCGGTCAGGTTATGCTGAGTGAAGAAGACCGTTTCGCCGCGCTGAAAGAGTATTATCCCAACGCGAAGAAAGAAGACTGGAAACTGATCCAGGCAGGTCAACGTGTACAGATCATCAAGAAAGATGAAGAGAAGGGCGGCGTGCTGAAACTGGGAACCGAAATTGTGACCGATCAGCAGAAAACGGTAGCGGCATTGTTAGGTGCTTCCCCGGGCGCATCAACTGCAGCTCCGATTGCGCTGGATGTGGTTAAGCAACTCTTCCCGGAGCAGTTCAAATCTGCGGAATGGCAGGAAAAAATTCGTAAGGTTGTGCCGAGCTACGGCAAGAAACTGAACGACGATCCTGCGCTGGCACAGCAGGTGTGGAACGACACGGCAGCTACTCTGCAACTGACTAAACCGCCGGTGATTAATATGGCAGGTAAATCCGCTGAAGCACCGGCAGCAGAGACGTCAAAAGCGTCAGAGCCGCAGTATAATATGGCTCTGTAAGGCGAGCTTAACAGGCGAGTGCATCAATAAGTAAGCTTTGCATTCCCTGGTATGGCAATAAAAAGGCGGGTTTAAAACCCCGCCTTTTTATTGCCCGCTTTATACGACCCACTACCGATCTTCAGCTATTTTTTCTTACTGCCAAAGTGGTTTTCCACGAGCCATTCAACGACCTGGCTGCGGTTCATTCCGTTGCGATAGCCATACGTCTCTATTTTGCGGAGCACGGAAAAACGCAGCGACAGAGAGACCGGTTTTTTTCCTTCCTTGTCCAGCACAACACTCTGACCGGTTGTTGATGACCTGGACTGCTCACGCATGGTCATCGCCTCGCGCATGTATTTTACAAGCTTGGGCGTAATCGCACCTGCCCCGATCATCTGGTATTTAGCGCTGGCTTTGTGAAACTTTATTTCGGCATGAAATTCTTCTCTGATGTCCCTTAAATCGCGAATAAATGTAGGTTCGGAACAGTCTATTTCCTGAAACAGCGCATCCTTACTCACGGGTTTTCCCGTGCTTAATAAAACGATCAGTTTGTATTGTCTGTACTGTTTAGCGCTCAGGGACATAACACACCATAGTGATAATAAGCACGCACCTACTGGCGCGTGGCAAAAAACACATTGTCAAACTGTTTCACAATTCCACAATGCTTCGAGCGCTCAAGGACCGATGTCGCCCAGCGCCAGTGCGTCGCCGGTTCACACATTGCTCCCTGAGATTTAAACACAGCCTGGGTTGAGTTAAGAATGCGCAGCGCATCTTCATATTCCTCTTTTTCAACCATCAGACCACGATGAATCAGTTCAAGATGCGAAGGGTGAATCGCTGTCTTACCCACTAAGCCGTGGGCGATATCCAGCGCCAGCTCCCGCTCCAGCAGTTCGATATTGTCGATCTGTTCACAAACTGGCGCAGTCAGTGAAAAACCGCGAGGCGCAAAAACCGCAACCAGCATTTTCACTACATATCCCATAGGCCCGTCGTAAAGCGTCAGATTTTTCGGGCGTCGCATTGAAATCACACTCATCAAATCGTTCCCACCGATACGAAGAGCAACGATTCTCTCCCGCGCGGGATGCTGCTCCAGCGCAATGGCAAGCGCGTTCATCGCATTCACGTCAAAGACCTCTCGCGTTTCAAGCGTTGGCATCATCGCGAGATGGGTTGACCCGAGAATTTGCCACCAGCAGGATAAGTTAGCGTGGGTAAACTTTGGCAAAACAAAACCATCAATACCGGTCAGTTTATATTTGCTGACGAGCATCGCTGCCATCTCTTCTTGACGCGGACGGATAAAAACAAGAGGACGTTGAGCGGCCTCATCGGGGCCGACGTTTTCACTCAGCTCCTGAAGCAGCGCGTCGAGATTCATTAAGGCCGGTTCAAGATCGGATTCGCTTACCGCATCCTCCAGGCAGACAACCAGCGAGCGGAGTTCGGGTATTTTTCCGTGCAGAATGATTTCAGCAAGGTCGCTACGCGTGGCAGGCATATAGAGGGTTGCACCCAGCATGAAAGGGGAAATGCATTTTTTCATGATCAGGCCACCTTTTTGATGATGGTTACGGCGCGGTAAAACCCAATAGTATCGCCAACTTCTTCAACCGTGATCCCTTTCTGTTCAGCCAGATAAAGCAGCAGAGAGACATCATGATCGGCTTTATTACTCACCAGGACATGATCCGGAACGCGGCGCAAAACCGCCCGAGTCGCTTCCGCAATACCTGGCTTAATCCGGTTGATGTTCGCTATGTGGAATTTCTCTGCCAGCTTTTGTATGACCTTCTGGCTGATGCCGGACTGGTTATGGCATTGGGTTGAGAAGGGAAGGGCAGCGGGCACGGTACCGACATTAATCTGCTTTCGGAACTGATCAACGGTGTCCACCAACAGGGTGCTGCACTCATATTCACGCAGGTGCTCACAAAAAACGCAGCCGTGGAAGCCGGTTTCAGTCCATATGGATCGGGATACCATGCCGGAAACGGGAGCGCCCATAATGCCAAAAGGGATGAGCCAGTCATTATCTGAGGCCGCTATCCATGCGCAGCCAGCAGGATCGGCAAGGACAGCCAGGCGCGGCATTTCAGGATAACCGGGACGGTTTTTAAGACTTTCCGTCAACTGACCGGTGATGGTGCCTTTTCCCGTCCAGCCGTCCACAAAGACAATCCCATCAGTACCGTGACGGGCTTCGATCACAGCGAGCGCCTCAGTATCGATACCGCGGTCACGGATAATACTGATGCCGTAATGAAAAGAGAGATACCCCATATCCGTGATGGCGCGTTGAAGCATCACGCCTAGCGGCACGCCTGCGCGCACCAGACTCACCAGAATAACAGGGCGAGCCTGAACCTGTTCTGTCAGTCCTTTGGCCAATGCGATAACTTCGCGCGCCATTCTGCCCGCGCCAACGTCCAGAGCCTTACCAAACAACTCAAGATGGGCCGGGGTCGGGGCCGGCTCCTGGCTCAACATATCGGAATAATGCTTCTGTCCGGACTGGATCAGTCGCTCTTTTTCTTCCACTGAAGTCATTTCGATCTCTACCGGTTCCAGCAGAAACTGAATATCAGAAGGAAGGTAAGTGCCATGAAACGGTTTAAGTGTCTTGCCCGTCATATTGTCTTATCCTCACGAAACAATCTTTCGTTAATGGCCTCTGCAAACTGACTGCGGGAAGGCATCCCAAACCAGTGGCAGTGCTTCATGAACGTGTGATCGCTTAAACTGTCTCCCAGCCCCAAAACCGGAAACGCCCCTCGCTCATCCCGCAGTTTTTTCAGTAACCATTCCACGGCCAGTCCCTTCTGCACGCCAGCCGGGATCCAGGCGATGTTATTCCCGTTCGAATGAATGTAAAAGCCTTCGGTATCAAGCTGTTGCATCATCACCTTATTGAAATCATAAAGCGTCTGAATTTTCGTGCTGTCCCTGTGTTTCATGACGAAATAAACCGGCGTGCCGTTATATTCAACATTCATCCTGCACCATGCATCAATACCCGCTTCAGCCAGCTTGTCGCTCAGCATCTGCCGGTAGCTCACCAGCCGGTCATGCATGGTGGCAAGTCCGGACATGATAATATCCTGCCATTCCCGGTTAACCGTGCCGTCCGGATTAGCGATTACCGCACCATGCGTCATCACTTTCCATGATGTGAAGGGCACGGCGACGCGGGCGGTTTCTTCCGTCCCACGCGCCGTGACAGGAATAAGCTCAGCGGTAGAGAGAAGCCAGTCAACCAGCATCGCCTGCTCAGTTGACATAAAGCTTCTGGGCTGGCGTTCACGATCGTATGCACCAATACGAACAGGCTCCAGGTGCATTTCATTGAGCATTTTGCGTCTGGTCTGAAAAAGGGTGTCGTCAAGGTCACACAGGGCAACGGGCTTATTCATAACTGATAACCTCTACGCGGGGGGAGATTTTTCTGAGTTGGGCGAGCAGCTCCGGACAAACTGTATCAACCGGCGTTTCCACACACACAATCACTCGGTCGTAAGTGTGGTGAGCAATGTTATAAATGAAGTTAGGGATGCCTAACCCATAGTTGTCTGTAAACGCGATGACAGATTTTATCGCCATACCGATGGCTATAGGCGATCGGGTAAGCGAACCAAATCGAACCTCAGCGCCGTCGTTCTCCAGACGCTCAGCGAGCAGGAAAGGCTGCCAGACGAACTCTCCGGAACCAATAACCAGAATTCTTTCTCCTTTCTCGGTGCGTAATGCATCCCCCAGATTGCACGATGTTTCATGCATTCCAAGTCGTCCCCAGTCCTGACGTTTAGCGAGCGAAGCAGACCCGCGTGCCGTGACGTTTACAGAGGGCATCACCGGTACCGGCGCGTCCGGGCAAGGTGTCCAGCTCCAGCTACCTTTAACCAGCGACACGACATCAACAGGCAGAGGGCAATTCTGTGAGATAGCGTCTCCACTCCAGTCGGTAAGCGTCACGGTGACAACGCGAGTCAGGGTGTCCAGGCCGGCATCACGTAATGCCTGGAGAAGGTTAAGGAACGTTTTACCCGTTGTGGCTTCATCATCAATCAACACCAGCGTTCGGGCATTTTTCGCACGCTCACGCAGCGTTGCATCTTCAGGATGGTAGATAAGATGATCGGTGGCATGGCTGTGATCTTCTTTAAATTCGCACAGCAAATCACCGTCTACAGGATGTCGGGTGCTGGTAAGGAAAACCGATTGTGCAATGCACTTACTGGCCTCGCGGAAGACACCGGCTGCGAGGCCAACGGCCGTTTCGGCCATGCCGATAAACAGTACGGGTTCAGGCAGATCGGCTGGCATACCCGCGGCAAGATTAACGTAGCTTTTGTTCATCACGGTGGGAGAAACAGGGATATGACGTCCCAATACCTTGCTGACAAATAAAAAAGCCCGCCTGGGATTTCTGCGCTCAGCAATGTCAAATAAGGTGTCCAGACATACGTCGCTGGTGGTTTTAACCGTTAACGTACCGCTTGCCAGTTCTCGTTGATAAATCTGCTGTTTTGACTGTGACATATCTCTGCCTTAAACCTCAGATGAAACATTGTCTGGCGTGCTGATCTCAACGACCGGCAGCGGTTTGACATTGTGAGTGGAAATGACCTGTAGAGATTTGAATAACCCCAGCTTCTCAGACGTTTCGCTGTCGTTTAACAAGCCCAGCTGGCGCAAGGCAAACAGGCCGGGCAGATTTATACCGCTAAAGGCAGTGTATCCAATGCCACCAGAAGGCCGAAGATTCGCTTCGAGCAGCACCGGTTCGCCCTGGTCATTGTCCCGCGTCTGTATATTGATCAGGCCGTCAGCCCCCAGTCTGTGTGCACATGCCTGTGCCAGTTGAAATGCAGCACCCTCATTTTCAAATGCCTGCACTGACCCGACTTTGCGTCTTGCCACTGCGGCAATGACACGGCCTTTTTCAACCAGCATATCTGTTGAGCGCTCCGGGCCAGGCAGATAAGGCATCACAATCTGTAACGGCAATTCTTCTTGCGCAGCTACAGCGCTGCGCAAAGCAGTAAGAAGGATGTCGGGATGCATATGGCGATGCTCAGGATTATTAAAAAACGCAAGTTGCTTAACGCTACGTTTCAGCACCCAGAAACCCATACCATATATGCCACGAACGGGCTTAATACAGGGAAGCAGCCCTTTGGACTCCAGGCTGGAAATGGCATCGGACACTTCTTCAGGCGTCTGAACCTGAATTGACTTAACGGAAGCAAGCCCTGCGCAAAACATCTGTTCGCTGAACAGCGTTTTGTTATCAGCCAGCTCAAAAGTATCTACGTGACAAGCGCCGGTCGTTAACTTAACGCCAAGTGTTTCAATATCCGCCCGCATTTTTTCCATCAGCCAGCCACGCTTGCCTGCATGAATGGCAACCACATTGTGTTTCTCACATACGCTGGTAATGAAAGACAACAGATCATCATTGTCGGCGGGTTCGATATATGAAAAGTCAGCTTCAGAAAGGATTTCAGGCCGCTCATTACGATGAGAAGCAATCAGGGTGAAGACATAGTCTCCCTCAGTGCGGGCCTGTTTGACCTGCTTAAGTATATCTTTCTGTGATGAAACACCTTCCATAAACCAAACAGCAGCAGGTCTAACCATTCTGTCGAAGTCCTTACGTCACGTTAAAAACACAAGAGGGTCAAGTGTAGGCATAAGCACAACTTTTATCAATCATAATATGATTATTAACTGAGCGTTGTAACAAATGTGTGATTTCCTTGAATTGCAATAACTTCCATAACGCAAATTTAACTTATTTTACCCTTTTATTCATACATATATAAATAGAAAGTTGTCATATGATGATTGTTTTCTTGCACTATAAAAACGTCATGTTATGATTTCATAGCTTTGAAATTAATCGGCAATTTTTACTACGGCAAAACACCTATCAGTAAGGGGACATGATGGTATCTCTCAGTAAGAATCAGACGATTTCGCTGGCTAAATCCAGCAGCGCGATTTCACAAATTCGTTTCGGCCTTGGCTGGGATCCTGCTAAAAAAAAGGGACTGTTTGGCAAACTTCTCGGCGGTGGTGACAGCATTGACCTCGATGCCAGCTGCGTGCTGCTCGATAATGCCGGTAACGTGCTGGATACCGTCTGGTTCCGCCAGATGCAGTCTAATGATGGCTCCGTGAAGCACAGCGGTGATAACCGCACGGGTGAGGGCGATGGCGATGATGAAACCATTATAGCTGATCTGTCCCGCCTGCCTGCTAACGTTGAGCATCTGGTTCTGACGGTGAACAGCTTTACCGGCCAGTCTTTCAATGATGTAGAAAATGCTTTCTGTCGTGTGGTTGATCAGCAGGGTAAAGAGCTTGCCAGGTACACGCTGACTGAACAAGGCTCTCACACGGCGGTCATCATTGCGTCCCTGCACCGCAACGGCGGTGAGTGGAATTTTACCGCCCACGGTAATGCATCGCGTGGTCGTACCATTCAGGACATGGCGTCCGACATTAAAGCGGTAGCACGCTAATGAACCTGATGCCGGGGGGCAATGCCCCCGTTCCCAACCAGTCGCTGGTGGTGCGGATTTCCGCTGGCACCCCCATTGATGTTTCCTCTTTCCGTTTGTACGACACCGGTAAGGTACGCGGCGATCTGGATATGGTTTTCTACGGTCAACGTGAAAATGACGATAGCACCGTTCGTTACTCTTCATCCGGTAACGAAACCATGTTTACCGTCAGCCTGCCGCAGCTGCGATCTGACGTTCAGAAAATTGCTTTTACGGCTACGTGTGACGCCGGCAAAAACGTCTCTCAGGTCGAGCATCTTGCCATACAGGTAGAAGCGAACGGCAATGCCATCCTTCTCTGTGATGTTGACTTGGCTGGTCGCACTGAAGCCGCGCTTATTCTGGGTGAGCTGTATCGTCGTAACGGGGAATGGAAGTTCCGCTTTGTGTCACAGGGCTTCAATGGCGGGTTGAAACCGCTGGCCGAGCATTTTGGTGTGGATGTTGCCGATGCGCCATCAGCTCGTTCGACGCCAACGCCAACGCCAACGTCTTCCCCTACGGTGAATCTCAGCAAGGTGAGCCTTACCAAAGAAAAGCCGTCTATTAGCCTTAAAAAGAAGGATGATTACGGCCAGATCCGCGTGAACCTTAACTGGAATCAGCGCGTGGGCAATAACAACGGTGGCTTTTTCAAAAGCATGTTCAATAACAATAAAGGCATCGATCTTGACCTTGCCGCGTATGTTGAACTGTCAAACGGCTATCGCACTATTGTTCAGGCGCTTGGCAACAAATTTGGCAGCGTGCGTGATGAACCCTATGTAGAGCTTCAGGGGGACGATCGTACCGGTGCAGTCAGTAACGGCGAATGGATATATATCAACGGTACTGAATGGAAGCACATTCGTGAAGTGCTGATCTTCGCTTTCATCTATGAGGGCGTGCCGAGCTGGGAGAGCACGGACGGTTCCGTTACTATCCACGTTCCGGATCAGCCCCCTGTGGAAACTTTTATGACGGAAGGGAACAACCGTCAAAATATGTGCGCCATTGCACGTCTGATAAACGAAGGTGGCGCAATCCGTGTAGAACGTATCAATCGCTATTTCAGCGGTCACCAGGAGCTTGATCAGGCTTTTGGCTGGGGATTTAACTGGAAAGCGGGTTCAAAGTAACCTGGGGGTAAACATGAGTTTTTTTAATACGCTTAAAGAGAAATTTAACGCGGGTCGCGATGAGCTAACTAAACAGGTAGGCCGATATAAAAATCGCGCCTTTCTGGAAGGTACGGTTGCCGTCTGCGCACGCATTGCAGTTTCGAGCGATGGCGTGAGCACAGAAGAAAAGCAAAAAATGATGGGCTTTCTTCGTGCTTCGCCTGAACTCAGCATTTTCGATACAACAGAAGTGATTACATTTTTCGAAAAACTGGTGACATCCTTTTCTTTCGATCTGGAAGTTGGGAAGGGCGAAACCATGAAATACATTCTGGCATTAAAAAACAAGCCGGAACAGGCACAACTGGCTGTACGCGTAGGTATCGCCGTTGCCAAAAGCGACGGCAATTTTGATGAAACCGAAAAAGCGAATGCGCGCGAAATTATCGAAGCCCTGGGCTTCCAGACAAGCGAATTTGGCCTTTAACGGGTAATAATTTTAAGTCTCTGGAGTTGATCACATGCAATCCACCCACATTGGGTTCCCGATAGAAACGGTCGCGGTGTTTTTACTGCTTTCAGTTGGTGCCATTTTCATCGATTTGTTTATGCACCGTCATGACAAGCCTATCTCCCTGAAAAGCGCCGCTGCATGGTCGGTTTTCTGGATCCTGATGGCGCTTGCTTTTGCGGGCTTCCTGTACGTTCATCATGGTGCGGAAGTCGCGAGTCTGTTCGTTACCGGTTACGCGCTTGAAAAAGTGCTTTCAGTAGACAACCTGTTTGTCATGATGGCTATTTTCTCGTGGTTTGCTATTCCGAACAATTACCGCCACCGCGTGCTGTATTGGGGCATCATCGGGGCGATTGTGTTCCGTGGTATTTTTGTCGCCATCGGCACCAGTCTGCTTGCGCTTGGCCCTTGGGTTGAGGTTGTGTTTGCCCTTATTGTTGGCTGGACAGCAGTAATGATGCTGAAAAGCGGCGATGACGGTGACGAGATCGAGGATTACTCTCAGCACTTTGCTTACCGAATGGTGAAACGCTTCTATCCAATTTGGCCAAAACTCAAAGGCAGCGCATTTGTGCTGAGCCAGAAAGAGGTTGATGCGGAGCTGGCTAAACCCGAAAACGCCGACGTTCAGGTTGGCCGCCTGACCAAAGCGGGACGTTACGCCACCCCAATGCTGCTTTGTTTAGCTGTCGTTGAGCTTTCAGATGTGATGTTTGCGTTCGACTCTGTGCCAGCCGTTATCGCGGTCAGCCGTGAGCCACTGATTGTATACAGCGCAATGATGTTCGCTATTCTTGGTCTGCGTACCCTGTATTTCGTACTGGAAGGGCTTAAGCAATATCTCGTTCATCTGGAAAAAGCGGTTATTGTCCTGCTCTTTTTCATCGCGGTGAAACTGGGCCTGAACGCAACAGATCACTTCTTCCATCACGGTTATTCAATCAGTGCGACCGCCAGCCTTTATGTGGTAATGGGGGTTCTGGTACTGGGCATTATTGCAAGCCTGCTTTTCCCGGGTAAAGAAGAGCAGAATGACGAAGAACGCGGCTAAGCCGCGTCGTTAATCAAAGCATACCGAGTATGCATCACGACGATTTGAGGAAAACAACATGGCAGTGACTCTCTCTAAAGGCGGTAACGTATCCCTGGCTAAAGTGGATCCGTCACTGAAAAACGTGAAGATCGGTCTGGGCTGGGATACGCGTTCTACTGACGGTCAGGATTTCGACCTGGACGCATCCGCTTTTCTGTTGACCGACGCAGGCAAGGTTCGCGGTGATAACGACTTCATTTTCTATAACAATCTGAAATCTTCAGACGGTTCCGTTACCCATACCGGGGACAACCGTACGGGCGAGGGTGAAGGTGATGATGAATCCCTGGTGATCGAACTGAATCGTGTTCCGCAGGAGGTGACCAAAATTGTTTTTGTGGTCACCATTCACGATGCTGCAGCTCGTCGTCAGTCGTTCGGCCAGGTCGCCAACGCCTTTATTCGCCTGGTAAACAACGATACAAACGTTGAAGCCGCACGTTATGATCTCTCCGAAGATGCCAGCACCGAAACCGCGATGCTGTTCGGTGAGCTGTATCGTCATGCCGGTGAGTGGAAGTTCCGTGCCGTAGGCCAGGGCTATGCTGGTGGACTGGCATCCGTGTGCGCCCAGTATGGTATCAACGCGTCATAAAACGCGTTTCGCATTTACGCAGTAACTTACGCCCACATTATCGGGGCAACAGACCAAAGCAAAGAGGATTTCATAATGGCAGTTAATCTGACTAAAGGCGGTAACGTAAACCTGTCCAAAGAAGCACCTACCATGACCAAAGCGATTGTAGGTCTTGGCTGGGATGCGCGCGTCACTGACGGACAGTCATTCGATCTGGATGCGTCGGTGTTCCTGGTAGGCGCGGAAGGTAAAGTGCTTTCCGACCAGCACTTTGTTTTCTTTAATAACAGCACCAGCCCGGATGGTTCAGTTGTCCATCAGGGCGACAACCGTACCGGTGAAGGTGCGGGCGATGATGAGCAGGTTAAAATCTCGCTCTCTACCGTACCGGCTGACGTGCAAAAAGCGGTCTTCGCAGTAACCATTTACGATGCGGAAACCCGTAAGCAAAACTTCGGTATGGTATCTAACGCCTACATCCGTATCGTTAACGAAGACAATAATACCGAAATCGCTCGCTACGATCTGTCTGAAGATGCCAGCACTGAAACGGCGATGATCTTCGGTGAGTTGTATCGTCACAACGGTGAGTGGAAATTCAAGGCCGTTGGGCAGGGTTTTGCGGGTGGCCTGGCAGCGCTGGCTGCACAGCATGGCGTCTCTGTTTAAGCGAGAGCAAATTTCAAGCCTCTTCCCTGTGAAGGGGCTTTTTTTTGCCTGCGTGAGCAGGGTTAACAAAGGGGAAGGATATGGAACTGGCTCCCGGTCAGAATACAGCTATTCATGTGAACGATATCGAAGTAAAACTCACCTACCTCCAGCGAAATGATTTTTGTAGTGATATAGATGCTTCCGCCTTTTTGCTGGATGCCGATGAAAAGGTTTCAGGCGATCTGGATATGATTTTCTTCAATCAGCCACAAAACGCAAATCAAAGCGTGGTGATGGAGAGCAGACCAGGTGAAGCCATCTTTAGAATTAATTTGGCAGGCGTCCCTGTTACGGTTAATAAAATTGCCGTGACGGTTGTTATTGACGGGAAAGATACGCTGGATGGCCTTCAGGAACTGAAACTTATGTGTGACGGACATACGTTTCCGATCCCAATTGCAGGACGAACAGAGAAGGCGTTGATTGTCGCACATATTTACAGACATAACGGTATGTGGAAACTTCGTGCTGTTGGTCAGGGCTTTAATGGCGGATTACATCCGCTGGCGTTGCATTTTGGCGTGGATGTATCAAATCCCGAACCGGCCCCGGTACCCACAGTCAGCCTTGAGAAAAAGCTTTCTAAAGCACCGAAGCTAGTCAGTCTGGCGAAACCCATAACCGTTAGTCTGGAAAAACACCGGTTAAAAGAAGTGAAGGCGCAGGTGGCCTTTGTTCTTGATGCTTCTGGTTCAATGTCGGGGCAATTCAGGCGGGGTAATGTGCAGGCGGTTCTTGAACGCGTTACGGCGCTGGCCGTGCAGTTTGATGATGACGGCGTGATGCCCGTCTGGGCTTTTGGGGAAAAGTTCAAGCGCTATGACGATGTGACGCTGGATAATATTGAGGGCTATATCGATCGCATCCGTAATGAGGGCAAGCGCAGCATGTGGGAAGTGCTGCCGGGGCTGGGCGGTACGAACAATGAACCGCCTGTGCTGGACGCTGTTAATAAAGAATTTAAGGACTCAACGCTGCCTGTGTATGTCGTGTTCATTACTGACGGTGGAATCAGTAAGACGCGCCTGATCAAGGACAAATTGCGTGAATCGGCAAACTTGCCGGTGTTTTACAAATTCCTCGGTCTGGGTGGCTCAAATTATGGCATCCTTGAATCACTGGATAAATTTTCCGACAGACTTGTTGATAATACTCATTTTTTCCCCGTTGATGATTATGAACAGGTCAGCGATGAGACGCTCTACGATCAACTGTTGATTGAATTCAGAGAGTGGATCGATACAGCAAAAGCAAAACGTATTCTGCGTTAATATGAGCACCGGCCTTCAGGCCGGGCTCGTTAGCTCCGCGCGAGCAGTCTGCTTTATCGCGGCGTTCTTATTATCTCCAGTGAGTAAGAGGAAGTGCAGTCGTTATCACAAAATCATATTCTGGCCGGGCGGGGCAATGCCTTTTTTTCAAGTCCAGCCAATAATAAACCAGTAAGAATTTTCCTTTTCCAGTCTTAGTTCGATATAAATAAAAACAATGTCTCTCCAGCTTATTTAAAGATTTTGCCGATTATAATCGGATCTAAAGCCCATTGTTTTCGGCGAGTAATTAATTTCTCTAATCGAGTGCATAAAATTTAATCAACGACAATGGCATCGTTATTACTTATAGCTGTAGAAGAAAAAAGTATGGCGTTACGAGCGCTATCACACTTTTATCCTGTTCCGGGACGTGATTGATCCTGGTATACACCAGTGAAAGTTTCCGCCCTTGTGGAAACCTTAACGCTAATGTCGCAAACGAACGCTGTAGTGCTGCTACGGCACTGTTTCGTGCGCGTTATATAACCCTCTGGTGTATAAGGAGTTTATTATGTCTTCAGACAGTTCTAATCTTCGCAGCGAGAGTGGCCTGGTTACCAGCGCCATTCAGGCGGCACCGCCGATTACTATAGATAGCTTTTCCGGTGACGGCCTGCTTAACGGCCGGGAAAAGCAGGTTGAGCAGCTTATCTCTGGCCGCGTCTCTGCGGATATCGCCGTGGGTGAAAGAGTTGATATTGAGGCGTTTGGCCAACGCTGGCATACCACCGTTGGTAATGACCGCGTCTGGAGCGTAAATCTCCCTTCCCGTGATGTCTCGTTATTTCCTGCCGGTGATGGCGTGATCTCCGCAGTGGTTAGCGATTTAGAGGGTAACCAGCGGTTCGCAGCGAAAGAAATTACTGTCCAGGCTGGACCCGGCAATGAATATTCTGCCCGCATTGAGATCAATACCGTTGGTGACTATGCCATCCGTGATGCCATCGTCGCGGGAGAAGACCTTTCATTTACTGGCCGCACCTATAACGTTGCCAGCGGAAAAACGGTCACGGTAACGATTAATGATCAGGACTACACCGCGCAGGTGCAGCCGGGGGGATTCTGGCGTATCACGCTACCCAATGAGGATCTTCAGGCGCTACCAGATGGCAGAGTATCGCTACTGGCTTCTGTGGCCGATCTGACGGAAACCGCAGTAACCTCACAGCAGCTTATAGTGGCGCACAGCGTAACGGAGGGAGGAAGCTTAACGCTTAACCCCATCACAGGAGATAATATTGTTGACGCCAATGAAGCGCTAGGGTGGTTAAAGGTGAACGGTACCAGCGAGGGGATTACCACTGGAAACACCGTTGAGGTCGTCATAAACGACATTTACCACTACGCACTCATTCAGGAAGATGGTACCTGGGAAGTCACGCTAACGCAAAGTGAAGTACAAAGCCTGAATGAAGGCGATAATTACGCTTATGTAAACACCTATGATGAATTTTATCGTTATAGCTCTGATATTGCCGATTTCATTGTTGATCGTTTTCCCCCTTACCAGCCTATTACCATTGATGACGTCAGTGGAGACAGCAATTTTAATGGCAGAGAGAAGCGTGTCGATCAGGTTATATCCGGCATGCTGGATGAAATCGATAATGACTGGCTCCAGTTAACCGTAATGTTAAACGGTAAAAGCTATAATGCCACGATAACCAGTGAAGGGGCCTGGAGTGCTGTGATCCCCAGCGCGGATATGTTGGCGCTGCCGGAGGGTAATGTACTGTTACGCGCTCAGGCCTTGAGTGAAAGCGGCGATATTTACACCAATAATAAAGTTATTGATGTTACTGCAGGCCTGGGGAACAACTACTCGGCGCGGGTCACGCTTGATCCACTCGCTGATGATAGCGTGCTTAATGCGCTGGAGAACTATCAGGATCTCCTGATTAGCGGCAGGGCTTACAATGCGGCAAGCGGTAAAATAGTGACGGTCACCCTCAATGGCGAACATTACACTACCCAGGTACAGGATGGCGGTTACTGGAATCTTAATATTTCCCGGATCGACCTTCATGATCTGAAGTTAGGAAGCGCGACGCTGCTGGCCAGCCTGGCCGATCTCGGTGAGACAGCGACCAGCGTCCAGATCATTAACGTCGACAAACCCCAGCCTCAAATTACTATCGATCCCTTTACCGGTGATAACGTGCTTTCCTATGCGGAAAGCCAGGTTTATCAGTTGATAACCGGAACCTCTCAGCATATCCAGCGAGGGCAGACCATTACGGTTAAGCTCGGCGAAAAGGAATACTCTACGGTGACCTCCAGCGATGATGACTGGTCGATAGTTTTCCCCGCTGCGGATTTACAGGCGCTGACGAATAACAGCGAACTGATTGAAGTACGGGTGACCACAGAGTGGGAGCAGGACGTCAGCGCCTCTGAACTTGTGCAGATTCAGGCTCCTCCGAGGTCCAGTATCACCATGTCGCCCATTAGCGAAGACCAAATCCTGACGCCGGAAGAGGCGCTTAGTCCGCTTACGATTAGTGGGACACTTCAAGGCACGTTTTCTCCCGGCAGTGAGATTGAAATGATTATTGGTGAGAGTATGTATTACACGATCCCGGAAGGGTCAGCGTGGAGCTTTACGCTTACACCTGCGGACCTGGCGCGGCTGGAGGAGGGATCAAATACGGTCTATGTGCGAACCAATGATGCCTTTGGACGCGAAGTGACGGCAGTGCAGTCACTGCTGGTAGATAAGGCCGATACGGCCGATGCGCTGACGCTGGATACTTTAGGGATGCAGGCGAGCTACGAGCAGGACATCATGCAATTGCTGGCCAATGAAAATCAAGAAGCAGAGTTATCGCAGGCAAGCATAACGATGCCAATGGAAGCGCAGATTTCGCTGGCGGAAGCGGTCAGCGAAATCTGGGATCCCGTTACGCAGGACAGGGCGAGTGGATCGTCAAATCTGCCGGTTATAGAGAATACGTTGGCAGAATTTTTGGTTCAGCATAATCTGGATACCCGCATTGTGTGATTGATCGGTCAGGAGTGGGAATTTTTCTGCTCCTGACCATTTGCTTTATCAAATAGTGAAAAGCATATCCATCTGGATGGGTGAGTGAAGAGCAAGGGCACAATAACGCTGGATGTAGAGGTTGCATAAGCATTACAACATTCAATTTAACTATTCTGGGTTTACGGGTGCTACATAACTAAATCTATAATCAAAAAATTTTGCAATATCCTGTATTAAAATAACTTTATTCATGAAACAATCAAAATCACACAGTTATGAACTCAGTTTGAGTTCATAACTGTGTGAAAATTGGGCCATAATTTATACAAAATTGCGATTGTTTGTTCATGAGCCTGCCTTTCTGATTTCGTGATTAATATCACATTTTTATTTAGGCCCGCTTATCGCTCACAGCGGACCTTCAGATCCGTTAGTTAGTCCGCTTTGTGCCAGAAGCGGACATTATGCAGAGATTTTCAGAACCATTAGGTCCGAATCGAAAAGTTGAGCCCCGCATCAGGGGCATAATCATACCCAGATAACTCTCCCTTTTTTTATCCAGAAATGAGACTGACAGCCATCTTTTAACCATACAGAGGGATGTAGTGAAGGTAACTTTTTATTGTCCAGACAGTAATCCCATCGAGGGCTGGCTTCATCTATAACCAGCAACTCAATAGTGCGGCCACATCCACAGGGGCATTTAAACCCAATACACCAATCTTCATCACCATCTCTAGCAAGGATGATGGACCGTAGAGGCATCTTATTCGGCAAAGAATCTTCATTAACGATCATCAGCCGCCGCGCCGGAAGTAAGTACTCAAACTTGCGTAAAAAATAATAGATAACTTTATTGAAAACAGACATTACTTATCCCCCAATTCAGGAATACTCAAAAGAGGTTCTTTCCCTCCAACTGCTAACCGGGGATTAAGTGCCCTAGTTATTGCACTTTCATCGGTATAGTCCTCTTCAACACCAGCAAGGCTGAATAATGTTCGGGCATATCCCATGTTAGGGTATTCACGAAAAGGGAAACACCTGGCGATAAATTCCGATACACAGGCTGACGCCGCCCGCATGTTCAGGGTTATTACTGCGGGAGCCTCTTCCTGAAACCCCGTGATGTAACCTCTTTCAACCTGATCTTCATACTCCTCCGCACTCAGGTTTTCCCGATAAATAAGCTCAGACGTGTATACATGGCGATCAGATAACGTAGAGCCACCGGGTTTAACATAGTCAATCCGTCCCGTTACATCCGTAATTTTTCGGCCATCTTCAGGATCGACATGCGTTGGTATTTTTACGCCGACATCAAGCAGTGGGATTAAAAAAGACGAAGCAATACGATCTGCGATCATTCGCGCCTGGTAGGTATCAACGCAGCAAAAAATCACGTCTACGTTTGCCACAGCAAGAACGGCTTGCCGGGAGAAAATGGTATTTTGAATGGGACGGGCAATATCTTTTCCCCGAAAACTCCGGATAGCTTGCGCGAACATATCAACCTTTGGGCGGCCGTTTAACGCATCCTCAAGGCTTGAGTTGAGGATGCGATTCAGATTTTTCTTTTCTATATGGTCATGATCAATAAGAAGAATTTCGCCAAACCCTAGTCTTGCGACCTGTTCCGCCACAATCGACCCTGTACCAGATACACCAATGATTGCTGCGGTTAGTTTCTTAAAAGTGTCCGTCATACCCGATGTAAAAGCTATCGGTTGATGCCGTGGCTCAGTTATACCATCCCACCAGTAGTGAATATCATCACCCGCGACGGTTACCAGCTCTACATTCTCAGAGTACTTCCCCTCCCGGTAGAGCCGTGCACGCATATTCCCCGCAGGAATCATAATTGCCGAACCGTGAATTGCGTCAACGCCCTGAGAAAGCGACAACATTGTCTGCACATCACTTGCATCATCCATATTAGAGAAAGCAAGAAAACCGCCGGGATGCGAATGTACAAGGATGATAGACATTGATGTTTCTTCAGCAGCATCAATGGCCTTCTCCAGGTAGCTGCCTGGCCAGGAAATGAAATCTCGCGTCCTAGATTTGCACTCTTCATATGGAACAAGAATGAGTTCCTTAGCCAGCAGCTTCAGACGAGTACCTTCATAACGGTTACAAACCAGGATTGCAGCAGCCTCTTTTCCGTCTCCGGGAAACAGATGTTTCTGGAGGGTGGTATGGAGTTCCTGCGTCAGTATTAGACGGCTTCCTCCGCTCATTGCTCCACCTCTTTTTGCAGACAACCATCTGCCATGGCCAACTGAGAGATAACAGAATCGGTTTCAGGATCCCATGAGCGATGGCGGGACCATCGCTGGTACGCAAAACGATCAATAACCACCGTAGCTTCTGTAGCCGGGATGCTAACGCCATTGGCCCGTGCGAGTGGGGGATAGACGTAAAACATATCCAGCATATTTACGGGATAACCAGAAGTAATCGAAAGTGCTAAATTTACCTGATGATGGTTATATCCGTCCGGTAGTTCAAAACCGTAAATAATCAGCCAGCGAGCATTGCCGTCCAGGCTGGTTTCCCACGAATACCTCATTTCATCAAGATAGTGTTCATCGGCGGGGAGCAGAGTAAACTCACGACGAGTGACACGGGCCTCTTCGCCATTGTTTACATCTTTCGGTGTGAGGCGCAGCTTCTCAATTCCTGGCGTACGCAAATCGATGACATCATCAATATGCTTCTCAACCTTCGGCTGCCCTTCAACTTTGAGAAAAATATGCCATGCCTGATTGGGATTCAGCCCTGCACGTATAACAGCATCGCGGATGACAACAGTCGGAGTATCAAATGTAAATTCCTTACCCTGAACATTAAGCTTCCACGTTGCCTTCCTGCTGATGAAGCGCTCAATACCCTCCCCATTGAGATCGACAATCTGTTCATTCTGGACTTCGAGATCAGCTTCGTCCTCACGCTCCAGTAGCAGTTTTTTATTGTCACCGATGCCGCCAAGCTTACGGATGCTATACCCGCTAATTAAGCGACATGGCCACTCCAAACGTGCACCATCAATTGTAAAAAAGTAGGTGCGGTCTGATTCAACAACAATAAAGCGGCGAACCTCAGAACCAAGATCTACAACTTCGTCAGGTCGGATGTCTTCCAGAGAACCATTTGGAAGCAACATCAGCACAACAGGCATCTGATCAGGTTTAAACCCTGATGCAGCTGAAATCTGTGAACCGTTGGGCGTACTGTTCTCCACAGCTACCTGACGGTAAACGAGAGTTTCGTCTGCCACCTCAATGAAGCGGCGGTGGGCATGTTGTGATTGAATGTCTTGCATAAATACCTCCGGAGTTTTCTACAGTGGCAATGCCGTGAAATCTCATTAAATAAAGCTGTTTAACCAGGTGGCAATAAAATAAACTGTCCACTGTGATGACTATACATCGCTCACTCTGGTTAAATCAACCTGTTTAATCGGAAATATTTGGACCTGTGTAGATAAACTCAATGCCACCTGTTGGTGAGGACACTTCCGACCGCATGATAACCCCTTCACTGACAAGCTTTTTAAGCCTTGTACTCGCATTCTGAACAGATATGTTGAGGGACTTAGCAACATTTGCGGTACTGGCGCCATCACGACTTAGTACGACATCGAGCAATGCCTTTGTCGAATTTTTCGCTTCTGGGCCTATGATCCGCACTCCGTCAGCCAACACCACAATCAAAGACTGCTGCTTTGCAATTGCAGCATAGTCCCAGTTATCAATGAGATCTGCAGAACTTACATCGGTGATAAAGAAGTATTTTTCTCCACAAAGCTGTTTTGCAAGTGCAATTACACTTTCCCGTGGAAAAGAGGAATCGGTGGCAACAATACCTTCAAGCGAAATTTCAAAAGACTTGCAGCCAGGGTGCGAGTCAACAACATTTTGAAGTCGCTTAAACACTTCCCGTCCCAAAACATTTCCAAATGGATGGTTATTATTATCAGTGAGTTCCAGCAGTTTGACTTTCATACAACCCTGCTTCTTATGGTTAATTTAAGGAGAAGATATTAATCATAGCCCAGGAAAAAATCAAAACAAACTTGGGTGCCCTTAATCAATGCCAGCCCTTTTTTCGTGGTAATTTCTGTGAGTACACCATCTTTATAAGTGATTCTTAGTTCGAAGTCAGGTTGACGAACCAGGACAATAGCATCATATTTTGCGGCCAGATCCTGAGAACGTTTCAGACCCAGTCCACGTGCGGCCTCATCAGGTGCAGATCCAAACTGGCTTAGCCCACCTTTTTTCAGTGCGAGGGTAACCAGAAATAAATCAGCATCTTCGTTTAATGATCTCAGTTTTTCGAAAATTTCAGGGTAATGTTTCTTAAGATTGCGTTTCAACGTTGCTGCGATACCTAAACCGCTATCTGAAATTACAGTCTGGATATGGCGTCGCTTTCCCCGATATAACTGCAACGCCGCAAACCCAGGAATCGGGGTCTCACTGTGATCTCGAACATTACCAATAAGCTCAGAAAAAATGGTAAACACAGCCATGTAATATTTCTGGCCTGCATGGTGTGCAAACTGCTTAGTCAACTTTTCTGGGATAGAATTATCAAAATCATCTAGGTTAATAGAAGCAATCTCAACCAGATTATCACTGTTTCCCCGGTAGCGTTTCGCCCTTGATTCCATTGGCCTCTCAGGCTTAACTGCCACATCAGGATGCAAATGATCAAAAAAACCTAACCGGTTCAGATAGCTTTCCGTTGAAGGACATTTACTGAAATCGAGCTCAATAGATTTTCCAGAAATGGCAGCCTGATTTGACAGAGCAATAATTCTCGCTCCCGCCGTCAATAAAATCCAGCACCTCTCCGGGAAGCTTATTCTGCACCTTTTTGCTGAAGCCCCCAACAAACATCCCGCAGCCGATAAATTAGCTTCAAAAATGTTTTCATCGATCCAGGTGTCTGCATCCAGAACCAAAACGTATTCATCTTCAACATACCATTTCCATTCGACCTGTTTTAAACCCTCTACATGGCTGTATAAAAATGAATTTAGGGCAGATTTATCGCTGTACCCTAGTTTTTTAGATATCTGCTTACCTGTCAGGCCGGGATATTCACGAAGCAGCTCTTTGATTTTCTGTATATCGAACAGCACTCGACAAATTCCTTAAAGAAAGGTGTTAGTAAAACCTGATGATTTTCATGTTAAACTATCACCATTTAAGCCGTTTTTCATAAAAAATACATTAACTTCTAAGAATTCTTTCCCCCTGTAGAACTGATTACGTTTTCGTAAACGACATACTGTTAATTCAACTTCCGCTTCTCGCTCAAAGCGGCCATATCAAATGGATGCATGACAGGATTGGTTAGTAGCAGGAAGAGGACGTTTGGGCATCTGGCCCACATGAACAGCGCGTCTTTGTCCGGAGCATTTGCTGATGTTGGTGACGCCTTTGAAATGCAGCGTGAACCACAGCATGGCCTGCCATTGAATACCTGCTGATTTCTAAACAACTTTATGAGGTTCGATCTGGCGGAAGAGGGCAGAAGGACGTTAAGAAAAGTGACGACTCCACTTCCCAATAAAACGGCAACCAATAATGCTGCATATGTAATCGAAGGAATCTCCCTCGTTTCTTCGTGATAGTGCCAGCATCCACGCTAGCAATGTGTTGGCCATCATCATGGCTATCTTGCCAGGAAAAGCGATAAGTAATTCTCGTTTCTGGTGACATGAAATGTGTAAAAATCACTTTTGCCGAATGAGAGTTACCGCGAGTCTGCGCTGTGGTCCGTGACGCTCTGATTCATCCGCTCTGTAAGACAGTGACTATCCCTCCGATTCATCATAAACAAGGAAAGACCATGTTCGGATTCTTTAAAAAGAAAAAACCTGACGCTGCGCCCGGGCAGGGTTCCCGACTGACGGCGCAGCAGTTTATCGCGCTGACGCTGAGTGATGAAAAGCTGTCAATGCCTGTGTATCTGCCGGGGATCCGCAGTGAGGCCGAATGCGACGAACTGGGTTTATGGCCACTCATCTACATCTGGAATGTGGATCGTGCCGCTGGCACGTTCAGCCTTTCTGTTAACGGTAAAGCCATCGCCCACCTCCTTGAGCCCTTCGTGCCCCATGAAGACCCAGCGTATGTCGAAATTCGTGATGAAGCGATGAAGGTTATCGCTGAGGCTTCAACGCAGTCCGTGCTGGCAACCATAGAGAAAACGGGCCTCATGCCCGATGTTTTGTTCGCGTACCACGCTAAGGATGTACAGCAGGAGCAGGGCTAACCGTCAGGGAGTGCGTGAGATTACACCAGGGATTTTATTAGTCAGTCCTGTCATCCTAATGCTAAATATTCGTCAAGAAATGCTTCAGGTTGCCGAAATATACGATAAGCGTTATTCAAGAACATAACTAAAAGGATGGATCCATATGAAGAAACTGCTGCTTCTTGTTCCGCTCGTGTTTGCTGCTCCGGTACTGGCTTCTGAAGTGACGGTGGGTCAGGTTTGCAAGGCTGTTTCTGCGGCAATGTTCGATCGTGACCTCAAAATCATGCGGCTGGATAAAGTCGAGTCAGGTATTGCTTACGTACATTATATCCGACAGAACGATGGAACCCGCTGGGCCATCAAGTGCAAACTTATCGGCAATCAAGTGATGTGGGCATCTGACAATCCTGACAGCACCGGTCGCTGGCGGGATGATCCTGCAGACAGCACGGTCAGATATGCTGTTGAGGGTAAAAAAATCATTATTACTGAGGCCTACAGCGACGGTTCCAGCAGCTCCAATTCTTATCCGTTGAAGCAACTAAAGTGACTACACACAAGCTTCTAATTATAGCCTGTGAGCGACTGGTCCCTTCAGGGCGCATTTGACTATGCGGATGAGACCTTTGACGTGTGCCAGGAGCGGACTTTACTAACGCCGCTGATGTATTAATCCATGAAGAGCAGGTCATATTTTTAATATAAATTGACTGGTGCGCTAATTATTACAGGAACATCACCGATACATATTACCGCTTACATTGCTTTTTTAAGCGCGTGTACATTTGTACGACTGGTGGCTGTGCCGGTGACCTTTTCCGAAACTGTCGTGGATGCTGCTGGGACAAAAGGTTCTTTGAAAGGGACGTTACTCACTCCAACTTCAAAACCAACCGCCGTCGTTCTTATCGTACCAGGCTACGGGCCGACCGATAAGGATGGATAATTAAGACCTGCTGAGGATAAGAAATGCCAATGGAATCACCTGAAATTCAGCTCAAGGCTCTGAATAATGCTTTGCGTCGTTTACGTGGGGCCTGTTCCGCACTTGACGGTGAGGAGCTTGATGAAAAATTACTTGAGGTCATGCGACGACTGCTGCTTGCTGAGGTGCTCGCCGATACCTGGATCGTGGCGATAGGCGGCTCGCAAGGGGCGGGTAAAACGACGCTGATGGCGAGCCTGTATAACCTGCATCATGACAATAGCGGCTGGTTACGCAGTAATGAAGGACGCGGCGAGAAAATGCCGGTACTGATCCTCGAGAGTCGTGAGACTAAAGTAGCGCAGGGTTATGTCCGCCGCCTGGTCGAAACTGGAAATGGTTTGACGCTGGATGATATCGGCGTCGACGTCAACGAGTTTCAGCGCGCGGTCTGCGATCCTGATGCCGGGGATTTACTGCCGATACTGAAGGTACCGCAGCGTTATTTTACCCGCAATAACCAGGCCTGGTTACTGCTTCCTGGTTATGAAAAACAAGAGCGTGAAAATCGTGAGTGGCAAGAACTGATGCGTCAGGCGATGATAGCGGCAGGCGGTTGTATTATCGTGACCGATGAGACGCGACTGGCAAACCAGCAGCAGCTCGAAATCGTCAAAGATATGCTGGAAAAAGAGCTTAAGAATTGTAAACCTTATATTGTTATCTCCAAGACAGAAGCGTTTCGCCACAATCCGCAACGTCAAGCTGAATTAAGAAAAAGCGCGGCCGAAACCTTCAATGTCGCTGCCGAATATGCCGATAACAACATTATTTTAACCGGCACCGACGATCCGGAATACGTAACAGAATGGATGCCGCACCTTCGTCGGGCCATTGACGACCTTAACTTTTCCGGACAAACCAACCGTTATCTCCAGTTAACCCACCTTACTGGGATTGTTAGTAAGGATCTGCCGCGCGTCATGAATATGATCCGCACCCAGTCACGTCTGTATTACCACAGTGATAAAGGCGGCCAGGACGATGGCAGCCAGGTGCTGGCCGAAGCTCTGGAAGTGTTTGACACTGCCGTGCAGGAATTGCGGGAGGAGCATACCAAAAAGGTAAAAATGTGCATCGCTAAAACTTTTGAGGCGGCGAAGGCTAATATGGACCGTAGGCTGGTCAAGGAGCATGAGGGATTTGCCAACTGGATATCGAATGCATTTGATACCACCAGTGAGACAAAAGGCAAATTGCAGCAACTGGTTCAGGATTCATGGCAGGACGCATCAGCTGATTTCTTCGACGACTATGTGAACAGTCTGCAACAATTGACGGCGGCGAAACTCAAGCCCATTCCAAACGGCAACGATCGCCCAAACTTGCCTGCATCACCGAAGCTGGAGAAGCTGGTAGCACTTGGCTATATGAATAGCGCCGGGCAGCCCGTGCAACACGAACAGCTGGATGCAGAAAAAATAAGTAATATCAAAATGTTGCTAAATCATGGTGCCACGTCGAATGCGGAAAACATTCCAGTGGTGAATAAACAGCTGAGGAAGAGCGTGGAATTGATCCCGGTGCTCTCGCTAGAGTACACCCGCCTTGTGTACGCCATGCCTGAGATTTGCAAAGAGCTGCGGCCCTACGTCACGCTTGAGCAGGACGATGGCGAGACATCCGCGGGTAACGTCGCGGCAAAAGGGGTTCAAACTCTCAACGCAGGGGTTGATCTTGGCAAGACCGCAATAAAATCACTGGCCGCGGTGCTGGCGATTGACGTTGTCAGCGATGGCGATTCCGATATCCTCGGCACGCTCTTTGGCCAGGATAAGCCTTCTGCTGACCCGACGGGTTCACCTCTTCCCCCCGCACCGGTGATGATGCATCCTGCTGCCGTTGCGGTAACAGCCGTTGTGGCGGCGGCCTACGTGACCGCGTCTGCAATAACGCGAATGCGTACTTTTGAGAAAAAAGCGAGCAGCCAGGCACACGTCATGCTTGCCAGTGTTCATGACCACCATATTGAGCATTTACGCAATCAATTCGATGACACGATGAGCGCGGCGCGTAAGCGGATTAGCGAAACGTTACGTGCGCGTTATCACATGGACGAAATGCTGATGCGCAAGGATCGGCTCGCGAAAGCCATCGCCGATGTGAATGCCCTTATCGACGACCTGCGCAATGAGCTGGGTTCATCGGCTACGGGCCTGCAAGTATTAATCACCAGCCGTGGTGAGTGAGATGACGTCCGGGAAAGTTATTGATTATTGGCAGCGGTTAGAGTCACGGCAGTCGGAGTGGGCTTTTCGCGCCTACGATCGGCTGATTAAGACATTAAGTCATGACGTTCAGGAAAGGATACAACTTAAGGAAAGCGATGCCGAACCGTACGTGGTCATATTTGGTAAGACGCAGGTCGGCAAAACCACCTTACTGCTCGACCTGATGGATATCGATCTGCAGCAGATGGCAACGCTATCGCACGTGCTACGCGGCGGGCGGGAAGCCGGAAAATCATCCACCGCCACCGCCATGGAATATCGTCGTTCAACGGACCAGCGCTGGGGATTGTTTGTGCAATCGAAAACGCACTGGTTTGCCTCTGACGACGATATGACAGAGACCTTAGCGCAGCTCAGAAAGCAGATGGAACGGGGTGAACTGGTTGTTGATTCTCCCTGTATTGTGCATATTCCGAGGCGTTTTTTCAGGATAAAAACTTCGGGAGCGCCCGGCGTGCGTATTCTGGATCTGCCTGGTGATAATCCCGCCAATATGGAAGAGCAAAAGCATGTAAATCACATGGCGAAGACCTATCTTCCCTTCGCTGATTTGGTCCTGCTGATTGGTCGTGGCGACGATTTGAGCTTCCTGCAGCCACAGGTTATCACCCTGCCGGGTATTGAGGACTGGCAGGCGATGCCGCATCGGTTTCGTATCGTGACGACCTATTCTTACTCAGCGCAGTCGGTGAAGACGCTGATTCGCAACGATCCGGCTATCGATATCGCGCAGTTACGTCAGCGCCTTATTGAACAGATTGAACGCTTTAGCAACCTGAGCGACGCGGCGAAAGATCGGAACCTCTACTTTCCGCTCGAGTTTGGCAGCAGTTGGCTGAGTATGGCCGAAAACGATACCGCCCTTTACGCCCGGGTTGCCCCCATGGTCAGCCACTTGCGTAGCGAACTGTTGGAACAAATTGCAACATCGACAAGCCCACTCGGACGGCTGCGAAGTACCCTGGATACCCACCTCAGCGTTAAATATATCCAGGAGGAAAAAACGGCGGCAATCGAAAGAGAACTGCTGGGGCTAAAAAAACAGCAACAAGAGACAAAAGATAAACTGACGTTTTGGAAAAACGCTATTACTCAGACGCAGCAGAAATTAAAAAAAACGGAGAGGTTATTAAAAGATAACGCTTTACCTGTCAGCCGACGGCTTATCGATAAAGCTGCGGAAGAGGCCGCAAGCTTTAAATTGAAGGGAAGTTACAGCAGTGAAAAATGTACCACATTACATAGCATGATCGCCGACTATTGCTCTAAAATTAAGAATATCCAGCTGGATGTGAAAAATAAGACGGTCTACTGGCAAAAAGTGGCCCGCAACAAAGTTGAACCTACGAGACAGGCGGTTCAGGATATTCTTGATGAAAACTTCAATGCTATTCGCTATAGGCTCAATGACTACTGGATCGACACCTATCTTAGTTCTGCGAATTATTTATCGGATAAAAACAGTGTCATCCATGCCGCTGATAATGCCAAAGTGGAAGTCATTCGGTTGTGGACCTCACAATGGATGGCTGCCGCAGAGAACGTCCATAATCAATACAAAAGCGAACTCACCAAAGATGGGGTAATTCTCGATGAGTTGCGGGTAGAGCAGAATAAATCCCTTCAGAAACAGATCTCACTTAAGCAACAGGCCGTATCGTGCGAAGACGAGTTAAAGAGAATTGCTGTTGAATCACAAGAGGATCTTGTCCGCTGCGAGCAGTTTGTTCACTTTCTTGATGAAGAGTATCTCAAAACATTAAGTACGCGTCTGGATTCAGTCTTTCAGGAACGTGATGATTGTGATGCGTTATTACAAGTTTTCTCCTGCGTTGCGTTGAAAAATCAGCGGGAAGATTTAATGAATTTAACTGAAAAGTATTCTGGATAAGACATGAACGTGACCAGTGAAATAAAAAATAAAGAAAAATCGCTCGCCGAGTTAATGGTAAAAATACTCAAGGAGCCGCTCAATCCCCTTGAGAGTTCGTTAAAAAAACTCAACACAGAGGTTCTGGACACCAAAGATAAGGTTGAAGAAATCAATGATGCCATTAATGCGGTAGGTGCAAACACCGAAGAAATCATTAATCCACTGAAAAAATCGTTACGTGAGCTGCAAGACGACGATGTCCCTGGGGCGATAAGTAAGCTGAGAGATTTTATTTCGACGCAGGTTGAAGAAAAAAAACAGAATATTAGTGCCGCGCTTAGCCAACAATCGGCACACTATGATAGCCAGCTGAAAGCCGCGACCGGTGAGGTCTTTGAAAAACTGTCGTATGTTCTTGGCCAGCAAAATGAGAGTGTCAAGGCAGCAATACAGCAGTATCAGCAAACGGGTATCGACAGTGCTGAGGCCTTATTGCAGCAACTGCTGAATGCTAACCGCTTCCTGGAGGAAACCTGCGCTGCGAATGCCAGCGAGCAACAGTCGACGCGAGAGCGTGACCAGCGGTTGGCTGAACGGCTGGAAAGTATCATGCAGGCCCAGCAGCAAATAAAGCAGTCGATAAGCGAACTTGACCAGCAGCTCAAGGGCGTGTGCCAAGGAGTGCAAACGACGCGAACCATGCTCGCGGAACGGCAGGAAAGCGATCGGAGGCAAGTGTTAAGCAGCCTTGAAACGTTGTCTTCCGACGTCCCGGCAGCATTGGTGCAGCATTTGACCCCACTAACCCAGGCAATTGAGTCTCTGCAAACCAGCCAGCAGGCGTTGACCGAGGCAGTGAGCCAGCAAAAGAGCTATCTGGAGGCGCAAATTGCCGCAAGTCAGGGTAGATTCCGCTACGTTGTCATCATTTTTGCCCTGTTTGCTACCTCAACGCTAGCTTATATCGGCTATGACATCTGGAAAAATTTAACTCCCTGACAGGGCGAAATTGCGTGGCGTCTAACGCGACAGAGCCATTATTTTTTGAGTTGTGTATAAGGTTAGACAGCCTTGTGACTTGCTCCCCGTTGAATGCTGTTAGCTATGTCCGCAGATCGCTCTGAACAGACCTTACGGTGTTTTAGACTGTACGCTTTGTGTCTGAAGCCGACGTTGCTAGCCTCTGCCTGTATGAATAAATAGGGAACAGATCAGTTAGGCCTTGCATTACCCGATGTGGCGGGTATTTACAACCGAAGTAAATTTATGGTGAAGAAACTGGAAGCGCTAGAGCTCTGGACGACATACCTCAATAACATCTCATGCGTTGAGTCAAAAGTGACAATCCTCAAACAAAAGGCTGGCTAATATGAAAAAATGGCTGTTGTTGATAAAAAGGGTCTTGAGAACATTTCTAACAATGACCGTATGATTCGTGAGAAAGATTGTCGGGCTGACTACTCTTGCGAGCAGCTCACGCTGTAAGCTTGGGAAGGAAGGTAAGTTCCCCAAACGTATTAAAATTGGTGCTACTGATTATCGTCTATCTGAAATGCAAGCTTGGATTAGAGGTGAGTGGTTAATTTAATAAGGTGTGAAATGAAAATTAATGAAATGTATGATGCTTTACGTGATGATATTGACTTGGTGAATTCATCTTTGGGTATTATAAAGAAATATAGGTTGTTTTATACTACATCTGTCGATCCCGATTATTCATACTCCAATGGTTATGATGGCTATGCAGAAAAGAACTATTACTTCAAAGGAAATTGAGGATTTGATTACGATTTCTTTAAGGTTTTTGAAGTGGAGATTGTGAACAAGATTTTTGTTTTGGATGAAATAAAACAAAAGATAAATTCTGTTTGCCCTGCAACCAAAGCGGCTTTTTCTAATATAAACTCATTGAATTCTGATGACTTTATTAATTCATACTTCGCGAGCAACCCTCACAAAGAAAATCTATCTGAATTTGATGATTGCATATTTCACATGGATGGTAATAATCCGCCATATATATCGGCGATGGAAATTGATGCTATAGATAATAATTTAAGCAAGATTATTTATAGCGGTTCATATTGCTCTACGGGTATGGATCATGGAAACTCAGATGAAGTTGTTTGCGAGTTAAACATTGTAGGGGCTAAAAACCACCAGCCTTTTTACTTTGAGCTACTCATAGAAGCATACGCATTACTCAATGAGAATAATTTCAAAATGTCCTGTTTTATGTCATATGCGGCATTAGAGAGTTATATAAATCAAAAAATATACGGTCAAGATACCGATGAGCGGTTTTCAGATAAGTTTAAAAAAGCATATGATACAGTGCCTGGATTAACAACCCATGAAACTTTCTCTAAGTTAAATTCACTGTTAAGCGATTATACACTTGTTAGAAACACCATTGCGCATGGTAGAGATGATGATGAGATAATTGATAATATAGACGTTGACTCAGCAAAAGAAATGTATATTTACGTTTCGGCTGTGATTTTAGCGATTGAAAATGGATTTCAGAAGCTAAATGATATTAAACTTCACATTAAGCCTAAAAAGAAGAGATAAGAGGTGTTTTAGAAAACACTACTTAGCTTCTTTTATTACAGGGAAAGAACATTCTTTACTTTTTACTCCCTGTCGACTCCATCTCTATTTTAGCTAGTTTTCCCAGCTAGCTTCTTTTACCCATGAGCTGAACTGCCCAGGACCAGCAGCTTTGTTAATTTCCTCAATCAATTCATGTTCGAAACGAATGTTTTCTTAGTGCTTCCTGAACGTTCGAAAACGGCGGTTAGCATGTCGCCACAGTCATGGCAGTTTATTCACTCTCCCTTCGCGACAGGTGCGCGCTTCTGTTCGTCGATCCAGGCATACAGCATCTTGACCGTTCCCTTTTAGACGTCGGCAGTCGGCCAACGCAACTTTCCGCGGCCGACGCGTAGAGCATCCACGAGCCGGGTTTTGCCCGGCAACTGTCCCGAGAATAGACTGGGCTTGGGATCAACCGCTGGCTTCTTGAAGACGGCGATCCGCTGGTAGTCGGGGGTTGTCAGCCAAGTCCGCGCGTCCCCTTCGTCGGTGAGGATTCGATAGAGGCCAGCGGGCGGGGAGGACTCGGTATCGAGTAGGCGCTTATAGCGTTCGACGGACCATTTCTGGATGCCTCCGCTGAGAGCTTCGGTTCGGAAGCGGGCCCATAACGCGGAGGTGTCGGGTGTTGGCCAGTCGCCTGCGTCGGTTTTGGCCGTAATCTCGTCGGATTCAAGCCAAGCCCGCATTTCTGCGGGCGTGACGAAGACTGGTTCAGCATCTTCGATGGCCGCCATTGCCGCGCGCCGTGACGGCAGGCCTGCGCGGATCAGCATCGCCATCATGAACTGGGGGACACCGGTTTCGACCGCAGCCGCAGCGGCGCCCGCCACCGTATCCGGCGACCAGCCGAAGGACATGCGCCGGGTGCGGACGGCTTCTAGCGCCCAGACTAGCCGATAGGTGAAGGCATCTTCGACCGCCCGCATGTTCTGCGGACCGATCTTGGAGACTTCTTCCCCGGACACCCAACTACGTAGGATAGCTTTCCAGTTCGGCGGCAGCGCGTTCGCCTTGTCAGGGATGAAAGGCCGCATGAACAGCAGGCGTTCGCCGAGTCCGCCGAGAGCATCGGCGAGTTCGTTGATGTCGCCGCTCAACGCTGCACTGTCTGCCCTGTCGATGAGTTCGGCCAACTCGTCCGCCATAGCGTCGATGAGGAGGCCAGCTTCGAGCCCTACTCCCATCGCGAAATGCCCGCGTCGCGTAGGGGGGGTGGTAGCTTTCCAGATGAGAGCAGCGCGTGCTTCGAATACCTTCCGGTGCAGGGAAGCGACATCCTCGTTCTCCCGAGCAATTTGGCGAGCCCAGAGTGACCCCCTGAGCGCCTCGTCTAGAAGTTTAGGTAGATCGGCGCGATCAGCGTCTAGGGCTTCGATCAGACCGAATACGGTGGCGTCGAGGCGTTCGACGAGCTGAGACAGGGGCTCCTCGTCGATGGTTTCCTCCTCGTCATCCGTCTCGTCTTCATCGTCGGTGGAAGCGTCGTATTCCACTGCGGCTGCCAGTCGTTCTGCTACCACTGCTTCTTCTTCAGGTGACCTCCAAGCCTCGCGGGCGTTGGCGAGATATTCCCAGGCGTCATCTATATCCAAGACGCCCTCGCGTGATAGACGCTCAAGGATTTCGGCAACGATCTGAATAAGGCCGCTTTTAAGCGTCCTGGCCTTGGCAGAGGCGACCAGTTCCCTCCATTCCTTCTTTCGCCATTTGATTTTGTCGAACATGACATGGACGATCAGCCCCTCGACATCGACGAATGCACGTCCGGCGCGGCCGGCCACGTTCGCGAACTCCTCGCCTTTGATCTTCTCTGAGGCGCGATATAGCGCGGGCACAAGCAGCACGGCAGCGTTGAGATTGAGGCCCTGCGAGAGCGTCGGCGAAGCGACAATGACCTTTAGCGCTCCTTCGGATAGAAGCAGTTCCAGTTCGCGTAGGAACGGGCTCGGCAGTCGGCCGTGATGAATGGCAACGCCCACCTTCAGGCTGGCCACGGCTGGGTGATCCTCGCCCAACCATTCCTTGCCGACTTCTAGGGCGCGGGCGATTGGAGCCTCGTCTTCCAGCAACGAGTCCAGATAGCCGCGCTTGCAGAGCTCCACGACTTGTTTGCCGTAGCTCTCGACCCAGTTTGCTTGGGTAGAGAAGATCAAGGTGCGCTTGCCCTGGCTCGCGAACTCCCATGCCGCGAACAGAGCGAGGTGCGAGTTCTTGCGTGGATAGGGCTTCTTCTCCTTCCCGAGCGCTGGTTTTTCCGCGACGAATTTGTCAAGGAAGGGGCCATCGTCGTCTAGATCGAGCCGTAGCAACGCGTCCTTACCTCGCCAGGTAAGCGCGCCGAATCTCTGGCGCGTTGGGCGCCAGTCGGAACGCACAGGCTCCCCGGGTTCGTCGGAACGAATCCATGCGGTAAGGTCGTCGAGTTCGTCGCCGCTTGGCAGGATCGCGGAAAGGCAAACTATTCGGCGCTCTGCCGCATCCGTGCGCCGAAGTAGACGCTGCACGAGCGTCTCATAGCGGATTTCGCGCTCACTAGGACCGATCATGTGGCCTTCGTCGAGGACGATCAGGCCGACATCGTCAATCAACGTCTGGTCGCTTCTCAGCGCGAAGTCGAGTTTTTCGGGCGTCGCAATGATGATCTCCCGTGTGCGGAGGGCGTCTTCATCACCGGCCGAAAGGCCGCTGGCGCCGTAGAGAGAAGAGACACCAAACCCTAGGGGCGCGAAGGTCTTCCTGAAAGTTCGTTCGGTCTGGGCCGAAAGAGCGCGCAGCGGTGTGACGATTAGCACCCGGCGTGCGGAGGATAGGGTCATTAACGCGGCAATCTCTGCCACCCGTGTTTTGCCCGCGCTGGTCGGCAGGGCGACGACCAGATCGTCCGTGACGTCTGTGGAGCGCTGGGCGGCTTCGCGCTGCGATGGCCATAGCTCCACTTCTGAGGTCTTGCGGGCGTAAAGGGAAGATATAAACAACCGCCGCAGGTCGGGATATTTTTCCTCCGCACCCTCGGGTGGCTCAGTCGGCAAATTCTGGTGTAGTGAGTGTTGCCACAAGTCGTCGATCAGGTGACGGCAGAGGTTCGAGATCCACCACAGCGGGACGTTCTCAGCGTTGTCGGCAAGCCCGACAGCGGTGGTAAGGAACCCTCGCGCGGCTTCGAACGACTCAACCTCGCCCGTCTCAAGCGCGAAGTCGAAAAATGCCAGGGCACGGCAGATCGTCGTATTGAGAATTGTCGACAGTGCTTCGTCGACGTCAGCGTCTCCGCCCTGCAGGGCCGCCGCGATCTGCTCATCGCCGTGAGCCCCATCATTCAACCAGTCGCGAACGAAGCCGCGAAGTTGATCGAGATCGCGCAGTATCAGGTGTCGGATCGCTATTTCCCCGGGTGAGACGTTAAGGTCTTCCTCTATCTCGTTGAAGATTGAAAAGGCGACGGCCGAGAAGCCGGCTAGATGGTAGGATGCAGCAGCAATGGTGCGGCGGAATCCGCGATCAGGCGACTCTGGATCACCATTACGCACGAGGGCTTCGAAGGCGTTGGCTGCGCGCTCAAAGGCCTTGCCAGTGAGTTCCGAAGCACCAGCCTGAGCCCGCAGTGCCATTGCGCCTCGAAGCAGGGCAAAACCGTGCTCGGCAAGATCTGTTTCGATGGTTGCGCCAAGCGGCGGAGCGTTTTGCGGCAATACGCCATTCTTGCGCATCAACGACCAAGCTGCACCGCGATAGAGGAGGCGCCCGAGAATACCGTCAACTGTAGCGGCCGTCAGGAAGGTGCTTAATTCTTCAGTCGTCTCCAAGATCTTCCGCCTCTAGGTACATTGCCGCAATGAAATCCTGATGGTCTTCGACGTGAATGTTCACGACGTAATGGTCCCTGTTGACTCCAGCGGCTTCAAGGTTCTCTTTCAGGGAAGCGTGAGGGCCGTTACCCGACACGGTGAAGAGCATGTGGTCGATGCGATCGGCTGGCATAGACTTAAGACCCACTTCGTCACGAAGGTCGCGACCCAGTGCGTTATCGCCAGCGTCGTTGCTCTCCAGCAGGCGATTGGCGACGAACAGCAGCGAGTCAGGCGTGCAGCGGCCATTGTCGCGGTCGAGGACCTTGCGGGCGGCGGTGACCGTGGTTTTGCCAAGCTTCTGGTTACTTTTAGCTTCACCTTTTAGCAGCCAGAGCTTATTGCCTTGGTAGCCCGCGCCGATGAAGTCATCGCCGCGCATGGCCATGTTACGGCCGTCCTTGTAACGGAGCCGGCGCACGGGTACCCGCAGACCGATTTCTTCCTCAACTAGTTCAGTCGCAAGGATTTCGCCGAGGTCGCCAGAGCGGCCCTTCGGGGTATTAGGCATTGCCTCGCGGAGGATCTTGGCAGCAACCTTGTATCCTAGTCGCCCTACGTCATCGGCGATGCGTTCAAGTCGTTCGTAGTGCGAGCGAATGGTCTCAGCAAGGTCCTCGCGGATATCATCGCGGCCGCCGTCCTTCTCGACATACGTCCAGTAATACTTGCGTTCATCATTTTCTTTAATGGATTCACACCACTTCTCATATAGCCCCACGGCGTTTCTCCCTATCAATCAGTTCTGATCACGTCAAGATTTTCCCGATTCGAAATCGGCTTATTGAAAGAATCCATCCTCAGCGCTTTCCCACGTATCTTGCAAAATGGCGTCAATCTCTTCCCGCTCAGTTTCAGTCGCGCCAATCAATGGGAAGCAGCTCATATTTCTTTCAATCACCAACAGGCAAAGATTCCTGATAATGTACCCATAGGAGGGGAGACGCAATGTCAGAGATGAATCCACACGATGCCGCGCAGACTTTGCCCTAGGATCGGGAAACGCTGTACCACTTGGTCTGGTGCGAGCCCGCGGAATGTATAGCTGTGTTGTATGACATCAGTACTGAGTTACTGGCAAAACGATGCAGCGAAATGCGGATACCCAGGCCGCTTGCCGGTTACTGGAAGGCACTTGCGAAAGGTACTGCGCCTGCAATTCCCGCTCTGCCCGATCTGAAAAAGGGTAAGACGGTAAAGGTATGTGAGATTGATAATCCATCAATGCACTCTCCTGCCGACAAGGCATCAAAATCAGCAACTTCATTAGCCCTAAAGCAAGCCCCTGTTACAGGCAGAAACCGCTGTTTAGCAGCGTCTTACTGCCGCCCTGACGCGCGCGGTCACCGCGAACGGGCAGGTACTGGTGATTGGAAACAGCTACGACACCCGCGGGCGTCAGCAGATGGCCAGCCAGATCCCGGGGGCAACGACCGTCGAAGCCGTCGATTTGGTCGACCTTACCGACTTTGGTGAAGCGTTTAACCTGGAAGCTGCGGATGCGTTGACGCGCCTGGTGCAGTTTGCCGCAGGCGTCATGACCCAGGTTGGCCCCGCAGCATTGCTGCCCCGCCTAGAAACGCTACGAAGAGGGCGAGCCCGCAACCCGCCGACGGTTGCCGAAGCAGCGTTAGTGGCATTTGCAGAGAGACCAGGTTTTATGCTGGCCGCAGAGGCGTTGCGCCTTCTGACTCGTCAGGACAATGCGCGGGTCTATCGGCCAGAGGTATTGCGCTGTTGTTTGCGTGCCCTGCAGTCGGCTGCTGCCGGAGGCTACACTTTTGCAGACTCCACGGTAAATGAGCGAGAACGCAATCGCCACGAGAGTCGACCGCTGGCCCGGCGTGTAATCGGCAGCACATTGTTGCTAAGGGGGCTGGAAGGAGAGGTGGCAGTCATCACATCCCCGGAAGAGATGGATGCACGACACCTCTATGTCGCTATGACGCGGGGATCTTCGCGGCTGGTTGTGTGCTCGCTAACTCCCATATTGACGGTCCGCTAACCCCGATGCAAAGCGCCCTTGCTCACAAATCGCACCTTCCTTAGGGGCAGTGCCTGACGTACAGCCCTATCAAATAGCCTGGCTACTATCACCATTCTTCACGCCTTGCCGGTGAATCAAACTCCTTTTCAACCAAATTTGAAGCCTTTGTATAAGTTGAAATAGGTTCAGAACTAAGCGAAATCTCCACTCCCAAAATATTTAACACGTTGTACAGGCGCTGAAAACTTGCTTTTGAAGGGTTTGCCTCAAGGCGAGCATAAGTCTGCTGAGTGACACCCAACCTAGCGGATAATTCTCTTTGAGTTAATCCTTTTGATTTACGAAAACCAATTAAAAGTGGCCGTAACTGGCTAAGAAGTCTGACCGGGATGAATCGCCACAGGTTTAACAGACACTTCAGAGTCATTTAAAATGACTTGAAGAGAGGTGCCCATGAGCGGTAAGCGTTATCCCGAAGAGTTTAAAATTGAAGCAGTCAAACAGGTTGTTGATCGTG